>NZ_CP113910.1:6058809-6688214 GCF_024701375.2 Streptomyces sp. KMM 9044 | reverse complement strand
ATATCTCGGGATGCGACGACCATCAATCGGTCGTTGCGCGGCTCGGCCGTCCCGCTCGCGGGCGGATGTGCGCTCGACAGCTCGCGGCACGCCCGTCGTGCGCCGTGCCGACGCGTCCGGCAGCCCTGCCTCCCGTTCGCCGGAGCCGTGCCAGTGGCCGACCGCCGTTCCACCCTGGCGGCGCGGTGCTGTAGTGAGTCGGTGCGGTGCGCACGCGCGACTGCGCTGTTTCGTGGCACGGAAGGAGAGAGATGGACAACACCGCCCCGGCCGGACACGTGATTCCGCTGACCCGGCTGGCCCAGAAGGCTGCCCGCCTGGCGCAGGTGGTGAACGCGGCCACCCGCCATGCCGCATCCGACGCCGGCCTGACAACAGCCGACGCGGACGTGCTGCTGACCCTCTTCGGCACCCCGGACCACCGGCTGAGGCCGACCAGCCTCTCCACGACCTGCGGGCTGTCCTCCGGCGGCACCAGCAACGTCATCCTCCGGCTGGCACAAGCGGGGTACGTCAACCGGGAGGCGGACGTCCACGACGGCCGTAGCACGTGGGTGCAGCTCACCTCCGAGGGCGAGGCGCTCGCGCGGTCAGTGCTGGCGGCGGCCACGGCCGAGCACTCCAGGCTGCACGACCGGCTGCCAGACGACACCGCGGCCGCCCTCGAACAGCTTCTCGACACCGCCCTTCACCACCTCGAGGGGCAAGACACGCGGCCAGCCGGGGCGCCACTGCCCTGATGGGGTATCCGGGACAGCCGCCGTGCAGTCCCACGAGCTCCCTGACCAGAGCCAGGCCGATACCGCTGCCCTCGTTGGACCGGGAGCGGGCGGTCTCGATCCGGTGGAAGCGTTCGAACAGCCTGGGCATCTCCTCGGCGGGCACCCCGATGCCGGTGTCGGCGACCGTGAGCACCGCATGACCGCCATCGGCGCGGACCGAGACGCGGACGGAACCCTCGAAGGTGAACTTCAGCGCGTTGCTGAGCAGGTTGAGGACGACCTTCTCCCACATGCTCCGATCCATGTGCACCGGCTGGTCCAGCGAGGGGCAGTCGACCTCGAAGGCAAGACCGGCCCTGGCCACCGCGGAGCGGAAGACACTGGCCAACTCGGCGGTGACCGCCGACAGGTCAACCGGCTCGTATCTGGCCTGTATCCGGCCGACTTTGATACGGGAGAAGACTCTGCTGCGCAATTACCCGGCGTGATGACGCCGTGCCGATACGGCCTTCAGAGCGCGTCGCAGATGCAGGCAGGCCGGGCGCGGCCGAGCCCTGAAAGCATGGCACGTGATCGCTCGCCGAATTGAGCAGCAGAGTCGGAGAAGTCCAGCAGGCTGTTGACGAGCTTGCCCGGTCGGAGGCCGTTGCGGTGGAAGGCCTCCAGTTCGTCGGGCGCCCGGGAGTCGCCCCCGTCGAACCGCGTGCGGAGCTCTTCCACCGGCCCCATGATCAGGGTGAGCGGGGTCCGGAACTCGTGGCTGATGCTGGAGAAGAAGGTGGTTTTCGCCCGGTCCAGCTGCAGACTCTGCGGCCCGAGGTGAGTCCCGGCCCAGTCCACCGCGGCAAGATCCCCGCCGACTTCCTCGTCGGCATCGAACACACTGCCCGCCGCGGCCGACGGCCGCCGTCGTCTGCGGTCGCTGCTCTTGGACTGGGTGAAGTCCACGGTCGCTGCCCGCAGCGCCGGCATGCGCAGTACGGGCAGTCCGCCCTCGCCGGGGCGCGGGGACCGGCCGTTGACCATTGGTTCGCTCAGCACGTCGGCCAGCCGGACGATCCTCCAGCCGGCAGGCACCTCATTCATCAGGCCAGGGCCCTGCGCAGTTCGTCCAGGGGGGCTTCCCCTGAAGCGTGGACACCGTTTGCTATGCGGCAGAGGCCAGCGTAGCTGATCGCTGTTCGAAGGCGATCGGGCTGATGTAGCCAAGCCCCGAGTGCCTGCGTCGCGTGTTGTAGCGGGTGACCCACCGGAACACCGCGAGGCGGGCCTCGCGTGCTCCTGACCAGTGCCTCTTCCCTTGCAGGGTCTCTCTTTTCAGGGTTGCGTTGAAGCTCTCCGCGGCGGCGTTGTCCGCGCTGGTGCCGACCGCGCCGCGCGAGCGGGTCACACCGAGCCGGCGGCACACCTTCGCGAACTCCTTCGACGCGTATTGCGCGCCGTTGTCGCTGTGGAAGACCGCCCCGTCGAGGCTGCCGCCCCGGGTGCGGGCGGCGGCTTCGAGCGCGTCGGTGACCAGCTCGGTGCGCATGTGGTCGGCGATCGACCAGCCCGCGAGCCGCCTGGAATGCAGGTCCAACACCGTTGCGAGATAGAGGAATTGACCATCGCCGATGGGCAGATACGTGATGTCGCCGACGTACCCGGTGTTCGGTTCGTCGGCGGTGAAGTCGCGCCGCAGCAGGTCCGGCACCGGGGCCGCTTCCGGCTCGGGGATCGTGGTGCGGACCTTCTTGCGCAGGTGCACGCCCTGGAGGCCGATGCGGCGCATCACCCGCTCGACGCGCTTGTGGTTGACGTCGCTCCCGGCGGCCTTCAGCTCGGCGGTGATGCGCGGGATGCCGTAGGTGCCGTCGGACTCCTTGTGGATCTCCCGGATCCGCCGCGCGAGGCGGGCATCGTCCCGGGCTCGCGCCAGGCGGGCCGGGGCGGCCTTCAGCCACCGGTAGAACCCGGACCTGGAGACCTCCAGGACCCGGCACAGCCGTTTGACGCCGAACGCGCCTCGATGATCATCAACGAACTGGAAACGGCTCACCAGTTGGTCTCGCCGACGAAATACTTCGCGGCCCTCCGCAGGATCTCCCGTTCGGTTTCCAGCTCCCTGATCCGGGCCCTGAGCTGCTTGTTCTCTTCTATCAGCACATCGTCGGAGGTTACCTCGGCAGTCTGTGCCGCCCGCGGCGAGCCGCTGGTGCCCGCCGTGTGGCCCTTGCGGCCCCGCTCGGTGCGCACCCAGTTGCGCAGCGTCTCCCGGCTGATCCCCAGGTCCTTGCCCACGCCCTCGAACGTATTCTTCGGGTCCGACAGGTACAGCGCGACAGCATCCGTCTTGAACTCCGCCGAGTACACCTTCATCACCATCAGTGACATCTCTTCCTCTGGACCCTCAAGGTCCAGTGTCCAAGGTGTCTACGATCCGGGGTGAAGCCCCCTGACCATCCGCCCGCACCACGACCTGCTCGCCGCTGCCCGCCACCAGGCCGCCACCGATCCCGACTGGCAGGCCGACTACCGCCGCTTCAGACCACCGGTCGAACGCGCCGTCGCCTGGCTCGTCCAGCACGGCAACCGCAAACTCCGCTACCGCGGCACCATCAAGAACGACACCTGGCTCCACACCCGAGCAGCCGCCCTCAACCTCCGCCGACTGATCAACCTCGGACTCACCCGAACCAACGGAACCTGGACGATCAACCCGGCCACCGCATAGACCGAGGGGCCGCCCGGCCTACGGCCGGACGCCCCCTCAGCAAGATCTTCATGAGTCTTCTAGGTGTTCGCGTAGGGGTTGATGATGCGGTGCGGGCGTCGGGCGGTCGCCATGACGTTCCCCGGGAAGCGGGGGCCCGCGACGTAGTGGCGACCTTTTGTCTGTCCGATCGCGGTCAGCACGCCGGCCTTTGTCAACGCCTGCAGGTCCCGCGTGGCCTGCTGGGTGTTGATCGCTTCCTGCCGCTCGTAGCGTGAGCGGCGTACCCGGCCGACCATGGCCACCTCGTGGAGGGCCGTGACCTGCCGCTCGCTGATCCCGTGCCCCTCGGCGTGCTCCATCAGCTCGATCCAGACCCGGTTCGAGCGGTCGACCCGGTGCTGCACTCGCTGGGCCTGCTCGTGGTAGGCGCGCAGGTTGAACTTGATCCAGGGCAGGGTGTCGCGTTCGGGCGAGTACACCGGCCCGCCGACCTCCCGCAGCACCTTGTAGTACTCCCAGGTGTTGCCGGGCATCCCGAGCCACTCCTCGATCGAGGAGAACTCGGGCGCGAGGACACCGCCGCGGGCGATCAGCAGGGTCTGCAGGGAGCGGGACATACGGCCGTTCCCGTCGGACCATGGGTGGATCTTCACGAGGTTCAGGTGGGCCATCGCCGCACGGATCAGGACGTGCCCTTCGGTGTCGCCGTCGTTGAGCCAGTCCACGAGCTCGGCCATCAGGCCCGGCACGAGCTCTTGGTCGGGGCCGTCGTAGTCGGTGGCGAGCTCGTCGCCGGGCGCGGTGATCCGGATCGACGTCTTGCGCCACTGCCCGGCGGTGCGCAGCGGGTGGTGGTGGCCCTGGAGCATCCAGTGCAGCGCGTTGAGCAACTCCTTGCTGTACCGGAAGTCGGTGACGTCGTGGAGTGACTGGATGTACGTCATCGCCTGCTGGTATGCGAGGGTCTCCGCCTTGTTCTCTTCGCTGGCGTCGACCTCACGCTCGCCGTCCATCAGGTCCGCGACGTCCTTCGCGTCGACTTGATAGCCCTCGATCGTGTTCGACGCCGCGATCGCGCTCGCGGTCAGCGCCTTGCGCAGATCCTGCGTCCACTTCATCGGCGCCTGCTGCACCGCGTCACGCAGTTGCACGCGCAGGCCGTCCACCTCGTGCAGGACCTTGAGGTCTGAAGCGTCGAGGGTGGGAGTCCTATACAGCATGAGTCAATGATACCAGTTATCTATCATTCCGCATGGCTGGCTGGGCATGCCGACGGCAGCGGTCGGGACTTCGGACGCCGCGCGGGCGTGTTCTTCGCGCCTAGGTCCTGTCTGGGATTCGGATCATGAGTGCGGTGTGATGCTGCGGATCCAGAGCATCGCGCCGCAGAGATGGAGTCCGGCTTCGTAGCTCTGCGGGGTTTTGTCATAGCGGGTGGCGATGCCACGCCAGTTGCGGAGCCGGTTGATACAGCGCTCCACGGTGTTGCGGTCCTTGTACAGCTCGGCGTCGTGGGAGATGGGTCGGCCGCCGGCGCTGCCGCGCTTCTTGCGGTTCGCGGCTTGGTCGGCCTTCTCCGGAATGACCGCCTTGATCCCGCGTATGCGTAGGTAGCGGCGGTTCTTCCGGGAGGAGTACGCCTTGTCCCCGGCCACGGCGTCCGGCCGGGTCCGGGGGCGTCCGACGGGGCCGCGGACCTTAATCCGCTTGAGGACCGCGGTGAACTGCGGGCTGTCACCCGCCTGTCCAGGGGTGAGGACGAACACCAGCGGCCGGCACCGGCGATCGGCCGCAACATGGATCTTGCTGGTCAGCCCGCCTCGGGAACGTCCCAGTTCAGCGGCTTTCAACCGGGCCCGGCGCCGTCTGCGGATCCGTCGCCGCTCGGTGCGTGCCTCGTCTTCGCCTTGGGCATCACCTTGTCCGTCCTGCGGCTGTTGTCCCTCCTTGCCGCCCCCTTTTCCGCTTCGGCGGCGGCCTCAAGGGCCGCCGGCTGCTCGGGATCGAGGACCATCCCGGCGGCATGGTGGTGAGCGCGGGAGGTTGCCGAGTCCACGCTGACCAGACCCATGTCAACCTGGTCACGGGCGGCAGCCTCGGCGATCATCGCTTCCATCACCTGCTGGAAGATGCCCCGCTTCGCCCAGATCCGGAAGCGGTCGTACGCACTCTGCCAGGGCCCAAACTCGGTCGGCAGATCACGCCAGGGAGCCCCGGTGCGGAACCGCCACATCGCCGCGTTGAAGTACTTTCGCAGATCAGGGATGGGCCCGACCGCGGCATACGGGAGATGGGGTTCAACCAGGGACCACTGCTCATCGGTGAGATCGCCTCGCGCCATGACTCATGACCTATCAAGACCGAGCCTCCGCGCGCAGGCGATCCACCTAACTCATGATCTGAATCTCAGACAGGACCTAGTTCTCAGCGGACTCGGCGGCCCGGGTCTGCTCGGCCGGCTCGGTCTGCTCGGCCGCCGCCGCGGACTCCGGGGTCTCCCCCGCCCGGATGGCCGCCTCGGCCTCGGCCGCGCGGTCCGGGCCGAGCCTGACCATGCGCTTCGCCTCTTCGATCGCCGCGTCGAAGCCGGTCTCCGGGTTCTTGCGGAGCAGTTCGGTGGCACGGGCGTGCGCCGCCACGTCCGGGTCCGGGTGGGTTGCGGCCTTCTCCAGGACGGGCTTGATCACCTCACCGAGGTCGACGAAGGCCCGGCTCAAGCTCAGCTGCACGCTGCGGTCGCCGCGGCCGAGTTGCAGGACCAACTCCTCGGCCAGGGCCTTCCTCTCGTCCTCCGGTACGAGGACGACCGCCACGCGCCACGCGGTCCGTGCGACCTCGTCGTCGGCGTCGCGCGGCATGTCGCGGGTGATCCAGGCCCATGTGCTCTTGTCGTTGATCTTGGACAGCGTGTGCAGCGCCTGACTGCGGGCCTGATTGCGCTCGGAGTCCAGCTCCTTGCGGATGCGGGGCAGGGTGATCTCCGGCGAGAGGCGGATCAGCGCCCAGGAGAGCATGTCTCGCACGAAGAAGTCGGGCTCGACCGCGCACCGCTCGACGAGGGTCTCCAGGAAGACGGGGTCGGGGTTCGAGCCGGCCGCCAGGGCCGCCTGAAGCCGGACCGAAGAGTCCCCGGCACCCAGAGCGTTGATCAAGCGGGTGTGCTGCGCGGTCACGTTGGTCGTGTTGATCGGGACCACCTCCTGCACCACAGTAGAAAGGTTGTCACGGTGTCAAGGTCAAGCCCGCACCCGGCGAAATCGGAAAGCTGCTGGTCACCGGCTTGGACTCGACGCGGTCGACATGCCGGGTGACAGGTTCGGCACACTGGGTGAGCGTACGGAGGGGCGAGGGTGGCCGGCCGCCCGGCCACCCCTCGCCCCGTCAGGATGCCTTGCGGGCGAGCACCCGGTACGTGTTCGACAGACCGCGACCGCCTCCGACCGCCGCGGAGACCCGGTCCACCAGATAGGCCAGCGCCAGCACCGGCACGCTCGCGTTGAAGGTGATCTTGCGCAGCAGCGCACGGGCGCGGGTCGGTGGGGCCGGTCGCCACGCCAGGTCCTCCCCGCCGATCAGCCCGGCATTGATCGCCAGGACCGCGGCACTGACGACGTCCTGCCCGTTGTGCGGTTCGGCCCGCTGCTCGGAGACGACGGTCAGCCCCAGGGACTTCAGCTCGGCGCGCAGGTTCGCGATCGGGATCATGTGCAGGTGCTGGGGCTGCAGCCAGGAGATCCACCACTTGCCGAGGAGCTTGGCCCAGGCGCACTCCGGGTCGGGCAGCTCGATGGCCAGGTACCCGCCCGAGGGCAGGGCCGCCGCCGCGGCGGCCATCTCCGCCTTGGGGTCCGCGGTGTGTTCCAGGTAGTGGTACATGCTGATCACGTCGTACTCGGCGGCGAACCCGGGGGCCAGGTCGACGAAGCTGCCCTGGTACGCCTTGCGGAGCCTGCACTTCTGCTGGGCTATCAGCACTCCGTCGGTCCGGTCGAGCCCGTCGAACTCGATGTCCGGCAGCATCCTCTTGGCGTCGGCCAGGAAGTGCCCGTGTCCCGTGCCGACGTCGAGCCACTGCTTGGGCTTGACGTGGGCGGCGACCATGCGGGTCCGCCCGTCGTGCCCGGCGCGCTTTGTCGCGAAGATTTTGTTCATGTTCTCTTCGCCGAGACCGTCGTAGAAGTCCCGGTAGTAGAACTCGAGTCCGTCGTCGTTCAGCCTGGGGTTCTGATCCCGGATCCACCGGCTGACATCTGTGGACAACTTCTCCGGGAACGAGGAAGAGCCTTGTGAGCTGCAATGATGGGAGTTCTTGAGGCTTCCAGCACGCACGATGACAAGGCTCTTCCAAGATGCGATCTTCCCATGCCGCCGTCCATGTCTCCGCGCTCTTCGACGAGCCGAATCTGATCGCTGACGCGGGGCTGCCGCCGCTGGTCGCGCTCGCCGAGCGGGCCGGGCTGCCCGAGCTCGCTGCCGGCGTTCGCATCGAGGGCGCCGACAACAGCGGTGGCGCGCACGCGGCGGCCAAGGTGATGTCGCTGCTGGGCGCGATGTGCGCCGGTGCCGACTCCATCGATGATGCCGACCGGCTGCGGCACGGCGCGATGGCGAGGGCCTTCACCGGCATACGCGCCCCGTCGACCCCCGGCACCTTCCCGCGGCCCTTCACCCATGGCCACAACCAGCAACTCAACCGGGTTCACCGCGAGTTTCTGGCCTCCCCGGCCCGGCACACCCCGCTGCTGCCCGGCGCGGGCGAGCTCATGTTCATCGACATCGACCCCACCCACCGCCGGGTCCACGGCTACGCGAAGCAGGGCGCCGAGCACGGCCGCCTCAAGGGACAACGCACCCTGCACCCCATCGTGGCCACCTTGTCCACCCCGCTCGCCCGGCCCGTGATCGGCGCGGTCCGCCTGCGCCGCGGCAAGGCCGCAGACGTCCGCGGCGCGAAGAGCTTCGTGGCCCAGGCCCTGACCATCGCCCGCGAGTCCGGCGGGACGGGCATCCGGATGGTCCGCGCGGACAGCAAGTTCTACACCGCCGATGTGGCCGCCGCCTGCCGCACCGCCGGCGCCCACTTCTCCCTGACCACGGGCATGAACCCGTCCAACGCCACCGCGATCGGCCGCATCGACGACGACGCCTGGACACCGATCCGATACCCCGACGCCTTCGTGGATCCCGACACCGGCGAGATGATCTCGGATGCCGAGGTCGCCGAGATCGAGTACACCACGTTCACCGGCCGCAGGAAGAACGAACAGGTCACAGCCCGCCTCATCGTGCGCAAGGTACGACGCCTGAACCCCCACACACCTTCCGGGCAGGGCGAGTTGTTCGACTCCTGGCGCTACCACCCCATCTTCGCCGACAGCCCTTTCGGCATGCTGGAAGCAGAACTGCACCACCGGCAGCACGCGATCGTCGAGCAGGCGATCGCCGACGGAAAATCCTCCGCCCCCGCCCACCTGCCCTCCGGTCACTTCCAGGCGAACGCCGCCTGGCTGACCCTGTGGACGATGTCGCACAACCTGCTGCGGGCCGCCGGCTCCCTGACCTCCGTCTTCCACGCCAAGGCCACCACCGCCACCCTCCGCGCCCACCTCGCCCACGTCCCCGCCCGCCTGGCCCGCACCGCGAGGATCAAGCTGACCGCCCACCTGCCCGTCAACTGGCCCCGGCGTGACGCTTACCAGGGCCTGTTCGTGGCCGTCCACCGCCCACCCGCACTCGGCTGACCGACCTACACCCCGAGCACACCGACGGCCACACTGGCCCTGGGCGACACCACCACACCCCCGACCCCAGGGCCCCGGCGTTTGCCCGGGTCGTCCGGTTTGATCATGTGATGCCGTAGAGGCTGAGGACGAGGGTGCGTTCGGTGTGGGCTCGGCGTCCGGCGGCGGTGTTGACGTACCCGGCAAGCTTGAGCGCACCGCGGACCAGGTCGCGGACGGCGGCGAGGACCGAGGGCGTGTTGTGGGTCCTGACCTGGGACTTGTCCTCGTTGAAGGTCACATCCCGACACCAGTGGACGGTGTTCTCCACCGTCCAGTGCCCGCGAGCCCAGGACGCGATCTCGGCGGCACTCGCCTCCTCGGCGGGCAGGTCGGTGATGGCGTAGACGGTCTCGCTGGACCACTTCTTCGCCCCTGTAGAGACGGCGTCTGCGCTGGATGCGCAGGACCTGGGCCGCGTGGGGGAAGAGCAGGCCGTTGACGGTGACGGCCTGGACGAGACGCTGTTCGTGGCGGCCGTGGCCGCGGGCGTCGTCGCGGTGGATGACGGGGATCTTCTTCCAGGGCAGGGAGTGGAGTTGACGGGCTTGGCCGCGCTGGTTGTTCTTGATGGTCAGCAGGTGGTGCGCGCCGCGTTCGTGCAGGTAGGTGGCGTGGTCGCGTGGGGCGTGGAGGGCATCGGCGGTCACGACCGCCCCCTGGAGGTCCGCGTCGTCGATCTGGTCGAGGAGGGGTTGGAACTCGGGGATCTCGTTGGTCTTCGCGCCGATCTCGCGGGAGGCGAGGGTGATGCCGTCGCCGTGCCGGACGGCGGAGAGCACGAAGACCCGGCTGCCGTCCGGGCGCCTCGCGCCGCGCAGGCACTTGCCGTCCACCGCGATCGCCCGGCGCCGGGAGCGCACCGGTTCGGCGCGGGCGGCCGCCCGGTGGGCGCGGCGCTGTTCGCGTTCGATGCCGCCGTCGGGCATGAGCGGCTCGGGAGAGTGGGACAGCAGGGGCCGCAGGTGGTCGTAGCCGGCCGCGCTGACCTCACCGGGATCGAGCCGCCCCAGAACGGTGCGCAAGGTTTTCTCGCTCGGGATCCGGTAGCGGCCGCGCAACGGATGGTAGGGCAGACCGAAAGCGGCCAGTTCCTCCGGCGTCGCACGTCGGCACCACTCCGCCGCCGCGGTGATGGAGTCATGGCCCGCCGGGGTCATCGCACAGACCACCAGGGCCAGCAGCGAGGAGACCCGGTAGCGCACCCCGCACGCCCCGCGAGGATCGGTGACCGGCTCGAACTCGGCAACCGGGCCGCGGACTTGGCCTCGCGCAGCATCCGAGCCGAGGGCCTCCAGGCGGGGCGCCGGAGAGACGGGAACGACGGCAGGGGATGATGGAGGAACGAACACGGCACCTTCGTGGATCTTGCAGCGTAGAGAACTCCATGATCCACAGGTGCCGTGTTCATCTGCTTCCGGGGCCCGCCAGCATGATCAACCGGCCCAGGCCGGGGCGATCCGGGCAAACGCCGGGGCCCTGTGGTGCTGCCTGGTTGGGATCGCAACCCCGAGCTACCAGGAGGCCCTGCCGTTATGCCCTGGCCTCCGAGAGATCACCCGATCAGGAACCGTGCTCGACTGGTCAAGTCTGCCGAGTGGTAAGCGGATGGCTTCTCAGGGTCTGCCGGTCAGGGGTTGGCGCAGATCGCGTACACACTGATGCCGACGGTGGAGTAGCCGTCCTGGCGGCCGAGTGCGATCCAGCCGCGACCGTCGTCCGTGGGGAAACTGCCGACCAGGATTGCGCCGTTGCCCTGGGCTTCGGCGCCGCCGCCGATGACCTGCTTACCCGCCGGGCAGTAGACGGTCCGGCGCTGGAAGTTGGGCACGTCGGCGTTGGGGAGCCGGACGATCTGATAGCCGTCCACGGCCGCGGCCCGTGCCGGTGCCTTGGCCGCTGTGGCCTGGCCGGTGGCGGACTCACTGGGGGTGGCCTGGGCCGCCCACCCGGCTCCGGATACCAGGGCCAGCGTCAGAATGCCCGCACCGATCGCCTGCTTGCCTCGCATGCGTATGTCCTTTCGTCCATGGAGGACCCCAGGAAACGGGGTTCTCTCGTCGGACATCATCAGGGCACCAATCAGCAGATAGGTGGAGGAATCAACGTAAATAACTCGATGAGGTGAATAGAGGGCGCATATGGTCGGCGGGTTCTTGCAGGCGGACCGCCTCTACGGTGTGTGAACCGTTCCGGGTTCGGTGGAGACTCGATTCCATGTAAGGATTGAGTCATGGCACGCCCCTCCTCCTATCCCCCTGAGCTGCGCAAACGAGCGGTCCGTATGGTCGCCGAGGTCCGTAATGACTATCCGAACGAGTCGGCCGCCTTGAGGGCGGTCGCCCAGAAACTCGGGATCGGCTCGGCCGAGACCCCAGGGCCCCGGCGAGTGCCTGGATCGTCCGGTTTGATCATGTGATGCCGTAGAGGGCGAGGACGCGGGGGCGTTCGGTGTGGGCTCGTCGTCCGGCGGCGGTGTTGATGTAACCCGCGAGCTTGAGTGTGCTGCGGATCAGGTCGCGGAGGGCTGCGAGTACGGCGGGCGCGTTGTGGGTCCTGACCTGGGACTTGTCCTCGTTGAAGGTGACATCGCGGCACCAGTGGACGGTGTTTTCCACGGTCCAGTGCCCGCGAGCCCAGGACGCGATCTCGGCGGCGTTCGCTTCCTCGGCGGGCAGGTCGGTGATGGCGTAGACGGTCTCGCTGGACCACTTCTTCGCGCCGTAGAGGCGGCGTCTGCGCTGGATGCGCAGGACCTGGGCCGCGTGCGGGAAGAGCAGGCCGTCGACGGTGACGACCTGCACGAGCCGCTGCTCGTGTCGGCCGTGGCCCCGGGCGTCGTCACGGTGGATCACGGGGATCTTCTTCCAGGGCAGGGCGTGGAGCTGACGGGCTTGTGCGCGTTGGTTGTTCTTGATGGTCAGCAGGTAGTGAGCGCCGCGTTCGTGCAGGTAGGTGGCGTGGTCGCGTGGGGCATGGAGTGCATCGGCGGTGACGATCGTCCCCGCGAGATCTGCGTCGTCGATTCCGTCGAGGAGAGGGGCGAACTCGGGGATTTCGTTGGTCTTCGCGCCGATCTCGCGGGAGGCGAGCGTGACGCCGTCGCCGTGACGGACGGCGGACAGGACGAAGACCCGGCTGCCGTCCGGGCGGCGGGCGCCGCGCAGGCACTTGCCGTCCACCGCGATCGCCCGCCGCCGGATGCGTACCGGATCGGCGTGGGCGGCTGTCCGGTGGGCCCGGCGCTGTTCACGCTCGGTGCCGCCGTCGGGCATGACCGGTTCCGGCCGGCGGGGCCGTGGGGACAGCAAGGGCCGAAGGTAGCCATAGGCCGCCGCGCTGATCTCGCCGGGATCCAGGCGTCCCAGGACACTGCGCAGAGTCTTCTCACTCGGCACCCGGTAGCGGCCGAGGAGCGGATGGTAGGGCAGGCCGAAGGCGGCCAGTTCCTCCGGCGTCGCGCGTCGGCACCACTCCGCCGCCGCGGTGATCGAGTCGTGTCCGGACGGGGTCATAGCGCAGACCATCAGGGCCAGCAGCGAGGAGAGCCGGTAGCGCACCCCGCGCGCCCCTCTCGGATCGGTGACCGACTCGAACTCGGCGACCAGGCAGTGGACTTGGTCCTTGGCGGCTCCCTCGCCGAGGGCTTCCAGGCGGGGCACCGCGCAAGCGGGGGCAGCGACAGGGGATGATGGAGGAACGAACACGGCACCTTCGTGGATCTTGAAGCGTAGAGAACTCCATGATCCACAGGTGCCGTGTTCACCTGCTTCCCGGGCCCACCCTCCAGATCAACACCCCAGAACAGGATGTTCCCGACACTCGCCGGGGCCCTGCGGCTCACCCCGGCCAACAACTGAACCTCAACAACCAAGACCAGCCGTTAAATTGACACACCCCGGGCAGCCGCAGCCAGCGCAGACTTGGCATGGCAGTTGGTCAGAACGACGAAAGTCGAGCAATACTGGCGGGAGGGGGTTGTTCCGACCGTGCACTATTCCCCCGATATCGCTCGCCCCGACTGGTGAACCTGAGTATGCGACGCCGGGACTCTGGGCTCTACCCGGGGCGGACGGATCAGTTGCCGCGGGGTGGCCCGGCGGCAGGCTCGGCCGGGCCACCCCACTGTCAGCGAGTGTCGGTGCGTCGAGCCAGCAGTGCGGCCCATGCATCGTGAAGCGTGCAGGTGAGGTGGGATGGTGTGCGGGCCTCACGAAGTCGTCGCCGCGGCGCTCACGGCTCCCTCTGCACCGGCGCCGTTGGCACGCCGCCCGGACCGGAGTTCGTACCGGACCGCACCCACACCATCGAAGTCATACTCAGCGCCACCGCACACGACCAGCGAGGTCGAGATACGAGCGGTGGCCTTGGGGGCGGGGGCAGCTTGCCACGGGTTCCCGGGCATGCGATCGGACAGCGCGAGTGGACGCTACGGAAACCGCCCGGTCCGCCGAACGGAGGAGCGTGGGATACGTGACACCGGCGCGGTGCCGGGGCCGGCGGCCCCAGCCAACCAGCAGGGCCGGGGAACCGCACCGGATCAAGGCCGGGAAGAAGCGGCTTCAGCGGATCTTCTTGAAGTCGGTGCGCACTGTCACCGCAACTCCCGCGAGGGAAAAATCGATCTCCTCACCGAACCGGTAGGGCACCGCCGAGGTGTACTCGTCGCCCTTCGGCGCCTGGTAGAGCACACACTCCCCGGTCAACACATCGACGATCAGGTACGTGGGAATCCCGCGCGCCGCATACTGGTTGAGCTTGCGCCCATAGTCCTGCCCGACCGTCGAGCGGGACACGCTCTCGGCCACGAAGTGAACATGCTTCTGGTCGACGAAGGCATCACCCGGACCAAGCGCACCTGCGTCGACCACCAGCACATCGGGCTCGGGCGTGTAACCGTCCCTCTCCGGCAGTACGCCCTTGTCCCGCGTGACGTGCAGACCGGACTCCCCTCCCAACTGCTCCGCCAGCTGCAACCGGATCGAATCATCCGCCTCGCTGTGCGCCTCCGTCACCGGCGACATGTACAGGCGCCCCTGGTCGAACAGCAGCTTGACCGCCTTGGGCAGCTTCATCGAGCTGCGCACCTGGCGCAGCCACTGCGCATACTCCGGATACATCGCGGTCATCGCACCTCCCTGCTCATCCCGAGATACCGCCATCGTACGGGCCGGGCACCACCAACCAAGCGGATGTTGACACAGGGCTCCGAGACACGCTGGGAGTCGCGGCCAACCGGTCGTCGCCCCCAAGCGCCCATCTCGCCGCATCCCCGCGGAGCAGCATCGAGGGGAAGCAGAGCAACTTTCGGGTCACCTTGTACAGCAAGGACATGATCACCCGGACATGCTGCCAGCCGATGACCCGTCACCGATGCCACCTGCGACGACGGCTTTCCGAACGGCACAGGCTGGCGCTGTTCTCGCCCGCTCCGTATCTCAAGATCTCAAGCTGGCGAAGCCGCTTCACGCAGAGGCTTCCCATCCGCGGAGTGATCGGGAGGTCGAGTCGCCCCTTCCCAAGGCCGCGCCACCCTCGGGTGAATTCAAAGTGCCCAGCCGCGGCAGTCACACAGCGATCATCCCACTCAGATGCGCGCTCACCGACGATGCGCGACGCTGCGAAGCTGGCCTACTTCGTCTCGTTCGGGTGGCTCGTGTGCACCTGCTCCAGGAAGACCGTGCGCTCGTGGACGTAGAACCAGATGCGCGCGGTGCCCTTCGCAGTCGGTGTGTGCTGCCACCGCTCATGGGTCGCGCCGCCACGCCCGATGACGCCGAGCTCACCCTTGAGCCGATAGTTCGTCGGCGTCGTGGACAGTGGCGTCCGCGTGAGGAAGTCCCAGGTCTCCGTCATGGGGTTGCGGATCGTCGCGACGAGGTCGCGCCAACCCTTCTGCGCGTCGGCTGTGGCGAAGCGGATCTCGTACTCGATCTTCTTCGGAGGGCGAGGAACCAGCTCGCCCTTCCTGGCGGCCGCCACGGTTAGGGACGCTCCACGGTCTCATCGTCGTCGAGCCACTCCAGACCGGCGCTGCCGCTGCTGAGCCCGGCCGCGACGGCCGTGGCCGTCTCCTTCCAGGAGGTCAGCTCTGCGATCGCGAGGTGCGGCTGGTCGGTGGCGAACGACGCGCGCGCCGCATCGACGAGGTCCTGCGCGCAGGACTCCCGGTCGGCCGGCGACAGCGCGAGCATCCAAGGGAAGGCCTTGGACATCCGCTCGGCGAGCGAGCCGCGGTCGTCGAGGGTGACGGTGATGAGCTGCGCGGCAAAGTTCAGCAAGCGGGCACGGCCCTCGGCCTCGCGCTGTGACATCAGGACCAGAGCCTCGCCGTCGCGCCGGGTCACCGTCACGGGGTGGTCCTCGGCCTCGGCGAAGACCTCGGCGGAGCGCTTACTCAGGTCCGAGGAGCGCCGAGTCGCCGCGGGGAGGTCTGCTGCGATGGTCATGGATCCATAGTATTCGGAACGTATTCGGAAGTCCAGTGGAGGCCGCGGAGTGCGTGCGCCAGATTCGGCCTCCGGATGCGGTCCGAAGTCAGATCTCAGCCTTCCTTGATGCTTGAGTCAGACCCGAACTCACAGCCGGTCGATCGTCGAGATGGGGAGCGCACTTACAGAGCTGCTTGCCTTGCGCCCCCTGCCTGACATCGTCAGGCGAGACGCCTTGGCACGATGCGACGGGCGGCGAAGCGGCGGTGCTGCTCGAACTCGCTGGTCCAGGGGGCATGGGCCTGGTAGCCGAAGACGTGATCGGGCAGATGCTGCGCCCACATCGCGCGGGCCGCACGGACCGGCCGGCCCAATGAGGTACTCATGGTCAGCTCGGGAGAGCTAGCGGGGAGGTCTGAACCACCCGGACCGTCCTGTCATGGACCTCGTAGCCGAGCTCGAAGGCGAACCCCGGACGGCGCCCCGGCCGGTGCAGGGCGCCGAAGGTCTCGGCTCCCGCACCGAACCCGTGCTGCTCCGGGAACACGGCCACGGGAGGAAGATCCGGGGGCGCTCCTGGCTGGGGTCTCCCGGCCGTCAGGCACGTAGCAGGGTGACGGTGCGTCCGGAGGGCGTGGTCTGCTGCGAGAAGGCGGTGCGCTCGTGGACCGGGGCTGCCTGCGGGCGGGTGTCGAAGACGACGAGGGTGCCCGTGGACAGCTCCATGCGGTCCAGGTAGTCGTCCAGCTGTGCCAGCCCCTCGGCGAGGGGGTCGGTGCGGCCCTGGCGCCACACCTTCAGCTCCAGCGCCTCGCGCTGCACCGCCCGAGAACCGTCGGCAGCGGTGTACGGCTGACGGACCAGCAGGTCCACGCGCCGCCGGCCGACCCCGTACTCCCGGTCGATGAAACCCGCCCCGTTCACGATCCGGTGCAGGTAGGCCATCATCACCAGCTGTGCTGCGGCCTCCGGGTAGGTCGAGGCGGTGGCCAGGATCTCGCCGTTCTCCCGCCAGAACTCGGCGAAGGAGCACAGCAGCTTGTCCATGTCGATCCGGCCGTCCGGGAGCCGGAAGCTGCTCGGGGCGTCGACGACCTGGCTCTCCGTGTTGTTTCCCAGGACCCGGACGATGACCTCCTGGTAGATCGGATTGGCCACCCGCACCGGCGCGTCCGGAGCGACCAGCCCCAGGTCGCGCACGTATGCCAGATCGTCGTCGTACGTGTCCGTCGGCAGGAGCAGCTCGCCCGCGATCACCGGCTGGATCACCCGCCGCACCCGGTCCTCGCCCAACCTGGCGGCCAGCGAGTCCAGATGCGTCGCACGCGCCAGGATCAGCCGCTCCTTCGCCTCCTCCATGTGCTCGGCCGTGATCGGCGTGTCCGACGGCACCCCCATCTCCTCGACGACCTCCCGGGCCAGCGCGTTGACCAGCCACGGCTGTCCCTGGGTAAAGCTGAAGGCACGCTCCAGCGCATCCACCGTGAAATCCTGCCCCGTCTGCGTGGAGTGCTGCCCGTACAGCTCGGCGACCTCGGCCTCGGCGAAGTCGCCCAACCGCAGCGACGCCACCTTGATGTTGAAAGGACTCGACGTACCAAGGCGCCCCGGATCCCCGCCCGAGGCCGCCTTGTAGTCACGCACATCCCGCAGCCCGCACAGCACCACCGCATGCGGGAACCCGCCACGGCTGACAGTGAAGCCATCGCGCAACTGACGCAGCACACTGCGCAGGCTCTCCCCCCGCAGCGCGTCGATCTCGTCGAAGAACAGCACCAGCGGACGCGGACAGCTCCGCACCCACTCAGCCAGCCCCCGCGTGAGCCGGGACCCGGGCACCGCGTCGGGCCAGGAGACGCAGGGCGCGAGCTCATCAGCAAGCCCGGCGGACTCCGCGGACCGCCGAATCGCCTCCAGCACCAGCAGCTCGGCCTGGCCGTAGTCCTCACCGGCCACCTCCGCGCTCTCGCACGAGAAGTGCAGCGCCGCGTACCGGCCCGAGGCCGTCAGTTCCCGGGCCATCGCCGCCAGCACCGTCGTCTTCCCGGTCTGCCGTGGCGCGTGCACCACGAAGTACTGACCCTGCTCGATGTACCCGCGGGCCCTGGGCAGCCGCTCCTGGGCCGACACCATGTAGTGACGCGTGGGGACGCACGGCCCGGCCGTATTGAAGTAGCGCATACCGCGCACGCTAGCCGACGGTACCGACGACCTGAGGCGACCGTGCACCCGACCACCGGCTACACCGCCCCGTACGGGCACGAGTGCCAGAGCAGCGGTGCCCCGGTGCGGGGATCACCCGGCGGGCAGACGCAGAACCGCGGCCAGCGCCCGCTGGAGTGCGGTGACCGCTGGAGCGCCTCCGGCGACCGCCAGGGCATGCGGGTCACCGCGGCACAGCTCTTCGCGTGCCGATCAGCTCATCCGGGGCACCGTTGTCGTCCCAGTCGGCCTCACGCGTCCTGCCCTTGCCGAAAATCTCATCCGGACTGGTGAGCGACCGGGGCGCGCACTGCGGCCAGTGCCTTGTCGGACAGTTTGGCCGCGGGGCAGGGGCCGGTTCCCCGCGACCACGAACACCGGAAAGCGGCTGTACCTGCTTCGTCACGGCGGCAAGGAGTGGCTGGACGAAGATCGACACAGTCGCATCGCCGTGGAGACCCGCAGGGGCCGCGAGATCGCCGGCGTGGATGGTCTCCACTCGCACGTTGCCCTGCCATGGAGCTGGAGATTGCCGATCCGCTGCAAAGCAGGTGGCTGCGCCGTTCGTGGTCGGCGAGGGAGGGCACTGGAAAGGCGCCATCTCCCACCGCTCTACCGTTCGATCTTGAAAATGGTGGAAACCAGCAGGTCAAAGCCGCTCAGGACACGTCGACATAGTTTCGTTCATGAAGTTCATCTCGACCAGGAGCTTCATGCCGTTCGTCTACTACCGCATCGTGCTCGGCATCGTCATCATCGTCCTGGTCGGCGTGGGTGCCCTGAGCCCGCACGCGGCCGAGTCGGCGGGCTGAACCAGGGCCGCGCAGGTAGCGCTATCGAGCATTTTCTAGCGCCTGATTGCAGCACCACGCCATGATCATCTCCCACTTGTCTCCCACTCATCTCCCATCCGGGGAGGCGGGATACACCCCACTAGGACGTGTGCGTCCGCGAAGCAGGGGATGACGCGGAAGGGCCCGCACGGCTTGCCGACGCTTGCCGTGCGGGCCCTTCCGTACCCCGGGTGGGGCGGGTCAGCTGAGGTTCATGTCCGGCCCAGGCCGCAACCCTCGCCACGAGAGAAACGCAGCCGGTCATCCACCGTGTCCCAGGCATCGCCGGTGAGGTCGTCCAGCGCGGCGGCGGCCGTGAGGATGAGCCGGACGAGGCGCGCTTCCGGCGTCCGCCGCGGCCGGTTCGGTCACGTCCAGCGGCGCCCCGGCGCCAGGGCGACCGTCAGGGCAGAGCGCGCCTTGACGCACGGCCACGGAGGTTGGCCTCCGCCGCCCCAAGCCCCCGGGTCCAGGGGCCAGGCTCGCGGTGAAGCCTGCGCACGCTTCACCAAATCCCCGAGCAATCTGGGCCTGGATGTCAGACCGTTCCTGCCAACGGGCGTCGATCGGGGATAATCGACGCCATGTCGCTCCCCGAAGCCGTCGCACTCGCCCCGGGCGTCGCCGACCCGTACCGAATCAAGTTCGTCCGGCGGCTGCCCGGCTCCCTGGACGAGCTGCGCGGACCGGTGCACGGCGTGGTCGAGCTGCCGCTGACGGTGGCCTGGTCCGGGCTGCGCTCCTTCGACCTGGACCGGCCGCGGCTACGGATGAGCCTGTACCGCACGGTGCTGTCCGAGGGCATGCGCGAGGACCTGTGCCGCTTCCTCAACGCCGACCTGCTGATCGAGCTATGGCCGACTCTGCGCACCCTGATCGGCACCGCCGTCCGCGACGCCTGGGAGGGCGCCTTCCCCGAGCTGCGTGAAGCCGGCCAGGCCACCGCCGCGTGAAGAAACCACCGATGCCGGAGCTGCACGCCCGGCTCCTCGAAGACGTCCTCGCCCTCGGTTCGCCCTACCCGCTGGTGCTGACCGGCGGCTACGCCGTCCAGGCGCACCAGCTCGTCGACCGCCCCAGCCAGGATCTGGACGTCGCCACCCAGAACCCTGCCCCCATGGCCGACATCGCCCACTACCTGGTCGACGGTCTGACCCGGCTCGGATGACGGGCCGAGACCATCGAGGTTTCCCCGCTCTCCGCCCGCTTCCTGGTCACCGATCCCGACAGCGGTCAGGAGTGCGAGGTCGACATCCTCAAGGAGGTCTTCTGGCACCCCACCGTCCCGACCTCCTACGGTCCCGTCCTGTCCGAGCAGGACGTCATCGGCACCAAGGTCCGAGCCATCGCCGAACGCGGCGCCGCCCGCGACCTCATCGACGTCTACGCCGCCTCCCACCGCTGGACCACCGCCGACCTGGAAGAATTCGGCCGTCGCCACGCCCGCCCCGACACCCTCTTCGGCCCCGCCGAACTCCAGGCCCGCCTGGTCGGCGCCGACTGGATCGACGACACCGAGTTCGCCGCGTACGGACTCGACGAACAAACCATCGCCGACCTGCGCATCTGGGCCCGCGCATGGTCCGATGCCATGGCGCGCCGGGCCGCGGCCGAGAACGCGTACGAGAAGGAGTACGGCGAAGCAGGATCCGTACAGGAAGATCCGTACGACAGTTTCGACCCGGACGAGTACGAGAACTGAGTTCCCCGCCCGTATAGCGTCGCCGA
Source organism: Streptomyces sp. KMM 9044 (assembly GCF_024701375.2). NCBI lineage: Bacteria > Bacillati > Actinomycetota > Actinomycetes > Kitasatosporales > Streptomycetaceae > Streptomyces > Streptomyces sp. KMM 9044. The sequence goes on along the minus strand of NZ_CP113910.1, from coordinate 6,667,823 downwards.
AGGCGCCCGTCCAGCAGCCACGCTCCTTCCGGCCCGCGATGCCTCGGCCCTTATAGCAGCTGCATCCGGCTACTGCGGCCGCCGCGCCAGCTGCGGTCCAGTCGTAGATCGTGGGCGATCTTGCGGACGTGGGCGCCCGACCGTGCGAGACCGTCTGGCCTTTCTGCTGGCCGATCTGCCCGTGGAAGTGCTGGGCCGGATGCGTTCTGACCGCGTCCTGTTCTTTCCGCCGCCGCCCCAGCCCGCGGGCAAGCGCGGACGCAAGCCCCGGCATGGAGAGGGGTTCGGCTTCGAGGATCCGAGCACCCATCCTGTCCCGTCCCGCACCACGGTGAGCGACACCATGCACTACGGACAGGCCCTCGCTACCGCCTGGGACCGCCTGCACCCGCTGCTGACCCGGCGCTCGGCCTGGGCCGGCCACCTCGCCCAGCTGCCGGTCATCGAAGGCACCGTCATCCGTCTGCAGGTCGACCACCTGCGCGGCGACCGCAATCCCAAGCCGATCTGGCTGTGGTGGTCCGCCACCGGCGCCAGCGCCGCAGATGTGGACCGCCTCTGGCAGGCCTTCCTGCGCAGATTCGACCTGGAGCACACCTTCCGCATGCTCAAGCAGACTCTGGGCTGGACCACACCCAAGCTTCGTGAGCCGGCTGCCGCGGACCGCTGGACCTGGCTCGTCATCGCAGCCCATACCCAACTCCGCCTGGCCCGGCACCTGGTCGAGGACCTGCGCAGACCCTGCCGCGGCTGCCGCTGCTGGAGATCGCCGGAGCGGCCGGCCTGCTCGTCGGGCTGCCCCTGCCGCCTCTGGCGGTGACCGCCGGCGCGGGGGTGTTCCTGTACTTCTGCGGCGCCGTGGTCTTCCACGTCCGGGCGCACGACCGCAAGGGCATGATCGCCCCCACCGCGCTCGCGGTGACGGCACCGGCGGCCGATCTACGCCCAGACCGCCGCGTACGGCCACTTCGGCCGTGAACTGCCCGACTTCACGTGGGAGCGGACCGATCGCGTGGCGGAACTACGCAAGGCCGCGGGGGCATAGAGAGCCGACGCCACGCAGGGAAACGGTGGAGGAACGGGGCCCGTAGTCAGGGAAGGTCGAGGCAGCCGGCGGGGTCGCGCAGACGCGCGGACCACTCAGGGCCGCGCAGGGCGTCCGCGGCGTCGCGGGGAACGCTGAGGTGGACATCGCGGCTGTAGTCGTCGTCCGGGGTGGGCGTGACGAGGACGGTCCAGGGAATGAGGCTCGCCGGATACTCGAACCAGAAGGGTCGTCCGGTGCCGAACTCGACGGCGTAGACCGGAAGCCGGCTCATGTTGTTCAGGGCGACCGTGCCCTCGAAGGCGTCCAGCGTCATCCGGCTGAGCACGCGTCGGGAGCGTCCGGCCCGGCGCTGGGCGTCCAGGAACGCCGTCTCCTGGCACACCCGGGCCAGGGTGACGCGATCCACGGCGTCCCGCACCGCCTGGGCGGCGTGGGCGAGGGGTTCCTCGCGCAGCTCGCGAGCCGGGAGCACGGCCGTGGTGTTGGACACGGCGTTGCCTCCGTAGCCGTCCGGCAGGCGCTCCTTGAGCGTTTGCCGCAGGCCGACCACGACCCCCAGGCGTTCCTCGGCGTCCGGAGCCCGGTCACGCAGAGCGCCGAGGACCCGCCACAGATGGGCGCCGAGAGCATCACCGCTGGAGGCGGGCGCCCGGTCCCGGTCCTGCCCGTCCCGTGCCGCCTCCCGCAGTGCCAGTACGTCCCGGACCGGGAACCTGACGGTGAGTGTGCGTACATGACGGGCGTGGGCGTTGACCGTCCAGAAGAAGCCGAACTTCTTCCGGCGGGTGACCACGGCGTACTGGGGATCATCCGGCGCGGGATGCGCTTCTTCGGCGAGGCCGTCGAGGAAGTGGCGGTCGTACGGCGGTGCGGCCTGGTCCTGACCCGCGTGGACGCGGGACCAGTGGAGCAGGAAGCCGAAGGTCCCGCCGCCGTCGACGATGCTGTGGTTGATGGAGACGCCGAGGACAGAACCTCCGCCGCGCATGTGGGTGACCTTGACGGTGAGCAGCGGAGTGTTGTGGCCGACGACGCGGAAGGGGTTGACGGAGCGGACGTAACGGCGCAGGTCCTGTCCGACGGGTCGGTCGGGCCCGTGGTCCTGCATGGCGTGGTCGGAGCGGGACACCTCGAAGAGCGCGCCGGCGTCGCTGCACACGATGCTGAGGCCGCCGTCCGCATCCCGTTCGAGGCGGCCGGTGAGCAGCGGATAGTGGGCGAGGGTGCGTCGCAGGGAGTCCTGGAGGGCGCCGTCGTCCAGCGTCTGCCGGTAGTAGAAGGTCCACAGCGTGGCGAAGGTGCCGTTCACCAGGTCGTGGACGCCCAGCCGGACCCGCGCGCCGGACGGGCCTTGGCCGCGCAGGACGACCGTGCGCTCGGGGGCGCCCGATGGGCCATGTCTCATCACGCGTCTCCAGAAGTGTCTGCGGGGCCCGCGGCCGGTCGTTTCCAGCGTGCGGGACCGGCAGTGATGAAATCCCTAGACCCTGCGCGGGGATGCCTCGGCGAGGGATGCCGAGGACCCCCCATGCTTTTGGTGGATCCCTAGAGTTGCCCGGCCTTCCTGGCCAGCGGCCGGGCATACGTGCTGGTCTGGGGTTCCCCCGATCGATCGATACGGGCGTGGGGACCCGCTTCGACTGCAAGCCGGCCGTCCGTCTCGTCCCCACCGGCACACACAGGAGGCCATCAGCCGATGGGGAACGACAAGACCGAGATCCTCGACCTGGTGCGTGAGTACCACCGCTCCACCGTCTCGTCGGGGTTCGTGCCGGGTGTCACCGCGGTGCTGGCCTCGGGTGCGGTACTCACCGAGGACGACCGGGTGGCGCTCGTGGAAGCGGCGCTCGACATGCGGATAGCCGCGGGCGTCAGCTCGCGCAGGCTGGAGCGGTCCCTGGCCAAGTACTTCGGTCTGCGCAAGGCCCATCTGACCAACTCCGGCTCGTCGGCGAACCTGCTGGCGCTGAGCAGTCTGACCTCGCCGCAACTGGGTGAGGACCGGCTGAAGCCGGGCGACGAGGTGGTGACGGTCGCCGCCGGATTTCCCACGACGGTCAACCCGATCCTGCAGAACGGTCTGACACCCGTCTTCGTCGACGTCGAACTGCACACCTACAACGCCTCACTGGAGCGGGTGGAGCAGGCGATCGGCCCGCGCACCCGGGCGATCATGATGGCGCACGCGCTGGGCAACCCCTTCCAGGTGCGGGAGATCGCCCAACTCGCCGAGGACCGCGACCTGTTCCTCATCGAGGACAACTGCGACGCCCTGGGCAGCACCTACCAGGGGCAGCTGACCGGGACCTTCGGAGATCTCGCGACGGAGAGCTTCTACCCTGCCCACCACATCACGATGGGCGAGGGCGGCTGCGTGGTGACGGACAACCTGATTCTGGCCCGGATCGTGGAGTCGATGCGCGACTGGGGTCGCGACTGCTGGTGCGAGCCGGGCGAGGACAACCGCTGCTTCAAGCGCTTCGAGCACCAGATGGGGTCGCTGCCGGAGGGCTACGACCACAAGTACATCTTCTCCCACGTGGGCTACAACCTGAAGTCGACGGACATCTCCGCAGCGCTCGGGCTTCAGCAGCTGAGCCGGATCGACGAGTTCGGCACAGCTCGCCGGCACAACTGGGCCCGGCTGCGGGAGGGCCTGGACGGGCTGCCGCACCTGCTGCTTCCGGAGGCGACGCCGGGCAGTGACCCGAGCTGGTTCGGCTTCGCCATCACGGTCCGGCCGGACGCGCCGTTCGCGCCGGGCGCGCTCATCGACCACCTGGAGACCAGCAAGGTGGCCACCCGGCGCTTCTTCGCCGGCAACCTCACCCGCCACCCCGCCTACGAGGGACGCGAGTTCCGCGTGAGCGGGCCGCTCACCAACAGCGACATCACGACCGAGCGGACCTTCTGGATCGGGGTGTACCCGGGGCTCACCGACGAGATGATCGACCACAGCATCGACACGGTGATCGAGTACGTGACGCTGCCCCACTGAGCACGCGAACGGGGCCCGGGGCCGTGCAGGACGCTGTTGGTGCGTCCCACACGGCCCCGGGCCCCGTTCGGCGACCGCGGGACGTTCAGCCGGCCGCGGGCACGGGGCGGGCGGCGGCCCAGGCCTCCAGCAGATCAGCGGCTCGGACGGCACCGCCCGCCGTGCGCACGCCCTGCCGCATCCGGGCGCGGGCGGCCGGCCCCTCGGGGTCGGTGAGCAGCGTGGCCACCGACTCCGCGAGGACCTGGGCGGTCAGTCCGGCCCTGGGCAGGCTGCGGCCCACTCCGCACTGCTCCAACCGCCCGGCACTGAGAGCGAGTTCGTGGGCGCGGGGCACTGCCACCACGGGAGTGCCGTAGAACAGTGCCTCCATGAGGCTGCCCATCCCGGCGTGGCAGACGAACACGTCGGCATGCGGCAGCACGGCGGGATGCGGCAGCCAGGGGTGTGTCTCGACGTGGGCGGGCAGCGGTCCGAGGAGCGAGGGGTCGCTACCACGGCCGAGTGTCATCACCACGTGCCAGTCGGCGGGGTCGAACGCCTCCGCGCACAGCCGGAAGAAGCCGCCGCGGTCCCCGGACTCCGTGCCCAGCGAGACGAGGGCGGTGCGGCGTCCGTCGGCGGGCGGGGACCACAGGTCCTGGGCGGGTTCGGTGAAGGTGGGGCCGACGAAGGCGAACCGTTCGTCGAAGCTGTCGCCCTCGATCTGGAAGGCGCGTGGCAGGAACACCAGGTTGCGCTCGTCCCACTCGGCGCCGTAGCGGCCCATCTCATCCAGGCCGATGCCGTGCTTGCCCATGAACTCGATGATCACCTCGGCACCTCGGGCCATCAGTGGATGCCCGGGGTCCCACATCTGGGCGCGCAGCGAGAACGTCTCGTTGGCCGCGTGGCTCGGGCAGACCTGCACCGGTACGGCGCCGAGGACGCGGGCGGCGGCCCGGCCGGCGGCGACCGTCTCGAAGTCGTAGAGCACGACGTCCGGCAGATCGGCGGCCAGAGCGTCCTGGGCGAGGGGGAACACGGTGCGGATGGTGTCGAGGAGGAGGTTGTAGCCGTCGCGGGCGAGCCGGTCGGGGCTCGGGTCGGCGGCGCGGTAGAAGTCGCCGCGCGCGGAGGCGTAGGTGACGGCGCGGGCGCCGCTCTCCTCGACCACCGCGGCGAAGGTCTCGTCGACGACGTAGGTGACGCGGTGGCCCCGGGCGAGGAGTTCGCGGGTCACGCCCAGGGTGGGAGCGATGTGGCCGAAGTCCCCGAACAGCAGCATGGCGTAGTGCTGGGCGGGCTCGGGTGTACTGGACGGCATCGGCTCTCCTGGAGGTCGGGTGGGCGGGCGCCGCCCGCGGCTGCGGGAGTTCCCGGCGCGGCGCTGGTCAGCAGGCGGCCTCGCGGAGCGCCGCGTAGTGCGTCAGACAGTCCTCGTAGTCGGCCAGGAGTCCGGTGTCCCTGGCCTGGGCGACGGTGATCGCCGACGAGTCCTTCACCGACATCAGGGGCATCTCCGTCAGGCGCCAGGGCAGGGCGAGCTCGGGGTCGAGGGGGTCGATGTCCACCTGGGTGCCGGGCACGAACTCGGTGGAGCACAGATACGACACGCAGGTGTCGTCGGTGAGGGCGAGGAAGCCGTGCACCAGGCCCTCGGCGACGAAGAGCGCTTCGCCCGACTCCGCGGACATCCAGTTCGCCTCGTGCACGCCCCAGGTCGGGGATCCGACCCTCAGGTCCACGACGATGTCGAGGACGGCGCCGCGCACCACGCACACCACTTTGGCCTAGCCCGGCGGCAGGAGCATGCCGTGCAGCCCGCGCAGGGTGCGCAGGGTGCGGCGGCGCGAGACCGAGTAGTTCACCTGCGCCACCGGCACGGGGCGGCCGATCTGCTCGGCCAGCCGGTCGTGCCGGAACGACTCGTAGAAGCTGCCGCGTTCATCCAGGAACTGATGCGGCGTGATGTGGTAGGCGTCCGGCACAGCCATCTCTCGAACCTTCATGATGATCACATCGTAGAACGTCGTGATCGAGAACCGGTCGAGTTCCGGCGGTGGGCGGATGGAGTCGACGGAGCCTGGAGGAGTCCTCGATCCACGGCTGCTTCAGTGGGCGTGTGAGGTCCGTGTGCCCGCGTCGCATGGCCTGAGAGGCCGACCCTCGTGCGGGCGAAGAGGCCGACAGACGTGCGGGCAGCGGGCCCGGAAGGAGCGGTGGCATGGCGGAGATCGGTGCGCTGGAACGGCCGGACGGCCCGGACACGGGGACCGGCCGGGTGGTACTCCTCGGAGCGACCGGATTCGTGGGCCGCCAGGTGGGGGCCGCGCTGGAGCGTGCCGGGCACGAGATTCTCGCCGTGTCCCGTCATCCGCGAAAGACACCCGCGTCCTGGGCCTTGCACCCCATGGACCTGGTCGCCGACGGGCCGGGGGCCCTGACCGAACTGATCGACGCGGAACGGCCGGTGGCCGTCGTCAACGCCGCCGGCGACGTCTGGTCCCCCACCGCCGACGGGATGCGCCGCAACAACCGGCTGCTGGTGGACAGGCTGCTCTCGGCTCTCGCCGTCGCCGAGCCCCGGCCGCGGTTGGTGCAGCTGGGTTCCGTGCACGAGTACACGCCGCAGCCCAACGGGGTGTGGCTCAACGAGTCCTCGCCGGAGGAACCGACGACGGACTACGGACGCACGAAGCTGCAGGGCAGCCGCGCGGTACTGCGGGCCGTCGAGCAGGGCACCGTGGACGCGGTGGTACTGCGGTTGTCGAACGTGATCGGCGCGGGTACCCCGCGCGGCAGCCTCCTCGGACAGGTGGCCGCCCAGCTGCTCGACGACGCCGCGGACGGACGGCCCGCGCAGGTGCGGGTGTCACCGCTGCGCAGCGTCCGCGACTTCGTGGACGCCCAGGATGTCTCGCGGGCCGTCGTGGCCGCGCTGTGCGTCCCCGGCGCCGGCGGGCACGTGCTGAACATCGCGAGCGGGGCCTCGCAGCACGTCCGGGACATGGTGGACCTGCTGATCACGCTCAGCGGGCGGCCGGCCCGGCTGGTGGAGGGTTCCGTCACGGGGCCGCGTCCGCTGACGGACACGGACTGGATGGCCGTGGACGTGTCGGCCGCACGCACGGTGCTCGGCTGGGAGCCGAGGTGCACGCCCCGCGACATGGTGGCGGACCTGTGGCGGGCAGCCGTGGAGCACCACGGCGGATCCGCCGTCGACCGACGGCGGACCTGAGCGGAACCGGCTGCCCCGGCGGGCGGTATCAGCCCGGCAGGAGGTCCAGGTCGGCCGTGCTGACACGATCGGTCAGCACGTGCTGGCGCAGGTTCTGGAGACCGGGCGAGGGATCGAGGCCCAGTTCGTCCCGGAGCATCGCGCGCAGCCGCTGGTACACGTCCAGCGCCTCGCTGCGCCTGCCACACCGTTCCAGGGCGATGATGAGGCTGCCCTGGAACCACTCGTGCAGCGGGTGGGCCCAGGCGAGTTCCTTGAGCTCACCGACGAGCTCACGGTGCCGGCCGAGGCGCAGGCCGACCGCGACGCGCAACTCCTCGGCCTGAAGGTGGAGTTCTTCGAGGCGCAGGACGTGTCCGTGCAGCGCCGGGCCCTGTGGGACGTCCGCGAAGGGCGGTCCGTCCCACAGCAGCAGGGCCCGCTCGACCAGCGCGGCGGCGCCCGGTGGGTCGTCGTCGGCGAGTGCGGCCCGGGCCCGGCCGGTGAGGAGCGCGAACTCCTCCGCGTCGCACTCCCCGGGCCCGACCTGCAGCAGGTAGCCGTGGGCGTGGGTGACCAGTGGCCCCTCCTCGCCCGAGCCGGGTCCGTCGCCGCCGTGCAGCGCCTTGCGCAGCTGGTAGGCGTAGGTCTGCACGGTCGCGGTGGCGCTGCGGGGCGGGCGGCCCGGCCAGAGTTCGGCCGTGAGGGCGTCGAGCGGTACGACGGTGTTGCGTCGAGCGAGCAGCAGGGCCAGCACCTGGCGCACCTTCGGCGCCGACGGGGTGACGTCGTGGCCGTCGGCCGATGCCCGCACGGAGCCGAGGGTGCGCCATGTCAGCACGGGGCGGTCCCGTTCCGCGGATCGGGACGGGCGGCGTCTGCCGGAACCTGCGGGTTGTCCCGGTACCAGGCGACGGTCTCGGCGAGGCCCTCGGTGAAGTCCTTCTGCGGTTTGTACCCGAATTCGACGTGGGCCTTGCGCCAGTCCACGGAGTAACGGCGGTCGTGGCCCTTGCGGTCGATGACGTACTCCACCCTGTCCCAGCCGACGTCGCAGGCCTCGAGGAGGAGTTCGGTGAGGCTGCGGTTGTCGAGTTCGGTGCCGCCGCCGATGTTGTAGATCTCGCCGGCCCTGCCGCCCGTGCGGACCAGTTCGACGGCGCGGACGTGGTCGTCGATGTGAAGCCAGTCGCGCACGTTCAGGCCGTCGCCGTAGAGGGGAACCCGGTCACCGGCGAGGAGCCTGGTGACGAACAACGGGATGATCTTCTCCGGGAACTGGTGGTGCCCGTAGTTGTTGGAGCAACGGGTGACGCGTACGTCCAGGCCGTGCGAGCGGTGGTAGGACAGGGCGACCAGGTCACTGGCTGCCTTGGACGCGGCGTACGGGGAGTTGGGGTGCAGGGGCTGTTCCTCGGAGCAGGAGCCCTCGGGGATGGAGCCGTAGACCTCGTCGGTGGAGATGTGCACGAACCGGTCGGTGCCGTGGCGCAGGGCCGCGTCCAGCAGGGTCTGGGTGCCGAGCACGTTGGTGCGCACGAACTCGGTGGCGCTGGCCAGGGAGCGGTCCACGTGGGACTCGGCGGCGAAGTGCACCACCTGGTCGTGCTCGGCCATCAGGCTGTCGACGAGAGCGCTGTCGCAGATGTCGCCGACGACGAGCCGGTAGCGGTCGCTGTCCGCGACGGGGTCGAGGTTGGCGAGACTGGCGGCGTAGGTGAAGGAGTCGAGGACGGTGACGGTGACGTCGTCGGGGCCGAGGGGTCCGAGCAGGGTCCGGACGTAGTGGGATCCGATGAAGCCGGCACCGCCGGTCACCAGAATGCGCGTCTGACTCATCTGGGTGCGGCGCGTCTCAGGGCGTGCCGAGGGGTGCGCCGTCCTCCTTCCTCAGGGTGGGCGAATGGGGGTCGGGCCGGCACCGGGGGATTCAGCCGGCTGCGGTGAGGCGTTCCAGTTCCCGGACGAGGTCGTGTGGCGTGGGCATGGCGGCCGACTCGTCGCGCAGACGGCGTGCCTCGGCGGCGTAGGAGGGGTCCTCCAGGAGGCGCCGGGTGAGGTCCGCGACCCGGTCGGCGTCGGCGTCGGTGTGGTGCACGTGGAGTCCGGCCCCGCTGTCCTGCAGTGTCCGGCCGCGTAGTTCCTGGTCGGCCACCAGGGTGGACAGGGCGAGCTGCGGCACGGCGTTGACCAGGGCGGTGGAGAAGGTGCCCCAGCCCCCGTGGTGGACGACGGCGGTGCAGCTGGGGAGCAGGGTGCTGAGGGCGAGGCCGCCGACGGCCCGGACGTTGGGGGGCAGGTCACCGAGTTTCTCGGCCTGTTCGGGCATGAGGGCGGCGACGATGTCGGCGTCGAGCCGGGACAGGGCTCGCAGGATGTCGGCCACGGCCACGTAGTCGCCGCCGTAGGCCTCAGTGTTGGTACGGCCCAGAGTGACGCACACCCGGGGCCGCTTGGGCTTCTCGCGCAGCCAGGGCCACTGCACGGACGCGCCGTTGTAGGGCACGTACCGCATGGAGAGCCGGCGCAGGTCGGAGGGAGGGCGCAGGCTCGGGGGCAGCGTGTCGATGGTGAACTGTCCGTTGAGGAGTTCCTCGTCGCAGCGCACGCCGTAGGCGCTTCCGCGTTCGTCGATCCAGTCGGTGAGCGGATCGGCGCGCTGGTCCTCGGGCATGTCCTCGGCGAGTTCGACGAACGTGGCGCGGGCCTGGCCGTAGACGTCGGCGCACCACAGCAGACGGGCGTGGGCGGCGCCGCAGGCGCGGGCGGCGATACCGCCCGCGTAGGCGATGGGGTCGCGGACGACGAGGTCGGGCCGCCAGTCACGGGCGAGGCCGACGAGGTCGTCGAGGATCGGGTCGTTGTAGCGGGCGAACCCGTACGGGACGCTGATCCTGTAGCGGGCGAGCAGGCTCGCGTGGTCGACGTCGCCGTAGCCGAGACGGCTCCAGTTGGCGACGTCCGCGTCCTGCGAGTCGCGTGCGACGGCCATGTCGCGGTGCAGGTAGTGGTCGCTGCCGACCGGGGCGGCCACCAGTCCGGCGCCGGTGATGGCGTCGGTCAGGGACGGCGCGTTGGCCATCAGCACCTCGTGCCCGGCGGCCGTCAGAGCCCAGGCGAGCGGAACCATGGTGAGGACGTGCGACTTCTCCGGCAGGCCGGCGAACAGGACGCGCATCGGTTGATCTCCTCCTCAGGGGGCGGCCCGGGACGGCGCTCAGGCCGGGGGCCTACGGTCCTCGCCCACGGAAAGGGCACTCATCGGGCAGCACTCGACGGCCTCCCGGGCGGCGTCGAGCCCAGCGTCGTCCGGGCGCTCGACCAGCAACAGCACCAGTCCGTCGTCGCGCTGGTCGAAGACCTCGGGGGCGATGAGGGTGCACTGACCGGCGCCGATGCACCTGTCGTGGTCGATCGCGATGTCCATGGGAGGCCTCCTGCGTGCGTGCCGGTCCGGTGGGATGCCGGGGCGAGCCCATCTTGCGGTGCGGGAGCGGGGGTTCGGCCGCCGGGAGACCGCTGTCTGGGATTTCCTCTAGAGATTCGGCACCGGCGCGGCGGCCCGGCGATCGACCGCGGCGGCCGGTACTCGGTGAATCCCTAGATTGCACGGCCTTCCCTGGTCCGCCACGGGGCCGCCGTGCTGGAGTGATCGGCGGACGGAAGGCGACGGCGCCGCCGCAGTGGCACGGCGCCGTCCGGAACCGTCGTACGACATCTGCGAAAGGGGAATCCGGGTGGCGCAGCAAGGCACCTCGGACGTGCTCGACCCGACACCCGAGGCCGGTTCCTGGACCGAGCGTGAGCCGGCCGTGGCGCCGGACGGTGGCGCCACGCTGCTGGCGTGGGCGGCGCGGATGCGCGAGGAGCAGCCGGCGTGGCGGGACGGCGCCGGCAGGGTTCATGTCTTCCGGCACGCGGACGTGCAGCGGATCCTCGCCGATCCGGCGACGTTCTCCTCGGACACGGTGGGCCGGCTGTCGGGCGGCGAGAAGCAGGCCCCGCGCGGCACGCTGCTGCTGCTCGATCCGCCCCTGCACGGCAAGATGCGCCGTCTGGTGAGCCGGGCGTTCACCCCGGGGCTGATCTCCGGTCTCGAACCGTGGATCACCGATCTGACCGGCGAACTGCTGGACGCCGCTCCCGAGGGCGCCTTCGACCTGGTGGACACGCTCGCCAACCCGTTGCCGGTGACGGTCATCGCACGCATGCTGGGGGTGCCGGTCGAGGACCGGGACCGCTTCCAGGGCTGGGCGGACCAGCTGCTGTCCACCGATCCGGAAGACCCGGAGAGTGTGCGCCGGATGGAGGAGACCGCGGTCACCATCTCCGCCTACCTCCAGGGCTTCATCGAGGCCCTGCGCAAGGAGCCGGACGGGAACCTGCTGAGCACCCTGGTCGGCGCCGAGGTCGACGGTGAGCGGCTCGACGACGAGGACATCGCGAGCTTCGCGACCCTGCTGCTGCTGGCCGGGCACATCACCACGTCGGTGCTCCTGGGCAACGCGCTGATCTGTCTGGACCGGGATCCGGATCTGTTCGCGCGGGTGCGGGCGGACCGCTCGCTGGTGCCCGCGGTGATCGAGGAGGCGCTGCGCCTGCGCCCGCCGTTCACCCGGATCGAACGGGTCACCACGGCCGAGACGAACATCGCCGGTCTGGACGTCGGCACGGACTCTCTGCTGTACCTGTGGCTGCTCTCGGCCAACCGCGACGAGCAGGTCTTCGAACAGGCGGACGAGTTCCGCACTCACCGCGCCAACGCCCGCCAGGCCGCGTTCGGGCACGGCATCCACTACTGCATCGGGGCCCCGCTGGCCCGGCTGGAGGGCCGGATCGCGCTGGAGGCCCTGCTGGACCGGTACGCCCGCATCACCGTGGACCCCGAAGCGCGGCTCGCCTGGCACGGCACCAACGTCTTCGGCGCACGGCATCTGCCGCTGCTCGTAGAACGCACCTGAGGCGTCCGCGTCCGTCGTCCCTTCCCGACTCGTCTCTCGCTTCGCGCCGCCCTATGGAGTGACCTCATGAAGACCAGGCCCGAGCCTCCCGTGATTCCCTCGGAGCGGGGGAAGTGCCCGTTCGACCCGCCCGCCGAGTACGCCCGGTTGCGCGCCGAGCAGCCGGTCAGTCCCGTCACGTTCCAGGTGGCACCGAAGGACACCTCCGGCTGGCTGGTGACGCGGCACGACCTGGTCCGGCAGATCCTCGCCGACGACCGGTTCAGCCACCGCAACGAACTGCTCGCGCACGTGGTCGCGCCGCCGTTCCCGATGACCGAGTACGCGCCGCAGCCCTCGCTCCCCGGGTCGTTCGCGAAGATGGACGCCCCGGAACACACCAGGTACCGGCGGCTGCTGGCGGGTCACTTCACGCTGCGGCGCATCCAGCAGTACGAGCCCCACCTGAAGCGCATCGTCGACGAGACGCTGGAGGAGATGGCGGCCGCGGGCTCACCCGCCGATCTGCTGACCGACTTCGCGGAGAAGGCCAGCCTGCGCTCGGTGTGCTCGCTGATGGGCGTCTCCCCGGAGCTGATGGACGGCATCCAGGAGCACCTCTCGGCACTGATGACGCTCACCTACACGCTGGAGGAGTTCATCCATCACCTGGAGTCGATGGACGGGCTCATCCGGCCGATGGTGAGGGAGCGGATGGCCGAACGGGGCGAGGACTTCTTCGGGCGGCTGGCGGCGACCGGCGAGCTGACCGAGGACGAACTGGTCAACCTGGGGGTTCTCACCCTGGGCGGCTCGCTCGACACCACACCGAACATGCTCTCCCTGAGCACGTTCGCTCTGCTGGAGCACCCGGACCAGCTGGCGCTGCTGCGCGAGCGGCCGGAGCTGTACGAGACGGGTGCGGTGGACGAGCTGCTGCGCTATCTGACGATCTCCCATATGGGGTCGAGCCGGTGTGCGCTGGAGGACGTGGAGATCGGCGGCACCACGATCAAGGCGGGCCAGACCGTGGTGCTGTCCCTGCCCGCCGCCAACCGTGACCCGGAGGTCTTCAGCTCCCCGGATCAGTTGGACGTCACCCGTGTCCCCCGCAAGCACCTGGCGCTGGGCTTCGGCGCCCACCAGTGCCTGGGCCAGCATCTGGCCCGGACCAGTCTGCGCATCGGGCTGCGCGGCCTCTTCGAGCGGTTCCCGACGCTGCGGCTGGCGACGCCGGCCCAGGAGGTGCCGCTGCGCGACCGCGCCGTGCACTACGGCGTCGACAGGCTGCCGGTGGCCTGGGACTGAGGCGGCCGAGAAGAGATCACCGCGTCACACACGGAGCGGAGGTCCTCACATCGGTGCGGCCTTGCGCGGCTGCCCACCGCGGCACGAGCGACAGGGCCGCTCATGGAGGCTGCACGGAGGAATTATAAAGAGTTCAAGTACCTCCCATTTATCGGAACTAGTGTCTCGTGATCCTGTTCATGTCAGTTCGAGTTGTTATTGACGAGTTTCTTCACGTTGGTCGCGACGAGTTCGACCTTCGCGAGGACCTCGCCGGCGGTCGCGGTCCATGTGAACGGTTTCGCGCTCTCGTTCCAGGAGTTGATGTAGTCGCGGATCTGCTTGATCAGGACGTTGACGCTGGAGAAGGTGCCTCGGCGGATGGACTGCCGGGTCAGGATTCCGAACCAGATCTCGATCTGATTGAGCCACGAGGACCCGACGGGAGTGAAATGGAAGTGGACGTGCGGGTTCTTGGCCAGCCACTCCTTGACTTCCGGGGTGGTGTGCGTCGAGAGGTTGTCCAGGACGACATGGATGTCCTTCTCGGCGTGCGGTCTGACGGCCTTCTTCAAGAAGGCCAGGAAGTCCTTGCCGTTCCGGGTCGGCCCGCACTCGCCGATCACTTCGCCGGTGGTCACGTTCAGGGCGGCGAACAGGTTCGTGGTGCCGTGACGGACGTAGTCGGCGGTGCGCTTCTCGCTCGCCGCGAAGGCGACCGGCAGCACCGGCTGGGTCCGGTCCAGCGCCTGGATCTGCGTCTTCTCGTCGATCGAGAGGACCACCGCGCCACCAGGTGGGGCAAGATAGAGGCCGATCACGTCGGCGACCCTCTCCGCGAACGCGGGGTCCTTCGAGATCTTGAAGGTGCCGTTCCGGTGCGGCTTGAGATGCTCCTCGCGCCAGATCCGCGCGATGTAGTGCCAGGACACGCAGATGCCCTCGGTCCGCTTCAGATATTGCCAACTCGCGTGTGGACCAGTGCGAAAGCCCCGTGCCATCCGGCGGCGTCATGCGGGTCAACGCGATCACACGGGCCCGCACCCGCGCCGGCACCTGTTCCCGGGCCCCGCCGGGCCGGTCGCCTTCCAGCCCGGCCAGTCCGACTTCGGCATAACGCCGCTTCCAGCGGTCCACCGTCGGCAGCGATACGCCAAGCGGCTCGGCAATGTCCTTGCGTCGACGGCCTTCGCCCGACCACAGCACGATCCGGCCCCGCGTCGCCATGTCGGCGGGTACATCCCGACTGTTCACCAACTCCCGCAACTCTGCGGCCTGTTCCACGGAGAGCTCCACACCGAGAGACCCTGCCACACAAGATCACGTAACGCCGACGGAATCACGAGACTCTAGGAGATCTGCTAGGCCCGTATAGGCAAAGATGACCTTGGCCGGACAGTATTTGGCCGGACAGTATTTGGCCGGACACCACCCGTGGTCCCCATGGACGGTGTCCGAGGTTTGGGCGCAGATGTCCCGGTGGCGTCGGCGGCACCCCGGGAGAGAGGGACACGCTTGATGACCACTGCGTGCGCGAGCGGTTCTCCGGAGGCACGGCCGCACGGATCCCGCCCGAAGCCGGTGGAGCGCGAGCGCGAGCTCACTGTCCTCGGTGAGCTCGCCCGGCGAACCGCGGCGGGCGCCCCCGCCCTGGTGATCCTCGAAGGCCCGGACGGCATCGGCAAGACGACTCTGCTGTGCGGGCTGGCAGCGCAGGCCCGCTCCCTGGATCTGCGCGTCGTGCGGACCCGGGCGGGGCGGGAGGGGCATCGCCTGCCCCTGAGCACCGCGCTCGCCCTGCTCGCCGAGCTGCATGACGGCGGACCCGCCGGGTTGCCCGTGGCTCCTCGGCCCGGCATACCCAGTGGCTGGGACATCGAGACCGGCTCGCCCTCGCTGGCGTGGTACGACCTGGATACGGGCAACCCGTCCTTCAGCGTCCTGACCGAACTGCACGGGTGTGTCCGGTCCGCGGCCTCTCGCGGACCGTTGCTGATCGTCGTCGACGACGCGGACGACGCCGACCACGCGTCGCTGCGGTTCCTCGCGCACACCGCCCGTCGGCTGGCCGGACTGCCGGTGTTCCTGGTGCTCGCCCGGCGCGGCGGAACCGACGTCCCGGCACTCGACGAGGTGGCCGCGTCCCCGCTGTGCCAGGTCCTGCGGCTCCGCCCGCTCACCCGCGACGGTGTCGGTCTGCTCACCCGGCAGCTCATCGGGGCGGAGACGTGCCTCGCGTTCCAGGACGCGTGTCTGGCCGCCACGAACGGAAACCCGCTGACGGTGACGCAGTTCCTCATGGAGCTGCGGAACGAGGAACTCCCGCTCACCGCCGACTATTTCACGCCGGTGGATGAGCAGGACGTTCCCGCCGTGCGGCTGCGGGTGACCAGGCTGCTGCACCGGCAGCCGGAGGCGACCGTCCAGGGAGCGCGGGCACTGGCCGTGCTCGGCGACGGCGCCTCCCTGGAGACATGCGCACGGCTGGCCCATCTGGACAACTCCGTCTTCGACCGCTCACTGCTCGTCCTGATCTCCCTCGGGCTGATCACCGCGGCCGACAGCACGAACTGGTACTTCGCTCACGCCCTCATACGCAACGCGGTGCTCGCCGACATGTCGGACGAGGAACGCGCCGCCGCGCACGGCCGGGCCGCCCGGCTGCTGCACGACGGCGGGGAGAGCGCCGCGGACGTCGCCGAGCATCTGCGCCGGGCGCCGACGACAGCGGCCGAGCCGTGGGCGCGGGTCGTGCTGCGGGAGGCGGCCCGGGAGGCGATGCTCCACCTCTCGCCGGAGCGAGCGGTGGAGCTGCTGCGGGCGTGCGTGCCGGAGGGCACCGAGAGCGACTGCGACCCGGGCCTGCTGACCGAACTGGGCCTGGCGGAGACGTGGGTGGACCCGGAGGCAAGCATCCGCCACCTGACGTCGGCGCTGGAGTCGGCCCCCTACTCCGATCTGCGGCTGCGGACGCTCGGCGCGCTCACGGGGACGCTGACCCGGCAGGGACAGGTGGCCCGCGCGCTGGAGCTGCTCGCCCAGTACCGTTCCGACGCGGCGGCGTCCCTTTCCGCCTCCAGTGCCCCTCATCTGCTGGAGGCCCAGGTGCTGCTGGCGGCCACCGCCAACCGGGCCTCCATCGCCGAGCTGCTCGGCACCGCGTCCTTCGACCTCTCGCTGCCCGGCGAAACGCCCGACGAGCGCGCCCTCCTCGTGGCCCGCGCCCTCCTCTCGGTGACACGTGCGAACCGTGTCGCGGACTCGCTCGCCGCGGCCCGCACGGTGTGCCGCCACGGCACACCGGCCACGGACGCCCCCGACCACCTCGCCTGCGCCGCCGCCGTGCTCCTCTACGCGGATCGGCCGCATGAGGCCGAACTCGTCTGCCGGCAACTGATCGAGGCCACCGACGCGCCGCTCGACCGTACCTGTCCCGATCTGCTCACGCTCAGCGCGGAAGCCCACCTGCGGCTCGGCTCTCTCGACGCGGCACTGCGCACCACCGCCAGCGCCCTCGGGAACTCCACGGTCGAGCTCGGCAGCCCACAACGGGCGCTGTCGCTGGCCGTCCGGTTCCACACCCTTGTCGACGTCGGAGATCCGGCGGAGTTCACCTCTCTGGAGGCGGAGTTGCACGACCCGCTTCCGGACTCCTGGCAGTGGAACGAACTCCTCTGCGCCCGGGGCCGACTGCACCTGGTGCGCCAGGAACCGAAGCAGGCCCTGGAGGATCTCCTGGAGTGCGGACGCAGGCAGACGGCGTGGCAGCGCACCAACCCGTCCGTCTCGTCGTGGTGGTACTGGGCGGGGCACGCTCATCTGGCCCTGGGCGACAGTCACGCGGCCCTCTCACTGGCCGAGGAGGCCGTCGCCACGGCCCGGTCCGCGGACCTGCCGTGCGTCCTCGGGGCGGGGCTCGGTCTGTGGGCAGCGGCCGTGTCCGAGGACGAGCGGCCGCCCCTGCTGGAGGAAGCGGAGCAGGTACTCGTGGGCACCCGGGCGGCACTGCTGCGGGCGCGGGTACGGGTCGCCCGGGGAGTGGCACTCCACCGGCTCGGATACCGGAAGGCCGCCCGCGAGGTAGCGCGCCAGGGCTGGGAGGAGTCGTACGCCATCGGCGCCCGATCCCTGCACGCCGACGCCCACCGCGCTCTGCTCGCCACCGGCGCCCGGCCGCGCCAGCCGGTTTCCCGGGGGCTGGACACGCTGACACAGAGCGAGTCACAGGTGGCCCGCCTCGCGGCGGACGGCAGGTCCAACGCGTGGATCGCGGAGAGACTGTTCGTGACGCAGCGGACGGTCGAGGCCCATCTCACCTCGGCGTACCGCAAGCTGGGTCTGTCGGGGAGGCGGGAACTGCGCACCGCCCTGGAGATGTCGGAAATGGACGGGGCCGCCGTCCACGAGCGGTAGCACCATCCAGGCCGAGGCACCTGACGGTCATCCCGTTGTCCGCGCCTCAGCCGTCCAGTATCCGTTGCAGCCGCTGTCGCATTTTTCGTCAGGTAGTGGGCTACCAGATGAATTGGTGTCGACCCACGGGATCGCCGCAGCCACCGACACCCCGAAACGATTCAACCCCTCCAGTTCATTGCGGGGCGGGTCTACGCGCGATGCACTGGCCCATTCCTCGCGTTCTTCTGGGGCATGCGAGAGGGAAGGCCCTCCAGGACACAAAAGCGAACCTACCACCTTCCCGGCCGGCCGTCACGCCGATCGTTTTTGGACTCTCACCCCCAAATTGACACACAGTGGTATTTTCGAATCACGATTGATCGTCTGTCCGTTTTCCCTTGCTGACACCCCCCTCCCCATGATCTGCTGACGCTCAAGATTTCAAGGACAAGTGGGTCATCCCCCCCGGACAATTCCGGATTTCTTCTGCATGGGCGATTCCGAGGAGCAGCACGATGCTTTGGGAACGCGAGTCGGAGCTGGCGCAGGCCACCGAGGCTCTCCTCCGGGCCAGGAGCGGGCGGGGTTCACTCCTGGTCGTACGCGGCCCTCTGGGCGTGGGCAGATCGTCGTTTCTGGAGGCCCTGGCGGCGCTCGCGGGTGAGCAGGGGGCACTGCTGCTCAGGGCCCAGGCCTCGGAGGCCGAGGAAGGCTTCGGACTCGGGGTGGTCCGGCAGTTGGTGGACTCGGCGCTGGGACCGGGCGAGGGCAGCGACCGCTGGCTGCGGGACGCGGCCGCCTCATTGCCCGAGGGCGCGTCGTCCTCGATCCCGTCCGGCCTGTCGGCGGACTCCGACCGTATGCTCTCGGCGGTTCTCTCGTGTTCCGCGCCGTGTCGGCGGCAGGCGCCCCGGTGGCTGGCGGCGTTACTGGACTCCATGTCCGCGGACCGGCCGGTGGTGCTCATGGTGGACGACCTCCAGTGGGCGGACACGGAGTCGCTCCAGGCACTGGCCGTATCCCTGGCGCGGCGTCGGCAGCAGCGGATCCTCTTCGTCTTCTCCGTGCTGCCGGGCGACGTGGGTGGCACCCGGCAGCACGTTCGACAACTGCTCACGCCCGCCAAGGACTCTCCCCCGTCCGCGGACGAGGCCGCCGACCGGACAGTGGAGCTGTCGGCGCTCGGCCGCGACAGCGTGCGCCCGCTGGTGGAGGAGGGCTTCGGGGGCGCGGCCGACGCGGCGTTCGTGGAGACGGTGGCCACGCGTTCCGGCGGCAATCCCCTGTTGCTGCGGGCGTTGCTGGACGAGGCGCTGTACCTGGGGCTGCGTCCCACCTCGGCGCACGCCGCCATCGTCGCCGCCCTGCGCCCAGAACGCATACGACAGCGCCTGGCCGCGTTCCTGCGGTCGCAGCCGGATCACGTACGGCGGGCGGCGTACGCGCTGACCGTGCTCGGCGCAGTCGCGGACTCGCGGTTCGTGGCATGCCTCGCCGCAGTCGACGAGGCACAGGAGGCGGAGGCGATCGACGTGTTACGGCTCGCCAGTCTCGTGGATCCGCACTCCTGCAGACTCACCTCGGGGACCGTGCTGCGGGACCTGCTCGAAGAGCACATGCCGCCCCAGAAACGCACCGCGATGCGCAAGGCGGCTGCCGAACTGCTGCACCGCACCGGCCATCCGGCCGAACTCGCCGCGGAACAGTTGATGGCGGCAAGCAACCTGCGGGGCCAACGGGCGGTGCGGATCCTGCGGACCGCCGCGGACAGCGCCCTGCGTCGCGGCTCGCCGCGGGACTCGGCCCGATATCTGCGACGCGCTCTGCTGGACGGCTCGCTCTCCGGGCGCGACCGAGCCCGGCTGCTCGTCGACCTGGCGACAGCCGAACGCGCTTTCACCACCGCCGCCTCGGTGCGGCACATCGTGGAGGCCGTACCCCTGCTCGAATCGGTTATGGAGCGTGCTGACGCGGTGGCACGGCTGGGGCCACTGCAGATGGACCCGCCGACCTTCCGTATCGACGACGTCCGGGCCGAGGTCGCCGACACCTTGAGCCGCTGCCACAGCGACGACTGGGTGGAGCAGGAACTGATGTTGCGCCTGGAGGCACACGAGCACATCCTCTCGGCGCAGGACCCCGCGCACATCACGCGGGCGCTGCGCAGGTTCCGCGACCTCGGGCCGTCTCCCCGGCTGGGCACCAGAGGAGAAAGAGAGCTGGTCACCTCCCTGATGTACATAGCCTTCCTCGCCAACGCCGCCCCCGCCGACCGGTTGGCGGGCCTTGCCGCCCGGCTCCTGGAACAGGAACCGCCCGCACCCGAGCACGTCCACTCCACCATCCCGCTGGCGGTGACCGTTCTGGCCGCGGCCGGACGGACGGAGGGCACGGCCGGCTGGCTGCACGAGGCGTACCGGCTGGCTCAGCGCCGGGGCGGTGACGTCGAGCAGGCCGTCATCCGGTGCGAACAGGCCGTGGTCGCGCTGGCCGACGGGCATCCGGCCGACGCCGGGGACAAGGTGCTGCGGGCCGACGCCCTCGCGGGGCCCGAGACCAGTGGTCTGCCCACCATGTGCGTGGGGGCTCTCGCGAGGGTCGCGCTCGCCACCGGCCAGCCGGAGCTGGCAAAGCGGCTTCTGACACATCACCGGCTGGACGCCGAGAACCAGTACCTGACGGCGCTGCTGCACATGGCCCGCGGCTCCCTGGCCGCCCGGCGCAACGAGCCCCGCGGCGCGCTCTACCACTACCGGATTGCAGGCCTGCGCACGGAGCAGATCGGTTGGAGCAACCCGATCGTCCTGCCGTGGCCGTCCCGCACCGCACTCATGCACCACCGGCTGGGCGAACATGACGAAGCCCTGGCCGTGGCCCGGACGGACGTGGACCGATCCCGCGCCTGGGGGGCGCCCGCCGGTGTCGGCCGCTCTCTCGTGGTCCTGGGCAGGATCACCGTCGGCCAGGAGAGCTTCGAGTGCCTCGAAGAGGCCGTCGCGGTCCTGGAGAAGGGCAGCAACGGCTACGAGCTGTGTCGTGCGCTGTACGCGCTGGGGACCCATGGGGAAACGGGTCGCACCAGGCGGACCGCCGCCCTGAAACGGGCACAGGAGCTGGCCGCCGAATACGGAGTCCACAGTCTCGCGAGGAGCATTCGCGAGCAGTTGACGGGCGGCGGCTCGAAGGGCACCGAACAGGCGGGGCATCGGCTCACGCCGTCCGAACGAAAGGTCGCGGAGCTGGCCGCGGCCGGCCTCAGCAACTCCGAGATCTCCAGTCGGCTGGGCACGTCGTCACGCATGGTGGAGAAACATCTGACCCGATCCTATCGGAAACTTGATATTTCTGGACGTTCCGACCTCATTAAGGCACTCAAGGTCCTCGGGGACGACCAGCCACTGTGAACCCCCTCACAAACGGACAGCAGCGATAAACGCCAACCGTGGCCGAATATCGACCCGCCCACCGCACCACCGAACCACCGAACCACAATGTTTTGCAGTCACGCAAAAGTTTGCTTGACCCTCCGCAGACGCATCCTTAGGCTCGACCACAATTGATCAGGTGCGATCAGGATCGACCCAGATAGGCCAGATATCGATCCAACATTGACCATCTCTGCTCAGACCCTTCGGAGCGAACCCCCACATCGGAATGCAGAAAGACGGTGCGGCGCATTGACCACGCGAATAGAAGGCACCTCGCACAACAGGGACAGAACGGCGGAATCGCAACCTGGCCTAGCCCCCAACCGGCCTCCGCACGATGTGCGCCCACGCGGAGAGGACAGCCGCCGCGTATACACGGCACAGATCGATACCGCTATGCACATCGTGGCAGCGGAGCCCGCCTTTTCCCGCCAGTTCGGCCGCAGCCCGGCCGACACCTGTGGACGGAATCTCTACGAGCTGCTGCACCCCAGCTCTCCCTCGCTGCTCAACCGGCACTTCAACCGCCTCTCGGAGGGACGCTCCAACCGCTTCGCCGAGCGCATGGTCGGTATGGGTTGTTCGGGCCGGGCCTTCTCCGGCGAGCTGACCGGCATCGCCGTGCAGAACACCACGGGGCACCTCGCGGGGATCGTCGTGCAGGTGCGGCCCGACGAGGGCACGACCGGCAGCGAGCCCGAGGCCGTCGTCGGCTCCCGGGAGGCACTGCTCAGCAAGCTGGACGCGCGGGTCCTTGAAGGGGTCGCCAGTGGCGCCTCCACGGTGCAGCTCGCCGCCCGGCTCTACCTCAGCCGGCAAGGTGTCGAGTACCACGTCGGCCTCATGCTGCGGAAGCTCAAGGCACCGAACCGGGCCGCCCTCGTGGCGCGCGCCCACTCCGTGGGCATGCTGACGGTGGGCCAGTGGCCGCCGCGGGTGTTGCCGGAATTCATCAAGTAGGCGACTCCCCACCGCGCGAAGAACACGCACGACACGCTCCCGGCGGCAGCAGGTCCGCCGTGGCATCCACCACATCTGTCCAGCGGCCGCACCTCTTCCGGCGCGGCCGCTGACTCATATCACCAGGTCCTTCGGCCGCGACTGCCGGGAAACCTGCCACTCACGGCTTCCCGGCGTCGGCTCGCGCCATTACTGCTCCAGCTCGCGGCTGATGAGGTCGAACAGTTCCTCGTCACTGGCGTCGTCCAACCGGGCGCCGAGAGCCGGGCCGCCCGCGTCGTCACCGTCGACGGCGCCGGTGTCCTCCATCTCGCTGAGGAAAGCCCTGAGCCGGGTCCCCAGCAAGGTCCGTACGTCCTGGTCCGGATTGGTCTTCATGATGCGGGCGATGCTGCTCTCCACCTGGGCGAGCATGGTCGTGACGGAGCCGGTTTCTCCCGCCAGCGCGCCGTCGAGATACCGGGCGAGCACGGCCGGGGTCGGATAGTCGAACACCAGCGTCGCGGGCAGCCGCAGACCGGTGTCGGCCAGGAGGGCGTTGCGCAGTTCTACTCCCGTGAGCGAGTCGAACCCCATGTCGCGGAAGGCGCGGTCGGGGGCGACGGCGGTGGTCTCGGCATACCCGAGGGCCCTGGCCGCGGCCCTTCGCACGTGGTCCAGGAGCGCGGTGGTGCGCCCCTGGGGCGACAGGGTGGCGAGGTGCTCGACGAGGGCGGAAGGCACCCCGCCGGAACCGTGCGCCTCATGTGGCGTGCCGGGGCCCGGCCTGTCGAGCGCGGCCAGCGCTTCCGCCGCCTGGGGGAGGCTGGTCAGCAGGGGGCTGGGACGACGACTGGTGAACGCGGGAACGAACCGCTCCCATTCCACATCAGCCACCACCACCGCACCACCACCACCCTCCAACACACTCCCCAACCCCACCAGAGCACACCCCGGATCCATCACCCGCAACCCACGACGCCCCAACTCCACCGCACCCACATCCGACACCATCCCCCCACCCGACCACGGCCCCCACCCCACCGAAGCCCCCACCAACCCACGACCACACCGAGCCTCCACCACCGCATCAGCCCACGCGTTCGCCGCCGCATACGCCCCCTGCCCCCACTCCCCCACACACCCGCAATAGAGGAAAACACCACAAACGCATCCAGATCCCAGCCCCGCGTCAACTCGTCCAGATACACCGCACCCCACCCCTTCGCCCCCAACACGCGATTCACATCGTCGGGGGTCGTGGCGTCGATCGGGTCGACGTCGAGGATGCCGGCCGCGTGCGCGATCCCGTCGACGGGGTGCGCGTCGAGCAGCGCGGCGACCTGGAGCCTGTCGGCGACGTCGCACGCGACGACCTCCACCCGCTCCGCGCCCGCCGCCCGTAGCCGGGCGACCGTGTCGGCCACGCCGGGGGCGTCCGGGCCGCTCCGGCTCGTCAGCACGAGCTGCGTGCTCCCGCGCCCGGCGAACCATTCGGCGACGCGTACCCCGAGCGCACCGGTGCCACCGGTGACCAGGAGCCGCTGCGGGATCCTGTGGTCCGTGTCCCGGGTGGCGGTCGGAGCCGAGGCGGGCAACGGGGCCGGGCGGAGACGGCGGGCGTATGTCGCCGCACCGCGCACGGACACCTGGTCCTCGCCCGCGTGGGACAACACCGAGGCCAGGGAGCCGAGTTCATCGGGAGCCGGATGCGGCGGCACATCGACCAGACCGCCCCAGCGGTCGGGGCACTCCAGCGCCGCCACCCGGCCGAACCCCCAGACGGCGGCCTGCGCCGGTTCGTCGGGCGCGCGGCCGGGCCCGAACCCCGCATGCGTGACGACCCACAGCGGTGCGGCTGCCCCGCCGTCGCCGAGCGCCTGAACCAGCGCCATCACGTTCTCCACGGCGCGGCCGGCCTCCGACGCGGGCCGGCCGCCCCCGGGCGAGGGCAGGGACAGGCAGGAGAGCACGCCGGCCGGCTCCTCACCTTCGACGGCCTGCT
Source organism: Streptomyces sp. KMM 9044 (assembly GCF_024701375.2). Lineage (NCBI taxonomy): Bacteria > Bacillati > Actinomycetota > Actinomycetes > Kitasatosporales > Streptomycetaceae > Streptomyces > Streptomyces sp. KMM 9044. Next base: position 6,643,584 of record NZ_CP113910.1, on the reverse strand, counting down.
CCAGGAGACGGGCGAGCCCCTTGCGGTCCAAGGCGTCGCAAGTCAGCCGCTCCAGCCCCGGAACGAACTGTTCGAGCCCCGCGAGCGGCATGTCATCGGGCTTCTGTAGGAGCAACCACCGTCCGGTGACGGGTCTTTCGTCCGGCACAACCACTGGTTCCCAGTCGACGCGATAACACCAGCCCTCGACCTCGGCGCGTTCCAGCTGCTCGCGGCGCAATGCAGTCAGCGCGGGAAGAACGGCGTTCATCGCCTCCTGCGAGACCCCGAGCGTGTCCGCCAGCTCCGGCGCTCCCTCCTCGACGACCGCCCAGAAGGAGGCATCGCACTCGGAGAGCGACGGGTACGCCGGCGCCGCACCCTGCTCGGTGGCCGTTGGCCAGTAGCGTTGGCGTTGGAACGGGTAGGTGGGCAGGTCCACCGCCGGGGCACCGTCGCCGCTGCCGAGCAGGACATTCCAGTCGACCTCTCCGCCGTCGACGTGGAAGCGGGCCATCGCCCGCAGCACGGCCGTGTGCTCGGAGGCATCCTTGCGGAGCAGCGGGACGAAGAGCGCGTCGTCGGTGTGGTCCGGTACGCAGTCCCGGGCGAGGGCGGTGAGAGTGCCGTCGGGGCCGATCTCCAGGAACCGCGTCACGCCCTCGGCCGCCAGAGCACTCACACCGTCGGCGAACCGGACCGCCTGACGGACATGACGCACCCAGTACTCGGCCGACGTCAGGTCACCGTCGGTGGCGAGGCGTCCGGTCACGTTCGACACCACGGGAATGACAGGGGTTCCGTAGCCGATCCGCTCCGCCACCTCACGGAACGCGCCGAGCATCGGCTCCATCAACGGCGAGTGGAACGCGTGCGACACCCGCAGACGGGACGTGCGCCGACCCCGCGCCTTCAGCTTCTCCGCAACCTCCGTGACAGCCGCCTCGACACCGGCGATCACCACCGACCGCGGACCGTTCACCGCCGCGACCGACACCAATGCCGCGTCCAGCAACGGGACAACCTCGTCCTCGGCCGCCTCCACCGCCACCATCGCCCCACCCGAGGGCAACTCCTGCATCAACCGGCCACGCGCCACCACCAGAGCACACGCATCCTCCAGCGACAACACCCCCGCCACATGCGCGGCGGCAATCTCACCGACCGAATGACCGATGACGAAATCCGCACGCACCCCGAACGACTCCACCAACCGGAACAGAGCCACCTCGACCGCGAACAACGCCGGCTGCGTCCACTCCGTACGACCCAACCGCCCGGCACCCCCGCCGAACACCACATCCCGCAACCCGGAACCGACAAACCCACACACCCCGTCGAAAGCATCCGCAAAGACAGGAAACGCCTCATACAACTCCCGGCCCATCCCCGGCCGCTGCGCACCCTGCCCCGAGAACAAGAACGCCGTTTTGCCGCCCTCCCGGGTAACGCCCGTGACCGTGCGCAGGCCGGTCTCGCCCAGGTGCAGGGCTTGCAGTTCCTCGACGAACTCCTCCTGTGTGGAAGCGAGTACGACGGCTCGCCGCTCGAACGAAGTACGGGTGGACGCGAGTGCCCGGGCCAGTCCCACAGAAGCAGAGTCGTGGCGCTCCCTGAGTACGGTGAGCAGCCGTCCAGCCTGAGCCCGCTGGGCCTCGGCGCTCCGGGCGCTCACAAGCCAGGGCAGCACGGCTCCGTCACCTGTCCCGGACTCTTCAGGAGCCGGATCCGCAGGCGCCTCTTCGAGGATGACGTGGGCGTTGGTACCGCTCAGACCGAACGACGACACACCCGCACGACGCACACGCTCCACCGACTCCGGCCACCGACGCGCCTCCGTCAGCAACTCCACCGCACCCGACGACCAGTCCACATGCGACGACGGCTCCCCCACATGCAACGTCGCCGGCACCACCCCGTGCCGCAACGCCAGCACCATCTTGATCACACCGGCCACACCCGCAGCCGCCTGCGTATGACCCACATTCGACTTCACCGAACCCAGCCACAACGGCCGGCCCTCGACCCGCTCCCGGCCGTACGTCGCCAGCAACGCCTGCGCCTCGATCGGATCACCCAACCGCGTCCCCGTACCGTGCGCCTCCACCACATCAACCTCGGACGCCGACACCCCCGCACCCGCCAACGCAGCACGAATCACCCGCTGCTGAGCCGGACCGTTCGGCGCCGTCAGCCCGTTCGACGCACCGTCCTGATTGACCGCCGAACCACGCACCACCGCAAGAACCCGACGCCCATGACGGCGCGCATCCGACAACCGCTCCACCAGCAGCACACCCGCACCCTCACCCCACCCCGTCCCGTCCGCCGCATCCGCGAACGCCTTGCACCGACCGTCACCCGCCAGACCCCCCTGACGCGCGAACTCCACGAAAGCACCTGGCGTCGACATCACCGTCACACCCCCGGCCAACGCCAGATCGCACTCCCCCGACCGAAGCGACTGTGCGGCCAGATGCAACGCCACGAGCGACGACGAACACGCGGTGTCGACCGTCACCGCGGGACCCTCCAGCCCCAGGACGTACGACACCCGCCCCGACACCACACTCGCCGCATTGCCGGTGCCCACGTAACCGCCGAAGTCACCCTCCGACACACTCAACAACGCCGGATAGTCCTGACCGTTCGTCCCCGCGAACACACCCACCCGCGAACCACGCAACGACCGAGGATCAACACCCGCCCGCTCCACCGCCTCCCAGCACACCTCCAACAACAACCGCTGCTGCGGATCCATCGCCAACGCCTCACGCGGCGACACCCCGAAGAACTCCGCATCAAAACCACCCACACCGGACAGGAAGCCACCACGACGGGTGAACTCCGTGGTTCCGCCGTCACCCTGTGCGTAGCGGTCGTACACGTGCTCGATGGCGGCCCAGCCTCGGTCGGTAGGGAAGTCGGCGATGCCGTCTCGGCCATCCACCAGCATGTCCCACAGATCCTCCGGGGACTCCACATCACCCGGGAAACGACACGCCATTCCGACGATCGCCACCGGCTCGTCCAGCACCGTCACGGCCGCCACGTCCGACACCGCCGCAGCGGCACCGTCCGCACCGAACAACTCCCCGTACAAGAACTCCGCCAGCGCCCGTGGAGTCGGATGATCGAACACCACCGTCGCAGGAAGAGCCACACCCGCAACAACCGCCAGGACGTTGCGCAACTCCACCGCGATCAACGAATCCACACCCAGATCACGGAACGCCCGCTCAGCACCCACCTGCCCGGGACCTGTATGCCCCAGCATCATCGCCGCGAGCTTCTGCACCTCGTCGAGTACGAGGCGTTGCCCGGCCTCGCTCGACAGGCCCGCGGCGCGGGAGCGCAGGTCGTCCCCGGCCGCACCGGTGTGCGCGCTGCCACCGGGCGCGGGGCCGGCGGCAGGAGGCGGGGCCATGGGGGTGAGGAGTGCGCTGGGGCGAGTCGTGGTGAACGCCGGGATGAAACGGTTCCAGTCGGCGTCCACGACCAGTTGGGTGGTGATGTCGCCGTCGAGAGCCGCGCCCAGCGCGGACAGGGCGAACCCCGGGGCGAGCGCGGTCACGGCGCCCTCGCCACGACGTCGGCCCCCGGAATCGGCGGCCATACCATCGCCCGCCCACGGGCCCCACGCGATCGACGTGGCGGGCAGACCCTCACCCCGGCGCCGCTCGGCGAGGGCGTCGAGGACGGCGTTGGCGGCGGCGTAGGCGCCCTGTCCCGGGCTGCCCAGCGTTCCGGCCAGGGAGGAGAAGAGGACGAACGCCGAGAGGTCGCGGTCCCGGGTCAGCTCGTCCAGCAGAAGGGCCGCCGTGGCCTTGGGGCCCATGACCCGCTCGACACGACCGGCATCCGTCGTGAGCAGCGTGCCGTCGTCCAGAACGCCGGCCGTATGGAACACCGCGTCGACAGGATGTTCGGCCAAGAGCGCGGCGAGGTCGTCGCGTTCGGAGACGTCCAGGGCTGCCAGGGTGACCTGGGCCCCCGCCTCCTGCAGTTCCGCGCGCAGTTCGGCGACGCCGGGGGCCGCTTCGCCGCTGCGGCTCACCAGGAGCAGGTCACGGGCGCCGCGCGCCACCACCCAGCGGGCCACATGTGAGCCAAGAGCGCCGGTTCCGCCGGTGATCAGCACCGTACCGCGCGGCTCCCAGCCGTCGGCCGTGAGCTGCGGCAGTGGCGCGGCCTGGGACAGTCGGCGGCCGAAGAGGCCGTGAGTCCGGATGGCGAGTTGATCCTCATCCGGCCCGAGGCGGGTGAGTGCGACGGCGAGACGTGCGCTCACGCGGTCGTCCACCTGCGCGGGCAGATCGATCAACCCGCCCCAGATGTCCGGGTGTTCCAGAGCCGCGACGCGGCCCAGTCCCCATACGGCGCTGTGTGAGGTGCGGGTGACACGATCAGGACCTCCGACGGCGACGGCCCCGTGGGTGAGGACCCAGAGTCGTGTACCGAGAGGTTCGGGCTCTGCGAGCGAGCGGAGCGCGGCGATTGTCCCCACGACCGGATCGGCGGACTCGTCGAGGCTCAGCAACGACAGGATCCCGTCCGCCGCCCGTGTGCCGTCCGAGGCGCCGGTCTCGCCAAGAGCGAGTCGGAGCGCCTCCGGGTCCACGAGATCCGCCTCGACGACGTGCGGGGTGAGTCCCTGTTTGCGGAGGCCCGCGACGAGGCTGTTCACCGCGCCGTGCGAGGCGACGTCCAGGTCGGCCGGTACCAGGACGGTCCAGTTCCCGGTGCGAGAGGCACCGGCGGCAGGGGTGATCTCGTCGTCCCTGGTCAGAGGCTTCCAGGACACCTCGTACCGCAGCGCGTCGACCATGGCCTGGTCCTGTCGCTGCCTGTACCACTTCGAGAGGGCCGGAACCACCGGGCCGAGGATGTCCGGTGCGAGGTCGAGATCCGCCGCCAGCGCGGGAAGGTCCTCGCACTCGACAGCGGCCCAGAATGCGTCGTCGATCACCGCGGAGGCGTGCGCGGGGCCGGCCGGGACACCGGGCGCCGACTGGTTCGGGGCGAGCCAGTAGCGTTGGCGTTGGAACGGGTAGGTGGGCAGGTCCACCGCCGGGGCACCGTCGCCGCTGCCGAGCAGGACATTCCAGTCGACCTCTCCGCCGTCGACGTGGAAGCGGGCCATCGCCCGCAGCACGGCCGTGTGCTCGGAGGCATCCTTGCGGAGCAGCGGGACGAAGAGCGCGTCGTCGGTGTGGTCCGGTACGCAGTCCCGGGCGAGGGCGGTGAGAGTGCCGTCGGGGCCGATCTCCAGGAACCGCGTCACGCCCTCGGCCGCCAGAGCACTCACACCGTCGGCGAACCGGACCGCCTGACGGACATGACGCACCCAGTACTCGGCCGACGTCAGGTCACCGTCGGTGGCGAGGCGTCCGGTCACGTTCGACACCACGGGAATGACAGGGGTTCCGTAGCCGATCCGCTCCGCCACCTCACGGAACGCGCCGAGCATCGGCTCCATCAACGGCGAGTGGAACGCGTGCGACACCCGCAGACGGGACGTGCGCCGACCCCGCGCCTTCAGCTTCTCCGCAACCTCCGTGACAGCCGCCTCGACACCGGCGATCACCACCGACCGCGGACCGTTCACCGCCGCGACCGACACCAACGCCGCGTCCAGCAACGGGACAACCTCGTCCTCGGCCGCCTCCACCGCCACCATCGCCCCACCCGAGGGCAACTCCTGCATCAACCGGCCACGCGCCACCACCAGAGCACACGCATCCTCCAGCGACAACACCCCCGCCACATGCGCCGCGGCAATCTCACCGACCGAATGACCGATGACGAAATCCGCACGCACCCCGAACGACTCCACCAACCGGAACAGAGCCACCTCGACCGCGAACAACGCCGGCTGCGTCCACTCCGTACGACCCAACCGCCCGGCACCCCCGCCGAACACCACATCCCGCAACCCGGAACCGACAAACCCACACACCGCGTCGAAAGCATCCGCAAAGACAGGAAACGCCTCATACAACTCCCGGCCCATCCCCGGCCGCTGCGCACCCTGCCCCGAGAACAAGAACGCTTGTCGTGACTCTCCGCGGTCCTGGCCGACCATGGTGTCTGCCGAGGTGACGCTGTCGGCGAGACCGTTCAGTGCTTCGGTGAGGCGAGTGGGATCGTCAGTGACAACGACCGCCCGATGCTCGAAGTGTGTGCGTGTCGTCGCGAGGGCGAGACCGGTCCGGTTCGGGGCGGCCTCGGGGTGTCGGTCGGCGAAGGCCGCAAGGGCGCGGGCTTGGGCACGCAGGGCGTCCTCGGTGCGGCCGGACAACGGCCATACGAGGGGTGCGGAATCCGCGGGAGCGACCAGAGGCTCATCTGGCACTTCCGGAAGGGGGGATTGTTCCAGGATCGCGTGGGCGTTGGTGCCACTGACCCCGAAGGCCGAGACACCTGCCACGCGCGGACGGCCGGTGTCGGGCCATGGCTGCTGTTCGGTCGGCAGTCGTACCGAGCCCGACGCCCAGTCGACCTGCGACGACGGCGCATCCACATGCAACGTCGCCGGCACCACACCGTGCCGCAACGCCAGCACCATCTTGATCACACCGGCCACACCCGCAGCCGCCTGCGTATGACCCACATTCGACTTCACCGAACCCAGCCACAACGGCCGGCCCTCGACCCGCTCCCGGCCGTACGTCGCCAGCAACGCCTGCGCCTCGATCGGATCACCCAACCGCGTCCCCGTACCGTGCGCCTCCACCACATCAACCTCGGACGCCGACACCCCCGCACCCGCCAACGCAGCACGAATCACCCGCTGCTGAGCCGGACCGTTCGGCGCCGTCAGCCCGTTCGACGCACCGTCCTGATTGACCGCCGAACCACGCACCACCGCAAGAACCCGACGCCCATGACGGCGCGCATCCGACAACCGCTCCACCAGCAGCACACCCGCACCCTCACCCCACCCCGTCCCGTCCGCCGCATCCGCGAACGCCTTGCACCGACCGTCACCCGCCAGACCCCCCTGACGACTGAACTCGGCAAAAGCAGCTGGTGTGGACATGACCGTGACGCCGCCGGCGAGGGCGAGGTCGCACTCTCCGGCTCGCAGGGCCTGTACGGCCAGATGCAGGGCCACCAGCGAGGACGAGCAGGCGGTGTCGACCGTCACCGCGGGACCCTCCACCCCCAGGACGTACGACACCCGCCCCGACACCACACTCGCCGCGTTGCCGGTGAGCAGATGGCCCCCGATGCCTTCGGGCAGGTCGTCGCCGGAGACGGCGCCGTAGTTCTGGTTGCTGCAGCCGACGTAGACGCCGGTGCGGCTGCCGCGCACGGAGGTGGGAGCCAGGCCCGCGTGTTCCAGGGCCTCCCAGGACGTTTCCAGGATCAGGCGCTGTTGGGGGTCCATCGCCAGCGCCTCACGCGGCGACACCCCGAAGAAGCCCGCGTCGAAATCGGCGGCCGTGGTGACGAATCCGCCCTGGTGTGTGGTGGCCGTGGACGCGTCACCGGTCGTGTCCCAGCCTCGATCCGCAGGGAAGGGCGTGACGGCGTCGGCGCCGGCCGCGACCAGGTCCCACAGCTGTTCCGGGGTGGTGACGTCGCCGGGAAAGCGACAGGCCATGCCGATGATGGCAATCGGTTCGGTCGCCGTCCGCACGAGTTCGTCGTTGTGCCGGCGCAGGCGCTCGTTCTCGGTCAGGGACGCGCGCAGCGCGGCGACGACACGCTCTTCGGAGGTGGACATGCTCAGCTCCACTGGTTCGTGGGCCCGTACGCGGGCGGCCGGGGAGAAGGAGGGGGTGGGACGGTGCCTCAGGAAGTGGAGTCGCCCAGGGCCAGTTGTACGAGTGCGTCGACATCCATCTCGCCGATCGCACCGTGGGCAGAGTCCCCGTCGTCCTCGGGCGTGCCGGACGCGTCGGACTCCGCCAGTGTCAGCACCGCCGTGAGCAGACCGCTCTGCTGCCACTGGGAGAACGGGATGGCGGCGAGGGTGCTGCGGAAACGCGCTTCGTCGCTGCCGTAGGACCCGGCGGGTGTTGCGGACCCACCCGGCGCGGCTTCCGGCCCTGCGAAGAGTTCGTCGTGCAGGTGGTCGGCGAGGTGGCGCGGTGTCGGATGGTCGAAGACGAGGGTGGACGGCAGTCGCAGACCGGTCTCGGCGTTGAGCCGGTTGCGGAGTTCCACAGCGGTGAGGGAGTCGAACCCGACGTCCCGGAAGGCACGGTTGACGTCCATGGAGGCGTCGGCGGTGCGACCCAGCACGAGGGTGGCCCGCTCACAGACCAGTTCCCGCAGAGCCCGGCGGCGTTCCGTCTCGGGCCGGCCCGCGAGGCGGGCGGTCAGGGCGGCGCGGGCGTCCCCCGTCGTCTTCTCACCGGCGGAGTCGGTCTCGGTGCCGTTGAGGCCGGGGAGGCTGCTCAGCAGGGGGCTGGGACGACGACTGGTGAACGCGGGAACGAACCGCTCCCATTCCACATCAGCCACCACCACCGCACCACCACCACCCTCCAACACACTCCCCAACCCCACCAGAGCACACCCCGGATCCATCACCCGCAACCCACGACGCCCCAACTCCACCGCACCCACATCCGACACCATCCCCCCACCCGACCACGGCCCCCACCCCACCGAAGCCCCCACCAACCCACGACCACACCGAGCCTCCACCACCGCATCAGCCCACGCGTTCGCCGCCGCATACGCCCCCTGCCCCCACTCCCCCACACACCCGCAATAGAGGAAAACACCACAAACGCATCCAGATCCCAGCCCCGCGTCAACTCGTCCAGATACACCGCACCCCACCCCTTCGCCCCCAACACCGCAGCCAGATAGGCGTTGTCGATCTCGTCGAAGGGCTTGTGGTCCGGGACACCGGCCACGTGGAAGACGGCGTCGACGCGGTGCCGGGAGAGGAGCGCGGCGACCGATGCCCGGTCGGCCATGTCGCAGACCTCGACACTCACCTCACGCGCCCCCAACTCCCGTATTTCTGACGCGAGTTCGGTGGCTCCGGGAGCCTCGGGTCCTCGACGGCCGGTGAGAACCAGTTCGCTCGCGCCGTTTCGGGCGAGCCAGCGTGCCACGTGGGCGCCGAGGGCTCCCGTGCCCCCGGTGACCAGGACTCGTCCGGAGGGCTTCCAACCCTGACCGGTGGCGGCCCGAGGCGCCGGATCCTGTCGCAGGCGCCGGGCGAAGGCACAGTCGTCGCGCAACGCGAGCTGGTCCTCCGTCGCGGAGGCCAGTGCCGCCGCGACCAGGCCGGCCACGTCCCGGTCCGGGTTCTGCTGCAGGTCGATCATGCCGCCCCAACGGTCGGGGTGCTCCAGCGCCATCACCCGTCCGAGCCCCCAGACGGCGGCCTGCTCCGGATGCGGGGAGCCGTCGTCGTCGTGCTGTGCGACTGCTCCACGGGTGATCCACCACACGGGCCCGCCGATCTCGGCGTCACCCAGTGCCTGTGTGGCGATGAGCGCCTGCGCGACGGTGTCGGGCAGGACGACCACTCCGGCGGCGTCCACTCCTGTGAGAGCGGCGCGGATGGCTCGGGCGAGCTCCACCCGGTCGTGCTGATCGGGGACGGGCAGGACCAGGGCGTCGGGCAGGGCTGCGGTGACGGTGTCGAGCCGCGTCAAGCCTCCGGCCGGGTGCAGCACGAGCCACCGCCCGGCAGGTACAGATCCGGGAGCAGGGGACACCGCCTCCCAGCCGACGCGATACCGCCAGCCGTCGACCTCGGCCCGCACCGTCCGTTCCCGACGCCGGACGGAAAGCCCTGACAGGACGTCCTGGACGACGTCTTCACTGATGTCCAGCGCGTTCGCCAGCTCGCGCGCCTCTTCCGGTTCCGTCGGCTCCCACGATGCGAAGTCCTGCGCACCGCGCTTCGTCTGTGGCCAGAACCGCTCGCGCTGGAAGGCATACGTGGGCAGGTCGACTTCGGCCATGGGACGCGTGCCGATCATGGCGGCCCAGTCGACGGGTACGCCCACCGTGAACCCGGCGGCGACACAGCTGACGACGGAGTCCACTTCGTCTCGGTCCTTGCGGAGCAGCGGGACGAAGAGCGCGTCGTCGGTGTGGTCCGGTACGCAGTCCCGGGCGAGGGCGGTGAGAGTGCCGTCGGGGCCGATCTCCAGGAACCGCGTCACGCCCTCGGCCGCCAGAGCACTCACACCGTCGGCGAACCGGACCGCCTGACGGACATGACGCACCCAGTACTCGGCCGACGTCAGGTCACCGTCGGTGGCGAGGCGTCCGGTCACGTTCGACACCACGGGAATGACAGGGGTTCCGTAGCCGATCCGCTCCGCCACCTCACGGAACGCGCCGAGCATCGGCTCCATCAACGGCGAGTGGAACGCGTGCGACACCCGCAGACGGGACGTGCGCCGACCCCGCGCCTTCAGCTTCTCCGCAACCTCCGTGACAGCCGCCTCGACACCGGCGATCACCACCGACCGCGGACCGTTCACCGCCGCGACCGACACCAACGCCGCGTCCAGCAACGGGACAACCTCGTCCTCGGCCGCCTCCACCGCCACCATCGCCCCACCCGAGGGCAACTCCTGCATCAACCGGCCACGCGCCACCACCAGAGCACACGCATCCTCCAGCGACAACACCCCCGCCACATGCGCCGCGGCAATCTCACCGACCGAATGACCGATGACGAAATCCGCACGCACCCCGAACGACTCCACCAACCGGAACAGAGCCACCTCGACCGCGAACAACGCCGGCTGCGTCCACTCCGTACGACCCAACCGCCCGGCACCCCCGCCGAACACCACATCCCGCAACCCGGAACCGACAAACCCACACACCGCGTCGAAAGCATCCGCAAAGACAGGAAACGCCTCATACAACTCCCGACCCATCCCCGGCCGCTGCGCACCCTGCCCCGAGAACAAGAACGCCGTTTTGCCGAAGCCCGGAGCCGACCCTTCGACGACATTCGCAGCGGGCTCGCCCTGGGCCAGGCGGTCGAGGCCCGCCAGAAGTCCGGCACGGTCATGCCCTCGGACAACTGCCCGGTTCTCGAAGGGCGTCCGGGTCGTGACCAGGGCGGCCGCCACGGCGGCGGGGTCGAACTCCGGGTTCGTCTGCGCGTAGGCATGCAGGCGGGCGGCCTGGGAGCGCAGGGCCTCGGCGCTGCGACCGGACAGCACCCACGGAACCACCGGCGGCACTGCGGACTCCACCTGCTCGGCGACGCTCTGCACCGGCGCCTCTTCGAGGATGACGTGGGCGTTGGTACCGCTCAGACCGAACGACGACACACCCGCACGACGCACACGCTCCACCGACTCCGGCCACCGACGCGCCTCCGTCAGCAACTCCACCGCACCCGACGACCAGTCCACATGCGACGACGGCTCATCCGCATGCAACGTCGCCGGCACCACCCCGTGCCGCAACGCCAGCACCATCTTGATCACACCGGCCACACCCGCAGCCGCCTGCGTATGACCCACATTCGACTTCACCGAACCCAGCCACAACGGCCGGCCCTCGACCCGCTCCCGGCCGTACGTCGCCAGCAACGCCTGCGCCTCGATCGGATCACCCAACCGCGTCCCCGTACCGTGCGCCTCCACCACATCAACCTCGGACGCCGACACCCCCGCACCCGCCAACGCAGCACGAATCACCCGCTGCTGAGCCGGACCGTTCGGCGCCGTCAGCCCGTTCGACGCACCGTCCTGATTGACCGCCGAACCACGCACCACCGCAAGAACCCGACGCCCATGACGGCGCGCATCCGACAACCGCTCCACCAGCAGCACACCCGCACCCTCACCCCACCCCGTCCCGTCCGCCGCATCCGCGAACGCCTTGCACCGACCGTCACCCGCCAGACCCCCCTGACGACTGAACTCGGCAAAAGCAGCTGGTGTGGACATGACCGTGACGCCCGAGACGAGGGCCATGTGGCACTCCCCCGACCGAAGCGACTGTGCGGCCAGATGCAACGCCACGAGCGACGACGAACACGCGGTGTCGACCGTCACCGCGGGACCCTCCAGCCCCAGGACGTACGACACCCGCCCCGACACCACACTCGCCGCATTGCCGGTGCCCACGTAACCGCCGAAGTCACCCTCCGACACACTCAACAACGCCGGATAGTCCTGACCGTTCGTCCCCGCGAACACACCCACCCGCGAACCACGCAACGACCGAGGATCAACACCCGCCCGCTCCACCGCCTCCCAGCACACCTCCAACAACAACCGCTGCTGCGGATCCATCGCCAACGCCTCACGCGGCGACACCCCGAAGAACTCCGCATCAAAACCACCCACACCGGACAGGAAGCCACCACGACGGGTGAACGTCGATGTGCCGGGGCCGGTGCTGTCCGAAACGGCGAGGGCGGTGAGGTTGTCCCAGCCGCGGTCCGCAGGGAAGTCGCCGATGGCGTCCTCGCCTTGCAGGAGGAGGTCCCAGAACTGTTCGGGGGTTTCGACGCCGCCCGGGAAGCGGCAGCCCATGCCGATGATGGCGATGGGGTCGTCAGCGAGCGCGGCACTCTCGGCGCTGTGGGGCGTGGTGGAGGCGGACAGGGGATCGCCGGCCCGCTCCACAGGAGCCAGGCCGGCCAGGAGGAGATCCATCACGGCTTCGGGGGTGGGGTGGTCGAAGACGAGGGTCGCCGGCAGGGTGGTGCCGGTCGCGTGGGAGAGCGAGTTGCGCAGTTCGAGCGCCGTCAGGGAATCGAGGCCCAGCTGTGTGAACGGGAGGTCGGGACGGATCGGCGTCTCCGGCGCGTGTCCGAGCACGGCGGCCAGGGTGGTCCGTACGAGATCGGCGACCGCGTCCCGCCGCCGGGACTCGGGCAGATGGGACAGGCCGAGCGGCGAGGCAGCGCCGGCGGCCGGCCGCGCCGCGGCCTCGCGCAGGGCCGGGCGGCCGGTCAGGGAACGCAGCAGCGGGGGCAGTCGGTCGGCGGCGCGGCGCAGTGCGGTGCGGTCCAGGCAGAGCGGAAGCGGGGTGCCCTCGGTGTGGGTCAGGGCACGGTCGAAGAGGACGAGGGCGTCACCGGTGGGCAGGGCGTCCACGCCGCTGCGGGCGGCACGCCTGTGCGTGGCGTCGGCGAGCCCGCGGGTCATGGCGCTGTCGGTCTCCCACAGGCCCCAGGCGATGGACACCGCCGGGTGGCCGTCGGCGCGCAGGCGGGCGGCGTAGGCGTCGAGGAACGCGTTCGCGGCGACGTAGTTGCCCTGTCCGGGGCTGGAGAGCGTGGCGGCGGCCGAGGAGAACATGACGAACGCCGACAGACCGAGGTCACGGGTGAGTTCGTGCAGGTTGACCGCGGCGTCGGCCTTGGGCCGCAGCACCCGGGTCAGATGCACGGGGGTGAGGGAGGTGATGACGCCGTCGTCGAGGACTCCGGCGGCATGGACCACGGCGCCGATCGGATACTCCGGCGGCAGGGCGTCGATGACATCGGCAAGGGCGTCTCGGTCGGCGGCGTCACAGCTCACGACGGTGGTCCGGGCACCGTGGGCGGCGAGTTCGTCGACCAGCTCGGCGGCACCCGGGGTCTGCGGACCGCGCCGGGTGACGAGAAGCAGATGGCGGACGCCGTGCCGGGTGACGAGATGACGGACGACGGCGGAACCCACTGCCCCCGTGCCGCCGGTGACGAGGACGGTCCGGTCCGTGGGGAAGACCATGGCAGCCGGGTGCGGTGGGGTGTCCCTCACTCGGCTGAGTGAAGGAGCGAAAAACTTCCCATCTCGGAGGACGAGTTCGTCGTGGCCGCGCCGTACGGCGTCCGCGAGCTGGCCGTCGGTGGGGGTGACGTCGGTGTCGAGGAGCAGGAACCGCCCGGGGTTCTCCGATGCGGCGGACTTCAGCAGTCCCCGGACCGCCGCGGCCGACAGGTCGGTCACGGTCTCGCCGGCGTGTGCGGCCACCGCTCCCCGGGTGAGCAGCAGGAGGCGGGAGCCGGCCGCGTGCGTGTCGGTGAGCCAGTGCCGGAACAGGGTGAGGGCACGCGCTGTGGCGTCGTGGACGCCGGGCACGAGAGCGGTCTCCGGGTCGGACGCGGGCGTCTGCCAGGGGACGACGACCAGCTCGGGGTAAGGGGTGTCCGAGGCGGTCGAGGCGGCGATGAGGCCGTCGGGGCCGGTGTGGCGGGTCGTCGAGGCCGGTTCGGGGAGTGAGGGGGCGTCGGCCGGGATCCAGGTGACCGTGTACAGGTCGCTGCCGCTTTTCCGCACGCTCCCGGGGAGTTGCTCGTGGTCGAACGGCAGGACGGCGACGCTTCGCGCGGTGAGTACGGGAGCACCGGTGACGTCCAGTATACGGAGCGCGCATTCCGTCGGCGAGAGCGGGACGACGTGCAGGCGGACCGCTGTCGCGGCACTCGCGTGGAGGGTGAGGTCGGACCAGGACACGAGATGCGGAACGGGCCGGCCGAGCGCGCGGAGCGTCAGGAGGGCGCCGTCCAGAAGTGCGGGGTGCACGACGAAACCGGCCGCCTCGGCCGTCATCGTCTCGGGGAGGGCGGCTTCGGCGAACACCTCGTCGCCCAGGCGCCACACGGATGTCACGACCCGCCCGGCCTCGTCCACCGGGACGTGGAGGGCGTCGTACAGCTCGTCCGGGTCGGCAGGCGTCGCGCCGGGCGGGGGCCAGGCCCCGACCTCGTCCGTGTCCGCAAAAGTGGGGTCGACGGGGCCCACGGCCAGAGTGCCGTGAGCGTGCCGGGTCCAGGGCCGGGCATCGTCGGAGAGGTCGGCGTCCGGGTCGTAGGGGCGTGCGTACAGAGCGAAGGTCCGGCGTCGGTCGCCGTCGGCCGCTTCGGTGACGGTCTGCACCTCGGTCTCACCGGTCGCGGGAAGCCGCAGCGGCTCGTCGACATGCAGCTCGGTGAGGTGATGCGCTCCGAGGCTGCGTCCGGTGTGCAGGGCCAGATCGGTGAGGACGGACGGAGCCACGATGGTGCCGCCGCCGGTGGCGAGGTCGCCGAGCCAGGGCTGCGTGCGCCCGGACAGAAGCCCTGTCGCCACCACGGTGGTGGAATCGGCGACACCGATCCCGGAGGACAGCAGCGGGTGCTCCCCACGGTGTCCGAAACGGTCCGCCACCGGATCCAGCCAGTAGCGCTGCCGCTGGAACGGATAGGTCGGAAGATCGACCAACGCTTGGGAGCCGGGCAGAAGAACGTCCCAGTCGACGGTCCTGCCCGTGGTGTGCAGCGCGGCCAGCGCGGCGATCACCACCGTCGGTTCGTCGCGGTCCTTGCGCTGGGCGGGAACGAAGAGCAGGTTCGGCGCGTCGGGTACGCAGTTCTGGGCGAGGGCGGTGAGAGTGCCGTCGGGGCCGATCTCCAGGAACCGCGTCACGCCCTCGGCCGCCAGAGCACTCACACCGTCGGCGAACCGGACCGCCTGACGGACATGACGCACCCAGTACTCGGCCGACCCCAACTCCCCCTCAACGGCCACACGTCCGGTCACGTTCGACACCACGGGAATGACAGGGGTTCCGTAGCCGATCCGCTCCGCCACCTCACGGAACGCGCCGAGCATCGGCTCCATCAACGGCGAGTGGAACGCGTGCGACACCCGCAGACGGGACGTGCGCCGACCCCGCGCCTTCAGCTTCTCCGCAACCTCCGTGACAGCCGCCTCGACACCGGCGATCACCACCGACCGCGGACCGTTCACCGCCGCGACCGACACCAACGCCGCGTCCAGCAACGGGACAACCTCGTCCTCGGCCGCCTCCACCGCCACCATCGCCCCACCCGAGGGCAACTCCTGCATCAACCGGCCACGCGCCACCACCAGAGCACACGCATCCTCCAGCGACAACACCCCCGCCACATGCGCCGCGGCAATCTCACCGACCGAATGACCGATGACGAAATCCGCACGCACCCCGAACGACTCCACCAACCGGAACAGAGCCACCTCGACCGCGAACAACGCCGGCTGCGTCCACTCCGTACGACCCAACCGCCCGGCACCCCCGCCGAACACCACATCCCGCAACCCGGAACCGACAAACCCACACACCCCGTCGAAAGCATCCGCAAAGACAGGAAACGCCTCATACAACTCCCGGCCCATCCCCGGCCGCTGCGCACCCTGCCCCGAGAACAAGAACGCCGTTTTGCCGCCCCGCCTGGCTGTGGCGGTGACGACGTCCTGGGACACGCGGCCCTCGGCGAGGGTCCGCAGGCCTGCGGCGAGGGTGTCGCGGCCGGTGCCGAGGACGACGGCCCGCTGTTCGAAGAGAGAGCGTCGGTCGGCGAGGGTGCGGGCGACGGCCAGGTCGTCGGTGTGCGGGTGGCCGTCGAGGTGGGTGAGCAGGGCGGCTGCCTGGGCCTTGAGGGCGTCGGTGGTGCGGGCGGAGAGGATCCACGGGATCACCGCCGGCACCGGGCGCTCGGGGGCGGGGGCCGCCTCGTGCGTCTCCCCGGTCTGCGGGTCGGCGGGCGGGGCCTCTTCCAGGATGACGTGGGCGTTGGTGCCGGAGACTCCGAACGCGGACACTCCGGCGCGCCGGGGCCGGTCGGTGTGCGGCCAGGAGACGGGTTCGGTGAGGAGACGTACGTTGCCCTCGGTCCAGTCGACCTCGGTGGTGGGCGCGTCGACGTGCAGGGTGCGCGGGAGGACGCCGTGGCGCAGGGCCATGACGGTCTTGATGACGCCGCCGACGCCGGCGGCGGCCTGGGTGTGCCCGATGTTGGACTTGAGCGAGCCGAGCCACAGCGGGCGTTCGGCGGGGCGGTCCTGGCCGTAGGCGGCGAGGAGGGCCTGGGCCTCGATGGGGTCGCCGAGGGCAGTGCCGGTGCCGTGCGCCTCGACGGCGTCCACGTCCTGCGGGGAGAGCCCGGCGGAGGCCAGCGCCTGCCGGATGACGCGCTGCTGGGAGGGGCCGTTGGGGGCCGTGAGACCGCTGCTCGCGCCGTCCTGGTTGACGGCCGAGCCGCGGACCACGGCGAGCACCTGGTGGCCGTTGCGGCGGGCGTCGGAGAGGCGTTCGAGCAGCAGGACACCCGCTCCCTCGCCCCAGCCGGTCCCGTCGGTGGCGTCGGCGAAGGACTTGCAGCGCCCGTCGGGCGAGAGTCCGCGCTGACGGCTGAACTCCAGGAAGGTGACCGGAGTCGACATGAAGGCGACACCGCCGGCCAGGGCGAGGTCGCACTCGCCCTGGCGCAGGGACTGCACGGCGAGGTGCAGGGCGACGAGGGAGGAGGAGCAGGCGGTGTCGACGGTCAGGGCGGGGCCCTCGAAGCCGAAGGTGTAGGAGATGCGGCCGGAGGCGATGCTCGCCGCGCTGCCGTTGCCGAGGTGGCCCTCGACGCCGGGGGGCGGCTCGGGGAAACGGGTGGCGTAGTCGTTGTACATGACCCCGGCGAAGACGCCGGTGGAGCTGCCCCGCAGGTCGGCGGGGCGCAGTCCGGCGCGTTCGAGGCTCTCCCAGACGATTTCGAGGAGGATGCGCTGCTGCGGGTCGGTGGCGAGAGCCTCGCGGGGTGACATGCCGAAGAAGGCGGGGTCGAAGTCGGCGGCGTCGTGGAGGAAGCCGCCTTCCCGGGTGTAGACGGTGCCGGGGTGTTCGGGGTCGGGATCGTAGAGGGCGTCGAGGTCCCAGCCTCGGTCGTCCGGGAACGTGGAGATGCCGTCGGTGCCGCTGTCGACGAGCTGCCACAGGTCCTCGGGGGTGCGCACCCCGCCGGGATAGCGGCAGCTCATGGAAACCACGGCGATCGGTTCCGTGGCCCTGCCCTCGACCTGGCGCAGCCTGGTGCGGGTGCGCTGGAGGTCGCTGGAGACTCGGGTCAGGAAGTCGTGCAGCCTGTCCTCGCTCACGGATCGGTCTCCCTTCGGCGGCGGGCACGCTGGCTCGCCGGTGGGGCACGGGGCATGGTGTCGGCCCCAGCACCGAGGGGCGCGGGGGCCGGTGAGGGGCGGGCGCGCCGCCCGACGCCCTCGTGGGGCAGGGCAGGCCTCACCGGTCCCGGGTCTGCCCCAGGGGCCGATTATGGGAGGGGTTCCGCCCGTTCTCGGGGTGCCGACCGAGGGCTCTAAGAGAACTTCTAGCGTTGTGGCAGGACTTGGAGGCGGCAGGCCCTTTGAGGCTGTTCCCGCGGAGCGCCGCTCACAGGCGGCGGGTCGGGTCCAGTGCATCGGCGCGGACGCGGGGCATCAGGCCGAGCTCGGCCGACTGGTCGAGGAGGGTGCGTACGGCGTGTAGTCCTTCCTCGCCGAGCCGGTCCGTGAACTCGTTGACGTACAGGGCGATGTGCTGGTCGACGACGGCCGGTTCCATTTCCTGCGCGTGCCGCAGGACGTAGGCGCGGGACGCGGCCGGGTCGTCCCAGGCGGCGCGGGTGGAGGCGCGGACGGTGTCGGTGAGGCGGCTCAGCAGGGGTTCGCCGAGGGAGCGGCGGGCGACGATGGCACCGAGAGGGATGGGCAGGCCGGTGTGCTTCTCCCACTCGTCACCCATGTCGGCCGTGCAGTGCAGGCCGTAGCGGTCATAGGTGAAGCGTGCCTCGTGGATGACGAGTCCGGCATCCACGAGGCCGTCGCGGACGGCGGGCATGATCTCGTGGAAGGGCAGGA
This sequence comes from Streptomyces sp. KMM 9044, assembly GCF_024701375.2. Lineage (NCBI taxonomy): Bacteria > Bacillati > Actinomycetota > Actinomycetes > Kitasatosporales > Streptomycetaceae > Streptomyces > Streptomyces sp. KMM 9044. Next base: position 6,625,018 of record NZ_CP113910.1, on the reverse strand, counting down.
CGACGGTCTCACCGATGCCGCCGGGCACGGCATCGGCCGCCCACAGCCGGAACAGCAGGTAGGCCGTGGAGGTGGTGCTGGGCACCGCCACGCGGGCCCCGGAGAGGGCGGCGGGTTCGCCCGGTCGGGCGGTCAGGACGAGCGGGCCGCAGCCGTGGCCGAGGGCGCCGCCGCTCGGCAGCAGCACGTAGTCGTCGAGGATGTGCGGCAGCACGCCGTAGGAGACTTTGAGGACGTCGAGTTCGCCGCGTCGGGCGAGGCCGTTGGTGACGTCGATGTCGGCGAAGGTGAGCCGCACGTCCGGGGCGCCGGGAAGCAGTCCCTCGGTCCAGGCGTGGAAGACGAACGTGTCGTTGGGGCACGGCGAGTGCGCGAGGGTCAGTGGTGTCGTCATGGGCGGGCGCTACCTTCTTCGTCGGCGGGCGGCGGCGGAAGCCCTCAGCAAACCCGTTGCGGATGTGGGGTTTTCCCCAGACCGCCCTCCGCGAGGATGGGCAGGCCCCACCGACGCGGCGTCGGTGCCCGCCGTTCCCGGCCAGGGCCCGTGGGTCCCGGATCGTTGGCCGGTTCCCCCGGGTCTGTTGTGGCCGGCCGCTTCAGCGGAAGCCGTTCGCGTGGTGCGGCTCCGTTCCGTTCCGCCCGGGCGGAACGGGCGGTCCGTTGTTCTTCCCAAGCTGATACGTCCCGGGGCGTGTCGACGAGTCGGGCCGCATCGCGTGCTCACACTCACCACGTGTGCCGCCAGGCACTGAACGAGGAGGTTCCCGGCCATGGACGCTGGGCTCAAGCGCGAGCTGGAGGAGAAGGTCTTCTCCGGTGAGCGGCTGTCCCGCGAGGACGGCATCGCATTGTACGAGTCGGACGACCTGGCATGGCTGGGCGGTCTGGCACACGAGGTGCGCACCCGCAAGAACGGTGACGTGGTCCACTTCAACGTCAACCGTCACCTCAACATGACGAACGTGTGCACCGCGTCCTGCGCGTACTGCTCGTTCCAGCGCAAGCCGGGCGAGCAGGACGCGTACACGATGCGCATCGAGGAGGCCGTCCGGCTGGCCAAGGCGATGGAGAACGAGCACCTCTCCGAACTGCACATCGTCAACGGTCTGCACCCGAATCTGCCGTGGCGGTACTACCCGCGTTCGCTGCGGGAGCTGAAGAAGGCGCTGCCGAACGTCGGCCTGAAGGCGTTCACGGCGACGGAGATCCACCACTTCGAGACGATCTCCGGACTGACCGCCTCGGAGATCCTGGACGAACTGATCGACGCCGGTCTGGAGTCGCTCACCGGCGGTGGCGCCGAGATCTTCGACTGGGAGGTCCGGCAGCACATCGTGGACCACCGCACCCACTGGGAGGACTGGTCCCGTATCCACCGCCTGGCGCACGAGAAGGGTCTCAAGACCCCGTGCACCATGCTCTACGGCCACATCGAGGAACGCCGGCACCGGGTGGACCACGTGCTGCGGCTGCGTGAGCTGCAGGACGAGACGGGCGGCTTCCAGGTCTTCATCCCGCTGCGTTACCAGCACGACTTCGTGGACATGAAGGACGGCAAGATCCGCAACCGGCTGCAGGCACGGACGCAGATGGCGACCGGCGCCGAGGCCCTGAAGACGTTCGCCGTCTCCCGGCTGCTCTTCGACAACGTCCCGCACGTCAAGGTGTTCTGGGTCATGCACGGTGTCCAGACCGCCCAGCTGGCCCTTCAGCACGGCGCGGACGACATGGACGGCTCGGTCGTCGAGTACAAGATCACCCACGACGCGGACAACTACGGCACGCCGAACAAGCTGACCCGCGAGGACCTGTTGGACCTCATCCGCGACGCCGGCTTCCGCCCGGTGGAGCGGAACACCCGGTACGAGATCATCCGGGAGTACGACCGCCCCGACCCTGCGCGCCGGGAGTCTCCGCAGCCGATGCGCGTCTGACCCCGGCAGGCCCCGAGGCCGGGAACCCTTTCGTGCACGTCGTGCACGACTCCCCTCGTGCACGACGTGCACGACTCCCCTCGTGTACACGGTGCGCGCGCCGCCGTTCAACCGTGGTGCGCGCACCGTGTCCGCATCATGACGACCCGCCAGGCAGGTGTTTATGTCCACGCAGACGACGAACGACGAGGACCTGGAAGTCTGGATCGACCAGGGCCTGTGTACCGGTGACGGAATCTGCGCCCAGTACGCGCCCGAGGTGTTCGAGCTGGACACCGACGGGCTCGCCTACGTCAAGGACGACGAGGACGAGCTGCTCCTGGCGCCGGGCGCGACGGCCCTGATCCCCGTGGAGGTGCTCGCCGACGTGGTCGACTCGGTCAAGGAGTGCCCCGGCGAGTGCATTCACGTGCGCCGTGTCTCCGACGGGGTCGAGGTGTACGGGCCCGTGGCCGACGACTGACGCCGGCCCTCCCGGACAGGTCACCGTGGCGATCGGCTCGTCGCCCCGGTGACGTCCCCCTCCGCTCCGCGCTCTCCCGGCCGCCCCCGTCCGGCCTGCGGCCGGGTCACAGCACCTCGCCCCCTGGGAAGGACACGCACGTCCCATGAGTTCCCCCACCGCCGACGACCTGTGGATCCGCAGGTTCCGGCCCTCTCCCGACGCCGCCGATCGGCTGGTGTGCTTCCCGCACGCGGGTGGCTCGGCCAGCTTCTACGTGCCGGTCGCCACCGCGCTCAGCCCCGGTGTCGATGTCGCCGCCATCCAGTACCCCGGCCGTCAGGACCGACGGCATGAACCGGGTCCCGCCTCGGTCGCCGACCTCGCCGACCAGGTCGCCTCGGCCTTGACGGGCTGGGCCGACGACCGTCCGCTGACGTTCTTCGGGCACAGCATGGGCGCGCTGGTGGCCTTCGAGGTGGCGCGCCGCCTGGAGCGCCTCGGGCGGGGCCCCGTCCAGCTGTTCGCCTCCGGGCGCCGCGCCCCGTCCCGCACCCGCGACGAGCACGTGCACACCCTCGACGACGACGGGGTGATCGCCGAGCTGCGCAGGCTGTCCGGCACCGACGCCCAGGTCCTCCAGGACGAGGAACTGCTGCGCATGGTGCTGCCCGCCATCCGCAGCGACTACCGGGCCGTGGAGACCTACCGCTGCACTCCCGGTGCGGTGGTGCGCTGCCCGGTGACCGTCCTCACCGGCGACGCCGACCCGCGCACGTCGCTGGAGGAGGCCGGTGCCTGGAGCGAGCACACCGAGGCCGGGTCGGACCTGCGGGTCTTCTCCGGCGGACACTTCTTCCTCTCGGAGCGTCCCGCCGAGGTGCTCGCCGTGCTCCACGAGCACTTCGCCGCGACGGCCCGCCGGGCCTGACCCGTCTTCCCCCTCGACTCGTTCCGGGAGTTGTGCACGATGACCGAGCAACTCGCACCCATGAACGCGCAGTCGGCGTCGGCGCGCCGACGCCGTCCCCGGGTGGGCCACATCCAGTTCCTCAACTGCCTCCCGCTGTTCTGGGGGTTGGCCCGCACCGGCAGCCTCCTCGACATGGACCTGCGCACCGACACGCCGGACGGTCTCAACGACGCGCTCGCCGCCGGTGACCTCGACATGGGGCCGATCAGCCTGCTGGAGTACCTGCGGCACGCGGACGACCTGGTGGCCCTGCCGGACATCGCCGTCGGCAGCGACGGCGACGTCATGTCCTGTCTGATCATCAGCCAGGTGCCGCTGGAGCAGCTGGACGGTCAGCCCGTCGCGCTGGGTTCCACCAGCCGTACGTCGGTGCGGCTGGCACAGCTGCTCCTCGCCGAGCGCGTCGGTGTGCACCCCGAGTACCACGTCTGCCCGCCCGATCTGCGCACCATGATGGCCGAGGCGAAGGCCGCGGTGGTCATCGGTGACGCCGCCCTGCGCGCGGCCCTGTACGAGGCACCCCGGATGGGTCTGCAGGTGCACGACCTGGGCCGGATGTGGAAGGACTGGACGGGACTGCCCTTCGTGTTCGCGGTGTTCGCCGCGCGCCGTGACTTCCTGGCCCACGAGCCGGAGCTGGCGCGCCGGGTCCACGCCGATCTGCTGGCCTCGCGCGACCTGTCGATGACGGAGGTGTCCAAGGTGTGCGAACAAGCCGCCCAGTGGGAGGAGTTCGATGCCGCGACGCTGGAGCGCTACTACACCACGGCCCTCGACTTCAGACTCGGCGAGGCGCAGCTCGCCGGCATCGCCGAGTTCGCGCGCCGGGTGGGCGGCGGGGCCGAGGGCTTCCCGCCCGACGTCGCCGTCCGGCTGCTCAGCCCCTCCTGATCCGTACCCCGTCACCGAAAGGCCCGGCCACCATGTCCCGACCTCCGAAGTCCCCGCTCCAGCCCGTCCTCGACCGTGCCGCCGAGGGTGGGCGGATCACCCCCGAGGAGGCGCTCGACCTCTACCGCGACGCACCCCTGCACGCGCTCGGCGCCGCCGCCGACGCCGTACGCCGCCGTAGGTACGCCGGGACCGAGCACATCGCGACGTACATCATCGAGCGGAACATCAACTACACGAACGTGTGCGTCACGGCGTGCAAGTTCTGCGCGTTCTACGCCCCGCCGAAGGACAAGGACAAGGGCTGGACCCGCGACCTCGACGACATCCTGCGCCGCTGCGCGGAGACCGTCGAGCTGGGCGGCACCCAGATCATGTTCCAGGGCGGGCACCACCCGGACTACGGGGTGGAGTACTACGAGACCCACTTCGCGGCCATCAAGAAGGCCTTCCCGCAGCTGGTCATCCACTCCCTGGGCGCGTCCGAGGTCGAGCACATGGCCAGGATCTCCAAGGTGGGCGTGGAGGAGGCGATCACCCGGATCCACTCGGCCGGTCTCGACTCCTTCGCCGGCGCCGGCGCCGAGCTGCTCCCCGCGCGCCCCCGCAAGGCCATCGCCCCGCTCAAGGAGTCCGGTGAGCGCTGGCTGGAGATCATGGAGATCGCGCACGGGCTGGGCGTGGAGTCCACGTCCACGATGCTCATGGGCACCGGCGAGACCAACGCCGAGCGCATCGAGCACCTGCGGATGATCCGTGACGTCCAGGACCGCACCGGCGGCTTCCGCGCCTTCATCCCGTACACCTACCAGCCCGAGAACAACCACCTGAAGGGCCGTACGCAGGCCACGCTCTTCGAGTACCTGCGCATGATCGCCATCGCGCGGCTCTTCATGGACAACATCGCCCACATCCAGGGCTCCTGGCTGACCACCGGCAAGGAGATCGGCCAGCTCTCCCTGCACTACGGCGCGGACGACCTCGGCTCGATCATGCTGGAGGAGAACGTCGTCTCCTCCGCCGGCGCCAAGCACCGCTCCAACCTTGGCGAACTGATCACCCTGATCCGGGGGGCGGACCGGGTTCCGGCGCAGCGTGCCACGACGTACGAGCACCTGCTGGTGCACGACGACCCGGCGAACGACCCGGTCGACGAGCGCATCGTCTCGCACATCTCGTCCACGGCGATCGCGGGCGGCACCGCGCACCCCGAGCTGAAGCTGATCGCCGCGACCTGAGCCCCGGCCCGTGTGTCCGGGGCTCGCGCGGGCCGGTGCCCCGGACACACGCGCCCAGCCCCGCACGCACTGCCACCCCCATCCCTGCACAAGGACGGAGAGAGCCCATGGCGGGCGCCATTCACGCCACGGGTCTGGTGAAGACCTTCGGTGAGATCCGGGCCGTTGACGGAGTAGACCTGGATGTGCCGGAAGGCGGCGTGCTGGGACTGCTCGGCCCCAACGGAGCGGGCAAGACCACCACGGTACGGCTGCTCACCACCCTGCTGCGCCCGGACTCGGGCACGGCCACCGTGGCCGGCCACGACGTGGTGCGCGAGCCGGACCGGGTCCGGCTGTCGATCGGGCTCTCGGGCCAGTTCGCGGCCGTGGACGACCGGCTGACGGGCCGGGAGAACCTCCGCATGATCGGCGAACTGTACGGTCTGCGGTCCCGGACGGCCCGCCTGCGGACCGACGAACTGCTGGACCAGTTCGACCTGACCGCCGCGGCCGACCGGGTGTCGAGCACGTACTCGGGCGGGATGCGGCGGCGTCTCGACCTGGCCGGCGCCCTCGTCGTACGACCGTCGGTGATGTTCCTCGACGAACCGTCGGTCGGGCTGGACCCGACCAGCCGACTGATGCTGTGGGACGCCATCGAGGACCTCGTCGGGCAGGGCACCACACTGCTGCTGACCACCCAGTACCTGGAGGAGGCCGACCGGCTGGCCAGGGACATCGCGGTCGTCGACCACGGGCGGATCGTGGCCCGGGGCACACCGCGCGAGCTGAAGGCGCAGGCGGGCGGACAGCGCATCGAGGTGACGGTCTCCCGACTCGGACAGCTCGACACCGCCGCGGCCATGCTGGCCCGGTTCGGCATCCGTGCCCCGGACGTGGACCGGCCTCGGAGCACGGTCTCCGTGCCCGTCGACGGCGGCGTACGACTGCTGACGGAGGCCGTCGCCGCGCTGGACGGCGACGGGATCGAGATCACCGACATCGCGCTGCGCCGTCCCACGCTGGACGAGGTCTTCCTCGCCCTCACCGAGGACACCCGTCGGGACACCAGGCGCGCGGCGCTCGTCGTCGGCGCGCCGAGCGAGAAGGAGTGATGACAGTGTCGGCAACGGCGTCGGCCGTACCCGAGCTGAAGCCGGGCACGGCCGCCAAGTCCGTGCGTGACGTCCTGGTCGTGACGCGGCGCAACGTGGTCCGGACGCTGCGGATACCCGAGGTGCTCGTCCTCAGCCTGGTGCAGCCCATCGTGTTCGTGCTGCTCTTCGCGTACATCTTCGCGGGGTCCTTCGCCCTGCCCGGAGCGGACGGTCCGGCGGCCTACCGCGAGTACATGATGCCGGGCTTCTTCGCACAGACCATCGCCTTCTCCACGGCCAGCAACAGCAGTATCAGCCTGGCCAACGACGTACAGAGCGGCATGGTGGACCGGTTCCGCTCCCTGCCCATGGCGCGCGGCGCGCTGCTCACCGGCCGCACCCTCGCGGACCTCGTGCAGAACACCGTCATGGTCGCCGTGATGATCCTCTGCGCGCTGCTGGTCGGCTGGCGCATCCACCACGGGGTGCTGCGGGCCGCCGCGGGCTTCGCCCTGCTCCTGCTCATGGGATACGCGCTGTCGTGGGTGGGCGTCGTCATCGGGCTGACCGTGCGCGCCCCGGAGGCCGCGGCCAGCGGCAACTTCCTGTGGCTGTTCCCGATGACGTTCCTGTCGAACGCGTTCGTGGCGCCCTCGACGCTCCCGACGGTGCTGCGCTGGGCCGCGGAGTGGAACCCGCTGAGCGCGACGGTGCAAGCGGCACGCGAGCTGTTCGGAAACCCGGGACTCACGGCCACGGGCGCCTGGCCGACGCAGCATCCGGTGCTGGTGTCGTTGGCCTGGTCCGTGCTGATCGCGGTGGTGGGACGCGCGCTGGCCGTGCGACGCTACCGCGCGATGGGTGCGTGAGGGGATCTCGTGACCGCGGACGCGGCGCTCCGGGCGGAGCTGATCCGCCCGCTGCACGAACTGCTCGCCGAACACGCCGCCCGGCAGCCGGAGCGGACCGCGTTCAAGGACGCCCGCCGCTCGGTGACCTGGGCCGTGCTGGAACGGCGTACCGCACGGGTCGCCGGCCATCTGGTGGGCCTCGGGCTCGCGCGGGGCGCGTCGGCGGTGATCTGCCTGCCGAACCGGGTGGAAGCGGTTGAGAGCTGTCTCGCCGTCACCCGGGCCGGTGCCGTCGGTGTACCGCTGGACCCGCTGACGACCGGCCCGGGACTCGCGTGGGTGCTGGACGACTGCGCGGCCCAGGTGGTGATCACGGATGCGGTACGGCTGCCACAGGTGCGCCGGGTGCTCGCGGACCGACCGGGGATCACGGTGATCCTGGTCGGGGACGACTCCGAACCGGGGTTCGCTGCGGCCGTCGACGCCGAGCTGCCGCGCTGGGAGGAACTGGCGTCGACGTGGTCGCTGCGCGACCCGCCCCGGGACGACCTGGGGCTCGACGAGCCCGCCTGGTTGCTGTACACGTCCGGAACGACCGTACATCCCAAGGGAGTCGTGGCCACCCAGCGGACGTCGCTGTGGACGACGGCCTCCTGCGGCGCTCCCCTGCTGGGCATGTCGCCGCAGGACCGGCTGGTGTGCCCGATGCCGCTGTCCCACGTCGTGGCGCACAACGTGTGCGTGCTCGGCGTCGTCGCGGTCGGCGCCACGGCCTGCCTCACCGACGGCCCGGACGCCGAGGAGGTGCTGCACCGCGTACGCGAGGAGGACGCCACCTTCCTCGTGGGCGCGCCGGCGATGTACCGCCGGATGGTCGAGCTGGCGCGGTCCGGGGCGGCGCGACCGCCACGGCCGCGGGTGTGCCTGGTCGCGGGGTCGTCGTGCCCGCAGCCCCTGCACGAGGAGTTCCGGTCCGTCTTCGGCGTCGCGTTGCTGGACGGTTACGGCTCGGCGGAGACCGGCGGTGCGATCACCACGAACCTGCCGCAGGGCCCGCACGTGCCGGGCTCGTGCGGGGTGCCACTGCCCGGGCTGACACTTCGGCTGACGGACGCGCGCACCGGCGAGGAGGTGGAGCGGGGCGCCGAGGGCGAGATCCGGGTGTCCGGTCCGGGGCTGATGCTGGGCTACCACGGGCGGTTGGAGGAGACCGCGGCCGTGCTGGCTGAGGGCTGGTACCGCACGGGTGACCTCGGCCGGCAGGACGCGGACGGGCACCTGACGATCACGGGCCGGCTCACGGAACTCATCACCCGCGGAGGCGAGCACCTTCACCCCCGCGAGGTCGAACAGGCGCTGGTCCAGGCGCCCGGGGTCGCGGACGCGGCCGTGGCGGGCGCCCCCGACGAGGCTCTCGGCGAGATACCGGTGGCGTACGTGCTGCCGGTGCCGGAGTCGGGCGGAATCGATGTGGAGACGGTGCTGGCCGCCTGCCGGCGGCGGTTGCCGCCGTACAAGCTGCCGGACGAGATCCACGAGATCGCCGAGGTGCCCCGCGACCCGGCCGGGGAGATCGCCCGCGGACTGCTGGCCGATCTGCCGGCCCGGTTGTTGTGGCGCGGGTCCCGACGGACGGCCGGGGAACCGGCCCGGTACCGCGGCGCCGGCGATATGGGGCTTCAGGACGCCGGGCACCCCCTGCTGTCCGCCACGGTCGAACTGCCCGGACGGGACGAGCTGGCGTTCACCGGACGGATCACCGTGACCGGGTCCGATCCCTCGCTCCTGCGGCGCGTCGAAGGCACGACGGTGGTCGCCGGGGCCGTCCTGCTGGACCTGGTGCTGCACGCGGCGGGCCGGGCGGGCTGCGCCCGGGTGCTGGAGCTGACCGCGGACGAGCCGCTGGTGCTGCCGCGGGACGAGGGCGTGCAGCTGAGGGTGGGGGTCGGTGCCCCCGACTCCCACGGCGTACGAGAAGTGACGGTGCACGGGCGCCGGGACGCGTGCGACGCGGCACGACGCCCGTGGACCCGGCACGCGGTGGCGTCGGTGGCACCCGTCGCCGGGCCGGAGCCGGACACGGGTTGGACGGTGTGGCCGCCGCAGGGCGCCCGTCGGACGGGCGGGGGCACCGGTGCCGGCCGACCGGACACCGCGCGGACGCCGCGTGGGGTGTGGCGGCGCGGCGACGAGGTCTTCGTCGAGGTGGCGCTGCCGGACCGGACGACGGCACAGGCCCGGTTCGCCCCGCACCCGGCGCTGCTGGACACGGCACTGGCCTGCGCCGTGCGGCAGACGGCGCAGGGCACAGGGGAGGACACACGGGAGGACGCCGCGGACGTGGTGGCGGTGCGCTGGCGCGATGTGTCGCTGTACGCCGTGGGCGCGTCCGTGCTGCGAGTGGGTCTGCGACAGTCGGCGGACGGCACCTGGGACGTGACCGCGGCCGACGGTGCCGGGGATCCGGTACTGACCGCTCGGTCGGTGACATGCGCGCCGTGGGAGAAGCGTGCCGTGCGGGCCGCTTCGGCGGCCCAACAGGACGGCCTGTTCGAGGAGACCTGGGCCCTGTGCGACCCGCCGCTGCGGGCGGACCGCTCCGACCGGTGGGCGGTCGTCGGCCCCGATCCGCTCGGTGTCCGTGCGGGCCTGTTGTCGGCGGGGCGTCACTGCGAGGCCCCGCCCGACCTGCCGTCGCTGATACGGGCGGTCGAGGAGGGCGCTCCCGTCCCGGACGTGCTGCTCGTCTCCGCCGGTCCCCCGAGACCGCGGGACACGGACCCGGCCGACGCGGTGCGCGCGGCGGTCTTCGAGGCCCTGCAATGGGTACGGCACCTCACCGATCCCCGGCTCGCGCGAAGCCTGCTGGTCGTCGTCACCCGGGGCGCGGTCGCCACCGGCGACGACAGTTCGCCGGACGTGGGCGCGGCAGCCGTGTGGGGTCTGGTCGGAGCCGCGCAGGACCGGGCGCCGGGCCGTTTCGTGCTGGTCGAGACGGACGCCGTGGGGCCTTCCTGGCAGCGCGTGGAGTCCGCCGTGACCTGCGGCGAACCACGGCTGATGCTCCGTGGCGGGGAGGTCCGGGCCCCGCGCGCGGCCCGTGTCCCGGTGAGTTCCCCGGAGGTGTCTTCCCCCGGGCGGACCGCGCTGTTCGCCGGGAGCGACAGACACGGTCCGGCCGAGGCGTTCCTGGCACGGACCGGGCACGGGGCCGGACCGGGGACACACGGACCGCTGCTGACGGGCCCGTTCGCCAAGAACGCCGCCGACCGACTGCCGGCGTCCGCGGGCACGGCGGAGCTGGTGCGCTGGGACCCGGTGGACCCCGCCGGTGCGGTGCGGGCCCTGTTCGACGGCGCCCCCCGCACGGTGCTGTTCACCGCGGCCGTGGCCACCGACGGAACGACGACCGGGACACGGGCCGAGGTGGACGCCGCGCTGCGTCCCGTGGTCGGCCCGGCGCTGGAGCTGGTCCGGTCGGCGGCCGGGCGGGGCGTCGCCTCCGTCGTGCTCGCGACACCCGCACCCGCCTCGGCGGGGCTGGTCGACTCGGCCGTGGCCGCGGTGTTCGACGTGGGGGCCCGCGCCCTGCGGCGGGCCGGCGTGGCGGCCGTGTCGGTGCGCGGACCCGCCGGTGCCTCGGACGAGGCGGCGGACCTGTTCGCCTCGGCCGTCGCCACCGGACGGGCCGCGCTCACCGCCGGCCGCCCCGACCTGTCCGCGCCGCGGGGCGCGGGGCCGCTCGGCGCCACTGCCGCGCTGCTGCGCGGCCTGGCGGGTGGCGTCGGCCTGCGTCCGGCGCGCGACACGGTCACCGATCCGGGCGGGCTGCGCCACCGGCTGGCGGCCCTCACCGGCACCGAGCAGCAGGAGACCCTGCTGCGCCTGGTGCGCGGACACTTCGCGACGGCCCTCGGACTCGCCTCGGCCGGGCAGGTCCCGGACACGGGACGGATCCGCGACCTCGGGTTCGACTCGCTGACCGCGTTGACCGCGCGCAACGCGCTGGAGTCCACGACCGGGCTCTCCCTGCCGACGTCGGTGATCTTCGACTTCTCGACACCGGAGGAGCTGGCCCGCCGCCTGAGGAACGAACTGCTCGCCGACTGAGGCGGGCCCGCACTTCCAGGCCACCCGGTCGGGTACGGCACCGATCGGTGCCGTACCCGACCGGTGCTGTACCCGACCGATGTCGCGCTCGGGTGTCGTGGCGGACACCGGGTGAACCGTCTGACCATGTGCTGCCAGCCTGCCGTGCGCACCCAGAACCACACGCAGAGCCAAGGGCCCGCCCTCTGTCAGGAAGAGGCGGGCCCTTGGCGTGGGGCAGGCGTGGGTCAGACGCCGCGGTCGGTGAGCCAGTCGTCGGTGGCTTCGGCGGTGGAGCGGGCGTAGGTCTCCATCATGGTGAAGTGGTTGCCGGGGACGTCCAGGACGGTCTGGGCCCGGTCCCAGGACGTCTGCCACTCCTCGGGCCGCATCGACGTTCCGGGTTCCGCGGGCACCGGGGGTTCACTGGAACGCACCAGCAGGACGGGGCAGTCCAGGGGGCCCGGCTCCCACTCACCGATCATCGCCACGTACCAGCTCATCGCGGTGAGCCGGTCGGAGTCCATGTGGGCGAACATCGACTCCCGCTCGAACATGCCGCCCAGCATCTGCTGGGAGAAGCGCAGGAACGGGGAGTCCGCGCGCGGCATGTAGGTGTCCAGCAGGACCACGGCGGCCGGCGCGGACCCGCGCTCCTGCATCCGCCGGGCGGCGGAGAGGGCGAGGATGCCGCCGGAGGACGAGCCGAGCAGGACCGCCGGGGCGTCGCCGACGGTGCGGTCCACGACGTCCGCGTGCAGGTCGGCGACGGCGTCGAAGGTGACGGGCAGCGCCTCCCCGGTGCCGAAGCCCTGCGTGGGCAGCGCCCACACGTCGCGTCGGCCGCGGAAGCCGGAGGCGAACCGGGCGTACTGGTGGACTCCGGCGAGGGCGACGTAGGAGCTGAAGCAGACCAGCGGCGCGGTGGCGTCACCGGTGGCGAGACGGATCGCGCCGGGGAGGGTGTCGAGCTCCTCCGGTGAGGTGAAGGTGGGCCGCAGTCCCGCAGCGGCGTGGAGCAGCGTGAAGCCGTCGTCGACGCGGCCGTCCAGGCATGCCTTCTTGAACAGGCCGCCGAGGGTGTCCTCGGCCCGTGCCTCGGGCCCGGCGATCGCCGTCCGGGCCGTGCCCGAGTCCTGGGACGGCTGCTCGCCCAGCCTCCGGTGCAGGTGGGTGGCGAGGGCCTCCGGGGTGGCGTGGTCGAACAGCAGGGTCGGGGCCAGCTTCAGACCGGTCGCGGTGGCGAGGTGGTTGCGCAGTTCGACGACGGTGAGGGAGTCGAAGCCCTGCTCGGTGAAGAGCCGGTCGGCCTCCACCTCGTCGGCGGTGGCGTGTCCGAGGACGGTGGCGGCGAGGTCGCGCACCATGCCGAGCATCAGGGCTCGGCCCTCCTCGGGGCCGCGGCCGGCGAGGAGTGACACGGCGGCCGCCGGTCCCGAGGAGCCGGCGGCGGTCCGCCGGGCCGCTGCCGGGGCGGCCGGCCTCAGCAGCGCCCGCACTCCGGCCCGGCCGGAGCCGGTGGCGACGGCGATCACCGCCGGTTCGGTGGCGCACAGGACCTCGTCGAGGAGGCCTAGCGCGTCCTCGGTGGCCAGGGGGCGCAGACCGCCGCGGGCCAGGCGGCTCCGGTCGGCGTGGGACAGGCGGGCGGTGATGCCGCTGTCGTCGTCCCACAGGCCCCAGGCGACCGACGTGGCCGGCAGGCCGCGGGAGTGCCTGAGCGCGGCGAGACCGTCGAGGAAGGCGTTCGCGGCGGCGTAGTTGGACTGGCCGGGGGCGCCGAAGGTGCCCGCGGCGGAGGAGAACAGCACGAACGCGGCCGGGTCGAGGCGGGCGGTGAGGTCGTGCAGGTGCCAGGCCCCGTCGGCCTTGGGCCGCAGCACGGTGTCGAAGCGGCCGCCGTCGAGAGCGGTGAGGACGGCGTCGTCGGCGACCCCGGCCGCGTGGACGACGCCGGTCAGCCGTGCGTCGGCGGGCAGCCGTGTCAGCAGGCGCTCCACGTCGGCGCGTTCGGCGACGTCGCAGGTCTCCAGGGACACCTGGGCGCCCAGTGCGGTGAGTTCGGCGACGAGGGTGTCGGCGCCGTCGGCGGCGGGACCGCGCCGTGACACCAGCAGGAGGGACCGTACGCCGTGCCGGGTGACGAGGTGGCGGGCGACGGACCGGCCGAGGGTGCCGGTGGCGCCGGTGACGAGCACCGTACCCGCGGCGAGGTCCGGGGTGCCCGCGCCGGTGGCGGCGGGTGTGGCGTCGGGGTGCAGGACACGGCCGTCACGGACCGCGCTGTGCGGGCGTGTGCGGGCGACGGCGGCGAACAGGGCCGTACCGTCGGCGTCCTCGGCGTCACCGGGCAGGTCCACCAGCTGGAAGCGGCCCGGATGTTCGGCCTGGCCGGAGCGGACCATGCCCCACAGGGCGGCGCCCGCGACGTCCGGGGTCCCGGTGTCAGGGCCCGCGTTCACCGCGCTCCGGGTGACGAACACCAGCCGTGAGTCGGTGAACCGGTCGTCGGCCAGCCAGCCGCACATCAGGTCGTGGGCACGGGTCAGGTGGCCGCGGACCGTCTCGGGCATGCCGGGGCCGCCCGTGCGGTACGGCGCGGGAGCCACGAGGACCACGTCGGGCATGGTCATGCCGGTGTCGACGGCCTTGCCGAGGGCTTCCAGGTCGGCGTAGGTCTCCAGGTGGACGCCGGCCGCGTCGAGTGCGGCGGCCACCCGGTCGTCGCCGGTGCCGAACACGATCCAGCGCGTCGTCTGCGGGAGCGGCGGCTCGGGGGCCGCGAGGGTTTCCTGCCAGTCCAGGCGCAGCAGTTCGGGTCGGCCGGCCCCGGTGCCGGGTGCGGCGGACACGGTGCGCAGGGTGATCGCGTCGGCGGTGGCGACGGGCTGCCCGGCGGTGTCGGTGACAAGAACCCGGTAGCCGTGGTCGTGGCCCGCCGGGGTGAGCCGCACCCGCAGCGTGGTCGCACCGGTGGCATGCAGGGTCAGTCCGGTCCAGGCGAACGGCAGCATGGGCGCCGTCGCCTCGTCGTCGCCCCGGAGGCCTGGGCGACGGACCAGGAGCGCCTGGACCGCGGCGTCGAGCAGCGCCGGGTGCAGGGCGTACCGCGCGGCGTCCTCCCGGTACGGCTCGGGCAGCGCGGCCTCGGCGTACACCTCGTCGCCGCGCTCCCACACGGTGCCGAGGCCCTGGAAGCTGGGCCCGTAGGCGAACCCGGCGGCGGCGAACGCCACGTAGGGGTCCTGGCCGGGGACCTGCTCGGCGCCGGGCGGCGGCCAGGCGGCCAGGTCGTCGGCGGGGGCGGACGGGGGACGTGGGGCCAGGGTGCCCTGGGCGTGCCGCTGCCAGTCGCCGTCGTTCCCGGCGGGCGCGGACCACACGGCGAAGGCGCGCTGCCCGGTCTCGTCGGCGGCGTCGACGGTGACCTGGAGGTCGACGGTGCCCTCGGCGGGGACGACGAGCGGGCTGAGCAGGGTGAGTTCGCTCAGGTGGCCGCAGTCGGCGCGGTCGCCGACGTGCACGGCGAGGTCGAGGTAGCCGGTGGCGGGCAGGATGGCCTGGCCGAGAACGGTGTGGTCGGCGAGCCAGGGATGGCTGCGCAGGGACAGACGCCCGGTGAACAGCAGGTCGTCGGAGCCCGCGCGGGTGACCTCGGCGCCGAGGAACGGGTGGTCCGCGCCGCGCAGGCCGGCACCGGCGGGGTCGCCCGCGGGGGCCACGGTCGGCAGCCAGAACCGCTGCCGCTGGAAGGCGTAGGTGGGCAGCGGCACGGTGCGGGCGCCCGGCAGCAGTGCGGTCCAGTCGGGTTCGGCGCCGTGCGCGAAGAGCGCCCCGACGGCCATGAGCAGACGGTCCGTCTCGGGCTTGTCGCGCAGGACGGCCGCGACGAACAGCGCCTCGTCCGCGGTGTCCGGCGCCGTCTCGGCGAGGACCGTCTCGGCCAGCGTGCTGAGGGGACCGTCGGGTCCGGTTTCCAGGAACCGGCGGGCTCCGAGACCGTGGAGCCGCGTCACGCAGTCGTGGAAGCGGACCGGTTCGCGCACGTGCCGGACCCAGTACTCGGGGTCGGTGAGCAGGCCGGGCGTCGCGGGCTCGCCGGTCAGGGCGGAGACCACGGGCACACGGGGCTCGGCGTAGGAGATCGCGGTGGCGACGGTTCGGAAGTCGTCGAGCACCGGGTCCATCAGCGGTGAGTGGAATGCGTGGCTGACCCGCAGCCGGGTGACGCGTCTGGCGGATGTCGCGAAGTGGTCGCAGATCTCGGCTACGGCGGTCTCGGTGCCGGAGACCACGGTCGCGGCGGGCCCGTTGAGGGCGGCGATACCGAGTTCGTGCTCGCGTCCGGCGAGCAGCGGCAGCACCTCCTCCTCGGTGGCCGAGACCGACGCCATCGCGCCACCGGCCGGAAGCGCCTGCATCAGTCGGCCGCGGGCGGCGACCAGGGCGCAGGCGTCGTCCAGGGAGAACACGCCGGCGATGTGGGCGGCGGCGATCTCGCCGACGGAGTGCCCGGCGACGAAGTCGGGCCGTAGGCCCCAGGATTCCAGCAGACGGTAGAGGGCGACCTCGAAGGCGAAGAGGGCGGGCTGGGCGTGCTCGGTGCGGTTCAGCCGCTCGGCGTCGTCGCCGAGGACCACCTCGCGCAGTCCGGGGACGCGCTCGCACACGGCGTCGAAGGTTTCGGCGAACACCGGGTGGGCCGCGTGCAGTTCGCGGCCCATTCCCGGCCGTTGGGCGCCCTGTCCGGTGAACAGGAACGCGGTCCTGCCGCCGGTTCGGGCGGTGCCGGTGACCGTGCCGGGCAGCGGCGCTCCGTCTGCCAGCGCCCGCAGTTGGGCGGCGAGTGCGTCCCGGTCGGCGCCGACGAGGACGGCCCGGTGGGAGAACGGGGTACGGGTGGTCGCCAGGGCCAGGGCCGTGTCGGCGAGCGGAACACCGGGGTGCCCGGTCACATGGTCGAGGAGTTGTGCGGCCTGGGCGCGCAGGGCGTCCCGGCTGCGGGCACTGACCACCCACGGCACCGGACCACCACCCGGCACCCCGCGCGACTCCTCCGCCACCGGCTCTCCGGTCACCGGCTCTCCGGGGACGGACTCCAGCACCACATGCGCGTTCGTCCCACTGATACCGAACGACGACACACCCGCACGACGCGGACGCTCCACCGACTCCGGCCACTCACGCGCCCGGGTCAGCAACTCCACCCCACCCGACGACCAGTCGACATGCGACGACGGCGCATCCACATGCAACGTCGCAGGCAACACCCCGTGCCGCATCGCCAGCACCATCTTCATCACACCCGCGACACCCGCACCCGCCTGCGTATGACCCACATTCGACTTCACCGACCCCAGCCACAACGGCCTCTCGGCATCCCGCTCCCGGCCGTACGTGGCCAACAACGCCTGCGCCTCGATCGGATCACCCAGCGTGGTACCGGTCCCGTGCGCCTCCACCACATCAACCTCGGACGCCGACACCCCCGCATCCACCAGAGCCGCACGGATCACCCGCTGCTGAGCCGGACCGTTCGGCGCACTCAAACCGTTGGACGCACCGTCCTGATTCACCGCCGAACCACGCACCACCGCCAGCACCGGATGCCCAAGACGCCGCGCGTCCGACAACCGCTCCACCAGCAGCAGACCACCACCCTCCGAGAACCCCGTCCCGTCCGCCGCATCGGCGAACGCCTTGCACCGACCGTCCGCCGCCAGACCCCGCTGACGACTGAAGTCCACGAACAGACCGGGGGTCGACATCACCGTCACACCACCGGCGAGCGCCATGTCGCACTCGCCGCTGCGCAGCGACTGCGCGGCAAGATGCAGGGCCACCAGGGAGGAGGAACAGGCCGTGTCGACGGTGACCGCCGGTCCTTCCAGACCGAAGGTGTACGACAACCGGCCCGACAGGACGCTGGCGGAGGTGCCGGTGCCCAGGTGGGCGCCGGCCTCGTCACCCGGGTCGATCGGGCGGGAGGTGTAGTCCTGGTAGTTGGTGCCGGCGAAGACTCCGGTGCGGCTGCCGCGCAGCGCACGCGGATCGATGCCCGCCCGCTCGAACGTCTCCCAGGCCATCTCCAGCAGCAGACGCTGCTGCGGATCCATGGCCAGTGCCTCGCGCGGCGAGATGGTGAAGACACCCGGGTCGAAGTCGGCGAAGCCGTCGAGGAATCCGCCGACGAGGGTGGAGGTACGGCCGGCCTTGCCGGGCTCGGGGTCGTACAGGGCGTCCAGGTCCCAGTCGCGGTCCTGCGGGAAGGGGCCCATCGCGTCGGTGCCGTCGGCCAGGAGCCGCCAGAACCGCTCGGGGGTGTCGGCGTCGCCCGGGAAGCGGCAGGCCATCCCGACGATCACGACGGGGTCCTCGGCCCTCTCGCCGCGCGCCACGGCGACGGCGCCGCCGGATGCGGCCGGTGTGGCCGGGGCGAGCAGCCCGCCGAGGTGCTCGGCGAGCGCGGCGGGGGTCGGATAGTCGTAGACGAGGGTGCTCGGCAGCCGCATGCCGGTCGCCTCGCCGAGGGTGTTGCGCAGTTCGACGGCGGTGAGGGAGTCGAAGCCGAGTTCGCGGAAGGCGCGGGCGGGTTCGACGTCGTCGGGGCTGGGGTGGTTGAGGATGTACGCGATGTGCGCGCGGACCAGTTCGAGCAGGGCGTGGCGGCGGTCGGAGTCGGTGAGCGCGGCCAGCCGGGTGAGGAGTTCGTTGCCGCCGTCGGAGCTGCTCGGGGCGGGGGCGGGGGCGGGGCGCCGGGCGCGCAGCAGCTCGATCTCCGGGAGGCCGGCGTAGAGGCGGCGCGGGCGGCCCTTGTCGAGTTCGGCGCCGAACACCTCCCAGTCGATGTCGGTGACCACGAGCGCGGTGTCGTCCTGGTCGAGGGCGGCCTGCAGGGCGGTGACGGCGACGGCGGGGTCCATCAGGCGTACGCCGTGGCGCTGGAGGCGTTCGCCGACGGCGCCGGAGGCCATGCCGCCGTCGGCCCAGCCGCTCCAGGCGACGGCGGTGGCGGGCAGGCCGCGCAGCCTGCGGTCCTCGGCGAGGGCGTCGAGGTAGGCGTTGCCGGGGGCGTAGTTGCCGTGGCCGGGGCTGCCGAACACGCCCGAGGAGGAGGAGAACAAGACGAACGCGGACAGGTCGAGGTGCGCGGTGGCGGCGTCGAGGTTGAGTGCTCCGCCCACCTTGACCCGCAGGACCTCGGCGAGGCGCTCGGGGGTGAGGGAGCCGATGACGCCGTCGTCGAGGACCGCGGCAGTGTGGAAGACGGCGGTGAGGGGCCGTTCCTCGGGGATGGACGCGAGGAGGGCGGCGAGGTCGGTGGGGTCGGCGACGTCGCAGGCGACGATGTCGGCGTGGGCCCCGGCGGCGGTCAGGTCGGCGAGCAGGGCGGCGGCCCCTTCGGCGTCGGGCCCCGAACGGCTGACGAGGAGGAGGTGTGCAGCGCCGGTGCGGGCGAGCCAGCGTGCGACGTGGGCGCCGAGGGCGCCGGTACCACCGGTGACGAGGACGGTGCCCCGCGGGTCCCAGCGGCGGCGGCCGGGCAGGCCGCCGACGGCGGCGCGCTCCAGACGGCGGCCGAGTGCCCCGGTGGCACGCACGGCGACCTGGTCCTCGTGGTCGGTTCCGGCGAGGACCGCGACGACGCGGTCGGCGGTGCGCGCGTCGAGCCGCTCGGGCAGGTCGACCAGGCCTCCCCACAGGTCGGCCTGTTCCAGGGCGACGACGCGTCCGAAGCCCTGGACGAGGGCCTGGGCGGGGTCCGGCGCGGGGTCGGCGCCGGAGACGGCCACGGCGCCCCGAGTGAGGAACCACACCGGCAGGCGGGCGTCGAGGTCGTCCAGCGCCTGGACGAGGGCGACGGTGACGGCGAACCCGGTGGGCAGCAGGGGGTGTGCCGGGTGGGGTGTGCCGTCCCGGGCGAGGAGGGAGACGAGGCCGCGGGCTCCGGCGACGGCCCCGCCCAGGGCGGTGGCGAGGGCGGCGCGGCCGGCCGTGGCGTCGACGACCACGGGGACGCAGGTGGCGCCCGCGCGTGTCAGGGCGGCCTGGACGGCGGTTGCCTCGGTGCCGTCCTCCTGGCCGCCGGGGACGGCGAGGACCCAGCGGCCCGTGAGGGCGGGGACGGTTCTGTCCTCGATCGGGTGCCAGGTGATCCGGTAGCGCCAGCGGTCGGCGGTGCCGCGTTCCTCGCTGCGCCGCCGGTAGCCGGCGAGGGCGGAAGCCAGCGTGGCGACGGTGCCCTCGTCAAGGGCCAGCGCGGTGGCGAGGGTGGTGACGTCACCCGAGTCGACGGCCTGCCAGAAGGGGGTGTCCGCGATGGCGTCGGCCGGGCCGACGCTCTCCGCGGGGGTGAAGGCGGGCCAGTACCGGCGGCGTTGGAAGGCGTAGACGGGCAGGTCGGCGCGGCGGGCGGGCTCGTCGTGGACGGCGCCGAAGTCCGGGGATCCACCGCGTACGGCGAGGGCGGCCACGGAGGTGAGGAACCGCTGCGTGCCTCCGTCGGAGCGGCGCAGGGTGCCGAGGACGACGCCGTCGGTGATGTCGAGGTCGTCGAGGATGTCGCCGACGGCCGAGGTGACCACGGGGTGCGGGCCCACCTCGACGAAGACGCGGTGTCCGGCGTCGGCGAGGGCGCGCACGGCGGGTTCGAGGCGAACGGTGCGACGGGCGTTGTCGTACCAGTAGGAGGCGTCGAGGGTGGTGGTGTCCTCGATGCGGGCGCCGGTGACGGTGGAGTGGAAGGGGATCTCTGCAGGGCGCGGGCGGAGCGGTGCGAATCCGGCGAGCAGCGCGTCGCGGACCTCCTCGACCTGGGGGCAGTGGGAGGCGTAGTCCATCGGGACGCGGCGGGCCTGGATGCCGTCGCCGGTGAGGCGGGCGAGAAGCGCGGCGAGGGACTCGGTGTCGCCGGCGACGGTGACGGAGCGGGGACCGGTGACGCCGCCGACGCAGATCCGGCCGTCGTACGGGGCGATGAGCCGCTCGACCTCGGCGAGCGGCAGCGGAACGGCGACCATGCCGCCGCGGCCGGCGAGGGCCATGAGTTCACGCGAGCGGACGCCGATGACGCGAGCGGCGTCCTGAAGGGTGAGGGCCCCCGCGATGTGGGCGGCGGCGACCTCTCCCAGGCTCTGCCCGGCGACCGCGGCGGGGCGGACTCCACACGCCATCCACAGTCGGGCGAGGGCGACGCAGGTGACGAACAGGGCGGGCTGGACGACGTCGAGACGGTCCAGCGGCGGCGCACCGGGGGCGCGGCGCAGGACGTCCAGGACGCGGAAGTCGGTGTACTCCTCGACGGCGGCGGCCGCTTCGTCGAAGAAGGCGCGGAACCGGGCGTCGAAGGAGTGGAGTTCGACTGCCATGCCCTCCCATTGCGGGCCGTGACCGGGGAAGAGGAAGACCGGGTCGCCGTCGGTGTCGGCGACGCCCCGTACCACGGCGGGGTCGGGGGCGCCGTCGGCCAGCGCGGTCAGGCCGCGCAGGAGTGTCCCGTGATCGGCGGCGACGACCACGGCGCGGTGTTCGAGTGCGGGCCGGGTGGCGGCGAGGGACCAGGCCAGGTCGGCGGGGCGGACGGCGCCGTCCGGGGCGGTGCGCAGCCGGGCGTCGAGCCGGGCGGCCTGGTCGCGCAGGGCGGCGGCGGTACGGCCGGAGACGGTGAAGGCGCGGGCGCGGGGGGCGTCGTCGGCGGATGTGGCGGTGTCGTCCGGGTCGGCCGGCGGGGCCTGTTCGAGGATGACGTGGGCGTTGGTGCCGCTGACGCCGAAGGAGGACACGCCCGCGCGGCGCGGACGGTCGCCGGGGGCGGGCCAGGGGCGGGCCTCGGTGAGCAGTTCGACGTGGCCGGCGGACCAGTCGACATGGCGGCTGGGCCGGTCGACGTGGAGGGTGGCGGGCAGGCGTCCGGCGCGCAGGGCCAGGATCATCTTGATGACGCCGGCGACACCGGCGGCGGCCTGGGTGTGGCCGATGTTCGACTTCACCGAGCCGAGCAGCAGCGGCCGGTCCGCGGGCCGGTCCTGACCGTACGTCGCGAGCAGGGCCTGCGCCTCGATCGGGTCACCGAGGCGGGTGCCGGTGCCGTGCGCCTCGACGGCGTCCACGTCGGCGGGGGCGAGCTTCGCGGAGTTGAGCGCCTGCCAGATGACGCGTTCCTGGGAGGGGCCGTTGGGGGCGGTCAGGCCGTTGGAGGCGCCGTCCTGGTTGACGGCGGAGCCGCGCAGCACGGCGAGGACGGGGTGACCGTGGCGGCGGGCGTCGGAGAGCCGTTCGACGACGAGGACTCCGGCGCCCTCGCCCCAGGCGGTGCCGTCGGCGGAGTCCGCGAAGGCGCGGCAGCGGCCGTCGGCGGCCAGACCGCGCTGGCGGCTGAACTCCAGGAAGACCGTGGGCGTCGACATGACGGTGACGCCCCCGGCGAGTGCGAGGTCGCACTCGCCCGCGCGCAGCGCCTGCGCGGCCAGGTGCAGGGTGACCAGGGAGGAGGAGCAGGCGGTGTCGACGGAGACGGCCGGGCCCTCCAGGCCGAGGGTGTACGAGACGCGGCCGGACAGGACGCTGGCGGAGTTGCCGACGCCGTCGTCCCCCGCGTTGTCGGAGAGGCTGAGCAGGGTGGTGTAGTCCTGGAGGTTGGTACCGGCGAACACGCCGGTACGGCTGCCGCGCAGGGCGAGCGGGTCGATCCCGGCGCGTTCCAGGGCTTCCCAGCAGATCTCCAGCAGGAGCCGCTGCTGCGGGTCGGTGCCGACGGCCTCGCGGGGGGAGATGCCGAAGAAGCCGGCGTCGAAGTCGGCGACCCGGTCGACGAATCCGCCGACGCGGGTGTAGCTGCGGCCCGGAGTGCCGGGCGTCGGGTCGTACAGCGCGTCGGTGTCCCAGCCGCGGTCGCGCGGCCATTCCGTCATGGCGTCGGCACCCTCGTCGAGCAGCCGCCACAGGTCGTCGGGGTCGCTCACACCGCCGGGAAAACGGCAGCCCAGCGCGACGATCGCTATGGATTCGTGCTGCTGGGCCTCGGCCGCGGCCAGGCGCTGGCGCGTCTGGTGGAGATCGGCCGTGACCTTTTTCAGGTAGCCGAGGAGCTTGTCCTCATCGCTCATGGTTTCACCCGTTCTCAGGTCCCGTGGCCGTGCCATCAGGAGATGCCGAGGTCGTTCTCGATGAAGCTGAAGATCTCGTCCGCGTCCGCGGACCGGATCCGGTCGCCGATGTCGTCACCGGTGCCGGCCGTGGTGACGGCGGTGGTGGTGGTACTGCCGGTGAAGTGCCCGAGCAGGGACTGCAGGCGGGAGCCGATGCGGTCGCGTCGGGTGTCGTCCTGGGGCAGGGCGGCCAGGAGCGTCGCCAGGGAGTCCAGTCCGGCGAGGACGGCTCCGGCGGCGTCGGTGTCGTCGGTGAGCCGACCGCGCAGGTATGCGGCGAGCGCGGTGGCGTTCGGCTGGTCGAACAGGAGGGTGGCGGGCAGGGCCAGGCCGGTGGCGGCGCCGATCCGGTTGCGCAGCTCGACGGCCATGAGGGAGTCGAAGCCGAGGGCGTTGAAGGCCGTCGAGGCGCCGACGCGGTCAGTACCGGTGTGGCCGAGGACGGCAGCGGCCTCGGTGCGTACCAGGGCGGTGAGGGTGCGGTCGCGCTCGGCGGCGGACTGCCCGGCGAGCCGCTCGCGCAGGGCGTGCGGGGCTGCCGCGGTGGTGTCCGGGCGCTGGGCCGGCAGGTCGCGGACCTCGGGGAGTTCGGCGAGCAGCGGACTGGGCCGGGAGGTGGTGAACCCGGGCGCGAAGCGGGCCCAGTCGATGTCGGCGACGGCGAGGACGGCGTCGGCCCGCGCGGCGGCCCGGCCGAGGGCGTCGGCCGCCCGCTCGGGTTCGAGCGGGTTGACGCCGCTGCGGCGCATCCGCGCCTCGCTGTCGGCGACGGCGGTGGCCATGCCTCCTCCGGCCCAGGGTCCCCAGGCCAGCGAGGTGGCGGGCAGTCCGGCGGCCCTGCGCTGTTCGGCGAGGGCGTCCAGGTAGGCGTTGGCCGCCGCGTAGTTGGCCTGGCCGATGGTGCCGAGGGTGCCGGAGACCGACGAGTACAGGACGAACGCGGTGAGGTCGCGGTCGCGGGTCAGCTCGTCCAGGTTGCGGGCGGCGGCCAGCTTGGGCCGCAGGACGCGGTCCAGGGCGGCGGGGTCCATGCCGTCGATGAGCCGGTCGTCGAGGACGCCCGCGGTGTGCACGACGGCGTCGACGGGGTGTTCGGCGAGCAGCGCGGCGAGCGCGTCCCGGTCGGCGGTGTCGCAGGCGGCGAGGACGAGTTCGGTACCGGTGCCGGCGAGGGTTTCCTGAAGGCGGGCGGCGCCTTCGGAGCCGGGCCCGGAGCGGCTGACGGCGACGATGCGTGCGGTGCCCCGGGCCGCGAGCCAGGTGGCGGTGCGCAGGCCGAGCGCTCCGGTGGCGCCGGTGAGCAGGACGGTCCCGGTCCAGTCGGGGGTGGTCGGTGCGGGCGCGCCGGCCGGTGCGTGTTCGAGGCGGCGCAGGAAGGTGGCCGAGGGGCGGACGGCGATCTGGTCCTCGGCGCCGTCGGTGAGGGCCGCGGCGAGGCGGCGGGCGATGTCGGCGGTGACCTCGGTGCCGGTGCCGCCGGGCAGGTCCACCAGTCCGCCCCACAGCTGGGGGTGTTCGAGGGCCGCGGTGCGGCCCAGGCCCCACACGGCTGCCTGCTCGGGTTCGGCGGGCGCCTCGCTCCCGAGGACTCCTACCGCGCCCGCGGTGAGCGCCCACAGGCGGACCGGGTCCGTGCCCGCGGCGCCGTCGGCGAGGGCCTGGACGAGGGCGGCGGTCGCGGCGAGGCCGGCCGGGACCGCCCGGTGGCCGGGCAGCGGTGCGGTGTCGGCGGCGAGCAGGGACAGCACGCCCGTCCAGGCCGGCCCGTCGTCCTGCCGCAGGGCGGTGAGGGCGGAGGCCAGGAGGGCGCGGTCGGCGGTGGCGCAGTCGACGGGCAGGACGTGGACGTGGGCGCCGTGCGAGGTGAGTGCCTCGGCGACGGAGGTCGCCCAGGGGCCGCCGTGGACGCGGTCGGGGACGGTGAGGACCCAGGTACCGGTGAGGGTGGCGGCGCTGCCGTCGGCGGCGGGCCGCCACACCGCGCGGTGCTCCCAGCGCCCGATCTCCGCGTCCTTGCGGTCCTCGTCGCGCCAGGCGGCGAGGGCGGGCAGGACGGCGCTGAGCGGGGCGTCGGTGTCGACGTGGAGCCGCGCGGCGAGGGCCATGGGGTCGGCGGCCTCGACGAGTTCCCAGAACGCGCTGTCGTGGGTGCGCGCGGCGGGCGGCGCGGACGGCTCCAGCCAGAAGCGCTCGCGCTGGAAGGCGTACGTCGGCAGGGCCACGGGCCGGGCTTCGGCGTCGTCCTGGGCGGCGGGCGCCTTCCCGTGTCCGTGGGCGTGCAGGGTGGCGGCCGCGAGCAGCGCGGCGCGGTTCTCGGGCACGCCGCGGCGCAGCAGGGGGACGGCGGTCATCGTCGCCGGGTCGGTGATGCCGTCCTGGACGAGGGTGGTGAGGGTGGCGTCGGGGCCCAGTTCGAGGCAGTGGGTGACGCCGTCGGTCTCCAGTGCGCGGACCGCGTCGGCGAAGCGGACGGCCTGGCGGACGTGACGGACCCAGTAGTCGGGGGTGATCAGGTCGTCGCCGGTGGCAAGGGCGCCGGTCAGGTCGGACACGACGGGCACGGCGGGGACGGTGTAGCGGACCCGGGCGGCGACGGCGCGGAAGTCGTCGAGCATGGCGTCCATCAGGGGCGAGTGGAAGGCGTGGCTGACCCGCAGGCGTCGGGTTCTGCGTCCGCGCGCGGTGAACTCGGCGGCGATCTCCTCCACGTCCTTCTCCTCGCCGGAGACGACCACCGAGACCGGTCCGTTGACCGCGGCGATCGCGACGCGGTCGGCGCGGCCCTCCAACAGCGGCAGGGCCTCTGCCTCGGTGGCTTCCAGGGCTGCCATGGCGCCGCCCTCGGGCAGGTTCTGCATGAGCCGGCCGCGGCCGGCGACGAGGGCGCAGGCGTCGTCGAGGTCGAAGACCCCGGCGGCGTGCGCGGCGGTCACCTCTCCGATGGAGTGTCCGGCGAACACGTCGGCGCGGATGCCCCAGGACGTCGCCAGGGCGTGGGCGGCGGTGCCGAACGCGAACAGGGCGGCCTGGGTGTGGGCGGTGCGGTCCAGGAGCGCGGCCTCGTCGCTGCCCTCGGCGGCGAGGACCACGTCGCGCAGCGGCGGTCCGTCGAGGTGACGGTCGAGTTCGGCGCAGACGGTGTCGAACGTCTCGGCGAACACGGGGTGGGCGGCGTACAGGTCGCGGCCCATGCCGGGGTGCTGGGCGCCCTGGCCGCTGAACAGGACGGCGAGGCGGCCGCCGTCGGCAGTGCCGGTGACCACGTGCGCGGCGCCTTCGCCGGAGGCGACGGCGGCGAGACCGGTGAGGAGTTCCTCGCGGTCGGTGGCGACGACGGCGGCGCGGTGCGGGTGCGGGTGGCGGGCGGCGGTGAGGGTGTGGGCGATGTCGCGGGGGTCGTCGTCGTGGTTCAGCAGGTGGGTGCGCAGCCGGGCGGCCTGGGCGCGCAGCGCCTCGGGGGTGTGCCCCGAGACGGGGTGGACGCGCGGCAGCAAGGATGGTGCCGGCCGGCCGGGGGCCGGCTCGGGGGCGGGCGCCTCCTCCAGGACGAGGTGGGCGTTGCTGCCGCTGATGCCGAAGGACGACACGCCCGCACGGTGCGGCCGGCCCTCCTGGGCGGGCCAGGGGCGGGCCTCGGTGAGCAGGTCGATGGTTCCGCCGGACCAGTCGATGTGCGGGGAGGGTTCGTCGACGTGCAGGGTGGGCGGCAGCTCGCCGTGGCGCATGGCCATGACCATCTTGATGACGCCGGCGGCGCCCGCGGCGGCCTGGGTGTGCCCGAAGTTGGACTTGGCGGAGCCCAGCAGCAGGGGCTGCCCCTCGGGCCGTTCGCGGCCGTACGTGGCGAAGAGGGCCTGGGCCTCGATGGGGTCGCCGAGGGTGGTGCCGGTGCCGTGCGCCTCGACGGCGTCGACGTCGGCCGGGGAGAGCCCGGCCGAGGCGAGCGCCTGGCGGATGACACGTTCCTGGGAGGGGCCGTTGGGGGCGGTCAGGCCGTTGGAGGCGCCGTCCTGGTTGGTGGCGGAGCCACGGACCACGGCCAGTACCCGGTGACCGTGGCGGCGGGCGTCGGAGAGGCGTTCCAGCAGGAGCATGCCGACGCCCTCGGAGAAGCTGGTGCCGTCGGCGGAGGCGGCGAAGGCCTTGCAGCGGCCGTCGGCGGCCAGGCCGTTCTGGGCGGTGAACTCGGTGTAGGTGCCGGGTGTGGCCATGACGGTGACCCCGCCGGCCAGGGCCATGGTGCATTCGCCCTGGCGCAGGGCGTGGGCGGCGAGGTGCAGGGCGACCAGGGCTGAGGAGCAGGCGGTGTCGACCGTCATGGTCGGCCCCTCCAGACCGAAGGTGTAGGCGACCCGGCCGGAGATGACGCTGCCGGAGACGCCGAGTCCGATGTAGCCCTCCATGCCTTCGGGGATGTCGGAGAGTCCGGAGGCGTAGCCGGAGCCCATCGCACCGACGTAGACGCCGGTGCGGCTGCCGCGCAGGGACAGCGGGTCGATCCCGGCGTGTTCGAGGACCTCCCAGGAGGTCTCCAGGAGCAGTCGCTGCTGGGGGTCCATGGCGAGGGCCTCGCGGGGTGCGATGCCGAAGAGGGCGGCGTCGAAGTGGGTGGCTCCGTGCAGGAATCCGGCTTGCAGGCCCGGCAGCCGGTCCAGGTCCCAGCCGCGGTCGGTGGGGAAGGCTCCGATGGCGTCACCGCCTTCGGAGACGAACCGCCACAGGTCCTCCGGCGAGTTGACACCGCCGGGGTACTGGCAGGCCATGCCGACGATGACGACCGGGTCGTCGTCGGCCGCGGCGACCGTGCTGGGGGCCGACTGCTCGGTGGTGCCCGCGAGTTCCCGGGCCAGGTGGCGGGCGAGGACGCTGGGGCGGGGGTGGTCGAAGACGAGCGTGGCGGGCAGCCGCAGGCCGGTCTCGGCGCTGAGGCGGTTGCGCAGGTCGACGGAGGTGAGCGAGTCGAAGCCGAGGTCCTTGAAGGACTGTTCGCCGTCGACCGCGCCGGCCGAGCCGTGGCCGAGGGCGACGGCGGCGTGGCGGCGCACCAGGTCCGAGAGCAGCCGTTCCTGATCGGGTCCGGACAGTCCGGCCAGGCTGCGGCCGAGCGCGGAGGAGTCGGCGTCGGCGGAGCGGGCGGCGCGGCGGGCGGGTGCCGGGACGAGGCCGTGCAGCAGGGCGGGCAGGCGTCCGGTCGCGGCGGCGGAGCGCAGCGCGGCGGCATCGGTGCGCAGCGGCGCGAGGAGGGGTTCGCCGGTGGTGACGGCCTCGTCGAGGAGGCGCAGAGCCCGGTCGGGGGCGAGGGCGGGCAGCCCGGAGGCCGCGATGCGGCGCCGGTCGTCCTCGCCGAGCCCGCCGGTCATGCCGCTGTCGTGGTCCCACAGGGTCCAGGCCAGGGAGGTGGCGGGCAGGCCGGTCGCCCGGCGGTGGTGGGCGAGGGCGTCCAGCACGGTGTTGGCGGCGGCGTAGTTGGCCTGTCCGGCTCCGCCGAGGAGGCCGGAGGCGGAGGAGAACAGGACGAAGGCGGTGAGGTCGGCGTGGCGGGTCGCCGTGTGCAGGGCGAGCGCGGTGTCCGCCTTGGCACGCAGCACGGGGGCGAGCCGGTCGGGGGTGAGTGAGCCGAGGACGCCGTCGTCGAGGACGCCCGCGGTGTGGACGACGGCGCGCAGCGGCCGGTCGGCGGGCAGCGCGGCCAGGGCGGCGGCGAGGGCGTCGGGGTCGGCGGCGTCGCACGCCTCGACGCGGACGACGGCGCCGTGGGCGGTGAGTTCGTCGGCGAGGTCGCGGGCGCCCGGGGCGTCGGGGCCGCTGCGGGAGAGCAGCAGCAGGGAGCGTACGCCGTGGGCGGTGACGAGGTGGCGGGCGACGAGGGCGCCGAGCGCGCCGGTGCCGCCGGTGACCAAGGCCGTGCCGTCGGCGTCCCAGGCGGGTGCGGCGTCGGCGGCGGGCGTGCGGACCAGCGCCGGGGTCAGCAGCCTGCCCTCGCGCAGCGCGAACTGGGGTGCGCCGGTGGCGACGGCGGCGGTGAGCGCGGCGCGGGACGCGTCGGTGTCGTCGAGGTCGGCGAGGACGAGACGGCCGGGGTTCTCGGTCTGTGCGGCGCGGACCAGGCCCCACACGGCGGCGGCGGCGAGGTCGGTGACGTCCTCACCGTCGTCGGCGGCGACGGCGCCGCGTGTGACGACGACGATCGGAGCACCGCCGGTGCGCGGGTCGGCCGGCAGTGTCTGCAGGGCGGTGAGGGCGCGGGCGGCG
This sequence comes from Streptomyces sp. KMM 9044, assembly GCF_024701375.2. Classification (NCBI taxonomy): domain Bacteria; kingdom Bacillati; phylum Actinomycetota; class Actinomycetes; order Kitasatosporales; family Streptomycetaceae; genus Streptomyces; species Streptomyces sp. KMM 9044. The sequence goes on along the minus strand of NZ_CP113910.1, from coordinate 6,596,122 downwards.
ATGCCGGCGGGGGTCTCGTCGGGGCGGGAGGCGTACGGCAGGACGGCGGCGGCGCAGGAGTCCTCGTCGGCGTCGAGCCGCGGCCAGGAGGGAAGCAGGCCCGCCGGGGCGTCCCCGGCCAGGCGCCAGCCGTCGGTCCCCGGCGTGGCCGGGAGTTCGGCGGCGGTCCAGCGCACCGCGTACAGGGCGCCGTCGGCGGGACGTGCGGTGTCGAGGGCGCCGACGGCGACCGGGCGGCTGACGAGGGAGTCGACGGTGGCGACGGGGCGTCCGGTGCCGTCGGCGAGGTGCAGACGTACGGCGCCCGAGGTGCCGGTCTCCAGGCGGACCCGCAGGCCGGTGGCGCCGACGGCGTGCAGGGTGACGCCGCTGAACGCGAACGGCAGGCCCACGGCGCCCGGTTCACCGGCGTCGTCGCCACCGCCGGCGAGCTGGACGTGCAGGGCGGCGTCGAGGAGTGCGGGGTGCAGTCCGTAGCGGGCGGCGTCGCGGTGCTGGTCCTCGGGGAGGGCGACCTCGGCGTACCGGATGTCACCGGACTGCCAGGCGGCGCGCAGGCCCTGGAAGACGGGCCCGTACTGGTAGCCCTGGTCGGCGAGTGCCTGGTAGAAGCCGTCCAGGGGGACGGGCCGGGCGTCGGCGGGCGGCCATGCGGCCGGCTCGGCCTCGGTGGCGGCGGGTGCCGGGGCGAGGACGGCGGTGGCGTGCCGGGTCCACGGGGAGTCGTCGTCGGCGTCGGGACGGGAGTGCACGGTGACGGGGCGGTGGCCCGTGGGGTCGGGGGTGCCGAGGGCGATCTGGAGCTGGACACCGGCGGTGTCCGGGAGCACCAGCGGGGCTTCCAGGGTGAGGTCGTCGAGGAGGCCGCAGCCGACCTCGTCGCCGGCGCGCAGGACGAGTTCGACGAACGCCGTACCGGGCAGCAGGACGGTTCCGGACACGGTGTGGTCGGCGAGCCAGGGCTGGGCGCGGGTGGACAGGCGGCCGGTGAGCAGCACCCGGTCGTCGTCGGCGACGCGGACAACGGCGCCGAGCAGCGGGTGCCCGGTTCCGGTCAGGCCGGCGCCGGTGACGTCGGCGGTGGTGAGGGCGGGCGGCAGCCAGTAGCGGTCCCGGGTGAAGGCGTAGGTGGGCAGGGCGATGCGCGGGTCGGCCGGGTCGCCGCCCAACAGCGCGTCGAGGTCGACGCGGACGCCGTGCGCGTGGGCGGCGGCGACGGCGGCGAGCAGGGTGTCGCGTTCGGGACGGTCCTTGCGCAGCAGCGGCACGCAGACCCGGTCGGTGGTGTCGTCGGGCAGGCAGGAGCGGGTGAGCGCGGTGAGGGTGGCGTCGGGGCCGAGTTCGAGGTAGCGGGTGACGCCGTGGGCGGCGAGCCAGCCGACGCCGTCGGCGAAGCGGACCGTGTGGCGCAGGTGGCGCACCCAGTAGTCGGCGGAGGCCAGTTCCTCGGCGGTGGCGGGGCCGCCGGTGAGGTTGGAGACGAGGGTGAGGCGCGGCGGATGCGCGGTGACGCTCTCGGCGACGGTACGGAAGTCGTCCAGGGCGGCGTCCATGCGCGCCGAGTGGAAGGCGTGCGAGACGCGCAGCCTGCGGGTGGTCCGGCCGCGGGCGGCGAGTTCGGCGGCGACGGCCTCGACGGCGGTGGTGTCGCCGGAGATGACGGTGGCGCGCGGGCCGTTGACGGCGGCGACCGACACGGCGTCGGCGTGCCCGGCGAGCAGCGCGGTCACCTCGTCCTCGGCGGCCTCCACGGAGACCATGGCGCCGCCCTCGGGCAGGGCCTGCATGAGCCGGCCGCGGGCGGCCACCAGACGGCAGGCGTCGGGCAGCGACCACACTCCGGCGACGTGCGCGGCGGACAGTTCGCCCAGGGAGTGCCCGAGGACGTACTTGGGGGCGATGCCCCACGACTCCAGGAGGCGGAAGAGGGCGACCTCGACCGCGAACAGCGCCGGCTGGGCGAGGCCTGTCCCCCGCAGTGCCTCGTCGTCCGGGGCGCCGAGGACCGTGTTCTTGAGGGACTTGAGGGACTTGGGGGACTTGGGGGACTTGGGGGACAGTCCGAGTTCGGGGTCGAGGTGGGCGCAGACCTGGTCGAAGGCGCGGGCGTACGCGGGGAACGCGGCGTACAGGTCGCGGCCCATGCCGGGCCGCTGGGCGCCCTGCCCGGGGAAGAGGAAGGCGGTCGCGCCGCGCAGGGTGCGGCCGGTGACGACGGCGGGGTGTTCCTCTCCCGCGGCGAGGGCCCGCAGGGCGTCGCGGGCTGTGGTCGTGTCCTCGGCGAGGACGACGGCGCGGTGCTCGAAGGACTGCCGGGTCGCGGCGAGAGCACGGGCGGTGACGTGCGGGTCGTCGCCGGGGTGGGCGTCGGTGTGGTCGAGCAGGCGGGCCGCCTGGCCGCGCAGGGCCTCGGCGCCGCGCGCGGACAGCAGCCACGGGGCGAGGGGCAGCCGTACGGCGGCCGCGGGGGCCGTCCCGGTCTCCTGGGCCTCCTCTTCCGGCTCCTCGGGGGCGGCCTCCAGGACGGTGTGCGCGTTGGTGCCGCTGATGCCGAAGGAGGACACGGCCGCGCGGCGCGGGCGTCCGGGGGTGAGGGGCCAGTCGACGGGCTCGGTGAGCAGCCGTACGTGACCGGCGTCCCAGTCGACGTGCGTGGACGGCTTGTCCACGTGCAGGGTGAGGGGCAGTCGGCCGTGCTGGAGCGCCATCACCGTCTTGATGACGCCCGCGACTCCGGCGGCGGCCTGGGTATGACCGAGGTTGGACTTCAGGGAGCCGAGGAACAGGGGCCGCTCGGTGTCCTTGGCGCGGCCGTAGGTGGCGAGCAACGCCTGGGCCTCGATGGGGTCGCCGAGGGTGGTGCCGGTGCCGTGGGCCTCGACGGCGTCGACGTCGGCGGCGGTGATACCGGCGTTCGCGAGGGCCTGTTCGATGACGCGCTGCTGGGCGGGCCCGTTGGGTGCGGTCAGCCCGTTGGAGGCGCCGTCGGAGTTGACGGCGGAGCCGCGGACCACGGCGAGGACCGGGTGCCCGTTGCGGCGGGCGTCGGAGAGGCGTTCGACCAGGAGCAGGCCGACGCCCTCGGACCAGCCGGTGCCGTCGGCGGCGTCCGCGAAGGCCTTGCAGCGGCCGTCGGGGGCGAGCCCGCGCTGGCGGCTGAACTCGAACAGCAGGCCGGGGGTGGCCATGACGGCGACGCCGCCCGCCATCGCGAGGTCGCACTCCCCGGCGCGCAGCGCCTGCACCGCCCAGTGCAGGGCGACCAGGGAGGACGAACAGGCGGTGTCGACGGTGACGGTGGGGCCTTCGAGGCCGAGGACGTAGGAGATGCGGCCGGAGGCGACGGAGGTCGCGTTCCCGGCGAGCATCAGGCCGTGCAGATCCTCGGGGATCTCGACCGGGCCCTGCCCGTAGCCGGCGGTGGCGGCGCCGACGAACACGCCGGTGGCGCTGCCGCGCAGGGTCTGCGGGCGGATCCCGGCGCGCTCCAGGAGTTCCCAGGAGGCCTCCAGCAGGATCCGCTGCTGCGGGTCGGTGGCCAGTGCCTCGCGGGGGCTCATGCCGAAGAAGGCGGCGTCGAAGGAGGCTGCGTCGTGCAGGAAGCCGCCCTCTCGGGTGGAGAAGGTGCCGGGTCGGTCGGGGTCGGGATCGTAGCGGTCCTCGATGTCCCAGCCGCGGTCGTCGGGCAGTGCGCCGATGGCGTCGCCGCCCTCGTCGACGAGGCGCCACAGATCCTCGGGGGTGCGGATGCCGCCGGGGAAACGGCAGCTCATCGCGACGATGGCGATCGGCTCACGGCCCCGGTCCTCGACCTCGCGCAGCTTGCGGCGGGTCTGCCGGAGTTCGCCCGTGACCCGCTTGAGGTATTCCACGTACTTGTCGTCGTCAGCCACGTGTGTCACTTCCTTGAACCGGGCGAGCCGGGGCGTCGGGTGCGTGCGGGACCGGCGGGGTGCTCACGCGTCCCCCAGCTCTCGGTCGATCAGGTCGAAGAGGTCGCCCGCGGTCTCGGCCAGGGCCAGTTCCTCGTCGTCCTGTCCTGCGAGGGTGTCGGCCTGTCCAGCGGGGGTGCCGGCCGGGGCGACGGGCTCGCCCTGCCAGCGGGAGAGCAGCTCACGCAGCCGGGCGGAGACCTTCTCCCGGTCCTCGCCGGCCACGTCCGAGCCGAGCAGTGCGCTCTCCAGGCGGTCCATCTCGCCGAGCAGGGACTGCGTGGCGCCGGGAGGTTCCGGCAGGGACAGCTCGCCCAGCAGGTACCGGACCTGGGCGAGGGCGGTCGGGTAGTCGAAGACCAGGGTGGCGGGCAGCCGCAGGCCGGTGGCCGCGCCGAGCCGGTTGCGCAGCTCGACCGCGGTCAGGGAGTCGAAGCCGAGTTCCTTGAAGGTCTGCTCGGGGTCGATGTCGGCGGCCGAGCCGTGTCCGAGGACGGCCGCGGCCTGTTCGGCGACCACGTCCAGGAGCAGGTACTCGCGATCGGCGGCGGACAACGGTGCCAGCCGTTGGGCGAGCGGCTGCGGTGCCGTCGCGGAGGGCGCCGGTCCCGCGGCGGTGCCGGCCCGGCGTCGGGCGGGGGTGCGTACCAGGCCGCGCAGCAGCACCGGCAGGACGTCGTGGTGTTCGCGCAGGGCGGCCGGGTCGATGTCCATCGGCAGCAGCGCGGCCCGGTCGGAGTCCGCGGCGGCGTCCAGCAGGCGCATGCCCTGGCCGGCGTCGAGCGGCACCATGCCGGTACGGGCGTGGCGTTCGCGGTCGGCATCGCTGAGTTCCCCGGTCATGCCGGCGTCCGGCAGCCAGGTGCCCCAGGCGAGGGACACCGCGGGCAGGCCCTGGGCGCGCCGGTGGTGGGCGAAGGCGTCCAGGAACGCGTTGGCGGCCGAGTAGTTGGCCTGTCCGGCGCCGCCGAAGGTTCCGGCGACCGAGGAGAAGACCACGAACCGGGCGAGGTCGAGGTCGCGGGTGAGGTCGTGCAGGGCGGCCACCGCGTCGGCCTTCGGCCGCAACGCCTCGGCGAGCCGCTGGGGTGACATCGAGGACAGCACACCGTCCGCGAGGACGCCGGCGGAGTGCACCACGGCGGTCAGCGGCCGGTCGGCGGGGATGCCCGCGAGGAGCGAGGCGAGCGCGGTGGGGTCGGCGATGTCGCAGGCGGCGACGGTGACCTCGGCGCCCAGGGCGGCGAGTTCGGCGCGCAGTGCGGCCGCCTGCGGCGTGTCGGGGCCACGCCGCCCGGCGATCAGCAGATGCCGTACGCCGTGCTCGGCGACGAGATGGCGGGCGGTGATCCGGCCGAGCCCGCCGAGCCCGCCGGTGAGCAGCACGGTGCCCGCGGGGTCCGGCGCGGCCGGCAGGGTCAGGACGACCTTGCCGATGTGCCGGGCCTGGCTGAGGAAGCGGAACGCCTCGGGTGCGCGGCGCACGTCCCACACGGCCATCGGCAGCGGCTTGAGGACGCCGCGTTCGAAGAGGTCCACGAGGACGGCGAGCATCTCGCCGATCCGGTCGGGCCCGGCCTCGACCAGGTCGAAGGCGCGGTAGTCGACGCCCGGGTGCTCGGCGGCGACCCGGGCGGGGTCGCGGACGTCGGTCTTGCCCATCTCCAGGAACCGGCCGCCGCGCGGCAGCAGCCGCAGCGAGGCGTCCACGAACTCCCGGGCCAGGGAGTCGAGGACGACGTCGAAGCCGCGGCCCGCGGTCGCCTCGCGCAGCCGTTGCTCGAAGCCGAGGTCGCGGGAGGAGGCGAGGCGGTCGTCGTCGAGACCCGCGGCCCGCAGTGCGCCCCACTTGGCGGGCGACGCGGTCCCGTGGACCTCGGCGCCGAGGTGGCGGGCGAGCTGTACGGCGGCCGATCCGACGCCTCCGGCCGCGGCGTGCACGAGGACGTTCTCGCCGGGCTTCAGCCCGCCGAGGTCGACCAGCGCGTAGTACGCGGTGAGGTACACGATCGGGACGGTGGCGGCCTCCGCGAAGCTCCAGCCCTTCGGGATCCGCGCGACCATGCGGGCGTCGGCGACGGCGACGGGCCCGAAGGCTCCGGCGAACATGCCCATCACCCGGTCGCCGGGGGCGAGGCCGGTGACGTCGGCGCCGACCTCGGTGACGACGCCCGCGCCCTCCAGGCCGATCCCGGTGGCGTCACCGGGGTACATGCCGAGCGTGGTGAGGACGTCGCGGAAGTTGACGCCGGCCGCGCGCAGGGAGAGGCGCACCTCGTTCGGGGCGAGCGGGGCGGTGACCTCCGGGCAGGGCGCGAGCCGCAGCCCCTCCAGCGTGCCCTGCCTCTCCACCGCGAGCCGCCAGGTGTCCGTGCCGGCCGGCGCGGCGAGGGCCCGGCCGGCGTCGAGCGGCACGATGTGCGGCACGGTCACCGTGCCGTCCTGTACGGCGAGTTCGAACGCGGTGTCGTCGAGTGCGGCGGGCAGCGCCGCCGTGGAGGCGTCGGTGCCGTCGGTGTCGGCGAGGACGAACCGGCCGGGGTTCTCGGTGCGGGCGGCCCGCACCAGGCCCCAGACCGCCGCCTGCGCCGGGTCCGCCGGCCGGGGGCCGACCGGGACGGCGCCGCGTGTCACGACGGCGAGCCGGGCGTGCGCGAACGCCGGGTCGTCCAGCCACCGCTGGAGGAGGGCCAGCACCTCGCCGGCGGTGGTTCGGGCCGCGTCGGCGAGGGTGCCGCCCAGGGTCCCCTCGCCCGTCGCGGCCACGAGCGGCACGGCGTACAGGAGGGTGTCGGGCACCTCGTCGGCGTCCGCCAGGGCGTCCAGGCCGGGCACGGACCGCGCGGTGTGCCCGGCGGCGCGCAGGGCGGCGGCCAGTTCGTCGGCCTCGTCCGCGCCGACGACCGTCACCGTCGACGGGGCGGGCGTGCCGGTGCCGCCGGGGGTGACCGGCAGCCAGTCCAGTTCGTACAGGCCCCGGGTGCCGGGCGCGCCGAAGGTGGAGCCGGCGAGGTCGCCGCTGAGTTCGCGCAGGGTGAGCGAGCCGACGGAGGCGACCGGCCGGCCCGCCTGGTCGGCGAGGGCGAGGCCGACGGCCTCCGGGCCCTCCTGGACCATCCGCAGCCGCAGCGCGGACGCCCCGACGGCGTCGAGGCGCACGTCGCTCCAGGAGAAGGGCAGCCGTCCGGCGTCCTTCATCGGCACGAACATCACCGCGTGCAGGGCGGCGTCGAGCAGTGCCGGGTGCAGGTCGAAGGCGTCGGCCGCGGGGGCGGCGTCGGCAGGCAGCTCGACCTCGGCGAAGACTTCCTCGCCACGTGTCCAGACCCGGGTCAGTCCCTGGAACAGCGGGCCGTAGAGGTGGCCGCGGTCGGCGAACGCCTCGTAGAAACCGTCGAGCGGCACTTCCTCGCCGCCCTCGGGCGGCCAGGCGGTGAAGTCGTAGGGGGTGGCCGCCGTTTCGTCGGCGGCCGTGAGCAGACCGCCGACGTGCAGGGTCCACGGGGTGCCGGGTTCGGCGTCGTCGGGGCGGCCGTGCACGGTCAGCGGGCGGGCCCCGGTGGCGTCGGGTTCCTCGACGCGGACCTGGACCTGCACCCCGCCGTGCGCGGGCAGGGTGAGCGGGGCCAGGATCGTCAGCTCGGCGACCTGCTCGCAGCCGGTGCGGGCGCCCGCGTGCAGGGCCAGGTCGAGGAAGCCGGTCGCCGGGAACAGGGCGGTGCTGGTGAGGGCGTGGTCCTTCAGCCAGGAGTGGGAACCCAGCGAGAACCGGCCGGTGAACACGTGGGTGGCGCCGTCGGCCAGTTCCACGGCCGCGCCGAGCAGCGGGTGACCGCTGGTGCCGAGGCCCGCGGCGGTGACGTCGCCGAGCAGCACGGGCGGCTTCGGCCAGTACCGGCGGCGCTGGAAGGGATAGGTGGGCAGCTGGGCGGTGCGGGCGCCGGTGCCGTCGAAGAGGCGGGGCCACTCCACGGACATGCCGTGGGCGAAGGCTCGGGCGACGGCGTCCAGGAGCGTCTCGCGCTCGTCGCGGTCCTTGCGCAGCGACGGCACGAACAGGGTGTTCTCGTCGTCCGTCGGGCAGCTCTGCGCCATGGCGGTCAGGGTGCCGTCGGGGCCGACCTCCACGAACCGGCTGACGCCGTGCGCGGCGAGCCAGCCGACGCCGTCCGCGAAGCGGACCGCCTCCCGCACGTGCCGCACCCAGTACTCCGGGTCCTCCAGTTCGCCGGGGGCGGCGCCGCAGCCGGTGACGTCGGAGACGACGGCCATGCGCGGCGGAGCGTAGGAGATGCTCGCGGCGACCTCGCGGAAGGCGTCGAGCATGGGTTCCATGAGCGGTGAGTGGAAGGCGTGGCTGACCCGCAGCCTGGTGGTGCGGCGCCCGTCGGCGGCGAGCCGCGCGGCGATGCCGGCGACCACGTCCTCGGCGCCGGAGACCACCACGGAGCGGGGCCCGTTGACGGCGGCGATGCCCGCGTCCGGGTGGCCCTCCAGCAGCGGCCGTACGTCGTCCTCGGCCGCCTCCACGGCGAACATGGCGCCGCCGGGCGGCAGTTCCTGCATCAGTCGGCCGCGGGCGGCGACCAGGGCGCAGGCGTCGTCCAGGGAGAACACGCCGGCGATGTGGGCGGCGGCGATCTCGCCGACGGAGTGCCCGGCGACGAAGTCGGGCCGTAGGCCCCAGGATTCCAGCAGACGGTAGAGGGCGACCTCGAAGGCGAAGAGGGCGGGCTGGGCGTGCTCGGTGCGGTTCAGCCGCTCGGCGTCGTCGCCGAACACGAGGCCGCGCAGGTCGTCGCCGAGATGGGCGCAGACCGCGTCGAAGGCGTCCGCGAAGACGGGGAAGGCCTCGTACAGGCCACGGCCCATCCCCGGGCGCTGGGCCCCCTGACCGGAGAAGAGGAAGGCGGTCTTCCCTTCACCGCGTTGGACGCCGGTGATCGTGTGCGGGCCGGTCTCGCCCGTGGCGACCAGCCGCAGCCCGTCGGTCAGCGCGGCGCGGTCGGCGCCGAGTACGACGGCTCGGTGCTCGAACGCGGCGCGGGTCGCGGTGAGGGAGAGGCCGAGGTCCGCGGGGGTGAAGTCGGTGAACTCACCGATGTGGTCGAGGAGTTGTGCGGCCTGGGCGCGCAGGGCGTCCCGGCTGCGGGCACTGACCACCCACGGCACCGGACCACCACCCGGCACCCCGCGCGACTCCTCCGCCACCGGCTCTCCGGGGACGGACTCCAGCACCACATGCGCGTTCGTCCCACTGATACCGAACGACGACACACCCGCACGACGCGGACGCTCCACCGACTCCGGCCACTCACGCGCCCGGGTCAGCAACTCCACCCCACCCGACGACCAGTCGACATGCGACGACGGCGCATCCACATGCAACGTCGCAGGCAACACCCCGTGCCGCATCGCCAGCACCATCTTCATCACACCCGCGACACCCGCACCCGCCTGCGTATGACCCACATTCGACTTCACCGACCCCAGCCACAACGGCCTCTCGGCATCCCGCTCCCGGCCGTACGTGGCCAACAACGCCTGCGCCTCGATCGGATCACCCAGCGTGGTACCGGTCCCGTGCGCCTCCACCACATCAACCTCGGACGCCGACACCCCCGCATCCACCAGAGCCGCACGGATCACCCGCTGCTGAGCCGGACCGTTCGGCGCACTCAAACCGTTGGACGCACCGTCCTGATTCACCGCCGAACCACGCACCACCGCCAGCACCGGATGCCCAAGACGCCGCGCGTCCGACAACCGCTCCACCAGCAGCAGACCACCACCCTCCGAGAACCCCGTCCCGTCCGCCGCATCAGCGAACGCCTTGCACCGACCGTCCGCCGCCAGACCCCGCTGACGACTGAAGTCCACGAACAGACCGGGTGAGGCCATGACGGTGACACCGCCGGCGAGGGCGAGGTCGCACTCGCCGCTGCGCAGCGACTGCGCGGCCAGGTGGAGGGCCACCAGGGAGGCGGAGCAGGCCGTGTCGACGGTGACCGCCGGTCCTTCCAGACCGAAGGTGTACGACAACCGGCCGGAGACGACGCTGGCGGCGTTGCCGGTCAGCATGTAGCCCTCGAAGTCCTCGCCGGAGGCGGCGAGCATGCCGGTGTAGTCCTGCCCGTTGGTGCCGGCGAAGACTCCGGTGCGGCTGCCGCGCAGCGCACTCGGGTCGATGCCCGCCCGCTCGAACGTCTCCCAGGCCATCTCCAGCAGCAGACGCTGCTGCGGATCCATGGCGACGGCTTCGCGGGGCGAGATGTTGAAGAACGCCGGGTCGAACCCGCCCGCGTCACTGAGGAATCCACCGGTCCGGGTGTAGACGGTGCCGACCTTGCCGGGGTCGGGGTCGTACAGGGCGTCGAGGTCCCAGCCGCGGTCCTGGGGGAAGGGCACCAGGCCCTCCTCGCCTTCCAGGAGCATCCGCCACAGTTGTTCGGGGGTGCGGATGTCGCCGGGGAAGCGGCAGCCCATGGCGACGATGGCGACGTCGTCGTCGATGGCGGCGGAGCGGCGTGGGGTGTCGTCCGGGGTGGCGGGCACGGTGTCGGCGGCGACCTCGGCCAGCAGGAAGTCGGCGAGGGCGCGGCAGTTCGGGTGGTCGAAGACGAGGGTGCTGGGCAGGCGCAGGCCGGTGATGCGGTTCATGCCGTTGCGCAGTTCGACGGCGCTGAGCGAGTCGATGCCCAGGTCGGTGAAGGGGCGTTCCGGTTCGACGGCGTCGGCGGCGGGGTAGCCGAGGACGCCCGCGACATGGCCGCGCACGATCTCCAGGACGGCTCCGGTCCGTTCGTAGTCGGGCAGGGCGGCCAGGTGGGTGTGGAGCGAGGAGGCGTCGGCGGTGGCGGGTGCGCTGTCCTGGCGCGCCGTGTCCAGCGCCCGGCGGGCGGCGGGCAGTTCGTCCAGCAGGTGGCTGGGACGGGGCGCGGTGAAGGACGGGGCGTAGGTGTCCCAGCGCAGGTCGGTGACGACGACGTGGGTGTCGCCGAGGTCGAGGGCGTGGCCGAGGGCCTCGCAGGCGGCGGCGGTGTCCATGGGGTGGACTCCGTGGCGCCGCATGCGGTCGCCGGCCGCGTCGCCGACCATGCCGCCGTCGGCCCACAGTCCCCAGGAGACGGCGGTGGCGGGCAGTCCGGCGGCTCGGCGCTCGGCGGCGAGGGCGTCGAGGTAGGCGTTGCCGGGGGCGTAGTTGCCGAGGCCCGCGCCGCTGAGGACGCCCGCCGTGGAGGAGAACAGCACGAAGGCGGAGAGGTCGAGGTCACGGGTCAGCTCGTGCAGGGCACGGGCGGCGGTGGCCTTGCCACGCAGGACGGGGTCCATGCGGCCGGGAGTGAGCGAGTCGATCACGCCGTCGTCGAGGGACCCGGCCGCGTGGAACACCGCGTCGAGGGGCCGGTCGGCGGGCACGTCCGCGAGCAGCCCGGCGAGGGCGGCGCGGTCGGACACGTCGCAGGCGGCGAGGGTGACGTCGACGCCGCGGGCGGCCAGTTCGTCGCGCAGGCCGGTGGCGCCGGGCGCGTCGGCGCCGCGGCGGCCGGCCAGCACCAGGTGGGTGGCGCCGCGGTCGGCGAGCCAGCGGGCGACGTGGCCGCCGAGGGCGCCGGTGCCACCGGTGACGAGGACCGTGCCGCGGGGACGCCAAGGCTCGGCGGGGACGTCGGCGCCGGGGGCGTGGACCAGGCGGCGGCCGTGGGCGCCGGTGGCGCGCAGCGCGATCTGGTCCTCGTGGCCGGGGTCGGCGAGAACGGTGGCGAGGCGGGTGGCGCTGCGGGCGTCGAGGTCGGCGGGCAGGTCGATGAGGCCGCCCCAGCGGTCGGAGTGCTCCAGGGCGGCGACCCGGCCGAAGCCCCAGACGAGGGCCTGGGCGGGGTCCGGCGCGGGGTCGGCGCCGGAGACGGCGACGGCGCCGCGGGTGGCGCACCACAGGGGGGCGTCGATGCCGAGGTCACCGAGGGCCTGGACCAGGGCGAGGGTGCCGGCGAGCCCGACGGGGACGGCCGGGTGGTCGGGGTGGGCGCGGGTGTCCAGGGCGAGGAGGGAGAGCACACCGGCGGGGCGTGCGGCGTCCTCGGCGGTGGTGAGCAGGCCGGCGAGGGCGGCCCGGTCGGGGACACCGTCGGGCACGGTGATCAGCCGGACGGTGCGTGCGCCGCCCGCGGAGAGTGCGTCGGCGACGGCGTCGGCGATGCGGGCGTGCCCGGTGGTGTCGGCGGGGGCGAGGAGCAGCCAGGTGCCGGTGAGGGTGGCCGGGCCCGGGGTGAGGGGGCTGAACGAGACGCGGTAGCGCCACGCGTCGGTGGTGGCGCGTTCGCGCTGGGTGCGCCGCCAGTTCGACAGGGCGGGCAGGACGCTGCTGAGGGGGGCGTCGGCGGCCAGGTCGAGGGCGTCGCTGAGGCTCTGCAGGTCCTCCTGCTCGACGGTCTCCCAGAAACGGGCCTCGACGGAGTCCGCGTCGGGCGCGCCGTCGGCGTGACCGGCCGCGGCGGTCTCGCGGAGGGTGGGCCAGTAACGCTGGTGCTCGAACGGGTAGGTGGGCAGGTCGGTGCGGACGGCGCCGGTGCCGCCGAAGACGGTCTCGAAGTCGACGTCGACGCCGTGCGCGTGGGCTTCGGCGAGCGCGGTGAGGAACTGACCGAGGTCGCCCTGGTCGCGGCGGAGGGAACCGAGGACGGCACCGTCCACACCGGCCGCGTCGAGGGTGTCGCGCAGCCCGACGGCGAGCACGGGGTGCGGGCCGACCTCGATGAAGGTGCGGTGCCCGGCGGCGATCAGGCCTTGTACGGCCTCCTCGAAGCGGACGGTCTCCCGCAGGTTGGTGTACCAGTAGGTGGCGTCGAGCCCGGTGGTGTCCTGCCAGTCGCCGGTGAGGGAGGAGCGGAAGGGGATCTCCGCGTCGCGCGGGGTGATGCCGTCCAGGGCGTCGAGGACGGTGTCCCGGATGGCCTCGACCTGCGCGGAGTGCGACCCGTAGTCGACGTCGACCTTGCGGGCGCGGACGCCGTCCGCGGTGAGGGCGGCGTGCAGTTCGTCCAGGGCCTCGGCCTCGCCGGAGACGACGACGGTGGCGGGCCCGTTGACGGCGGCGACGGCCAGGCGGTCCGCCCAGGGCTCCATGCGGGCGCGGGTGTCCTCGGCGGACAGCGGCACGGACATCATGCCGCCGGTTCCGGCGATGCGGGTGATGGCGCGGCTGCGCAGGGCGACGACGCGGGCGCCGTCGTCCAGGCTGAGAGCTCCGGCGGCGCAGGCGGCGGCGATCTCGCCCTGGGAGTGGCCGACGACGGCCGCCGGGCGTACGCCGTGGGCGCGCCACAGGGCGGCGGTGGCGACCATGACGGCCCACAGGGCGGGCTGTACGACGTCGACGCGGGCGAGGTCGGCGGCGTCGGCGTCGCCGCGCAGCACGGCGGTCAGCGACCAGTCGACGTGCGGGGCGAGTGCCCGTTCGCAGCGGTCGATCCAGTCGGCGAACACGGGTGACCCCGCGAGGAGTTCGCGGGCCATGCCGGCCCACTGGGCGCCCTGTCCGGGGAAGACGAGGACAGGTTCGGCGCCGCCCGGCACGGCGTCGGCGACCAGGGCGGGCGCGGTGAGCGGTCCGTCGGCGGCGAGCGCGGCCAGGGCCTCGTCGAGGCGGGGGACGTCGTCGGCGAGGAAGGCGGCCCGGTGGGTGAGGGCGGCCCGGCCGACCGCGAGGGTGTAGGCGAGGTCGGTGAGCGGGGTGCCGGGCCGGGCGCGCAGGTGGGCGCGGAGCCGGGCGGCCTGGGCGCGCAGCGCGGCGGGGGTGCGGGCGGAGAGCAGCACGGGTACGGCGGGCAGCGCGGCCCGCGTGGCGGTCCGGTCGGGGATGTCGGGGGCCTGTTCGACGATGACGTGGGCGTTGGTTCCGCTCATGCCGAAGGAGGAGACTCCGGCGCGGTGTGCGCGGCCGGTGTCGGGCCAGGGGCGTTCCTCGGTGAGCAGGCGGACATGTCCGGCGGTCCAGTCGACGTGCGGGGTGGGGTTGTCGGCGTACAGGGTGCGGGGCAGGACGCCTTCGCGCAGGGCCATCACCATCTTGATGACGCCGCCGACGCCGGCGGCGGCCTGGCTGTGCCCGATGTTGGACTTCAGGGAGCCGAGCCACAGCGGCCGGTCCTCGGCGCGGTCCTGGCCGTAGGCGGCGAGGAGGGCCTGGGCCTCGATGGGGTCGCCGAGGGTGGTGCCGGTGCCGTGCGCCTCGACGACGTCCACGTCCTGCGGGGCGAGTCCGGCGGTGGCGAGGGCCTGCCGGATGACGCGCTGCTGGGAGGGGCCGTTGGGGGCGGTCAGTCCGTTGGAGGCGCCGTCCTGGTTGAGGGCGGAGCCGCGGATGACGGCGAGTACCTGGTGGCCGCCCCGGCGGGCGTCGGAGAGCCGTTCGAGGACGATCACACCGACGCCCTCGGCCCAGCTGGCGCCGTCGGCGTCCGCGGAAAAGGGCTTGCAGCGGCCGTCCTCGGCGAGGGCGCGCTGCCGGCTGAACTCGATGAGGGAGCCCGGCGTCGACATCACGGTGACTCCGCCGGCCAGGGCGAGGTCGCACTCGCCCTGGCGCAGGGACTGCGCGGCGAGGTGCAGGGCGACGAGGGAGGAGGAGCAGGCGGTGTCGACGGAGACGGCCGGGCCCTCCAGGCCGAGCGCGTAGGAGATGCGGCCGGACAGGACGCTGGGCGAGTTGCCGGTGCCGACGTAGCCCTCGAAGTTGTCGTCGGAGGCCGCGAGGATCGTCACGTAGTCCTGGTAGGTGACGCCGGCGAAGACGCCCGTGGCGGAGCCGCGGGCCACGGCCGGGTCGACACCCGCGCGTTCCAGGGCCTCCCAGGAGACCTCCAGGAGCAGGCGCTGCTGGGGGTCCATGGCGAGGGCCTCGCGGGGCGAGATGCTGAAGAACGCGGGGTCGAAGCGGCTGGCGTCGTGCAGGAAGCCGCCTTCCCGGGTGTAGACGGTGCCGGGATGGTCGGGGTCGGGGTGGTAGAGCCGCTCGGGGCTCCAGTTGCGGTCGGTGGGCAGCGGCGAGATGCCGTCGGCTCCGGCGCGTACCAGGTCCCACAGGTCCTCGGGTCCGGCAATGCCGCCAGGGTAGCGGCAGGCCATACCGACGATGGCGATCGGGTCGTCGTCGACGGCGCGGCGGGCGGCGACGGGGGTGCCGTCGCCGGCGGTGCCGAACAGGTCGTCGGCGAGGTGCCGGGCGAGTACGGCCGGGGTCGGGTGGTCGAAGACGAGGGTGGCGGGCAGGGTGACGCCGAGGGCGGCACTGAGCCCGTTGCGCAGTTCGACCGCGGTCAGCGAGGTGAGGCCGAGGTCGGTGAAGGGCCGGGCCGGTTCGACGTCGTCGGGGCCGGCGTGTCCGAGCACGGCGGCGACACGGTCGCGGACGGTGGTGAGCAGGGAGCGTTCGCGTTCGGCGGCGGGCCGGCCGGCCAGGCGTTCCAGGAGGCTGCCGGGCGGCTGGGTGCGGGCGGCGCGGCGGCGGACCTGCTCGGTGGCCGGGGCGCTCTCCCCGCCGGGCACCGGTGCGGTGGCGGGCGTGAGGGATGCGCGGGGCACCGGGCGCAGCAGCAGGGAGCCGATGGCCAGGACGGGTTCGCCGACCGCGTCGGCGGCGGTGAGGGCGAGGGTGTCGGGGCCGGTGCGCTCCAGACGGACGCGCAGGGTGGTGGCGCCGGTGGCGAACAGCCGGACCTGGCCGGCGGAGAACAGCATGCGCCCATCGCCGAGGCCGTCGAACGCGCCGAGGCCCAGCGGGTGCAGGGCGGCGTCCAGGAGCGCCGGGTGCAGGTCGTGGCGGGCGGCGTCGGCGGAGGCGGACTCGGGGAGCGCGACCTCGGCGTACACGGCGGTGTCGTCCCGCCAGGCGGCCACAAAGCCCTGGAAGACGGGCCCGTAGTCGAGTCCGGCCTCACGCAGGCGAACGTAGAGGCCGTCGGTGGCGAGTTCCTCCGCACCCGGCGGCGGCCAGGCCGCGAGGTCGTGGGCCGGGTCCGGTCCGGTCTCGGCGGTGAGGACGCCGGCGGCGTGCCGGGTCCACTCGGCGCCGGCGTCGGCCGTGGGGCGTGCGTGCACGGCGAAGGCACGGTCGCCGCGGGCGTCGGGTGCCTCGACGCGCAGTTGCAGGGCGACTCCGTCGTACTCGGGCAGGGCCAGCGGGCGTTCCAGGACGAGTTCGCGGATCTGCGGGCGGCCGGCGTGTGCGCCGGCGGCGAGGGCGAGTTCGAGGAAGGCGGTGCTCGGGACGACGGCCGTGCCGCCGAGGCGGTGCGCGGCGAGCCAGCCCGTGGTGCGGGCGGTGAGGCGACCGGTGAGCAGCAGGGTGTCGTCGACGGCGGACGGGACGACCGCGCCGAGCAGCGGATGACCGGCGGCGATGAGTCCGGCGGCGGCCGGATCACCCGCGGAGGGGGTGGTCTCGATCCAGTAGGGGTGGTGCTGGAAGGCGTACGTGGGCAGGTCCACAGGGCGGGCGCCGGGTGCGGTGGTGGCGAGCACGGCGTGCCAGTCGACGGGTGCGCCGTGGGCGTGCAGGGCGCCGACGGCGGCCAGCAGCGTCTCCGCCTCGTCGCGGTCGTCGCGGTCGTCGCGCAGGGTGGGCACGGCGAGCGGGGCGGTGCCCTGCCAGCCGCCCTGGGCGAGGGCGGTCAGGGTGGTGTCGGGGCCGAGTTCGAGGAGGCGGACGACGCCGCGTTCCTCCAGAGCGGTGACGCCGTCGGCGAACCGTACGGCGTGCCGCACGTGCCGTACCCAGTATTCCGGGTCGGTGAGGTCGCCGGGCCCGGCGAGGCGGCCGGTGAGGTCGGAGACGACCGGGATGCGCGGCTCGGCGTACTCGACGGCGACGGCGACGGCCCGGAAGTCGTCGAGCATCGGCTCCATGCGCGGGGAGTGGAAGGCGTGGCTGACCCGCAGACGGGTGGTCTTGCGGCCCTGTGCGGCGAAGTGCGCGGCGACAGCGAGCGCGGCGTCCTCGTCACCGGAGACGACCACGGAGCGGGGGCCGTTGACGGCGGCCACGCCGAGGACGTCCCCGCGTCCGGCGAGCAGCGGCAGCACTTCGTCCTCGGCCGCCTGCAGGGCGATCATCGCGCCGCCCTCGGGCAGGTTCTGCATCAGCCGGCCGCGGGCGGCGACCAGGCGGCAGGCGTCGGGCAGGGTGAGCACCCCGGCCACGTGGGCGGCGGCGATCTCGCCGACGGAGTGGCCGAGCAGGTGGGTGGGGCGCACCCCGAACGACTCCAGGAGCCGGAAGAGGGCGACCTCGGCGGCGAACAGGGCGGGCTGGGCGTACTCGGTGTGGTTCAGGGCGTCGGCGTCGTCCCCGTGCACGACCTCGGCGAGCGGGCGCGGCAGCAGTCCCTCGAAGTGGCCGCAGACGGCGTCGAAGGCGTCGGCATACGCGGGGAACGCCTGGTACAGGCCGTGGCCCATGCCGGGACGCTGGGTGCCCTGGCCGGCGAACAGGAACGCGGTCCCGCCCGTGGTGAGGGTGCTTCCGGTGACGACGGCGGGGTGTGTCCGGCCGTCGGCGAGCGCGCGGAGTCCGGCCAGCAGGGCGTCGCGGCCGGTGCCGGTGACGGCGGTGCGGTGCTCCAGCTGGGCGCGGGTGAACGCGAGAGCGTGCGCGACGTCGGCGGCGTCCAGGCCGCTGTGCTGTTCGAGGTGGGCGAGGAGCCGGCCGGCCTGGTCGCGCAGGGCGGGCGCGCTGCGCGCGGCGAGCAGCCAGGGCAGGGCGGCGCGGTCGGTGTCCCCGCGTCCGCGGGTGGGCGTGGTGGACGCGTCCGGCGTCGCGGGCGGTTCGGCGAGGATGACGTGGGCGTTGGTGCCGGAGACGCCGAACGCGGAGACCCCGGCGCGGCGGACGTTCTCACCGGCGGGCCAGGCGACGGCCTCGTGCAGCAGTCGGATCCGCCCGCTGTCCCAGTCGACGCGGGACGAGGGCTGCCCGGCGTGCAGGGTGCGCGGAAGGGTGTCGTTGCGCAGGGCGAGGATCATCTTGATGATGCCGACGGCTCCGGCCGCGGCCTGGGTGTGCCCCAGGTTGGACTTGACCGAGCCGAGCCACAGCGGCCGGTCCTCGGGCCGCTCCTGACCGTATGCCGCGAGCAGCGCCTGCGCCTCGACGGGGTCGCCGAGGGTGGTGCCGGTGCCGTGCGCCTCCACCACGTCGACGTCCCGGGGGGAGAGCCCTGCGAAGGCCAGCGCCTGCCGGATGACACGCTGCTGGGAGGGGCCGTTGGGGGCGGTCAGGCCGTTGGAGGCGCCGTCCTGGTTGACGGCCGTGCCCTCCACCACGGCCAGCACGCGGTGACCGGCTCGGCGGGCGTCGGAGAGCCGCTCCACGACGAGTACGCCGACGCCCTCAGCCCAGCCGGTGCCGTCGGCGTCGTCGGAGAACGCCTTGCAGCGGCCGTCGGGCGCGAGGCCGCCCTGAAGGCTGAACTCGACGAAGGCGCCCGGGTCCGCCATGACGGTGACGCCGCCCACGAGCGCCAGGTCGCACTCGCCGCCGCGCAGCGACTGCGCGGCCAGGTGCAGGGCCACCAGGGAGGAGGAACAGGCGGTGTCGACGGTGACGGCCGGGCCTTCCAGGCCTAGGGAGTAGGCGATCCGGCCGGAGATCACGCTGCCCGCCTGACCGGTCAGCAGATGTCCCCCGAGCCCCTCGGGAATCTCGGTCAGACCGGTGGCGTAGCCGGAGCTGCCGGCTCCGACGAAGACGCCGGTGCGGGAGCCCTTCAGCGCGGTGGGGGCGATCCCGGAGTGTTCCAGGGCCTCCCAGGAGGTCTCCAGGACGAGCCGCTGCTGCGGGTCGAGGGCCCGGGCCTCGCGGGGGCTGATCCCGAAGAACGCGGCGTCGAACGCGGACGCCCGCGCCAGGAAGCCCCCGGAGAGGGTGTCGCTGGCCTCCAGCAGGCCCGTCAGGTCCCAGCCGCGGTCCTCGGGGAAGGCTCCGACGGCGTCACCGCCGGCCGCGAGGAGATCCCACAACTGGTCCGGGCCGTCGATGCCGCCGGGCAGCCGGCATCCCATGCCGACGATGACGACGGGGTCGGTGTCGGTCGCCCGCACCGGGGCTTCCTGCCGCTCCCGCTCGGCCCCGTACAGCTCGTCCCGCAGGCGGGCGGCGACGGCGAGCGGCGTGGGGTGGTCGAAGACGAGGGTGCTGGGCAGGGTGATGCCGGTCTCGGCCGTGAGGGCGTTGCGCAGTTCGACCGCGGTCAGCGAGTCGAAGCCCATCTCGCGGAAGGCCCGGCCGACGGCGACGGCGGCCGGGTCGGTGTGGCCGAGCGCGGCGGCGGCCCTGCGGCGCACCAGGTCGAGCAGGTCGGCTTCGCGCTCCTCGGTGGAGAGCGGGGCGAGCCTGTCCCGCAGCGCGGCACCGGCCGCGTCGACGGCGGTGTCGGCCGCCGCTTCGACGGCCGCCCCGGGCAGGGCGGCGAGCAGGGGGCTGGGGCGTCCGGTGGTGAACGCGGACGCGAACAGTGCCCAGTCGACGTCGGCCACGACGACGGTGGTGTCCTGGGCGGTCAGGGCACGGTCGAGCGCGGTCAGCGCGGCGTCGGGGTCGACCGGGCGCAGGCCGCGGCGGTTCAGCAGGTGCTGGGCGGCCTCGTCGGCGGCCATGCCGGTGCCGCCCCACGGGCCCCAGGCGACGGAGGTGGCGGTCAGGCCGCGAGCGCGCCGACGCTCGACGAGCGCGTCCAGGTGGGCGTTGGCGGCGGCGTAGCCGGCCTGCCCTCCGCTGCCCCACACGCCGGCGATGGAGGAGAACACCACGAACGCCGACAGGCCGCTGTCGCGGGTCAGTTCGTCCAGGTGGTCGGCGGCGTCCGCCTTGGCGCGCAGCACGGCGGCGAGCCGGTCGGGCGAGTACGAGGCGATCACGTCGTCGTCGAGGACACCCGCGCAGTGCACGACGGCGTCGACGGGGTGTGCGGCCAGCAGCCGCGCCACGGTGTCCCGGTCCCCCATGTCGCAGGCGGCGACGGTCACCCGTGCGCCCAGCCCGGCGAGTTCGCCCCGCAGGTCGTCCGCGCCGGGCGCGTCCGCACCCCGACGGCTGGTCAGCACCAGCTCCCGGGCACCGCGGGCGACGGCCCAGTGGGCGACGCGGGCCCCGAGAGCACCGGTGCCACCCGTGATCAGGACGCGCTCCGGAGCCGCCCACACGCCGGTGGCGCCGAGGGCGGGAGCGGGCGTCAGACGGCGGGCGTACGCGTCGGTTCCGCGTACGGCGACCTGGTCCTCGTCGCCGGCGGCGAGCACGGCGACGGTCCGCGCGAGGGTGCGTCGGTCCGGCCGGACGGGCAGGTCGAGCAGTCCGCCCCACACGTCGGGGTGTTCGAGCGCGGCGACCCGGCCCAGTCCCCATACGGCGGCCCGTCGTGGATCGACGGCGGCCTCGGTGCCGCCGCCCACGGCGACGGCACCGCTGGTCACGAGCCACAGCGGCGCGGCGACCGCCGCGTCGCCGTACGCCTGCACGAGGGTGAGGGCGCTCTTCACACCGGGCAGGCAGGACAGCACGCCGGCGATCGGCGCGCCGTCGGCGACGGCCGCGGCGAACACCTCGCCCAGGGCGGCGCGCCCGAGGTCGGTGCAGATCACGCGTTCGAGTCCCGGCAGGAACTCCTCGATGCCGGAGAGGACGGAGCCGGCGTCGGCGTCGGCCTGCAGCAGCAGCCACCGCCCGTCGGCCGTGCGGGTCTCGGCCGGTGCGAGCCGCTCCCAGCGGACCCGATAGCGCCAGGCGTCCGCGGTGGTCCGCTCCGCCTCGGCACGCCGCCACGCGGACAACGCGGGCACGACGCTCTCCAGTTCGGTGCCGTCGAGGTCCAGCACGCCGGCCAGCTCTTCGGCGTCACCACGGTCCACGGCCTGCCAGAACGCGGCCTCCCCGGCCGTCGCCACGGAGGCCGTACCGGTACCCGTCCCCGTCACACCACGCCGTGGCTCGGGCCAGTACCAGGTGCGCTGGAAGGCGTAGGTGGGAAGCGGGAAGGCGGGCCGCACCGCGCCGAGCACCGTGTTCCAGCCGACCGGTACTCCGGCGGCGTGCAGTGCGGCCAGCGCGGCGGTCAGCGCGTCGGCCTCGGGCCGGTCCTTGCGCTGGACGGGTACGCAGACCGCGTCGTCGACGTCACCGAGCACGGTCCGGGTGAGGGCGGTGAGGGTGCCGTCGGGGCCGATCTCCAGGAAACGGGTCACGCCCTCGGCCGCCAGGGCGCTCACTCCGTCGGCGAAACGGACCGCCTGACGGACATGCCGCACCCAGTACTCGGCCGACGCCAACTCCCCCTCGGCGGCGAGGCGTCCGGTCACGTTCGACACGACGGGGATGGCGGGTCTTCCGTAGGTGATCCGCTCCGCCACCTCACGGAAGGCGTCGAGCATCGGCTCCATCAGCGGGGAATGGAACGCGTGCGACACCCGCAGACGCGAGACACGTCGGCCCCGCGCCTTCAGCACCTCGGCGACCTCGTTCACGGCCGCCTCGACTCCGGCGATCACCACCGCCCTCGGCCCGTTCACCGCCGCGACCGAGACCCGCGCCGCATCCAGCAGCGGGACGACCTCGTCCTCGGTGGCCTCCACCGCCACCATCACCCCACCCGACGGCAGTTCCTGCATCAGCCGGCCACGCGCCACCACCAGGGCGCACGCGTCCTCCAGCGACAACACCCCCGCCACCTGCGCGGCGGCGATCTCACCGATCGAATGCCCCACCACGAAGTCCGCACGCACCCCGAAGGACTCCACCAGCCGGAACAGAGCGACCTCGATCGCGAACAGCGCCGGCTGCGCCCACTCGGTGCGGTTCAACCGCTCCGCGTCATCGCCGAGAACCACATCCCGCAACCCGGAACCGACATGCGCGCACACCTCGTCGAAGGCCTCCGCGAAAACGGGGAACGCCTCGTACAGCTCCCGGCCCATCCCGGGCCGCTGCGCACCCTGACCGGAGAACAGGAACGCCGTCCGGCCCTCGCTCGCGATCCCGCTCACGGCATGAGGGGTCCGCTCGCCGTCCGCCAACGCGGCGAGCGCGGCGACGAGTTCGGTACGGTCACGGCCCCGGACGACGGCCCGGTGTTCGAACGCGGTGCGCGTGGTGGCGAGCGCCGAGGCGATCTCCATGGGGTCGGCCTCGGGCGCGGACCTTACGACGTCCAACAGGCGGGCGGCCTGGGAACGCAGGGCCTCGGCGCTGCGACCGGACAGCACCCACGGGATCACGGGCAGCCCGGCGTTCTCTGTCGGCTCTGTCGGCTCGACGCTCTCGGCAGGCGCCTCTTCGAGGATGACGTGGGCGTTGGTACCGCTCAGACCGAACGACGACACACCCGCACGACGCGCACGCTCCACCTCGGGCCACGGCCGCTGCCCGGTCAGCAGCTGCACCCCACCCGACGACCAGTCCACTTGCGACGACGGCTCATCCGCATGCAACGTCGCCGGCAGCACACCGTGCCGCAGCGCCTCAACCATCTTGATCACACCGGCCACACCCGCAGCCGCCTGCGTATGACCCACATTCGACTTCACCGAACCCAGCCACAACGGCCGGCCCTCGACCCGCTCCCGGCCGTACGTCGCCAGCAACGCCTGCGCCTCGATCGGATCACCCAACCGCGTCCCCGTACCGTGCGCCTCCACCACATCAACCTCGGACGCCGACACCCCCGCACCCGCCAACGCAGCACGAATCACCCGCTGCTGAGCCGGACCGTTCGGCGCCGTCAGCCCGTTCGACGCACCGTCCTGATTGACCGCCGAACCACGCACCACCGCAAGAACCCGACGCCCATGACGGCGCGCATCCGACAACCGCTCCACCAGCAGCACACCCGCACCCTCACCCCACCCCGTCCCGTCCGCCGCATCCGCGAACGCCTTGCACCGACCGTCACCCGCCAGACCCCCCTGACGACTGAACTCCACGAAAGCACCCGGGGTCGACATCACCGTCACACCCCCGGCCAATGCCAGATCGCACTCCCCGCTGCGCAGCGACTGCACCGCAAGATGCAGGGCGACCAGCGATGACGAACACGCGGTGTCGACGGTCACCGCCGGACCCTCCAGGCCCAGCACGTACGACACCCGGCCCGAGGCCACACTCGCCGCATTGCCGGTGCCCACGTATCCGCCGAAGTCGCCCTCCGACACGCTCAACAACGCCGGATAGTCCTGACCGTTCGTCCCCGCGAACACACCCACCCGCGAACCACGCAACGACCGAGGATCGACACCCGCCCGCTCCACGGCCTGCCACGACGCCTCCAACAACAACCGCTGCTGCGGATCCATCGCCAACGCCTCACGCGGCGACACCCCGAAGAACTCCGCATCAAAACCACCGACACCGTCGAGGAAGCCGCCTCGCGCGGTGTGGCTGGCGTAGGGGTTGTCAGGATCCGGGGCGAAGAGGAGGTCGAGGTTCCAGCCACGGTCGGTGGGGAAGTCACCGATGCCGTCCCGGCCGTCCGCCAGCATCGCCCACAGATCCTCGGGCGACTCCACACCACCCGGGAAACGACACGCCATACCGACGATCGCCACCGGCTCGTCCAGCACCGCCACGGCCGCCACGTCCGACACCGCCGCAGCGGCACCGTCCGCACCGAACAACTCCCCGTACAAGAACTCCGCCAGCGCCAGCGGAGTGGGATGGTCGAAGACCACCGTCGTCGGAAGAGTGACACCTGTGGCAGCCGCCAGGACGTTGCGCAACTCCACCGCGATCAACGAATCCACACCCAGATCACGGAACGCCCGCTCAGCACCCACCTGCCCGGGACCGTCGTAGCCGAGTGCGGCGGCGGCCCGGGTGCGGACCTCGGTGAGCAGTTCACGCTGTCGGGCCTCGGGGGTGAGGCCGGCCAGGCGGACCCGCAGTCCGGTGGTGGCTGTGGCCGTGGTCCGAGGAGCTTCCGGAGCGTGGTAGACCTCGGCGAGCAGCGGGCTGGGGCGGACGGCGGTGAAGGCGGGACCGAAGCGTGCCCAGTCGATGTCGGCGACGAGGACCGCGGCCGGACCGTCCGTGGCGCAGGCCTCGAGCGCGTCGAGCGCCTGCTCGGGGTCGAGGAGGCCGACGCCGCCGCGCTGCTGGCGGCCCTCGGCGTCGGTGTCGGCTGCCATGCCGCCGCCCGCCCACGGGCCCCACGCGATCGACGTGGCCGGCAGCCCCTCGCCCCGGCGCCGCTCGGCGAGGGCATCGAGGACGGCGTTGGCGGCGGCGTAGTTGGCCTGTCCGGCGGAGCCGACGGTGCCGGCGAAGGAGGAGAACAGGACGAAGGCGGAGAGGTCACGGTCCCGGGTCAGCTCGTCCAGGTTCCGTGCCCCAGCGGCCTTCGCCGCGAAGACGGTGCGCAGCGCACGCGGGGTGAGCCCGTCGAGGACCCCGTCCTGCAGTACTCCGGCCGTGTGGACCACGGCGTCCACCGGGTGAGCGTCGAGCAGTGCCCGCAGCGCCTCACGGTCGGTCAGGTCGAGTGCGCCGAAGGTGACTTGGGCGCCGAGTTCGCGGAGTTCGGCGTGCAGGGCGTCGGCGCCCGGGTCCTGGGCACCGGTGCGGCTCACCAGGAGCAGGTGGGCGGCGCCGTTCCGGGCCGCCCAGCGGGCCACCCGGGCGCCGAGAGCACCGGTGCCGCCGGTCACCAGGACCGTTCCGGCGGGCCGCCAGGCCGCCTCGGACTGCACAGGCGCGGGAACGAGGCGGCGGCCGAGGAGTCCACCGGCACGGACGGCGGCCTGGTCCTCGCGCGGACCGCCCGTCGCGCCGTCGGCGAGCAGGCTGACGAGACGTGTGGTGGACCGCCGGTCAAGCGCGTGCGGCAGGTCGATCAGGCCGCCCCAGCGGTCGGGGTGCTCCAGAGCGGCGACCCTGCCGAGGCCCCAGACAGCGGCCTGGTCCGGGTCCGGCGCCGAATCGCCCTCCGCAGCGGTGACGGCTCCGCAGGTGAGTGTCCAGAGCGGGGCCGTGACACCGGCGTCACCGAGGGCCTGCACGAGCGCGGCGGTGGAGGCGACGCCGTCGGGCACGTCCCTGCCCTCTCGCCCATTCAGTGCGAGCAGGGAGAGAACGCCGGCGAGCGGGGCGTCGCCGGCCGTGGCGGCGATACGCCGGGCGAACTCGGCACGGGCGTCGCCAGGGTGGTGATCGACCGTGACCAGCTCGGCGCCCGCGTCGAGCAGGGCGGCCGTCAGCGCGCCGTCCCATCCGTCGTCGCCGTGCAGGGAGACGGGACGCAGGACGAGCCAGCGCCCGGACAGCCGGGCCGCCTCGGGCAGGCCGACGACAGGGCGCCAGACGGCGCGGTGGTACGGACCAGAGGCGTCGACGGCCGAGCCGTCCTCCGCGTAGGAGCGCTCCAACCAGTAGCGGTCGCGTCGGAAGGCGTAGGTGGGCAGTTCGACGGGGCGGGCCCCGGGGAGGAAGGCGGACCAGTCCACCGCCCCACCTCCCAGATGCAGGCGCGCGAGGGCCGTCACCAGGGTCCCGCTCTCCGTACCGTCCTTGCGGAGCAGCGGGACGAACAGCCCGTCCGACAGGCAGTTCTGGGCGAGGGCGGTGAGAGTGCCGTCGGGGCCGATCTCCAGGAACCGCGTCACGCCCTCGGCCGCCAGAGCACTCACACCGTCGGCGAACCGGACCGCCTGACGAACGTGACGCACCCAGTACTCGGCCGACGTCAGGTCACCGTCGGTGGCCACACGTCCGGTCACATTCGACACGACGGAGATGACGGGTGCTCCATAGGTGATCCGCTCCGCCACCTCACGGAACGCGCCGAGCATCGGCTCCATCAACGGCGAGTGGAACGCGTGCGAGACCCGGAGGCGGGAGGTACGTCGGCCCCGCGCCTTCAGTACCCCGGCGGCCTCGCTCACGGCGGCCTCGACACCGGCGATCACCACCGACCGCGGACCGTTCACCGCCGCGACCGACACCTGCGCCGGGTCCAGCAAGGGGAGAACCTCGTCCTCGGTGGCCTCCACCGCCACCATCGCCCCGCCGGAGGGCAGTTCCTGCATCAGCCGGCCCCTTGCGGTGACCAAGGCGCACGCGTCCTCCAGCGACAACACCCCCGCCACATGCGCCGCGGCAATCTCACCGACCGAATGACCGATGACGAAATCCGCACGCACCCCGAACGACTCGACCAGCCGGAACAGTGCCACCTCGACCGCGAACAACGCGGGCTGCGTCCACTCCGTACGATTCAACAACCCCGCGTCATCACCGAACACCACATCCCGCAACTCGGAGCCGACACGCGCGCACACCGCATCGAAAGCATCCGCGAAGACGGGGAACGCCTCGTACAACTCCCGCCCCATCCCCGCACGCTGCGCACCCTGACCCGAGAACAGGAACGCCGTCCGGCCCTCACCCGCGGTACCGGTGGTGACCTGGGCGGCGGAGTCGCCGTCCGCCAACGCGGCCAGCGCGGCGACGAGTTCGGCACGGTCGGCGCCGAGAAGGGCGGCGCGGTGGGGGTGGGCGGTGCGGGTGGTGGCCAGGGAGGCGGCCAGGTCGTAGGGGTCAGTGTCCGGGTGTTCGGTCACATGAGCGGTCAGGCGGTGTGCCTGGGCTCGCAGGGAGTCCTCGTCGCGGGCGGACAGGAGCCAGGGCAGCACAGGGAGGGCGGCACGCGGCGCCTCATCCGGGACGGGCTCGTCACCGGCGGGTTCGGGGGCCTGTTCGATGATGGCGTGGGCGTTGGTGCCGGAGACACCGAAGGCAGAGACGCCGACACGGCGCGGGTGGTCGGAGCCGGGCCAGTCGACGGCCTCGGTGAGCAGCCGGACGTGACCGGCACTCCAGTCGACGTGGGTGGAGGGGCGTTCGGCGTGCAGGGTGGACGGCAGGACGCCGTGGCGCAGGGCGAGGACGGACTTGATGACACCGACGACGCCCGCAGCCGCCTGGGTGTGGCCGATGTTGGACTTGGCGGAGCCGAGCAGCAGCGGACGGTCGTCGGGACGGCCCTGACCGTAGGTGGCGAGGAGCGCCTGGGCCTCGATGGGGTCACCGAGGCTGGTGCCGGTGCCGTGCGCCTCGACGGCGTCCACGTCCTGCGGGGCGAGTGAGGCGTTGGCGAGCGCGGCGAGAATGACGCGTTGCTGGGACTGTCCGTTGGGGGCGGTGAGTCCGTTGGAGGCACCGTCTTGGTTGACGGCGCTGCCGCGCAGGACGGCGAGTACCCGGTGGCCGTTGCGGCGGGCGTCGGAGAGCCGTTCGACGACGATCGTTCCGGCGCCCTCGGACCAGCCGGTGCCGTCGGCGTCGTCGGCGAACGCCTTGCAGCGGCCGTCGCCGGCGAGGCCGCCCTGCCGGTCGAACTCGATGAAGGCGCCGGGGCTGGACATGACGGTGACGCCGCCGACGACCGCGAGGGAGCACTCGCCGGAGCGCAGCGACTGGGCGGCCAGGTGCAGGGCGACGAGGGAGGAGGAACAGGCGGTGTCGACGGTGACGGCGGGGCCCTCCAGGCCGAGGGCGTAGGCGACGCGGCCGGAGAGGACGGACATGGAGTTGCCGGTGAGCAGGTGGCCCCGGACGTCGTCGGGCACGTCGCGCAGGCCGGAGGTGTGGCCCTGGTCGCTGCATCCGACGAAGACGCCGGAGCGGCTGCCGCGCAGCGTGAGGGGGTCGATACCGGCGCGTTCGAAGGCCTCCCAGACCACTTCGAGCAGCAGGCGCTGCTGGGGGTCCATGGCGAGGGCCTCGCGCGGGGAGATCCCGAAGAAGGCGGGGTCGAAGCGGTCCGCGTCGTGCACGAAGCCGCCGCGGTGGCGCCCGCCCCCGGTGCCGGCCGGTGTCCCTGGTGCCGTGGGCCAGCCGCGGTCGGCGGGCCAGTCCGTCACCGCGTCGGTCCCGGAGACCAGCAGGTCCCAGAACTCGTCGGGGGTGCGCACATCGCCGGGCAGACGGCAGCTCATGCCGACGATGGCGACGGGCTCCTGCTCGCGAGTCTCCAACTGCCTCAGCTTGCGGCGGGTGTTGTGGAGATCGAGGGTGACCCGCTTGAGGTAGTCCCGAAGCTGCGCTTCCTTCGTCATGGACTGCCCCCATGGTATGCGGTTTCGGTGATGGGACGGGTGTCCGCGCGGGGCCGTGTGCAGCGGCCGGGCACCCGGTGGCGGCCCGGCCGGCGGTGTGCTCCTCGTGCGGTGGGGACAGCATGACCCGGGCCGCGATCCTTTTTCGGCCCCCGGCGGGGTTCTCTGGGGAAACCCTTGGAAATCCTGCTCGGTCGCCGTTCACGCAGGCAGGAGCGGTGACCGGGAGGCGACGGGGGTCGGGCGGTACCCGGACGGCCGTATCGCGCGCACGGAGGTCCGGGGCCCTGGCGGGCTCAGGTGTACGGGGGCGGGGCGCCGAGGGAGAGCAGGGTGGTCAGGGCGGCGAAGGCGTCCCGGAGGGCGGCGAGGGCTTCGGGAACGCGCCAGGCCGCGCGGTCACGGGGGCCGACCGCGTTGGAGATGGTGCGGATCTCCAGCAGCGGGACACCGTGGACGGCGGCGGCCTCGGCGACGCCGAAGCCCTCCATCGCCTCGGCGGCGGCGGCGTGGCGCCGCCGCAGGGCGTGTGCGCGTTCCGCGGTTCCCGTGACGGTGGAGACGGTCAGCACGGGTGCGTGGACGGCGCCGAGGGCACGGGCGACGGCCGCGGCCAGATGCGGCGCGCACGGGTGCTCGCAGACGCCGAATCCGAGGCTGTCGGCGGACAGGAACCCGTCGGGGGTCTCGCAGCCCAGATCGGCGGCGATGACGCGGTCGGCGACGACGACGGAGCCCGGGGCGGCGACGGGCGCGAACCCGCCCGCGATGCCGGCGGAGATGACGAGGTGGTACGGGTCCCGGTGGACGGCCGCCACGGTGAGAGCCGCGTCGGTGGCGGCCGCCGCGGCGGCCGGGCCCACTCCCCCGGCCACCAGGTCCGCGCTCAACGGCTGGTGCCGGACGGGCGACGGTCCGCAGGCGACACCTTGGCCGGTGCTGCCCGAGGGGTGGTTGATCCTGATCATCTCGCGGCCCGGCAGACCGGGGCAGCGGACCGGCGCGGTGGGGCCGAGGCCGCGCGCGACGGCGTCGCGTTCGACGTCGACGGCGGTGACGACGAGCAGGCGGATCGGGTTCATGAGGAGATCTGGACCTGCCCGTGGTCGCCGATGACGAGGCGGTGGGTGGCGGGCAGCCGGGGTGCCAGGGTGACCTTGACATTGCGTCCGACGAGGGATGCGGCCACGCGGCGGATGCGGTCGAAGGACGACTCTCGCAGCACGATGGAGTACTCGATCTCGCTGTGGGAGATGTGGCACTGCTCCGCGACCGACGTGGAAGGACCGATGTAGGAGTCGGTGACGATGCTCCCGGCGCCGATGATCACGGGGCCGACGATGCGGGAGCGGTGGACCTCGGCGCCCGCCTCGATCCGGACGCGTCCGATGATCTCGCTCTCCTCGTCCACGAAGCCGTCGACGCGGGGCTGGAGGCGCTCCAGGAGGGTGCGGTTGACCTCCAGCATGTCGGTGACGTTGCCGGTGTCCTTCCAGTAGCCGGTGATGACCGTGGAGCGCACGGTCATGCCCTGGTCGATCATCCACTGGAGGGCGTCGGTGATCTCGAGTTCGCCCAGGGGGGAGGGCCGGATGGCCCGGACGGCCTCGTGGACGGCGGTCGTGAAGAGGTACACGCCGGCGACGGCGAGGTCGCTGCGCGGTTCGCGGGGCTTCTCCTCGAGGTCGACGACGTTGCCCTGGTCGTCGATGACCGCGACACCGAAGGCCGTCGGGTCACTGACGCGGGTGAGGAGGACCTGTGCGTCGGGCGGGTCCTTGCGGAACTCGTCGACGACGTCGCTGATGCCGTCGAGGACGAAGTTGTCTCCGAGGTACATGACGAAGTCGTCGTCGCCGAGGAAGGATTCGGCGACGAGGACGGCGTGGGCGAGCCCGAGGGGTTCGCTCTGCTGGATGTAGGTGATGTCCAGGCCGAAGGCGGAGCCGTCGCCGACGGCGGCCTGGATCTCCGGGGCGGTGCTGCCGACGATGACGCCGACGTCGGTGATGCCCGCGGCGGCGATGGCTTCGAGGCCGTAGAAGAGGATCGGTTTGTTGGAGACCGGGACCAGCTGTTTGCTGGAGGTGTGGGTGATCGGTCGCAGGCGCGTACCGGATCCCCCCGCGAGCACGAGAGCCTTCACTGTTCCATCCAGGTGGGAGGTGGTGGGTGGGAGGTGGTGGGTGGGAGGTGGTGGGTGGGAGGTGGTGGGTGGGAGGTGGTGGGTGGGAGGTGGTGGGTGGGAGGTGGTGGCCGTCCGGGTCCTGACGGTGTGTCAGGGCCCGGACGGCCCGGCCTGTCGGTTCAGGCCTCGTCGAGGTCGCCCTCCAGGAAGGCGCGCAGCTCGTCGTCGGAGACTTCGTCGGCGGACGCCCCTGCCGCCGGCGTTCCCGCGGTGTCGGCGGGCGCGGTGGGCGCCGGGACGTCGTCCAGCCGGGCCAGCAGGCCGTGCAGCCGGCTGCGGAGCCTGTCCTGGAGGGCCGCGTCCACCGCTGATCCGGTGAGCTGGGCCTCCAGGGCGTCGAGCTGGTCGAGTACCGGGGACGCGGCGGGCAGGTCGGCGGGGGCGATGCGCTCCAGGAGATGCGCGGCGAGCCGCTGCGGCGTGGGGTGGTCGAACATGAGCGTCGCGGGCAGTCGTACGCCCGCGAGGGCACCGATGCGGTTGCGGAGTTCGACGGCGGTGAGCGAGTTGAATCCGCTGTCGAGGAAGCCTCCTTCGGGGTCGATGGAGTCGGGGCTGTCGTGGCCGATGACCAGGGCGGCCTGGGCGAGCACGGCGTCCAGGACGGCGTCGTGCCGGGAACCCGGGGCGAGTGCGGCGAGGCGTGCGCGCAGCTCACCCTCGGCGGGCGCCGCGGGTGTGGCGGCCTCCTGGGCGGCGGGGCGTCCGGTGCGGGCCCCGACGAGGTCGCAGACCAGGTCGGGCACGGAGCCGTCGGAGGCGCGCAGGGCGACCGGGTCGAGGTCGGCGGGCGCGTACCAGGGCTCCGGGGAACGCAGTGCGGCGTCGAGCAGAGCGAGCGCGTCGGCGGTGTCCATCGGACGCAGTCCGCTGCGGGCGATGCGGCGCAGGTCGGCCTCGCCGAGCTTGCCGGTCATGCCGCTGCGTTCGGCCCACAGGCCCCAGGCGAGGGACTGGACGCGGCGTCCGTGCGCGGCACAGCGGGCGGCGAAGGCATCGAGGAAGGCGTTGGCCGCCGAGTAGTTGCCCTGGCCGACGCCGCCGAGTGTCCCCGCGAGCGAGGAGAACAGCACGAGTGCGGCGCCGGTGTCGCGGGTGAGCTGTTCCAGCAGCACGGTCGCGTCGGCCTTGGCGCGCAGTACCGTGTCGACGCGCTCGGGGGTGAGGGACTGCACGATGCCGTCGTCGAGGACGCCGGCCGTGTGGACGACCGCGGTCAGCGGACGGTCGGCGGGGATGCCGTCGAGCAGCGCGGTCAGGGCGGCACGGTCGGCGACATCACAGGCCGCGACGGTCACGTGTGCGCCGTGGCCGGTGAGTTCCTCGTGGAGTTCGGTCATGCCGTCGGCGGCGGCGCCGCGTCGCCCGGCCAGCACCAGGGAGCGGACGCCGTGGACGGTGGCCAGGTGGCGGGCGATCCGCCGGCCGAGGACTCCCCCGGCCCCGGTGACCAGGACGGTGCCGTCGCCGGGTGTGCCCGCCGAGGTGCCGACGGGTGTGTCCGCCGGGGTGGTGCGGGTGAGGCGGGAAGTGAGTGCGGTGCCCTCGCGCAGGGCGATCTCACTGTCGCCCAGGGCCAGTACGGCGGGCAGCACGGCGAGCGAGGCCGCGCTGCCGTCGTGGTCGACGAGGGCGAAGCGGCCGGGGTTCTCGGCGCGTGCCGCGCGGATCAGGCCCCAGACGGCCGCCTGGGCGGGGTCGGTGCGCGGCGCGTCGTCGGGTGAGGTGCTGACGGCGTGCCGGGTGAGCACCACCAGCCGGGAGCCGGCGAGGCCGTCGTGGGCGAGCCAGTCCGTGACCAGGCCGAGGGCGTGGTGGGAGGTGTGCCGGGCGGCGACGGCGAGATCGGTGTCCTCGCCGGTGTCGGGCAGCGCGGCGAGGACGGTCGGGGGTACGGCCGTGTCGGCCACGGCCGTCAGGAGCGCGGCGGCGTCGGCGTGGTGGAGGGCGTCCGCGAGTGCCGGTGCGGCGGGCGGGACGGCGCTGCCGACGAGGTGCCGTGGTCCGGCGGGGGGTGCGCCGAGGGCGACGGGTGTCCAGCGGATCCGGTGCAGCGCCCCGCGGCCGGGGGCGGCCGGCAGCGCGCTGGTGTCGACGGGGCGCAGGGCGAGGGTGTCGATGTCGGCGACCGGGATTCCGGCTCCGTCGAGGAGGGTCACCCGGTAGGCGTGCTCCTCGGCGGCCGGGACGAGACGGACGCGCAGGGCGGTGGATCCGACGCTGTGCACGGTGACGTCCGAGAAGGTGAACGGGACGACCGTGCCGGTGTCGCCGGCGGCGGCGAGAGCCACCGTGTGCAGGGCCGCGTCCAGCAGGGCGGGGTGCACACGAAAGCGGTCGGTGCCCTGAAGGTGCTCGCCGTCCTCGGGGGCGATCTCCGCGTACACGGTGTCGCCGTCCCGCCAGGCCGCGCGCAGGCCGCGGAAGGCCGGGCCGTAGACGAAGCCGCCCTCGGCGATGCGCTCGTACAGGCCGGTCACGTCGACGGGCGTGGCGCCCGGCGGCGGCCAGGCGGCGCCCAGGGGTGCGGCGGTGGCTGCCGGGGTGTCGCTGAGGGTGCCCGCGGCGTGCCGGGTCCAGGGGTCCTGGGCGGTGTCGCCGCCGGTGGCGGGCCGGGAGTGCACGGTCAGGGCTCGGTTGCCGTCGCCGTCGGGTGCGCCGACGGCGACCTGGAGGTGGACGCCCGCGTGCTCGGAGAGGACCAGCGGGGTCTGCAGGGTGAGGTCGGTGATGCGGGCGGCTCCGACGTGGGCGCATGCCTCCATGGCGAGGTCGAGGAAGGCGGTGCCGGGGAAGAGGACACGGCCGGCGAGTGCGTGGTCGGCGAGCCAGGGCCGGTCCTGGACGGAGACGGTTCCGGTCAGGACGACTCCGGAGCTGTCGGCGAGGGGGACGGCCGCGGTCACCAGCTGGTGACCCACCTGTTCCAGGTCGGTGCGGAGGGTGTCGGCGCCGGTGCTCTCCAGCCAGTAGGTGCGTCGCTGGAAGGGGTAGGTGGGCAGGTCGGTGCGGTGGGCTCCGGTGGGGGCGAACCAGCTGTCCCAGTCGACGCGGTGGCCGTGGGTGTGCAGCCGGGCCAGGGCGGAGGTCAGTGACGCTCCTTCCTCGGTGTCCCGGCTCAGGGTCGGCACGAGGGTGGCGTCGCCCTCGACGCAGTCGCCGGCGAGCGCGGTGAGGACGTCACCCGGTCCGATCTCGACATAGGTGGTGATGCCCTGTTCCTCCAGGGCGCGGATCCCGTCGCGGAAGCGGACGCCCGCACGGACCTGACGCACCCAGTAGGCGCCGTCGAAGGGTTCGTCGGCGGTGACGGGGCGTCCGGTGAGGGTGGACACCACCGGTACGGCGGGGGTCGCGTGGCCGAGTTCCGCGGTGTGCGCGGCGAACACGTCGAGCATGCCGTCCATGTGGTGCGAGTGGAAGGCGTGGCTGACCTTGAGGCGGTGCGTCTTGCGGCCCTGGGCGGCCAGTTCGGCGGCGACCGCGAGGACGGCGTCCTCGTCGCCGGACAGGACGGTGGCGAGCGCGCTGTTGAGTGCGGCGACGGCGGCCCGGCCCTCGTGGGCGGCGAGCAGTGGGGTCACCTCGTCCTCGCCGGCCTGGACGGACACCATGGCGCCGCCCGCCGGGAGGTCCCCCATCAGGGTGCCGCGTACGGCGACGAGGCGGCAGGCGTCCTCCAGGGTGAGGACGCCCGCGACATGGGCCGCGGCGATCTCGCCCACGGAGTGGCCGAGCAGCGCGTCGGGCCGTACGTCCAGGCTCTCCAGGAGCCGGTACAGGGCGACTTGGACGGCGAAGAGCGCGGCCTGGGTGTAGGCGGTGCGGTCGAGCAGGGCGGCCTGCGGGGTGCCCGGCTCGGCGAACATCACGTCCCGCAGCGGCTGGTCGAGGTGGGCGTCGAGGTGGGCACAGACCTCGTCGAGGGCGTCGGCGAACACCTCGTAGCGCTCGTACAGCGCGCGGCCGGCGGCTGCCCGCTGGGCGCCCTGACCGGAGAAGAGGAAGGCCGTCCTGCCGCCGCGGGCCCGGCCGGTGACGAGGAGCGGGTTCTCGCGTCCCTCGGCGAGGGCGGTGAGCGCCTCGGCGAGGGCGTCGGTGCCGTCGGCGACGACGCCCGCCCGGTCGTCGTGGTGGGCGCGGGTGGTGGCCAGGGACAGGGCGAGGTCGGCCGGCTCCGTCTCCGGGCGGGCGGCGATGTGGTCGAGGAGGCGGCGGGCCTGGGCGCGCAGTGCGGCGGTGCCGCGGGCGGACAGCAGCCAGGGCAGGGCCCCGGAGGTTGTGCCGGCCGGGCGCGGCTCCGTGGGCGCGGGGCTGTCCGGTTCCTGGAGGATGACGTGGGCGTTGGTTCCGGAGACGCCGAAGGCGGAGACGCCCGCGCGGCGCGGGGTGTCACCGGGCGTCCAGTCACGCTCCTCGTGCAGCAGGCGTACGGCGCCGGAGGACCAGTCGATGTGCGGGGAGGGGTCCTCGGCGTGCAGGGTGCGCGGCAGCACGCCGTGCCGCATCGCCATCACCATCTTGATCACGCCCGCGACGCCGGACGCGGCCTGGGTGTGGCCGATGTTGGACTTCAGCGCGCCCAGCCACAGCGGGCGTTCGGCGGGCCGGTCCTGGCCGTAGACGGCGAGCAGGGCCTGGGCCTCGATGGGGTCGCCGAGGGTGGTGCCGGTGCCGTGCGCCTCCACGGCGTCCACGTCCTTGGGAGAGAGCCCGGCGGAGGCCAGCGCCTGCCGGATGACGCGCTGCTGGGCCGGTCCGCTGGGCGCGGTCAGGCCGTTGGAGGCGCCGTCCTGGTTGACGGCGGTCGCGGCGACGGTGGCGAGCACGGGGTGCCCGTGGCGGCGGGCGTCGGAGAGGCGCTCCAGCAGGAGCAGGCCGACGCCTTCGGCCCAGCCGGCGCCGTCCGCCTCGGCGGAGAACGGCTTGCAGCGTCCGTCGGGCGACAGGGCGCGCTGCCTGCTGAACTCGACGAAGGTGTCGGGGGTGGAGATCACGGTGACGCCGCCGGCCAGGGCGAGTTCACACTCTCCGGACCGCAGTGCCTGCGCGGCGAGGTGCAGGGCGACCAGGGAGGAGGAGCAGGCGGTGTCGACGGTGACGGCCGGCCCCTCCAGGCCGAAGGTGTAGGCGATACGGCCGGAGGCGACGCTGCCGGCGCTGCCGGTGGCGAGGTAGCCCTCCAGTCCCTCGGGGGCTCGGCGGGCTCGGCTGCCGTAGTCGTTGTAGTTGGAGCCGATGAACACTCCCGCCCGGGCGCCGCGCATCCGGTCGGGTTCGATCCCGGCGCGTTCGAACGCTTCCCAGGAAGTCTCGAGGAGCAGCCGGTGCTGCGGGTCGATGGCGACGGCCTCGCGGGGCGCGATCCCGAAGAACGCGGGGTCGAACTCGGCCGCGTCGTGCAGGAATCCGCCGTGCCGGGTGTACGAGTGGCCGGTGCGGTCGGGGTCGGGGTCGTAGAGGTGGTCGACGTTCCAGCCGCGGTCGGCGGGGAAGGGGGTGATGGCGTCGGTGCCCTCGGCGACCAGTCGCCACAGGTCTTCCGGGGAGGTGACGTCGCCGGGGAAGCGGCAGCTCATGCCGACGATGACGACGGGGTCGTCGTCGACGGCGGCCGTCGGCAGCTGCGGCAGGGGTTCGGTGGTCGCGTCGGCGGCGAACAGCTCCTGGTCCAGATGGGTGGCGAGGGCGTTCGCGGAGGGGTGGTCGAAGGCGAGGGTGACCGGCAGTCGCAGCCCGGTGGCCTCGGAGAACCGGTTGCGTAGTTCGACCGCGGTCAGCGAGTCGAAGCCGAGGTCCCGGAAGGCACGCCCGTCGGGGACGGCGTCGGGGTCGGCGTGCCCGAGGACGGCGGCGGCCTGCGCGCGTACCTCGGCGAGCAGCGCGGCGCGGCGCTCGGCGGGGGCCAGCGCGGCCAGCCGGCGCACGAGGGGCGGCCCGTCGGCGTTGTCGGCCTCCTTCTTCTCGTCGCCGCCCGTCGCGACGGCCTTGCGGGCCTCGGAGACCTCGCGCAGCGCGGCGAACGCGCGGACCGTGATGAGCTTCCAGTCGACGTCGGCGACGATCAGGAACTCCTCGTCCTGGTCGAGGGCCTTCTGCAGGGAGGCGATGGCCAGGTCGGGGTCCATGGGGGGCACGCCGTCGCGGCGGAGCCGCTCGGCGACCTCCTCCCCGACCATGCCGCCGCCCGCCCACGTACCCCAGCCGACGGAGGTGGCGGGCAGTCCCTCGGCCCGGCGGCGGGCGGCCAGGGCGTCGAGGAAGGCGTTGGCTGCGGCGTAGCTGCCCTGTCCGGGGCCGCCGAGGGTGCCGGCCATGGACGAGAACAGCACGAACGCGTCCAGGTCGAGGTGGCGGGTGGCGGCGTCGAGAGCGAGTGCGGCATCGGCCTTGGGGCGCATGACGCCGTGGGCGCGCTGTGGAGTGAGCGCGTCGATGACACCGTCGTCGATGACGCCCGCGGTGTGCACGACCGCGGTGAGGGTGCCGCCGCCGGGCAGGTCGTCGACGAGCCGCCGTACCGCGTCGGTGTCGGCGACGTCGCAGGCGACCACCGTCGCGGGGGTGCCCAGTTCGGCCAGTTCCGCGACGAGTTCGTCGGCGCCGGGGGCGGCCGGGCCGCGCCGTGAGGCGAGCACCAGGTGCTCGGCGCCGCCGCGGGCCAGCCAGCGGGCGACGTGGCGGCCGAGCCCGCCGGTGCCTCCGGTGACGAGGACGGTGCCGGACGGCTGCCACCGGCCCTCGGGGCGCGGTCCCTCACCGGCGCGCACCAGCCTCCGGGCGAAGATGCCCGATCCGCGCACCGCGAGGTGGTCCTCCTCCATGGTCCCGGACAGCCCGTCGACCAGCCGGGAGGCGGCACGGTCGTCGAGTGTGTCGGGCAGGTCGATCAGGCCGCCCCAGCGCTGAGGGTACTCCAGGGCCGCGATGCGGCCGAGACCCAAGGTCATCGCCTGGAGCGGGTGGTTCAGCCGCTCGCGGCGGTGGACGGAGACGGCACCGCGCGTGGCGCACCAGACGGGCGCGTCGAGCCGGACGTCGCCGAGCGCCTGGAGCAGGGAGGCGGTCAGCACCAGGCCGGTGGGCAGGACGCCTTCCGCGGACCAGGGGGACTCGTCCAGGGCGAGCAGCGAGAGTACTCCGCCGATCTCGGTGCCGTCGGTCTGCTGCCGGATCAAGTCGGCCATACGGTCGCGCTCGGCGGCGGGCCCCCCGGCGACGAGGAGGCGTGCTCCGGCCGACCGCTCGTCGAGGGCCGCGGACACCTGTCGGACGAGGGGGTCGGACTCGTGTCCCGCGGGGACGACGACCAGCCAGGTGCCCGTGAGGTCTGCGGCCCGTGCGGCTCGCCCGGTGTTGGGCCGCCAGGCGACCCGGTAGCGCCAGGCGTCCAGGGTGGAGCGGTTGATCCGGTCGCGCCGCCACGACGACAACGCGGGCACGACCTCGGCCAGCGACCGCACGTCCTCCATGCCGAGGCTCTCGGCGAGGGAGTCCAGGTCGTGGCTCTCGACGCTGTTCCAGAAGCCGTCGTCGAGCACACCCGGGTTCCCGTCGACGACGGTCTCCCGGGCCGTGGGCTCGAGCCAGTAGCGGCTGCGCTGGAAGGCATACGTCGGCAGATCCACGCGGCGCGGGGACAGCCCCTCGAAGACCGGCGCCCAGTCCACGGACACTCCCCGCGTCCACGCCTCGCCCAACGAGAGGCAGAACCGGTCGAGACCGCCCTCACCCCGGCGCAGTGAACCCACCACCACGGCATCCGCGCCGGCCGCTTCGACGGTCTCGGTCACCGGCACCGTCAGCACCGGATGCGGACTCATCTCCACAAACGCACCATGGCCCGACTCCGCCAACCGCCGTACTGCCGGCTCCAGACGCACCGTCTGCCGCAGGTTCCGGTACCAGTACCCGGCATCGGTCTCCGCCGAATCGATCCACTCGCCCGTCACCGTCGACAGGAACGGCACCACCGGCTCCAACGCCACCACCGGCGCCAGAACCTCCGCCAACTCCCCCTCGATCAACTCCACATGAGCCGAATGCGACGCATAATCCACCTCGATCCGCCGCACCCGGACACCCGCCGATTCCGCGAACACCACCAGCTCGTCCAGCGCGCCCGCATCACCCGACACCACAGTGGAGGCAGGCCCGTTCACCGCAGCCACCGACACCCGACCCGGCCACCGCCCCGCCAGCCCAGCCGCACCCTCAGCATCAAGGCCGACCGACACCATCCCCCCACGACCCGCCAACGCCACAATCGCCCGCGACCGCAACGCCACCACCCGCGCACCATCAACCAACGACAACGCACCCGCCACCACCGCGGCAGCAATCTCCCCCTGCGAATGCCCCACCACCGCAGCCGGCCGCACCCCGAACGACTCCCACAACGCAGCCAACGACACCATCACCGCCCACAACACCGGCTGCACCACATCCACCCGGTCCAACCCGGGCGCACCCTCCACCCCCCGCACCACATCCACCAACGACCACTCGACAAACCCCTCCAGAGCAGCCCCACACTCCACGAACCGAGCCGCGAACACCGGCGAAGCATCCAACAACCCCACCGCCATCCCCACCCACTGCGACCCCTGCCCCGGAAACACAAACACCGTGTCGACGGCGTCACCGACGCGCTGCGCGGTGCCTCGGGTCAGGTTCGTGTCGGCGGTTCCGGCCGCCAGGGCGCGCAGCGAGGCGGCGAGGCTCTCGCGGTCGGAGCCGACGACGACGGCCCGCTCCTCCAGCGCGGCACGACCGGTCAGCAGCGAGTGGGCGATGTCGACCAGGTCGTCGCCCGTGCTCTCCAGGTGGGTCAGCAACTGCGCGGCCTGGGCGCGCAGGGCTTTCTCCGAGCGGGCGGAGACCAGCCAGGGAGCCACCGCGCCCAGGCGGTCACCGGCGGTCCGCGCCGGTTCCTCCACGGGGAGCGGACCGTCCTCTTCGAGGATGATGTGGGCGTTGGTGCCGCTCACGCCGAAGGAGGAGACGCCGGCGCGGCGCCTGTCGTCCCGCTCCCATGGACGGGCCTCGGTGAGGACCGCGACCTGACCGGCGGGCCAGTCGACGATCGGGGAGACCTCGGCCGCGTGCAGGGACTTGGGCAGGGTGCCGTGTCGCATCGCCTGGACCATCTTGATGACACCGGCCATACCCGAAGCGGCCTGCGTGTGACCGATGTTGGACTTCACCGACCCAAGCCACAGCGGCCGGTCCCCGGCCCGCTCCTGCCCGTAGGTCGCCAGCAGCGCCTGCGCCTCGATCGGGTCACCCAACTTCGTCCCCGTACCGTGCGCCTCCACCACATCCACATCCGCACCCGACAACCCCGCATCAGCCAACGCCGCCCGAATCACCCGCTGCTGGGAGCGGCCGTTGGGGGCGGTGAGACCGTTGGAGGCACCGTCCTGATTGATCGCC
Organism: Streptomyces sp. KMM 9044; assembly: GCF_024701375.2. Taxonomy (NCBI): domain Bacteria; kingdom Bacillati; phylum Actinomycetota; class Actinomycetes; order Kitasatosporales; family Streptomycetaceae; genus Streptomyces; species Streptomyces sp. KMM 9044. The sequence goes on along the minus strand of NZ_CP113910.1, from coordinate 6,556,468 downwards.
GAACCACGCACCACCGCCAACACCTGATGACCCTTGGCCCGCGCATCCGACAACCGCTCCAGCAACAGCACACCCACACCCTCGGCCATGCCCATGCCGTCGGCACCCGCGCCGAACGCCTTGCAGCGGCCGTCCATCGCGAGACCGCGCTGGCGGCTGAAGCCGACCAGCCCGATCGGCTCGCCCATGACGGCGGCGCCGCCGGTCAGGGCGAGGGAGCACTCCCCGGACCGCAGGGAGCGCATGGCCAGGTGCATGGCGACGAGTGCGGAGGAGCAGCCGGTGTCCATGGTCACGGCGGGGCCTTCCAGGCCGAGCGTGTAGGAGATACGGCCGGAGGCGATGCTGGTGACGGTGCCGGTGATCAGATGGCCTTCGAGGCCGTCCGGTACGTCGCCGGTCGCACCGTAGCCCTGGTGGGAGACGCCGACGAAGACTCCGGTGTCGCTGCCGTGCAGGCTGTCGGGCGCGATGCCCGCGCGTTCCAGGGTCTCCCAGGTGGTCTCCAGCAGGAGCCGCTGCTGCGGGTCCATCGCGATCGCCTCACGCGGCGAGATACCGAAGAACCCGGCGTCGAACTCGGCCGCGTCGTGCAGGAACCCGCCCTCGCGGACATAGCTGGTGCCGGCCCGGTCGGGGTCGGGGTCGTAGAGCGCGTCGAGGTCCCAGCCGCGGTCGGCAGGGAGCGACGATATGGCGTCGGTCTCGTCCAGGACGAGCCGCCAGAAGTCGTCGGGCGAGTGCGCTCCGCCGGGGAAGCGGCAGCCCATGGAGACGATCGCGATCGGCTCGTCCTCGTGCGCCCGTCGGTCCGCCGCGGTGGCCGGGAGTACGGCGGCCTGCTCGTCGGCGGAGTCGTCGACGAGCAGGCCGCGCAGGTGGCGTACGAGGTCGCGGATGTTGGGGTGGTCGAAGACGATGGTGGCGGGCAGGGCCAGCCCCGTCGCCTCGTTGAGCCGGTTGCGCAGTTCGACCGCGGTGAGGGAGTCGAAGCCCAGTTCGCGGAAGGCCCGGGTGGGGGGGATGTCGTTGCTGTCGCTGTGGCCGAGGACGGCGGCGACCTGGCCGCGTACCACGTCGGCCAGGGCGCGGTCGCGTTCGGCGGCCGGCAGGGCGGCGAGTTCCGCGCGCAGTCCGCCGCGGCGGTCGGCGGCCCGGTCGAGGACGGCCTCGTCGACCTTCATCGCCTCGGCGACCTCGGGGACCTCGTGCAGCAGCGGCCGGGGGTGCGCCGCGGTGAAGACGGGGACGAAGCGCTCCCAGTCGATGTCGGCGACGGCGAGGAAGGTCTCGTCGTGGTCGAGCGCCTGCTGGAGGCCGGCGACGGCGAGTTCGGCGTCCATGAAGGGGATGCCGCGCCAGCGCAGCTGCTCACGTACGACGTTGACGGCCATGCCGCCGCCTTCGGGGCTCCAGATGCCCCATGCCAGGGACGTACCGGTCAGGCCACGGGCTCTGCGGTGCTCGGCGAGGGCGTCGACGTAGGCGTTGGACGCGGAGTAGGCGCCGTGGTCGCCGCTGCCCCAGGTACCGGCGACGGACGAGTACAGGACGAAGGCGTCCAGCCGGTCGTGGTCGAAGATCTCGTCGAGGTTGGCCGCCCCGAGCAGCTTGGCGCGGGCACCCTCGGCGAAGAAGTCGAGGTCGGTTTCGGCGAGAGGGGCGAGCATGCCGACACCCGCGGTGTGCACGACCGTGCGGATGGCGGGCCCGTCGGACTCGGCCTGTTCGACGAGGAGGCGCAGTGCCTCCCGGTCGGCGACGTCGCAGGCGGCGATGGTGACCCGGCAGCCGAGGCCGGTGAGTTCGCGCTCCAGCTCCGCCGCGCCGGGTGCTTCGGCGCCGTGCCGGCTGGTCAGCACCAGGTGCTCGGCGCCGTTGCGGGCGAGCAGCCGGGCGGTGTGGGCGCCGAGTCCGCCGGTGCCTCCGGTGACGAGCGCGGCGCCGCTGGTGCGCCAGGTGCGCGGCGCGGCGCGGCCGGCGAGGGGCGCGCGGACCAGCCTGCGGATGTGGGCGTTCCGGCCGCGCAGGGCGATCTGGTCCTCGTCGCCCCGGGCGGCGAGGACGGCGATGAGCCCGCGTGCGCTGTCGTCGTCCAGTTCGCCGGGGAGGTCGACGAGTCCGCCCCAGTGCCGGGGCTGTTCCAGGGCCATCACCCGGCCGAGTCCCCAGAGAGCACCCTGCAAGGGGTGGGCGACGGTGTCACCACCGCTGCCGGTGGTGGCGGCGCCGCTGGTCAGGAACCACGTCCTGGCCTCGATGCCGGCGTCCAGCAGACCCTGGATCAGGAGCAGTGAGGAGACCATGCCCACGGTCGCGCCGGAGTGGGCCGGGGCCGGGCGCTCGTCGAGGGCCAGCAGGGAGACGACGCCCCGCACGGAGGCGGACTCGGTGTCGGCCAGCCGTGCGGCGATCCGCCCGCGGTCCAGGTCGTCCGCGGCCATGCCGAGGACAACGGTGGTCGCGCCCGCGCGGTCCAGGGCATGGGTGACATCGGTGACCAGCGCGGACGTCAGGTGTTCTTCGGGTACGGCGAGCAGCCAGGTGCCGTCGAGCGTGGCTGTCCCGGGCAGTTCGTACGGCCGCCACACGACCCGATAGCGCCAGCTGTCGAGCCGGGCGCGGCCCCGCCGCCCCTGGTGCCATGCGGAGAGCGCGGGAATGATGTCGCCGAGGCCGTCGGTGGTGTTCAGGCCGAGAGCCTGGGCGAGTCCGTCGGCATCGCCTTCCTCGACGGTCCGCCAGAACTCGTCCTCCACCGGATCCGTCACCGCCTCGGCCTTGGCCTTGGCCTTGGGTACGTCCAGCCAGTAACGGCTGCGCTGGAAGGCGTAGGTCGGCAGATCCACCCGGCGCGGGGACAGCCCTTCAAAGGCCGGCGTCCAGTCCACGGACACACCATGCGCCCACGCCTCCGCCAGGGAGAGAGAGAAGCGCTCCAGGCCGCCCTCACCCCGGCGCAGTGAACCCACCACCACGGCATCCGCGCCGGCCGCTTCGACGGTCTCGGTCACCGGCACCGTCAGCACCGGGTGGGGACTCATCTCCAGGAAAGCGCCGTGCCCCTCCGCGAGGAGCCTGGCCACCGCCGGCTCCAGACACACCGTCTGCCGCAGGTTCCGGTACCAGTACCCGGCATCGGTCTCCGCCGAATCGATCCACTCGCCCGTCACCGTCGACAGGAACGGCACCACCGGCTCCAACGCCACCACCGGCGCCAGAACCTCCGCCAACTCCCCCTCGATCAACTCCACATGAGCCGAATGCGACGCATAATCCACCTCGATCCGCCGCACCCGGACACCCGCCGATTCCGCGAACACCACCAGCTCGTCCAGCGCGCCCGCATCACCCGACACCACAGTGGAGGCAGGCCCGTTCACCGCAGCCACCGACACCCGACCCGGCCACCGCCCCGCCAGCCCAGCCGCACCCTCAGCATCAAGGCCGACCGACACCATCCCCCCACGACCCGCCAACGCCACAATCGCCCGCGACCGCAACGCCACCACCCGCGCACCATCAACCAACGACAACGCACCCGCCACCACCGCGGCAGCAATCTCCCCCTGCGAATGCCCCACCACCGCAGCCGGCCGCACCCCGAACGACTCCCACAACGCAGCCAACGACACCATCACCGCCCACAACACCGGCTGCACCACATCCACCCGGTCCAACCCGGGCGCACCCTCCACCCCCCGCACCACATCCACCAACGACCACTCGACAAACCCCTCCAGAGCAGCCCCACACTCCACGAACCGAGCCGCGAACACCGGCGAAGCATCCAACAACCCCACCGCCATCCCCACCCACTGCGACCCCTGCCCCGGAAACACAAACACCGCATCCACCACATCACCGGGGCTCTCGGTGAGGCCGCGGGCGACAGTCGCGGGCTGTTCACCGCGGGCCAGGGCATGCAGACCGTTCAGCAGTGTGTTGCGGTCGGAGCCGACGACGACGGCCCGCTCCTCCAGCGCGGCACGACCGGCCAGCAGGGAGTGTGCGATGTCCGCGGGGGACAGATCGGCGGACTCGACACGGTCGGCCAGTCGCCGTGCCTGCTCCTTCAGCGCGGCCTGCGAGCGGGCCGACAGCACCCAGGGCAGGACGGCGTCGGACGCTTCCTCCTTCTCGACTGCGGGTTCGGGAGCCGGTGCCTGTTCGAGGACGACATGGGCGTTGGTGCCGCTGCCGCCGAAGGAGGAGACGCCGGCGCGGCGGGGCCGCCCGGTCTCGGGCCAGTCGACGGCCTCGGTCAGCAGGCGCAGGGTGCCGGAGGACCAGTCGACGTGCGGGGTGAGTTCCTCGCCGTGGAGCGACTGGGGGACGGTGCCGCGCCGGAGCGACTCGACCATCTTGATCACGCCCGCGACACCGGATGCGGCCTGTGTGTGGCCGATGTTGGACTTGAGGGAGCCGATCCAGAGCGGATCGTCGCCGTGGCGTTCCTGCCCGTAGGTCGCCAGCAGCGCCTGCGCCTCGATCGGGTCACCCAACTTCGTCCCCGTACCGTGCGCCTCCACCACATCCACATCCGCACCCGACAACCCCGCATCAGCCAACGCCGCCCGAATCACCCGCTGCTGCGAAGGACCGTTCGGAGCCGTCAAACCGTTCGACGCACCGTCCTGATTGATCGCCGAACCACGCACCACCGCCAACACCTGATGACCCTTGGCCCGCGCATCCGACAACCGCTCCAACAGCAGCACACCCACACCCTCGCCCCAGCCGGTGCCGTCGGCTCCGGCGGCGAAGGGCTTGCAGCGGCCGTCCTCGGCCAGACCGCGCTGCCGGCTGAACTCGACGAAGTTGCGCATGGTCGCCATGACGGTGGCGCCGCCCGCGACGGCCATCGAGCATTCGCCGGAACGCAGGGCCCGTACCGCCAGGTGGAGGGCGACCAGGGAGGAGGAGCACATGGTGTCGAGGCTGACGGCCGGGCCCTCGAAGCCGAAACTGTAGGCGATGCGGCCGGAGAGGACGGCCGCGGACCCGCCGGTGAGCAGGTGGCCCTCGACGCCTTCGGGAGCGTTGGTGCCGTCGATGGCGTACGCCTGGTTGCTGGCGCCGACGAAGACGCCGGTGTCGCTGCCGCGCAGGTCCGTCGGGTTGATGCCGGCCCGCTCGAACGCCTCCCAGGTGGTCTCCAGGAGGAGACGCTGCTGCGGGTCCATCGCGGTCGCCTCACGCGGCGATATCTCGAAGAACCCGGCGTCGAACTCGGCCGCGTCGTGCAGGAAGGCGCCTTGACGGACGTAGCTGGTGCCGACGCGGTCGGGGTCGGGGTCGTAGACCGCCTCGATGTCCCAGCCGCGGTCGGACGGCAGGTCGGAGACCGTGTCGACGCCGTCGGCGACGACCTGCCACAGGTCCTCCGGGGTGCGCACTGCGCCGGGCATGCGGCAGGCGGTGGCCACGATGGCGATGGGCTCGTGCGCCCGCGACTCCAGGTCGGTGAGCCTGCTGCGGGTCTTGCGCAGGTCCGTGGTGACGCGCTTGAGGTAGTCGCGGAGCTGGTCCTCGGTCGTGCCCACGTTGCCAGGATTGCCCATGTTGCCCGCATTGCCAGTGTTACCCGTGTTGCCCATGCCAGTCAGCCCTTCGAGAATCGGGAAGTCGTGTCGGGGGGACCGCTCAGGAGATCCCGAGTTCCTTGTCGATCAGGTCGAACATGTCCTGGTCGGAGGCACCGACCAGCTCCTCGTCGACGACCGTGTGGACGGGCTCGTCGGTGGGTGGCGCCCAGGTGTCGAGCAGGCCGCGCAGAGCATCGGTGAGCTCCTGCCGGGCGGCCGGGTCGGTGGTGGCGCGGTGGGCCGCCTCGATCTCCCTCAGCCGGGGGTCGAGGGCGCCTACGTCTGTGTCCGCGGGGAAGAGCTCGGCGCCCAGGTGGTCGGCGAGCGCGTTCGGCGTGGGGTGGTCGAACACGAGCGTGACGGAGAGTCCGGTGCCGAGCGCGGCCCCGAGCCGATTGCGGAGTTCAACGGCGGTGAGCGAGTCGAAGCCCATGTCGCGGAATGCCCGGCCGGGTTTGACGCCGTCGCCGGCCCCGGCGCCGAGGACCGCTGTGACGTGGGTGCGGATCAGGTCGGTCAGCCTGCGCCTGCGCTTGGCCTCGGGCAGCGCGGCCAGTTCACCGCGGAGTGCCGTCATGGCCCCGTCCCGGCTCTCCACGGCGGCGTCCTCGGCCTGACGCGTGGTCAGCATGGCTTCCACGTCGGGAATCTCGTCGATGAGGGGGCGGTGTCCGTGGGCGCAGTACGCGGGCACGAACCGGTCCCAGCGGATGTCCGCCACCACGACGGCCGTGTCACCCGCCGCCACCGACTCCCGCAGGGCACGCACGGCGAGCCGCGGTTCCATCGCGGGCACGCCGCGTCGCAGCAGTTGCTCCCCCACCTCGGCGTCGACCATGCCGCCGCCCGCCCAGGCACCCCAGGCGATCGAGGTGGCGGGCAGGCCCGCGGCGCGGCGCCGTTCGGCGAGGGCGTCGAGGTGGGCGTTGGCGGCCGCGTACGGGGCCTGGCCGCCGTTGCCCCACACGCCGGCGCCGGAGGAGAAGAGCACGAAGGCGTCCAGGGGACGACCTGCCAGCAGTTCGTGCAGGTTCTCGGCGCCGACGACCTTGGCGTCCATCAGGTCGAGGGCCTCTTCGACGTCGACTCGGGTGAGCGGCCGCGCCTGGTCGACGGCGCCCGCGGTGTGGACGACCGCGGTCAGCGGAGCATCGGCGGGGATGCTCTCCAGGAGCGCGGCGAGCGCGTCACGGTCGGCGACGTCACAGGCTGCGACGGTCACCCGGCAGCCGAGGCCGGTGAGTTCGCGCTCCACCTCCGCCGCGCCGGGTGCGTCCGGGCCGCGCCGGCTGGTCAGTACCAGGTGCTCCGCGCCCTCACAGGCGAGTTCCCGGGCCACGTGGGCGCCGAGCGCGCCGGTGCCGCCGGTGACGAGGACGGTGCCGCGGGGCCTCCACACCGGTGGGACGACGGAGCCCGCGCCGGCGAGGGGCGAGCGCACCATCCTTCGGACACGCACGCCCACGGGACCGGCCCGGAGCGCGAACTCGCTGTCCCCACCGGTCGTGTGGCCCGCCGCCAGCAGTGCGGGCAGGTGCGACAGCAGTTCGGCCGAACCGTCCGCGGGGAGGTCGACCAGCCCGCCGGAGCGCTCGGGGTCGTCCAGCGCGGCCACCCGGAGCAGGCCCCACACTGCGGCCTGGCCGCTGTTCGGCGCCTCATGACCGTCCCGTACGGCCTCGTCGTCGACCGCGACGGCTCCGCGCGTCAGCGTCCACAGTCCGGCGGGGAGCGCGGTGTCGGTGAGCGCCTGGCTCAACGCCATGGATGCCAGCAGTCCGGAGGAAACACCGGCGCTGCGCTTGTCCGGTTCGTCGTCCAGGGCCAGCAGCGACAGCACACCTGCGGGCGGGGCTCCCGCGCTTGCGGCGGCGTCCAGGAGTTCGGCGAGGACCGCCCGGTCCGCCTGCTCCGGCACGACGACCGGTACGACACCCGCTCCCGACTCCTCAAGGACGCGTCGCGTCCGCGCCGTGACGTCGTCGCCGGTCAGCGCCTCGGGCACGACGAGCAGCCACTCGCCGTCCAGGGCACCGCCCTCGGGAGCCGTGTACGGCCGCCATGCGACGCGGTAACGCCAGTCGTCCAGGGTGCTCCGTTCTCGGCGTGTGTTCCGCCAGGCGGCCAGGGCAGGGATCACGGTCTCCAGCCCGTCCTCGATGCCCAGGGTGCCGGCCAGCTCCTTCAGATCGCCTTCCTCGACGGTCCGCCAGAACTCGTCCTCCACCGGATCCGTCACCGCCTCGGCCTTGGCCTTGGCCTTGGGTACGTCCAGCCAGTAACGGCTGCGCTGGAAGGCGTAGGTCGGCAGATCCACCCGGCGCGGGGACAGCCCCTCGAAGGCCGGCGTCCAGTCCACGGACACACCATGCGCCCACGCCTCCGCCAGGGAGAGAGAGAAGCGCTCCAGGCCGCCCTCACCCCGGCGCAGTGAACCCACCACCACGGCATCCGCGCCGGCCGCTTCGACGGTCTCGGTCACCGGCACCGTCAGCACCGGGTGGGGACTCATCTCCAGGAAAGCGCCGTGCCCCTCCGCGAGGAGCCTGGCCACCGCCGGCTCCAGACACACCGTCTGCCGCAGGTTCCGGTACCAGTACCCGGCATCGGTCTCCGCCGAATCGATCCACTCGCCCGTCACCGTCGACAGGAACGGCACCACCGGCTCCAACGCCACCACCGGCGCCAGAACCTCCGCCAACTCCCCCTCGATCAACTCCACATGAGCCGAATGCGACGCATAATCCACCTCGATCCGCCGCACCCGGACACCCGCCGATTCCGCGAACACCACCAGCTCGTCCAGCGCGCCCGCATCACCCGACACCACAGTGGAGGCAGGCCCGTTCACCGCAGCCACCGACACCCGACCCGGCCACCGCCCCGCCAGCCCAGCCGCACCCTCAGCATCAAGGCCGACCGACACCATCCCCCCACGACCCGCCAACGCCACAATCGCCCGCGACCGCAACGCCACCACCCGCGCACCATCAACCAACGACAACGCACCCGCCACCACCGCGGCAGCAATCTCCCCTGCGAATGCCCCACCACCGCAGCCGGCCGCACCCCGAACGACTCCCACAACGCAGCCAACGACACCATCACCGCCCACAACACCGGCTGCACCACATCCACCCGGTCCAACCCGGGCGCACCCTCCACCCCCCGCACCACATCCACCAACGACCACTCGACAAACCCCTCCAGAGCAGCCCCACACTCCACGAACCGAGCCGCGAACACCGGCGAAGCATCCAACAACCCCACCGCCATCCCCACCCACTGCGACCCCTGCCCCGGAAACACAAACACCGTGGAAGCAGCCGCACTCAGCGCCGCCCCGGACGACACCGGCTCACCCGCCACCATCACCGACCGGCACTCGAACACCGACCGGGACCGCCACAACGACCACGCCACATCCACCGGATCGAGAGAGCCGGCCGCGGCGAACTCCACGAGCCTGGACTCCTGTTCCGCCAGCGCGGCCGGAGTCCGGGCGGAAAGAAGCCAAGGCGGGACGACTGCGACGCTCCCGGACCTCTCCGCGACAACGGAGGGCTCGGCCACCCCTTCCAGGACGACGTGAGCGTTGGTACCGCTGATACCGAACGACGACACCCCCGCCCGGCGCGGCCGACCGTCGCTCTCCCCCCACTCCCGTGCCTGTTCCAACAACTCCACCGCACCCGACGACCAGTCCACGATCGGGGAAGGGCGGTCCGCTCTCAGGGACTTGGGCAGGGTGCCGTGTCGCATCGCCTGGACCATCTTGATGACACCGGCCATACCCGAAGCGGCCTGTGTATGACCGATGTTGGACTTCACCGACCCAAGCCACAGCGGCCGGTCCCCGGCCCGCTCCTGCCCATAGGTCGCCAGCAGCGCCTGCGCCTCGATCGGGTCACCCAACTTCGTCCCCGTACCGTGCGCCTCCACCACATCCACATCCGCACCCGACAACCCCGCATCAGCCAACGCCGCCCGAATCACCCGCTGCTGCGAAGGACCGTTCGGAGCCGTCAAACCGTTCGACGCACCGTCCTGATTGATCGCCGAACCACGCACCACCGCCAACACCTGATGACCCTTGGCCCGCGCATCCGACAACCGCTCCAGCAACAGCACACCCACGCCCTCGGAGAGGGCGAAGCCGTCCGCGTCGGCCGCGAAGGGCTTGCAGCGGCCGTCCGGGGCGAGGGCCCGCTGACGGCTGAAGGCGACGAACGCGCCCGGTCCCGACATCACGGTGGCGGCGCCAGCCACCGCGAGGCGGCACTCACCGGCTCGCAGGGCGCGGACCGCGAGGTGCAGGGCGACCAGGGACGAGGAACAGGCCGTGTCGACGGTGACCGCCGGACCCTCCAGGCCCAGGACATAGGCGATGCGCCCGGACGCCACGCTCGCTGCCGCGCCGGTGGCGAGGTATCCCTCGTTGTCGCCCGACGCGGCGCGCAACCGAGTGGCGTACTCCTGGTCGGTGAGACCGACGTAGACACCGGTGTCGCTGCCCCGCAGGCCTTTCGGGTCGATGCCCGCGCGTTCCAGGGTCTCCCAGGTGGTCTCCAGCAGGAGGCGCTGCTGCGGGTCCATCGCGATCGCCTCACGCGGCGAGATACCGAAGAACCCGGCGTCGAACCCGGCCGCACCCGCCAGGAAGCCGCTGTCACGGACGTAGCTGGTGCCGGCCCGGTCGGGGTCCGGGTCGTAGAGCGCGTCGAGGTCCCAACCGCGGTCGGTGGGCAGCGGGGTGATGGCGTCCACGCCGTCGGTGACCAAGCGCCAGAAGTCCTCGGGGGTACGGACGCCGCCGGGGAAGCGACAGCCCATCGAGACGATCGCGATCGCGTCGTCCTCGGGGGCGTTACCGCTGCCGGGCGCGCGGAAGCTGTCCGCCGTGAGTGCCGCGGCCGGGTGGTCCCCTTGCCCACCGCCGAACGCGCGGTCGTCGAGGTGGACGGCGAGGGCGGAGATACTGGGGTGGTCGAAGACGACGGTGGTGGGGAGTTTCAGGCCGGTGGCCCGTTGCAGCCGGTCGCGGAGGGCGACGGCGGTGAGGGAGTCGAAGCCCAGTTCCTTGAAGGCGGCCTCGGCGCTGACCACTCCGGCGTCGGCGTGTCCCAGCGCGGCGGCCGCATGTGTGCTGACCAGGGTGCGCAGGGCGGCGGTGCGGCGTGCCGGTTCGAGGCCGCCGATCTCGCGCAGCGCGGCGGAGGTACCGTCGTTCCCGTCCCGGCCGGTCTCCGCGTCCGGCGTCGCGGGGCGGAGGCCGGACAGTTCGGTGAGCAGGGCGCTGCCGCGCACGGAGGTGAAGACCTCGGCGAACCGGCGCCAGTCGACGTCGGCGACTGCGACGGCCGTGTCGTCGTGGTCGAGCGCCTGCTGCAGGCCGGTGATCGCGGCGGCCGGTTCGATGACGGGAACGCCCCGGCGGCGCAGGTCGTCCTGGACGGCCTCGGCGATCATGCCGCCGCCCGCCCAGGGGCCCCAGGCGACGGAGAGCACGGGGGCGCCGTCGGCGCGGCGGCGTTCGGCGCGGGCGTCCAGGATCGCGTTGGCCGCGCCGTAGGCGGCGTGGTCGGCGACTCCCCACGTGCCGGAGATCGACGAGAAGTAGACGACGGCGTCCAGTTGGGCGGCGTCCAGTACGTCGTCGAGGTGGTCGGCTCCGAGGACCTTGCCGGAGAGGGTCGCGGAGAGGTCCTCGACGTCGGTCTCCGCGACCGGGCCGAGGACGCTCACCCCTGCCGCGTGCACGACGGAGCGCACGGGGCCACCCTCGTCGGCAAGGCGGGTGACCAGGTCGGCGACTGCCTCGCGGTCGGCGGTGTCGCAGGCGGCCACGGTGAGCCGGGTGCCGTATGGCGTGAGTTCGCGCCGCAGGTCGTCGAGGTGCCGGCCCTCGCCGCGCCGACCGGTGAGGACGAGGTGTTCGGCGCCACGCGCGGCCAGCCAGCGGGCCACGTGGGCGCCGAGCGCGCCGGTGCCTCCGGTGACGAGGACGGTGCCGCGCGGTTTCCAGTCCCGTACGGCCGCCTTGCCACCGGTAGCCGCTTGCACGAGCCTGCGGCCGTACGCCGTGCCGCCCCGCAGGGCCACCTGGTCCTCCTGCGTGCCCGCGGCGATGACATCGAGCAGCAGGTCGACGCCGCGGTCCGGGCCGCTCACGGGCAGGTCGACGAGGCCGCCCCATCGCTTGGGGTGCTCCAGGGCGGCGGCCCGGCCGAGGCCCCAGACACCGGCCTGCGCGGGCGCCGTCGGCGCGCCGTCACGGCCACACCCCACGGCTCCACGGGTCACGCACCACAGGGGCGCCTCGATGCCCGTGTCGCCGAGTGCCTGTACGAGCGTGAGGGTTGCGGCCAGCCCCAGCGGCACCGCCGCCCACCGCGGGTGCGGCCTCTCGTCGAGCGCCAGCAGCGACAGGACCCCGGTGAACGCGCCGACGGACTCGGCGGCTGGTGTGAGCAGGGCGCCCAGGCCGGCCCGGCTCAGGTGGTCGGCGTCGACGATCACGACGGCGGCGCGGGCGCCGCGGGCCTCCAGCGCGGCCACGGTCTCGGTGACCGACTCGTCGTCCGCGAGCGGCGCCGGGACGGCGAGCAGCCAGGTTGCGCCGGTGGCGGCGCGGGCCGGAGCGGGCAGGGCACGCCACTCCACGCGGTACCGCCAACCGTCGATCCGTCCCTGCTGACGGCGTGTGTTCCGCCAGGCGGCCAGGGCAGGGATCACGGTCTCCAGCCCGTCCTCGATGCCCAGGGTGCCGGCCAGCTCCTTCAGATCGCCTTCCTCGACGGTCCGCCAGAACTCGTCCTCCACCGGATCCGTCACCGCCTCGGCCTTGGCCTTGGCCTTGGGTACGTCCAGCCAGTAACGGCTGCGCTGGAAGGCGTAGGTCGGCAGATCCACCCGGCGCGGGGACAGCCCTTCAAAGGCCGGCGTCCAGTCCACGGACACACCATGCGCCCACGCCTCCGCCAGGGAGAGAGAGAAGCGCTCCAGGCCGCCCTCACCCCGGCGCAGTGAACCCACCACCACGGCATCCGCGCCGGCCGCTTCGACGGTCTCGGTCACCGGCACCGTCAGCACCGGGTGGGGACTCATCTCCAGGAAAGCGCCGTGCCCCTCCGCGAGGAGCCTGGCCACCGCCGGCTCCAGACACACCGTCTGCCGCAGGTTCCGGTACCAGTACCCGGCATCGGTCTCCGCCGAATCGATCCACTCGCCCGTCACCGTCGACAGGAACGGCACCACCGGCTCCAACGCCACCACCGGCGCCAGAACCTCCGCCAACTCCCCCTCGATCAACTCCACATGAGCCGAATGCGACGCATAATCCACCTCGATCCGCCGCACCCGGACACCCGCCGATTCCGCGAACACCACCAGCTCGTCCAGCGCGCCCGCATCACCCGACACCACAGTGGAGGCAGGCCCGTTCACCGCAGCCACCGACACCCGACCCGGCCACCGCCCCGCCAGCCCAGCCGCACCCTCAGCATCAAGGCCGACCGACACCATCCCCCCACGACCCGCCAACGCCACAATCGCCCGCGACCGCAACGCCACCACCCGCGCACCATCAACCAACGACAACGCACCCGCCACCACCGCGGCAGCAATCTCCCCCTGCGAATGCCCCACCACCGCAGCCGGCCGCACCCCGAACGACTCCCACAACGCAGCCAACGACACCATCACCGCCCACAACACCGGCTGCACCACATCCACCCGGTCCAACCCGGGCGCACCCTCCACCCCCCGCACCACATCCACCAACGACCACTCGACAAACCCCTCCAGAGCAGCCCCACACTCCACGAACCGAGCCGCGAACACCGGCGAAGCATCCAACAACCCCACCGCCATCCCCACCCACTGCGACCCCTGCCCCGGAAACACAAACACCGTGTCGACGGCGTCACCAGGACGCCGCACACCACCCCGGATCACATCCGTGCCGGCGGTTCCCGATGCCAGAGCATGCAGCGAAGCGGCGAGGCTCTCCCGGTCGGAGCCGACCACAACAGCCCGCTCCTCCAACGCCGCACGAGCCACCAACAGCGAATGCGCAACATCCACCGCAGCGACGTCCGCACCCTCCAGATGAACCGCCAACCGCGCCGCCTGAGCACGCAACGCCTTCTCCGAACGAGCCGATACCAGCCACGGAACCACCGCGCCCGCCCCATCGGCGGAAGCACCCGCCGGCTCCTCCACAGCCGGCTGGCCAGCCTCCTCAAGAGCGACCTGACCGGCCTCTTCGAGGATCACGTGAGCATTCGTACCGCTCACACCGAACGACGAGACACCCGCCCTACGTGGCCGACCGTCGCTCTCCTCCCACTCCCGCGCCTGTCCCAGCAACTCCACCGCACCCGACGACCAGTCGACCAGCGTGGAGGGAGCTTCGGCGTGCAGGGACTTGGGCAGGGTGCCGTGTCGCATCGCCTGAACCATCTTGATGACACCGCCGACTCCGGCGGCGGCCTGCGTGTGACCGATGTTGGACTTCACCGAACCCAGCCACAGCGGCCGGTCCCCGGCCCGCTCCTGCCCGTAGGTCGCCAGCAGCGCCTGCGCCTCGATCGGGTCACCCAACTTCGTCCCCGTACCGTGCGCCTCCACCACATCCACATCCGCACCCGACAACCCCGCATCAGCCAACGCCGCCCGAATCACCCGCTGCTGCGAAGGACCGTTCGGAGCCGTCAAACCGTTCGACGCACCGTCCTGATTGATCGCCGAACCACGCACCACCGCCAACACCTGATGACCCTTGGCCCGCGCATCCGACAACCGCTCCAACAGCAGCACACCCACACCCTCGCCCCAGCCGGTGCCGTCGGCTCCGGCGGCGAAGGGCTTGCAGCGGCCGTCCTCGGCCAGACCGCGCTGCCGGCTGAACTCGACGAACATCCCCGGGCCTGACATCACGGTCGCGCCCGCGGCGACGGCGAGGGAGCACTCCCCTGCGCGCAGGGACCGCGCCGCGAGGTGCAGGGCGACCAGGGACGAGGAACAGGCCGTGTCGACGGTGACCGCCGGACCCTCCAGGCCCAGGACGTAGGCGATGCGCCCGGACGCGACACTGGCGGTCGTACCGGTGAGGACGTGGCCCTCGACGGCCTCGGTTGCCTCGTGGAGGCGGGGGCCGTACTCGGGGGCGGTGGCGCCGACGAAGACGCCGGTGTCGGTCGCGTGCAGGGCGCGGGGGTCGAGGCCCGCGCGTTCGACGGTCTCCCAGGTCGTCTCCAGGAGGAGGCGCTGCTGTGGGTCCATCGCGGTCGCCTCACGCGGCGAGATACCGAAGAACCCGGCGTCGAACTCGGCCGCGTCGTGCAGGAACCCGCCCTCGCGGACATAGCTGGTGCCGGCCCGGTCGGGGTCGGGGTCGTAGAGCGCGTCGAGGTCCCAGCCGCGGTCGGCAGGGAAGGCGGAAACGGCGTCCGTCTCGTCACGGACCAGGCGCCACAGGTCCTCGGGGTTGCGGACGCCGCCGGGGAAGCGACAGCCCATGGACACGATGGCGATCGGTTCGTCGGAGGCGGCGCGGCGGGTGAGAGGCACTGCGTCGGCGGGCGTGGGATCGCTCAGGTGCGCGGCGAGCCGGGCGGGCGTCGGGTGCTCGTAGACGGCGGTCGCCGGCAGGTGGACACCGGCAAGGGTGTTGAGGCGGTCGCGCAGCTCGACGGCGGTGACGGAGTCGACACCGAGATCCTTGAAGGAGCGAAGGGGATCCACCGCGGCGGGGCCCGGGTGGCCGAGGACCACCGCGGCGCTCTCCCGGACCAGGCGCAGGGCCCCGGCGGAATCGAGTGCGGTGACGGGCTCGACGACCGTTTGCGGGGCCGGCTCGGCGGCGGTGTCCGTGGCCCTCGCGGGGGCGGTCGCGGCGGTGTCCGTGGCCCGTGCGAGGGCGGTCGCGGGGGTGCCGGTGACCCAGTGGCGGCGGCGCTGGAAGGCGTAGGTGGGCAGGGTGACGCGGCGGGGGGCGAGGTCGGTGAAGACGGGGCTCCAGTCGACGTCGGCACCTGCGGTCCACAGGGCGCCCACGGAGGTCTGGAGGCGGGCGGCGCCGCCGTCGCCGCGGCGCAGGGTGCCGGTGACCACGGCGTGCCGGGGGCCGGCGGCTGCCTCGACGGTCGTCTGGACCGGTGTGGTGAGCACGGGGTGCGGGCTGACCTCGACGAAGGCTCCGTGGCCCGCGAGTGTCAGGGCGCGTACGGCGGGTTCGAGGAGGACGGGGTTGCGGAGGTTGGCGTACCAGTACCGGGCGTCGGTGGCGGCGCCGTCGAGCCAGTCGCCGGTGGCGGTGGAGAAGAAGGGCACCTCGGGGCGGCGCGGGGTGACGGGGGCGAGGAGTTCGAGCATCTCCTCGCGGACGGGTTCGACGTGCGGGGAGTGGGAGGCGTAGTCGATTCCGACGCGGGCGGCGCGGACGTCGTGCCCTGCGGCGGTGGCGAGGATGTCGTCGACGGTGTCGATGTCGGCCGAGACGACCGTGGAGGAGGGGCCGTTGAGGGCGGCGACGGTGACGCGGTCGCCCCACTGCGCGGTGAAGCTTCTGGCGGCCTCCTCGGAGAGACCGAGCGAGACCATGCCGCTGCGGCCTTCGAGGGGGACGAGGATCTGGCTGCGCAGGGCGACGACGCGCGCGGCGTCCTCCAGGCTGAGCGCTCCGGCGACGCAGGCGGCGGCGATCTCGCCCTGGGAGTGGCCGACGACGGCGGCGGGGTGCACTCCGTGGGCCCGCCACGCGGCGGCCAGGGACACCATGACGGCCCACAGGGCGGGCTGGACGACGTCGGAGCGGTCCAGGGACGGGGCGTCGGCGTCGCCACGCAGGACGGCTTCGAGGTCCCAGTCCACGTGCGGGGCGAGGGCGTTCGCGCACTCGGCGAGGCGGGCTGCGAAGGCGGGTGAGTCGGTGAGGAGTCCGGCGGCCATGCCGGCCCACTGGCTGCCCTGACCGGGGAAGACGAAGACGGGCCGCTGCACGTCGCCGTCGACGGGGCCCGCGGGGACGGCGGTGGCGACGGCGTCGAGCAGACCGTCGGTGTCCGCGCCGACGGCGAGGGCGCGGTGGGTGAGAGGCGTGCGGGTGCTGAACAGGGACCACGCGGTGTCGACGGGGTCGGCGCCGGTGTCGCGGACGTGCGAGGCGAGGCGGTCGGCCTGGGCGCGCAGAGCCTCGGGGGTACGGGCGGACAGCAGCCAGGGGATGGTGACGGGAACGGGAGTGGTCCGGGGCTGTTGCGCGGTCTTCGCGATCTTGGCGGTCTTCGTGGTCTTCGCGGTCTCGGTGGGCGGAGCCTGTTCGAGAACGAGGTGGGCGTTGGTGCCGCCCATGCCGAAGGAGGAGACGCCCGCGAGCAGGGGGGTCCCAGGGGTGGCCGGGGTCCAGACGCCTGTCTCGCGCTGGACGCGCAGGCCGAGGCGGTCGAGGTCGATGGCGGGGTTCGGCTCGTGGTGGTTGAGGCTGGGCACGAGCCGGCCGTGCGCCAGGCACAGGACCGTCTTGAGGAGTCCGGCGATTCCGGCCGCGCCTTCGAGGTGACCGATGTTGGTCTTCACGGAGCCGACGGCGAGCGGGGCGCGGCGGCCTTCGGCGGTGCCGAGGACGGCGCCGAGGGCGGTGGCCTCGACGGGGTCGCCGACGCGGGTTCCGGTGCCGTGCAGTTCGACGTAGCCGATGTCGCCGGGGTCGACACCGGCGCGGGAGCAGGCCGCGCGCAGAACGGCGGTCTGGGCGTCGGCGTCCGGGGTGGTGAGGGCGGCGCCCGTGCCGTCGTTGTTGAGGGCGCCGCCGCGGATGACGGCGTACACGTCGTCGCCGTCGGCGAGGGCACGGGAGAGAAGCTTGAGGACGACGATGCCGCCGCCTTCGCCGCGGACGTAGCCGTTGGCTCCGGCATCGAAGGTGTGGCAGGCGCCGTCCGGGGAGAGTGCGCCGAACTGGGCCGCGGCCAGGGAGCTTTCGGGACTGAGGTTGAGGTGCACGCCACCGGCCAGTGCGAGTGCGCAGTCTCCGGTGCGCAGACTGTCGCAGGCGAGCTGGACGGCGACGAGGGAGGACGACTGCGCGCTGTCGACGGTCATGCTGGGACCGCTGACGCCGAGCACGTACGAGAGCCGGTTGGCGATCAGGGAGCGGTTGAGGCCTGTGAGGGTGTGGTGTCCGGGCTGCTGTCCGGCGTTGCGGACGACGTCGGCGTAGTCGCACACATCGGCGCCGAGGTGGACGGCGGTGGCGCGCGGTACGGCGGCGACGGGGATCCCTGCGTGCTCCAGCGCCTCCCAGCCCAGTTCGAGGGCGAGGCGGGCCTGCGGATCCATCGCGTCGGCCTCACGGGGCGAGATACCGAAGAACGCGGCGTCGAAGTCGGCGGGCGCCGAGACGTATCCCCCGCGCAGGGGTGCGGTGCCGCCGTGCGGAGTGGGCCAGCCGTCGGCTGGCACGCCCTCGCGCCGGTCCTGTGGCATGTCGGTGACAGCGCTGCGGCCCTCGGTGAGCAGGGCCCAGTACGCGGCCGGACCGTCGGCTCCGGGCAACCGGCACGCGAGGCCGACGACAGCCACGGGCTCGTGGCCCGAAACGGTGTTCCGTACGTCGGTGGGCACCGGCTCGTTCATCGATGGCACTCCAAACACCAGGGGCGAGGGGCGGGGGTGGCTCACACATTCGCACGCGGTCAGGGGGCGTCCGGCAGTCCGGGGAAACGCTCTAGGGGAATCTCTAGGCACGCCCTGGGCTGGGCGGGGACGGTGGCCGGGAGGGTTCTGCCCGTGACCGCCCGCGGGCCCGCGGCGGGTCATAGCCAGTGGACCGGCGGCCCACAAGGGGGCGCACTCTAGGCGAATCCTCGAATCCGAGCGTGCAGTCTGGAGGGCCGCGTTCGGCTCCCGTGTCCTCCGGGTGCGGATGGTGGCACCCCGCAGCCGAAAGGCGCGTGGCCACGCTCCTGGACCGAGAGAAGGGCAGACCGATGAGTCCGACAACCGCGCCTTCGCCGTCGCGCGGCCAGCAGGCCGCCACTCTCGCGGCGCTGGCAGCGTCCGCGGCGGCCGTCGCGGACGGTGTGATGAGCGACGTGGAACTCGCGGCGTGGCTGGAGGAGCGGCGACGTACGCAGCCGCAGCGGGTCGAACAGGTGCCGTTCGCGGAGCTGGACGGCTGGCGGTTCGAGCAGCGGACCGGTGACCTGCGGCATGCGAGCGGTCGTTTCTTCTCGGTGCACGGGCTGCGGGTCCGCTCGGACTTCGGGCCGGTGCCGGCCTGGGAGCAGCCGATCATCGATCAGCCCGAAATCGGGATCCTCGGCATCGCACTGCGCGAATTCGACGGAATTCCCCATCTGCTGATGCAGGCGAAGTCGGAGCCGGGAAACATCAACGGGATGCAGCTGTCGCCGACGGTGCAGGCGACGAAAAGCAACTATCTGAGGGTGCACGGCGGTTCGGCCGTGAAGTATCTGGACTGTTTCCGTCGTCCCGCGCCGGGGTCGGTGGTGGCCGACGTGCTCCAGTCGGAGCAGGGCTCGTGGTTTCTGCACAAGCGGAACCGGAACATGATCGTGCGGGTCGGTCCGGAGGTCGAGGCGGGCGAGGATTTCGCCTGGCTGACTCTCCGGCAGGTGAACGCCCTGCTGCGCCAGGACAACGTCGTCAACATGGACGCCCGTACGGTGCTGTCGTGTCTGCCGGACTGGCGGACCGACGTCGTCGGGGTGGCCGGATCGCTGCACACGGACACCGAGATCCGCAGCTGGATCACGCGTCGGAGGGCCGAGCACGAGGTCAGCGTCACCCCGATCGGGCTGGCGGACACCAGCGGCTGGCGCCGCGACGCCAACACCGTGTCCCATGTGCGCGGGCATCACTTCAGTGTCGTGGCGGTGGACGTGTCCTCCGGCCGCCGCGAGGTGGCGGCGTGGTCCCAGCCGCTGCTGGAGCCGCACGGAACGGGCCTGGCGGCGCTGTTCGTGCGGCGGGTGAACGGCGTACCGCACGTTCTGCTGCGGGCACGCGCGGAGGCCGGGTTCCTGTCGGTGGTCGAGCTGGGCCCGACGGTGCAGTGCACGGCCGAGAACTACGCCCATCTCCCACCCGCGTCCTGGCCCCCCTATCTGGAGGAGGTGCGCGCGCGGCGCGCCGGAGCCGTGTACGACGTGCTGCTGTCGGAGGAGGGCGGGCGTTTCCTGAACGCCCTGAGCCACTACGTGATCATCGAGGTCGAGGACGAGGTGCCCGTGGTGTCGGACGAGTTCGAGTGGGTGTCCCCGCGGCAGGTGGACGAACTGCTGCGCTACAGCCACCACCTGAATGTGCAGGCACGGACGCTGGTCACCGCGCTGAGGTCGCTGTGACGGCGGCGGCAGCGCGGCCACTGCGCCTGGGCGCGCTGGGTACGTCGTCGATCGCCTGGCGGCGGGTGCTGCCCACGGTGGCGCGCATGCCGGAATGGGACCTGGTGGCCGTCGCCGGGCGCACGATGAAGAAGGCGGTCCGGTTCGCGGAGCAGTTCGGGTGCGCGGCCGAGGAGGACGCCGAGGCGCTGCTCGAACGGCCGGACGTGGACGCGGTGTACGTGTCGACGCCGACGGCCCTGCACCACCGGTGGGCCGAGCGCGCGTTGCGTGCGGGCAAGCACGTGCTGGTGGAGAAACCGATCGGGGTGAACGCCGCCGAAGCGCGTGCCCTGTACGCGCTGGCCGCGGAGCGGAGCCTGGTGC
The DNA here is from genome assembly GCF_024701375.2 of Streptomyces sp. KMM 9044. Lineage (NCBI taxonomy): Bacteria > Bacillati > Actinomycetota > Actinomycetes > Kitasatosporales > Streptomycetaceae > Streptomyces > Streptomyces sp. KMM 9044. The sequence goes on along the minus strand of NZ_CP113910.1, from coordinate 6,536,142 downwards.
TGCGGGAGAACTTCATGTTCCTCCACCATCCGCAGCATGCGCGGGTGCGCGAGCTGGTCGAGAGCGGCCGGCTGGGGCAACTGGCCTCCCTGCAGGCGGCGTTCTGCATCCCTCCGCTGCCGGAGGACGACATCCGCTACGACGTGGGTCTGGGCGGCGGCGCACTGCTCGACGTCGGCGTGTATCCGCTGCGTGCCGCCTCGCTGCTGCTCGGACCGGGCCTTGAGGTGGCGGGGGCGACGCTGCGCACCCGGGCCTCGGACGGACTCGATCTGTCCGGGCAGGTACTGCTGGTTTCGCTGTCCGGAGTGCTGGCCGAGGTGGCGTTCGGCTTCGAGCACGCCTACGCCTCCACGTACACGCTGTGGGGCGACCGGGCGCGGCTGACCGCGACGCGGGCGTTCACCCCGCCGCCCGCCCATCAGCCGCTGCTGGTGCTGGAGGAACAGGACCGCGAGGAGCGGCTCGCCCTGCCCGCCGCCGACCAACTGATGCTTCTGCTAGCGGAGTTCGCCGGAGCCTTGCGCAGAGGCGGCGGCAACGACGCTGAGCTGGGTGCGGAGTCGGTCGCGGCGATGACACTCGTGGACACCGTCGCCGCTACGGCGCGGCGGATCGTCGTGCGCTGACCGAATGCCGTACGGCGAGACCTCGCCACGGAATTCTCGAAACGCTAGGAAAATCTTGATCATGATCTGGTTAATCTGACACCATGACGGCCAACAAAGACAGGGTGAACACCCGCACATTCACGCAGAACGCACGACGAGCCCAGATAGTTCAGGCGGCTATCGAAACGCTCGCCGAAACCGGTTATGCGAAGACGTCGTTCAACAGAATCTCCCAGCAGGCGAAACTCAGCAGTACCGGAATGATCTCCTATCATTTCTCCGGCAAGCCCGAACTCTTCGCCGAAGTGGCTCACACGGTCGTCGTGAAGGCCGACACTCTGGCAGCCGCGCGCATGGAGGACGAGAAGACCTACCGCGGCAAGCTCACCGCGTACATCAGGTCGAACTTCGACTTCATCGCCAGCTACCCGTTGTACGCCCGGGCGTTGACCGAGATCATCGGGATGATCCGCGACCGGCACATCACCGGCCTGGACGACATCGAGCGCAGCATCATGTCCGGCGATCGGCTGGTCACCCTGCTCGAACAGGGCCGCAGAGCCGGCGAGTTCGGCAGCTTCGACTGTTTCACCATGGCCCTGGTCATCCGCGGCGCCATCGACGGCGTCCTGTGCCAGCATCTGCGGGTCGTGGCGATGGACCTGGATCGGTGCGCCCACGAGGTGTCGAACGCCTTCGACCGCTGTACCCAGCCCGCGTAGGACCCGACACCGGCCCCGGCAAGGGCCCGCCAGCCACGCCTCAGGAGTGCCATGGCTTCCCCCACGTCCAGCTCCGAACCTGCGGCCACTGCCCCCACCGCGACCGAAAGCCCGTCCTCCTCATGGGGTTTCGTCGTCCCCGTGGTCTGCGACATCGTGTTACCCGTCGGGCTCTACTACGCGCTCCGCGCGGTCGGCGTGGGAGAGATCACGGCGCTGCTGCTGGGCGGCTCGGCGCCCGCCCTGCACACGCTCTACTCCGCGATACGTCATCGCAGGCTGGACGCCCTCGGGGTGTTCACCATCGCGCTGCTGCTGGTGGGCGCGCTGGGCTCACTGCTGACCGCGGACCCGCGCCTCGCGCTCGCACGCAACGGCCTGTTCACCGCGCTGACCGGACTGTGGCTGCTGATCACTCTGTTCACCGCTCGCCCATTCACCTACCAGGCGTTGCGCTCTCTGCTGCCGGGCCGGGCGACGCTGCTGGAGCGCCTGTGGGAAACGGACGCGTCCTTCAGGGGGGTGTGGCGCGGGCTGACGGTGCTGTGGAGCGTGGTCCTGTGCTGTGACGCGCTGCTGCGGGTGGTGATGGCCTACACCCTGCCCGTCGACACCGTGCCCGCGCTGGACGGCATCCTGTACGCGGTGTCGTGGATCCTGCTGCAGGTGATCACCCAGGTCGCCCTGTACCGGTCGGGCACCATGACCAAGATCTTCGGTCGCCGCAGGCGCCGGGTCGGTGAGCCAGGTCGGTGAGCGGAACCGAAGCCGGCAGGCACGCTGCGCGGATCACCCTGTCGAGCGGCGTTTCCGGCAGCGGACCGGACGCGGCGTACCGCACGTCGGTGGACTCCCTGACCCGAGCAGCCCGACTTCCAGGAGGCCGCGCGTCAAGCCGCACGGACCGGTCCGTCCGTCACCGGTGCGAGCGGCCGTCGCATCCGCCACGCGGCGTACGTCCAGGACGAGGGCGGGCAGGGCAGCGCACCATGATAAGACGGTGCCACAGTCGGCGCCGTCGGCCGGCAGAGCCGGGCCTGTGGTGACAAGACCTTGCACGCCCTGCGCGAGGCCATGGTGCGGTGGTCCGTGACCGTGCTCATGAGCGGCCGTCTCCCCGGACTCCGCCCGGGTGCTTTCAGCCGACCGGCATGACGAGCGCGGTGACCAACCCCCGCCGCACGCCTACCCGTTCCACTTCCACATCCGACTCAGCCACCGGCACCGGCACCGGCACCGGCACAGAGGTTGAGGCCAAGGCCGAGACCGACAAGGTCTGTTGACCTCACAGCCATCGTGTCCGCGCCGTCAAGTCAGGCTGCCTGCGGCCGGACCGTCAGCCGTGATCCGGATGGTGATCCGGGAGACGGCGCTGCGGACCGCGTCGGCGACTGGATCGCCCACCATGCGTTCCGGATGAGTTCGAGAACCAGACAGGTTGCGTCGAGGACATCAACCTCATGTATTCAGCTGAATCCCTGAGCTGACGCTCCGACAGCAGAAGGGTGCCTCTTACCTGCGATGATCTGGATTGTCTAGATCAAAACCGTCGCAGAGAAGAGGCACCCAACGGGTGAAGAGTACCGGCTGGGACCACCGGCTCGCTGTGCGGGCCGACGGCAAGAACCTGATCGGCCACGCCGGGGGGTGTGCTGCTGCGCAAGGTTGCCGACCGGGTCGGGCCGACCGCCGCTCTGGGCGCGGCCCTGCCGCAGGGCATCGGGCCGGGGTGGCGGGATCGGGGCATGGCACTGGTCCAGCTGGTGTGCGCGATCGCACTGGGGGCCGCCAACGTCCTGGAAGCCGAGCAACTCCAGTATCACTGGCGGGCGTTGTTCCCTCGGCCGGTCTCCGACAGCACGCTGTGGCGCACGCTGGAGGCGATCGACGGGCCGGTTCTCGCACGCGTCGAGCGCGTGCGGGCCGCGATACGCCGGGTGGTGTGGACCCTGCTGGCCCTGCGGCCCGGCGGGTTTCCCTGGATCGCGGTGGGCGGGCGGGAGCTGACTGGCTGGTACGTCCTGGACCTCGATGCCACCCTCGTGACCTGCACCAGCAAGAAGGAGCGCGCGGCCGGCACGTTCAAGGGCGGCTTCGGGCATCATCCGCTGGGCGCGTGGGTGGCCAACACCCGCGAGTGCGTCGCGATGCTGCTACGGCCCGGCAACGCCACCTCCAACGACGTCGCCGACCACCGGACGGTGCTGACGGCCGCGCTGCGGCAACTCCCGCTGCCGCTGTGGTCGAAAGTGCTGGTCCGTATCGACGGGGCTGCCTTCAGCCACGCCCTGCTGGAGCACCTGCAGAGCCTGACCACCAGCCGGCGCCGGGTGCGCTGGGTGACCGGCTGGGCCATCAACACCACCGACGAGGCCGCCATCGCACTGCTGCCCGAGAAGGTGTGGGCCACCGCGCTGCGGCAGGACGGCACGGTCCACGAAATCACCGGCCCCGATGGCGACAAGATCTCCTACCAGGCCGCCGAGCTGACCGGAGTGCGCGACCTGACCGGCTGGCCCGCGGGGATGCGCCTGATCGTACGGCGGGTCAAGCCCTCGCGGCGCGATCTGAAGAAGCTGACCGACTTTGAGAAGCACACCGACTCTGCTGCGCAATTACCCGGCGTGATGACGCCGTGCCGATACGGCCTTCAGAGCGCGTCGCAGATGCAGGCAGGCCGGGCGCGGCCGAGCCCTGAAAGCACGGCACGTGATCGCTCGCCGAATTGAGCAGCAGAGTCCACACCGGCTGGCGGTACCAGATCGTCGCCACCAATATCCCCGCCCACCAGGGGCTTTCGGGTGTGTCCGGCTCGGGTCAGGCCTGGTTCGTCGACGCCCTCTACCGCGACCACGCCGAGGTCGAGGACCGCGTGAAAGCGATCAAGCGGATCGGGCTGGGGCTCTTGCCGTCCAAATCCTGGCAGCTGAACGTCGCCTGGGTGCCGGCCGCCGCGCTCGCCGCCGACCTCGACGCCTGGACCCGGCTCCTCCTCCTGCATGACGAGCCCGAACTCGCCGCCGCACAACCGGAAACGATCCGCGGGAAGCTGTACCACCTGCCCGCCCGCCCCACCGCCCACGCCCGCCGACGCATCCTCCACCTCGACCACACCTGGCCCTGGGCCACCGCGTTCACCACCGCCTGGCAACGCGCCCACCAACTCCCGGCCCTCACCTGACGGCCGCTCACCACCCCGACGACACCGGAAGGAGAGGACTGCACCATCCTCGGGCCCGTGGAACCCGACGCCCCCGCAGCGCACGCGAAGGCCCCCAGCCGACCGACAGGACAAACTGGGGCGAGACGCCAGGCTAACGGAACCGACCAGCCCACAGACGAATCGAGGTCAACCCTGCCGGGTTTAGAAAAAGACCTAGCGCGCCCCTCGACATACTGCTTGCCAAAGGTCGGGGGAGATCTCTGCCGCTCCATGTGCCGGCGGTGCCTGGAGGATGGCGGCCCGGGTTGTCAGAGTCCGTCCATTGTCCATGTGATTGGAAGTCGAGCTGTGACCGAAGAGCCCTCTGTCGCACTTGTCCGCCCGCTGCACCAGATCCTCACGGACCACGCCTTGCAGCGAGCGGACGAGCGGGCTTTCCAGGACTCTCGGCGTTCCGTCACCTACGGCGCTCTGGAGCGGCGCACCCGGTTCCTGGCCGGGCACCTCGCCGCACTCGGGGTCGGCCGCGGCGACCGCGTCCTGCTCCGCATGGGCAACCGGGTCGAGATGGTGGAGAGTTATCTCGCCGTCACGCGCGCGGGAGCCGTCGGTGTGCCGGTCGACCCGCGGTCCTCCGACACCGAGCTCGCCCACCACCTGGTCGACAGCGGCGCCCGCACGGTGATCAGCGGCGCGGCACAGATACCCCAGGTGGTACGGACCGTTCGGAGCAGCGGCCTGGACTGCGGCCTGATCGTCGTCGGTGCCACCGAGCCCATCGCGGGTGCCACCGACTTCGAGCACCTCGCCGTCACCTCGCCGCCCGCCGACGCGCGGGACGACCTGGACCTGGACGAGACGGCCTGGATCCTGTACACCTCCGGCACCACCGGACGCCCCAAGGGCGTGGTCTCGACCCAGCGCAAGTCCCTGTGGGCCACGGCCGCGTGCACCGAGCCGATCCTCGGTCTGTCCGCGACCGACCGCCTCGTGTGGCCGATGCCGCTGTACCACGCCGCCTCGCACAACATCGGCGTACTCGCCACGCTGGCCGTCGGTGCCTCTGCCCACATCATGGAGGGCTCGGCCCCGGACGAGATCATGGAGACCGTCCGCAGCGAGCAGGCCTCCTTCCTCGTCGGCTCCCCCACCACCTACCACCGCATGGTGGACCTCGCGCGCGAGCGCGGGCTCGAACTGCCGGAGCTGCGGGTGTGCATGGCGGCCGGCTCGGCCTGCCCGCCCGCGCTGCACGAAGCCTTCGAAGACGCCTTCGGCATCCGCCTCCTGGACAGCTACGGCAGCAGCGAGACCGGAGGCGCCATCACCACTCAGGCGCCCACCGGGCCACGCGTCCTGGGCACCTGCGGCACCCCGCTGCCCGGCCTGACGCTGCGTCTGGCGGACCCGCGGACCGGCGAGGAGGTGGCCGCCGGGCAGGAGGGCGAGATCTGGGTGCACAGTCCGGGCATCATGGCCGGCTACCACAACGACCCGGAAGCGACCCGGGCCGTACTCGTGGACGGCTGGTACCGCACCGGTGACCTCGGCCGACAGGACCCGGCCGGCCTGCTCACCATCACCGGCCGGGTCAAGGAACTCATCGTCCGCGGCGGCGAGAACATCCACCCCGCAGAGGTGGAGCGCGTTCTGGCCGGGGTGCCCGGCGTGGCCGAGGCCGCGGTGGCGGGCAAGCCCCACGCCGTACTGGGCGAAGTGCCCGTCGCCTACCTGGTGCCGGGACCGGAGGGCCCCGGAGGCATCGACGCCCGCGAGCTTCTGGAGACCTGCCGCCGGGAACTCTCCTACTTCAAGGTGCCCGACGAGTTCCACATCATCGACGACGTCCCGCGTACATCGACGGGGAAGACCGCCCGTCGGCGGCTGGCCGAGCTGCCCGGAACGCTGCTCGTCGTCAATCCGTCGGTGAACGTCCGCCCCGATCTGGCCGCCGAAGGCCCGTCCGGAACAGCGTCCGCCGTGCCCCCGGTGTCCGCCGGCGCCGTCCTCCTGACGGCACAGCACGGTCTGCTCGGCCTGGTGCGCTCCGTGGTCGCGGACGTCCTCGGTCTGCCCTCCGAGGAGGTGACCGCCGATCGGCCCCTGCACGAACTCGGCTTCACCTCCCTGTCCGCCGTGACCCTCCGCGACCGGCTGTCCGCCGCCTCCGGCCACCGTCTCTCGGCCGCTGTGGCCTACGACTACCCGACCCCGCAGGCCCTCGCGCGGTACCTCGACGGCCTGGCACAGGGTGGCCTCGGCGCTGCGGGCGCGGAGGCCACTGAGGACGCGGAGGGAACGGCTGTGACGGGGCAGCCTAACGAGCCCGTCGCCATCGTGGCGATGGGCTGCCGTCTGCCCGGCGGCACCCGGACGCCCAAGGAGCTGTGGGACCTGCTCATGGCGGGAACCGACGCGGTCGGCCCGCTCCCCGACGACCGGGGCTGGGACCTGGACCGGCTCCTGGACGACGAAAGCCGCGGCGGTGGAAAGTCGTCCGCCCGGCAGGGCGCGTTCCTTGACGATGCCGGGCGGTTCGACGAGGCGTTCTTCGGTATATCGCCGCGTGAGGCACTGGCGATGGATCCGCAGCAGCGGCTGCTGCTGGAGACGGCCTGGGAGACCTTCGAGCGCGCGGGCATCGACCCGGTCTCGCTGAAGGGCAGCCGGACTGGTGTCTTCGCCGGTGTGATGCACGGGGGCTACGGCCCCGGCCTCCACGAGCGTGCCCCCGAGAACCTGGAGGGCTACCTCGGCAACGGTTCGGCCGTCAGCGTCGCTTCCGGCCGCATCTCCTACACGCTGGGGCTGCTGGGGCCGGCGATCACGGTGGACACGGCGTGTTCGTCGTCGCTGGTGGCGATCCATCTGGCGGCGCAGTCACTGCGGCAGGGCGAGTGCTCCCTCGCCCTCGCGGGCGGCGCCACCGTCATGTCGACGCCCGGCGCGCTCGTGGAGTTCAGCCGCCAGGGGGCACTCTCGGCCGACGGTAGGTGTCGGGCGTTCGCCGCCGGGGCGAACGGCACCGGCTTCGCCGAGGGCGTCGGCCTGGTCCTGCTGGAACGACTCTCGGACGCACAACGACTGGGACACCCGGTACTCGCCGTGGTACGAGGCTCCGCCGTGAACCAGGACGGCGCCTCCAACGGCCTCACCGCCCCCAACGGCCCCGCACAACAACGAGTCATCCGCACCGCCCTGGCCCAGGCCCGCCTCACCCCCGCCGAGATCAGCGCCGTCGAAGCACACGGCACCGGCACCACCCTCGGCGACCCCATCGAAGCCCAGGCACTCCTGGCCACCTACGGCCAGGACCGACCAGCCGGAAACCCCCTCCTGCTCGGATCGGTGAAGTCCAACATCGGCCACACCCAGGCCGCCGCAGGCGTCGCCGGCGTCATCAAGATGGTCATGGCCATGAACCACGACACCCTGCCACGCACCCTCCACATCGACGCACCCTCACCCCACGTCGACTGGAACGCAGACCGGCTCCAGCTCCTGACCGAACCCCAGCCCTGGCCGCGCACCGGCACACCGCGCCGCGCCGGCGTCTCGTCGTTCGGCGCCAGTGGTACGAACGCGCACCTGATCCTGGAGGAGGCACCCGCCGAACACGTTCCCACGGCCGCTCCCCAAACACCCGACACGATGGTCCCGATGCTGCTGTCGGGACGTGGCGAGGGCGCGCTGCGGGCCCAGGCCGGGCGAATGGCGGACTTCCTGGAACGCTACCCGGACCTGCCGACCGACACCGCAGCACGCATGCTCACCGGCACACGAACCATGTTCGAACACCGCGCCGCCATCACCGCAACCAACCGCACCGAACTCCTGACACGCCTGCGCACACTCGCCACCACGGACGCTGCCCTCGACACCGGAACAGCCACCGAGCCCGGCGTGATGCGCGGCACCGGCCGCCCCCTCGGCAACCCCGCACTCGTCTTCCCCGGCCAGGGCGCCCAATGGCCCACCATGGCCGTCAAACTCCTCGACGACAACGGCCCCTTCGCACAACGCCTCCAAGAATGCCGCCAGGCACTCCAACCCTTCGTCGACTGGGACCTGCTCGCCGTACTACGCGGCGAACCAGACCAACCCGACTTCAACCGCGTCGACGTCGTCCAGCCCGCACTCTGGGCAGTCATGGTCTCCCTCGCCGCACAATGGCACGCCGCAGGAATCCGCCCCGCCGCAGTCATCGGACACTCACAAGGCGAAATCGCAGCCGCCACCGTCTCCGGCGCACTCACCCTCTCCGACGGCGCACGCGTAGTCGCCCTGCGATCACAACTCATCGCCCACATAGCCGGCAACGGCGGCATGACATCCCTGGCACTGCCACGACACCAAGCCGAAACCATCGCCACCGACCTCGGACTGGACATCGCCGCAGTCAACAGCCCCGCCAGCACCGTCCTCTCCGGCCCCGCACACGCACTCGACCAACTCGCCACCTGGTGCCAAAAACACCAGACACGCTTCCGACGCGTCCCCGTCGACTACGCCTCCCACTCCTCCCACGTCGAAGCGATCAAAGACCAACTCCTCGAAACACTCGCACCCGTCACACCACACACCGGCGAACTCCCCTTCTACTCCTCACTGACCGGCGGCCCCGTCGACGGCACCGAACTCGACGCCGACTACTGGTACCAAAACCTCCGCCACACCGTCGACTACCAAGCCGCCACCCACACACTCGCCCAAGCAGGCATCACCGCCTACATCGAAGTCAGCCCCCACCCCGTCCTCACCCTCCCGACCCAGGAAACACTCCAAACCCTCGACAACCTCACAGAAGAACCCACCGTCCTCGCCACACTCCACCGCGACCACGGCGACACCCACGACTTCACCCACGCCCTCACCACCGCATGGACACACGGCATCACCCTCCGCCCCACCACCCCACCCCTCCACCCCGACCTCCCCACCTACCCCTTCCAAGGCACCCACCACTGGCTCAACACACCGTCGGGCGGCGACCCGCAGTCGTTCGGCCTGCGCCCCGTCGTTCACCCGCTGCTGGGCGCCGCGATCCACCGCGCGGACGAGGAAGGTGTGGTGTTCACCGGGCGGGTCTCCGCGGCCACGCATCCATGGCTTGCCGACCACGTGGTGCGCGGGTCCGTCCTGTTTCCCGGAACGGCTTTCGTCGAGGCCGCGATCCGGGCGGGTGACGAGGTGGGCACCCCCTGTCTGGAAGAACTGGTCCTTGAGACCCCGCTGGTGGTCGCGGCACAGCAGACCGTCAGCCTGCAGCTGACCGTCGGGGCGCCGGACGCGTCGGGACGCCGTGCGGTGAGCGTCCACTCCGCGCCACAGAGCGGCGCCGAGTCGACGGCCGACCCACTGTGGTCCCGGCACGCCCGCGGCTTCCTGGTCCCCGCCCTGCCGGATGACACCGACGCCGCCGAAGCGCTGGCGACCTGGCCACCGCAGGGCGCGGAGGCGGTGCCCGTCGCGGACGCCTACGAGCGGATGGCCCAGGCCGGGTACGGCTACGGCCCCGCGTTTCGAGGCCTGCGAGCCATGTGGCGCAGAAACTCGGAGGTCTTCGCCGAGATCGCCCTGTCCGAAGGGGAGAGCACCGACGACTGGGGGCTGCACCCGGCGTTGCTGGACGCGGCCCTCCACCCGGACGTCTTGGGCGAGGTGGACAAGGACGAGTCCCAGCCGCTCAGCCTGCCGTTCTCCTGGCACGGTGTACGGCTGCACGCTTCCGGTGCCACCACGCTGCGAGTCCGGCTGACCTGGCCGGAGCCGGAGGGCGTCGCGCTGCTCGCCGTGGACCCGGCAGGAGCCCCTGTCGTCTCCGTGACCACCTTGTCGACGCGGCCCATGGGGGAAGGAGCGGCATCCGCAGCGGACGAGACCGTCCGGCAGATGCTGCTGCATACGCAGTGGAAGCCCGTGACAACCCCACCCGTGCCGCAGCCCGCGGGCCGATGGCTCGCGGTGGGACCCGACGCCGCGCGTTCCGCCTCCGTCCTCACCGACGCGGGCTTCGACACGCACGGTGTGCCGGACCTGGCGGCGGACACCACGGGGCCCGCGCCCGACACCTTGCTCCTGCTCTGTGACCGTCCCGGGCCGGAAGCCGCCGACACCGCGGTCGCGGCCCGAACACGCGTGCAGGTCGCCCTCGCACAGGTGCAGCGCTGGTTGCGCGAGGAACGGTACGAGGCCACTCGTCTCGTCCTCGCGACCCGTGGCGCCATGGCGGCCGATCCCGCGTCCGGCGTGGCCGACCTGGCAGGGGCCCCCGTGTGGGGTCTCGCCCGGACGGTGCAGGCCGAACACCCCGGACGCCTCGTCCTGATCGACCTGGCCCCCGAGGCGGACTGCCCGGCCGGCGCCGCGGACATGGCGGGACTGCGCGCCGCGGACATGGCGGGACTGCGCGCCGCGGTCGCGTCCGGTGAGCCGCAGACTGCCGTTCGCGCCGGCCTCGTGCTGGTCCCCCGCCTGACGCGCGCGGCCGGCCTGGCGCTCGGAGAACCGCGGACGCTCGATCCCGAGGGCGTCACCCTCGTCACCGGCGGGACCACCGGCCTGGGCCGGCTCGTCGCCCGGCACATGGCCGCCACGCACGGCGCCCGCCACCTGCTGCTGCTGAGCAGAAGCGGCCCCACAGCCGAGGGCACCGCCGACCTGATCGACGAACTCGCCGCCCTGGGCGCGTCCGTGACCGTCGAAGCGTGCGACGTGGCCGACCGGGACGCCCTGGCCACTGTGCTCGACGGCCTCGACCGGCCCCTGACCGCCGTGGTGCACAGCGCCGGCGTCCTCGACGACGGGACGGTATCCGGTCTGTCCCCGGAACAGGTCGACGCCGTTCTGCGTCCCAAGGTGGACGCGGCGCTGCACCTGCACGACCTCACGCGCGACGCCGACCTGACCCACTTCGTCCTGTTCTCGTCCGTCGCCGGCACGCTCGGCGGCGTCGGACAGGCCAACTACGCCGCGGCCAACGCCTTCCTCGACGCCCTCGCGGAGCACCGGCGCTCGCTCGGGCTGCCCGCCACCGCGGTGGCCTGGGGCCTCTGGGAGGACGGCGGCCTGACCGAGCATCTGGGTACCACCGACCGCGTCCGCATCGCCCGCAACGGCGTCCGGCCGCTCGCCGCCGATCAGGGACTGGCGCTTCTCGACGCCGCCATCGCCCGCCAAGGTGCCGCCTTCGTCGCCGCGCGCTTCGACCACGCCGCCCTGCGGCGGCGGTCCGGCGGGGTGCCCACCCTGCTGAGCGGTCTCGTCCGCGCTGTCACGCGCCGCACCGCCGCCGGCGGATCCGGTGCCGCGGAGGACGCCGGCGCCTGGCTCGCCGGACTCTCGTCACAGGAGGCCGAACGCGCCCTGCTCGACGTGGTGCGCCGGCACGCCGCAGCGGTCCTGGGACACGAGTCGCCGCAGGCGGTACGCGCCGACAGCGCGTTCAAGGATGTCGGCTTCGACTCGCTCTCCGCGGTCGAGCTGCGCAACCGCCTCAACACCGCGACCGGTCTCCGGCTGGCCCCGACCGTCGTCTTCGACTATCCGACCCCGCAGGTCCTGGCGGAGCACCTGGCCGAGAGCCGCGACGGAGCCACGGCAGCGGCATCCGTCCCGGCGCTCCGGGCAAGCGCCACGACGGACGCCGACCCCATCGCCGTCGTCGCGATGGGGTGCCGCCTGCCCGGTGGGGTCGCCGGCCCGGAGGACCTGTGGGAGCTGCTGCGGTCCGGAACCGACGCGATCGGCGAGTTCCCCACCGACCGCGGCTGGGACCTGGACACCCTGTACGACCCCGACCCGGACAAGCCGGGCACGTCCTATTCCCTCAACGGTGGCTTCCTGGAGGGCGCCGGGCGGTTCGACGAGGCGTTCTTCGGTATATCGCCGCGTGAGGCTCTGACGATGGATCCGCAGCAGCGGCTGCTGCTGGAGACGGCCTGGGAGACCTTCGAGCGCGCGGGCATCGACCCGACGTCCCTCGGCAACAGCACGGCCGGCGTTTTCGTCGGCGCGATCGCCCAGGAGTACGGCTCGACCCTGCTGCACGAGGCCCCTGAGGGGCTGGACGGCATGCTCCTCACGGGCAACGCCACCAGTGTGATCTCCGGTCGGCTTTCGTATCTGCTGGGGCTGCTGGGGCCGGCGATCACGGTGGACACGGCGTGTTCGTCGTCGCTGGTGGCGATCCATCTGGCGGCGCAGTCACTGCGGCAGGGCGAGTGCTCCCTCGCCCTCGCGGGCGGCGCCACCGTCATAGCGACGCCCGGTACGTTCACCGCCTTCAGCCGACAGCGCGCCTTGTCCTCCGACGGTAGGTGTCGGGCGTTCGCCGCCGGGGCGAACGGCACCGGCTTCGCCGAGGGCGTCGGCCTGGTCCTGCTGGAACGACTCTCGGACGCACAACGACTGGGACACCCGGTACTCGCCGTGGTACGAGGCTCCGCCGTGAACCAGGACGGCGCCTCCAACGGCCTCACCGCCCCCAACGGCCCCGCACAACAACGAGTCATCCGCACCGCCCTGGCCCAGGCCCGCCTCACCCCCGCCGAGATCAGCGCCGTCGAAGCACACGGCACCGGCACCACCCTCGGCGACCCCATCGAAGCCCAGGCACTCCTGGCCACCTACGGCCAGGACCGACCAGCCGGAAACCCCCTCCTGCTCGGATCGGTGAAGTCCAACATCGGCCACACCCAGGCCGCCGCAGGCGTCGCCGGCGTCATCAAGATGGTCATGGCCATGAACCACGACACCCTGCCACGCACCCTCCACATCGACGCACCCTCACCCCACGTCGACTGGGACACAGGCCAAGCCCGACTGCTGACGGAGAATGAACCCTGGCCGCGCACCGGCACACCGCGCCGCGCCGGCGTCTCGTCGTTCGGGATCAGTGGTACGAACGCGCACCTGATCCTGGAGGAGGCACCCGCCGAACACGTTCCCACGGCCGCTCCCCAAACACCCGACACGATGGTCCCGATGCTGCTGTCGGGACGTGGCGAGGGCGCGCTGCGGGCCCAGGCCGGGCGAATGGCGGACTTCCTGGAACGCTACCCGGACCTGCCGACCGACACCGCAGCACGCATGCTCACCGGCACACGAACCATGTTCGAACACCGCGCCGCCATCACCGCAACCAACCGCACCGAACTCCTGACACGCCTGCGCACACTCGCCACCACGGACGCTGCCCTCGACACCGGAACAGCCACCGAGCCCGGCGTGATGCGCGGCACCGGCCGCCCCCTCGGCAACCCCGCACTCGTCTTCCCCGGCCAGGGCGCCCAATGGCCCACCATGGCCGTCAAACTCCTCGACGACAACGGCCCCTTCGCACAACGCCTCCAAGAATGCCGCCAGGCACTCCAACCCTTCGTCGACTGGGACCTGCTCGCCGTACTACGCGGCGAACCAGACCAACCCGACTTCAACCGCGTCGACGTCGTCCAGCCCGCACTCTGGGCAGTCATGGTCTCCCTCGCCGCACAATGGCACGCCGCAGGAATCCGCCCCGCCGCAGTCATCGGACACTCACAAGGCGAAATCGCAGCCGCCACCGTCTCCGGCGCACTCACCCTCTCCGACGGCGCACGCGTAGTCGCCCTGCGATCACAACTCATCGCCCACATAGCCGGCAACGGCGGCATGACATCCCTGGCACTGCCACGACACCAAGCCGAAACCATCGCCACCGACCTCGGACTGGACATCGCCGCAGTCAACAGCCCCGCCAGCACCGTCCTCTCCGGCCCCGCACACGCACTCGACCAACTCGCCACCTGGTGCCAAAAACACCAGACACGCTTCCGACGCGTCCCCGTCGACTACGCCTCCCACTCCTCCCACGTCGAAGCGATCAAAGACCAACTCCTCGAAACACTCGCACCCGTCACACCACACACCGGCGAACTCCCCTTCTACTCCTCACTGACCGGCGGCCCCGTCGACGGCACCGAACTCGACGCCGACTACTGGTACCAAAACCTCCGCCACACCGTCGACTACCAAGCCGCCACCCACACACTCGCCCAAGCAGGCATCACCGCCTACATCGAAGTCAGCCCCCACCCCGTCCTCACCCTCCCGACCCAGGAAACACTCCAAACCCTCGACAACCTCACAGAAGAACCCACCGTCCTCGCCACACTCCACCGCGACCACGGCGACACCCACGACTTCACCCACGCCCTCACCACCGCATGGACACACGGCATCACCCTCCGCCCCACCACCCCACCCCTCCACCCCGACCTCCCCACCTACCCCTTCCAAGGCACCCACCACTGGCTCAACACACCGTCGGGCACCTCTCGCGGTGCGTCCGGGCTGGGCGCGGTCCCCACCTCGCATCCCTTGCTGGGTGCGGCCGTGGAACTGCCCGGCACCGAGACGGTGGTGTTCACCGGCCGGCTTTCGGCGGGCAAGCTCGCCTGGCCGACGGATGAGGGCACCGAGAGTGTAGAGCGGGAACTCGACTGGCTCGCCGCGGAGTTGGCCCTCTCGGCCGGTGAGCAGCTGGGCAGGAGCCGACTGCGTGCCCTGACCGCGCAGGCACCGTTCGTGATGCCGGGGTCCGGCGCCGTTCAGGTCCGCGTCACGGTCGGCGAGGGTGAGGAGCCCGGCGTACGCGCGGTCCTGGTGCACTCCCGGCGCGGCGACGACGTCCTGGGGCTGCCGTGGACCTGCCACGCGACGGGTGAGCTGGTCGCGGCGGCAGCCGAGCCGGACTGGGATCTGGAGGCCTGGCCGCCCGCGGACGCCCTCCCGATGCCCGAGCCCGAACTGCGCCTGGAGTACGGGTCCGTGCACTCCGCCGTACACGGCGTGTGGCGACGGGACAGCGAGGTGTTCGCGGAGATCTCCGTACCGGACGCGCTGCGTGAGGAGGCACGGCGGTTCGGTCTCCACCCGGTGCTGGCACAGGCCCTGCTCAGCCTGGCGGGTATGAAGGGCGTCGCGCTCGAGACCGCCGCATCCTTGCGGGTACGGGCCTGGGGGGAGGTGTCACTGCACGCGTCCGGCGCCTCCATCCTGCGCGCCCGGGTCTCCTCGGGGCCGGACGGCTCGGTGTCGCTGACCGCTGCGGACGCCACCGGAGCCCCTGTTCTCTCGGTCCCGGCCCTGCGGCTCGAACCCGTTGCGCGTGAGGTGCTCAGGGCCGCGGACGTGGCGCAGCAGGACAGCGTGTTCGGCATCGAGTGGACCGCCGTGGACACGCGGGCGAACACCTCCGACGCCGACGCCACATGGGCCATCGTGGGCGAGGACCGGGTGCGCATGCGGTCCTCGCTGATGACGGCGGGACGCTACACGGAGACCTACCCGGACCTGGCAGCGCTGACAGCCGCAGTGGAGGGGGGCCGAGACGTCCCCGACGTCGTCGTGGCCCCTTTCCTGGAGAAGTACGGCGAGCTGTCCGGGCAGGAACTGGTGGTCGCCGTCCACGCCACGACGGTCCGTGCCCTGGAGACAGCCCGAGCCTGGGTAAACACACCGGTCTTCGACCGCTCCCGGCTGGTGTTCCTCACCAGTGGTGCCGTCCCCGCGGTGGCCGGGCCCGACGACGCGTCACCGCTCGACCTCGCGGGAGCCGGCATCTGGGGTCTGATCCGCAGCGCGCAGACGGAGTACCCGGACCGCTTCGCGCTCGTGGACACCGACCTCGCCAAGCCCACCTGGCGCGCCCTGGACCGCGTGGTGTCCTCCACGGAGCCGCAGTGGGCGCTGCGCGGGCGGACGACACGGGTCCCGCGGATGGCCCGCCTCCTACCGGGCACTGCTCTCCCGAGGCTGGACGTCGGCCTGGACGGTACGGTGTTGATCACTGGCGGGACGGGCATGCTGGGCTCCGCGATAGCCCGTCACCTGGTGACCGAGCACGGTGTGAAGGACCTGCTGCTGACGAGCCGTCAGGGGCCGGACGCGCCTCAGGCTGCGGTCCTGGAGGCCGAACTGACGGAGCTCGGGGCCCGGGTCCAGGTGGCTGCCTGCGATGTGGCGGACCGAGAAGCCCTGGCCGGCCTGCTCGCGGACCGGCGGATCGATGCCGTGGTGCACACGGCGGGCGCGGCGGACGACGGGATCCTCCCGTCTCTGACGGCGGAGCGCCTGAGCAAGGTGCTGCGCCCCAAGGTGGACGCGGTCGTGAACCTGTACGAACTGGTCCGCGAGGCAGGGGTGCGCCAGATCGTGCTGTTCTCCTCGTTCGCCGGCATCCTGGGCGGTCCGGGACAGGCCAACTACGCGGCGGCGAACACCTTCCTGGACGCGTTCGCCCACCACATGCGGTCCCGGGGTGTCGCCGCCACCTCGATCGCGTGGGGTCTGTGGACCGGGGCCAGCAGTCTGTCGGGCCCGTCCGGGAAGGACCGGCAGCCGGTGGCGCTGCGCGGAACGCATCCGCTCGTCAAGGAACAGGGTCTCGGACTCTTCGACGCGGCATGGGCGGCCGGGCGCAGTCTCGTCATCGCGTCCCGGCTGGACTTCGCCCAACTGACCGGCGACGCGGAGACCGGCGACGTGGCCTCCGTGCTGCGGGCTCTCGTGCCCGCTGGCACGCGCCGCACGGCCCGGGACACCCCGGCGGAGAACACTGACCTCCGGCACCGGCTGGCGGCGATGAGCAGGGCGGAGCGGGAGACGGTGGCGACCGACCTGGTACGGGACCGGGCGGGTGCCGTTCTCGGGCACACCGCACCGGGCAGCGTGGCCGCGGACGCCCCGCTGAAGAACCTCGGATTCGACTCGCTCACCGCCCTGCAACTGCGCACGGCCCTCGTCGAGGCGACCGGGCTGAGGCTGTCGGCGAGTGTGGCGTTCGAGTTCGACACACCGGTGGGCCTCGCGGAGCACCTGATCGAGCGGCTCCTCGCCTCGGCATCTTCACATTTCGGCGGAAATGAAAGGCTCTCGGATGAGAATTGACAATGTGTTCATCGACTCGCTCGGTGTCGTGCTGCACGAGTTCGAGCCCGTCGAGCGGGCTGTGGCCCAGGGGCTGATCAGCCAGGAGACCGTGGAGGCGAACGGGCTGACCGGGACCCACCTGGCGCACGACATTCCGGCCGTGGAACTCGCGATCTCCGCCGCGCGCGTCGCCATGGAGCGCTCGAAGCTGCAAGTGGAAGACATCACGGACCACGTGCACAGCGGTGTGTACTACCAGGGCCCGCAGGGGTCCTATCCACCGGGATACATCCTGCGCGAACTGGAGGTGGAGCCGGTCTCGTCGCTGTACCTGCGCCAGGGCTGCAACGGCATGCTGGGTGCCCTGGAGGTGGCCGTCGGGCAGATGACGGGCGCCGCCCAGGCGGAGACCGTACTGCTCACGTCGGGTGAGAACTTCACCGCCACGGGCCTGAACCGCTACACGGGACTGGGCCAGGCGTACTTCCTCGCTGACGGCGGCGCCGCGGCCCTGATCAGCGCGGACGAAGGTTTCGCGCAGATCAGGTCGCTGAGTTCGGGCATCCTGCCGGAGCTCGAACGGTGGCATCGTGGTGACGGCTCGTTGCTGCCGGACGAGGGCCGGGAGAACGACGGGGACATGGCGGAACGGGCCACTCGCTACAGCGAGACCGAGACCCCGCTCTCCGAGACCCTCGAGAAACTCACCCTCTTCAATCTCGGTGTCATTCGCCGGGCACTCGTCGACGCCGACCTGAACGCCGACGACATCGCCAAGGTCGTACCGATCAACATGGACGGCCGGATGATCGAGTACTCGGTCATGATGCCTCTCGGCCTGACCATGGACCGCTGCACGTGGGACTTCGGCAGGGGCATCGGGCATGTGGGCGGCGCCGACGTGATCATCACCCTGGAGCACCTGGTCCGTACGCGCGAGGTGGCTCCCGGTGACCACGTACTGTTGATCTCCCAGGGCCCGGGCTGGATGTGCACGGCCTGTGTCGTCACCCTCGTCGACCTTCCCACCTGGGCGATATGACGTGCCTCCGCCACCGCAGGATCGTCTTCGACATGTCGACGGTCGCCGGTGACGGCGGTGCAGGACCCAGCAGGCGGTGAGCACACGGATGCCCTCGCGCTCCTTGGGCCAGGAGATCCGTGGCCTTCCGGTTCGATGACGAAAGACGCCACGTCCCCGGACAGACCCAGCCGGGGTCTCCCCGAACCTCTGCAGGAAGCCCCGGCCGAGGACGGGAGCCGACCGGGACGAGGTGTCGGCGTGGGCAGGTCGTGCGGGCGCCGCGCCGGCTCCGGGGCGGCTCGTCG
The DNA here is from genome assembly GCF_024701375.2 of Streptomyces sp. KMM 9044. Lineage (NCBI taxonomy): Bacteria > Bacillati > Actinomycetota > Actinomycetes > Kitasatosporales > Streptomycetaceae > Streptomyces > Streptomyces sp. KMM 9044. The sequence goes on along the minus strand of NZ_CP113910.1, from coordinate 6,517,405 downwards.
ATGGCCTACGGAAGTGGGCCCGATGCCGGGGCGGGCTGTCGCCCCGGCACCTGTGCCGCTCGAAAAGTCATCGTCGCTGATGGCAGGAGTGAAGGTTCGCCAGGTGGGAGCATGTTCGGGTGATCGTGTCCCTGCTGTACAAGGTGGCCCGGAAACTGCTGTCCGTCCCGTCGGTGCTGCTCCGTGCTCAGGTGGCGAAGGACGCGGAGCTTCTCGTGCTGCGGCACGAGAACGCGGTCCTGCGCCGGCAGTTGGCTGGCCCGGTCCGTTACGAGATGGCCGACCGGGTGTGGTTCGCCGCCCTGTCCAGGCTGATACCCCGGCGGCGCTGGCGCGAGGTTTTTCTATGACGGGCTGCGGCTTCGGCGATCTCCTCGTTGGACAGCGCCGTATGTCCGGTCGCGGATTCGATGTCGACGCTGAAGACGACGACAGCCGTTCTGCGCTCCCGGTAGTAGCCGGCGATCTCGTCCAGAGTCGGTGCCCGGCGCTCGGCGGCGAAGTACTTCGAAGAAGCCTCGGCGAAGTCGTCGGGCAGGGACAGATGACCGTGTCCGTCCACCTCGACGTGGGCGTGTACGTCAATTGCGTCGAGCGTGTCGAGGTCGAGGCCCGTGGCCGGGGGGCTCACGAGGCGTCGGTCTTCGGCTCGGGCAGCGTTTTCCCGACGCTCTGTTGGTGGCCGGCGAACACAGTGGGCCACGCCTCGGCGATGGCGTCGGCGCTCCAGCCGCCGCCGGCATAGGCGGAGACAGCCTGTGTCGGGTGGGTCCACAGGCTGTCTCCGCCCACACCGATCGCCTGGCCGGCCGCGGCGTCCGAGGCGTCCGAGGCGTCCGAGGCGTCCGAGGCGTCCGCGGCGTCCGAGGCGTCCGAGGCGTCCGAGGCGTCCGAGGCGAGGAACGTGACCACACCGGCCGCGGCCTCCGGGGATCCGAAGGCCGGCGCCCGGCGCGCGAACGGCGGCATCGGCCGACCGGCGCGTAGAGCGCCCGGAGCTGGCACGACGATCGTCTCGACGCGTACCGGTTCACCCTTGGCACGGGCGACGACGCCGCGTACTTGCTGGGACATGGGAACCAGCCGCGGCACCGCCGTACGCCAGGGCACCACTTGCGGGGCCCCCTGACCTGTGAGGACAAGGACGGAGGGCTTCCACTGCGACCTCGACGACATCGCAAGCCTGGTGTCGGCCGACCTCGACCCGGCACTCAAGCTGACGTGCACCACTCCTCCGAAGCAGCCCGTCCATGGACCACGTCGTCCAGATCCACACCGAGATGATCACCGGCCTCCGGCTCCTCGGACCCACACGGGCCGAGTGAGAGGTCCGGTCGCTCGACTACGCTGACACCAGCGTTGCGCCCGCGTCCGCGATCCGGGATGAGGGCCCCTGACCTCTTCGAGGCGCCTGGAGGAAGCCGTGACCGCCGAACTCCCCGACTGGATGATCCCGCCCAGGATCAGCGGCTGGGAAGCCGATGACCTCGACCTCCTCGCCCAAGCACCGCGGCACACCGAACTCATCGACGGAGCCCTGATCTTCATGATGTCGCCGCAGCGGTCCTGGCACGCCCGGCTGGTGGAGAACCTGACCTTCGCCCTGCGCCAGGCCGCCCCCGACGAGTTCGACGCCGAGCGTGAGATGACCGTCCGGCTCGACAAGAAGAGCCGCCCCGAGCCCGACATCCTGCTCACCACCGCCTCCTACGACCCCGACCGGACATGGTACGCGCCCGAGGACGTCACCCTGGTCATCGAGGTCGTCTCGGAGGAGTCGGCGGACCGCGACCGTTCCCTCAAGCCCTTCAAGTACGCACAGGCCAGGATCCCCCACTTCTGGCGCGTCGAGGACGAGACCGGCGCCCCCACCGTCCACACCTACGAACTCGACACCATGACCAGCACCTACGTGGCCACCGGCATCCACCGCAACCGGTTGAAGGTCTCCGTCCCCATCCCCCTCGACATCGACCTCGACAGTCTCGTGCCCTGACCGCCCCTCCCGGACGCCGGGCCACGGCTTCGCGAGCTGGAAGCGTAAGCCGCCTCACACCCCCGCGAGGGCGAAGGTGAACGGTTCACGGGGCTCGTACCGGCCGGTGACGTCGCCGACCAGGTTGTCGGCGGTCGGGTCGAGGCGGGCGGCGCGGGTGACGTCGACGCGGTCGAGGCGGGTCCAGGCGATGTCGGCGCTGAAGGAGGACTCGAAGGCGTAGACGCGGTGAGTGAGGTCGGCGAGGGTGCGCCAGATTGACATGGAGATGTTCGGACGGGCCGCCTCCGTCGTGCCCGGCAGCGGCAGGGCGCCGCCGAACACCTCGTACCGTTTCAGATGGTCCAGCTGCTGATCAAGCGGCGGGGGCGCGGGCCCGGCCTGGGCGCCGCGGTCGACCAGGACTGTCCCTTGAAGGTCTGGTTGATCGACTCGATGACCTGCCGCAGCGGCTTGAACAGATGCGCCCCGGCCCGCTCGGCTTCTCCCTTGCGGGCCAGCCGTGACAGCACCAGCTCACGCTCGGTCAGGTCCCGCTCGAACTCGCGGCCGTAGTAGTTCTTGTCACCGGTGATCGTCTGCCGGGAGTGGGGGGCCGTCATGTCCGGCGCGGTGTCGAGCATGTCGCGCAACGTCTCGCGCTCGTCGGCCTTGGCACCGGTCAGTGCGAGCAGCACAGGCAGCCCGCCGATCGTGCACACCTGGTGCAGCCGTAGTCCCCAGAAGTACCGGGAGGGCGACGAGCAGTAGCCGTACTGCGCTCAGCCGGCCAGGTCGGAGCGCTTCGCGGTTTCTCGCGAGCAGCCACAGCCGACCGGGGCGGAGTCGACCACCCAGACATCGTCGCTCCACAGCGTGGTGTCCGCCGCCAGGATCCGGATCATGCGGGTGAGCAGCGACGAGGCCGCTCGCAGCCGCTTGTTGTGGCCGGACTGGTCGGGTACGTGGGGGAACATGCCGCGGCGGTCCGCCGCGACACGGCGCAGTCAGCGCCGCTCGGAGGTGTAGCCGAGCAGCGCCGACATTACGGCGAGTGTGTGCAGTTCGGAGTCACTGAGCGTGGGTGCGATCCCGACCGCCGGGCGTCGCAGGGCAAGTTCCGGCGAAGCCTGCAACGTGTCGTCGATCCGGACGTAGAGTGCCGTTGTCAATGTGCGGTCGGCCCAGAGCGCGGTGGCGGCATTGCTGCCGTTCCGTTTCTCTGGGCCGACCGCACATGGTCAGGCCACGGGTGCCCTCAGCCCGCACGCGGTGGAGTCGGCGCACTGCCCCGACGTCCGCGACCCGGCCGTCCGCGGGGACGTGACCGAACCCATAGGTGACGGGTAGCCGCCCGGTAGTGCGCTGTCAGTGCGTGGCCCTAGGCTGTTCGGCATGTCCCCCGATTCCGTGACCCCTGGTTCCGCGCGGTCGGCCGCCGAGGTCAACGAGCACATCCGAGCACTGTGGCTGCGCGCGGGCGGTTCCCTGTCGGCCGGGGAGCGCGCGGAGTACGAGCTCCTGGTGGTCGAGTGGGCGGCAGCGGTCCGGAGCCATGTCGTCAAGGCGGCCTGAGCCCCCGCCGCCGCGTCGGGCCCGCCCACGCGGCGGCGACGTGCACACGCTCAGCGCCCACCCGCCACCCGCAGCACCGCCCCCGTCGCGTACGAGGCGTCCGGCGACATCAGCCAGGCGACGGCCGCGGCGATCTCCTCCGGCTGCCCCGGGCGGCCCAGCGGAACCGCGGCGCCGGCCTGCCGAGCCCGGTCCGGGGCGCCCATGGCGGCATGCATCTCCGTGTCGATCACACCCGGCGCGACCGCGTTGACACGGATGCCGACCGGGCCGAGCTCCTTGGCCAGCCCGACCGTGAGGGCGTCGACTGCGGCCTTGGTCGCCGCGTAGTGGACGTACTCGCCGGGACTGCCGAGAGTGGCCGCCCCCGACGAGATGTTCACGATGACACCTTCGCCCCGGGGCGTCATCAGCTGTGCGGCGCGGCGCGAACACAGCAGCGCCCCCGTCAGGTTGACGTCCACGACCCGGCGCAGGGTCGCGGTGTCGACATCGGTGAACCGCCCCAGCGGCCCGGTCACCGCCGCGTTGTTCACCAGCCCTGTCACCGGCCCCAGTTCCCGCTCCGCAACATCGAACAGACGCTCGACGTCCACCTCGTCGGAAGTGTCCCCCCGCACGGTGACGGCCCGCGCCCCGGCCGCACGTACCCCCTCCGCCACCCGCTCCGCCGCCGAGGCGTCCCGCAGGTGCCCCACCACCATGTCGTGCCCCTCCCCCGCGAGCCGCAGGCAGGTAGCGGCCCCGATCCCCCGGCCACCACCAGTCACCACCGTGACAAGCCTCTTCACGCCAACCTCCGAACAGCCAGCCCGCCCGACAACCGAAGATCCACAGCCTGACACACCCGCGGCGCCGCTCGTAGATGCTGCCGACTGGGGGGAAGCACAGATCCACGCCGGGTGAATATCTGCGCAGGGCCCTTGGTTCCTGGTCCGGGATGGCCAACACTGAGCCGATGACGCAGCGTGTGGAGCTTGCGACCGTGCGGGACAGACTGGCCGTGGACGAGATCGTCACCGAGTACGCGGTGGCGGTCGACGACGGGGACTGGGAGGCGTACCGAGGGCTGTTCACCCCGGGCGGGCGGGCCGACTACCGCTCGGCCGGCGGCATCGAGGGCGATGCCGGGAAAGTGGCGGCGTGGCTCGCGGAGAGCCTGCGGGTGTTCCCGATGCGGCAGCACCTGGTCGTGAACCGGCGGGCGCGCTTCGGGATCTGGGAGCAGGACACCGGTGACACGGCCCGTGTACAGGCCGACTACGTGAACCCGATGGGTACGGCTGTCGGCGGCGAGGACGGGGCGCCCTCGCCGGATGTCCTGTGCGGAGGCAGGTACGCGTTCGGGATGCTGCGTACGGACGAGGGCTGGCGGTTGAGCGAGGTGGTCGTGCGCGAGAAGTGGCGGCGCCCTTTCGCCCGGTCCGCGGCGCCCGTGGTCCACTGAGCCGACGCGCCCCGACCCGGATCTTGTCCGGGGCGCACACTGGGGGCACGTACGGGGTGGGGAGGGGGTAGGAGGCGCCGGTGAAGACGTTCAGCCCCTGGCTCGCCTCCCCGTGGCGGCGCTCGGCCGTCGCCATGGTCGCGGGTGCCCTGCCCGTACTGGCCTTCCCGGCGCCGTCCCTGTGGTGGTTCGCCCACGTCGCGCTGGTGCCGTGGATCGCGCTGGCGCGCACTGCTCCCACCGGCCGGCGTGCCGCGTTCGACGGATGGTGGGGCGGGTTCGGCTTCATGCTCGTGATGCACCACTGGCTGCTGCCGAACCTGCAGGTGTTCACGTTCGTCCTCGCGGCCCTGCTCGGTGCGTTGTGGGCGCCCTGGGGGTGGCTGGTGCGGCGACTGCTGGGCGGGGTGCCGTCGTGGGTGCGGGTCGCGGCCGCGCTGGTCGTGCTGCCGTCGGCCTGGCTGGCCGTCGAACTGGTCCGTTCCTGGGAGGCGCTGGGCGGTCCCTGGGGCGTGCTCGGCGCGAGTCAGTGGCAGGTGACGGCGGCGCTGCGGCTGGCGTCGGCCGGCGGGGTGTGGCTGCTCAGCTTCCTGGTGGTGCTCCTGAACGTCGCCGTGGCCGTGCTGCTCGTGGTGCGACAGGCGCGGGTGTCGGCCGTGGCCGGTCTGGTCGCCGCAGGTGTGGTCACGTCCGCCGCTTGGGTGGGCGCGCCCGTCCCGGAGGCCGGCGGACGGGCGAGGGTCGCGGTCGTCCAACCGGGCGTCGCCGCCGGGCCGGACAGTGCGGACCGGCGCTTCGGCCTCGAAGAACGGCTCACCCGCCGGCTCGCGGGCCAAGGCGTCGACCTGGTCGTCTGGGGCGAGAGCAGTGTCGGTTTCGACCTCGGCGCCCGGTCCGACCTGGCGCGGCGGCTCGCGGCGCTGTCCCGCTCGACGGGCGCCGAGATCCTGGTCAACGTGGACGCGCGACGCTCCGACCAGCCCGGCATCTACAAGAGTTCGGTGCTGGTCGGCCCCGACGGTCTCACCGGGGACCGGTACGACAAGATGCGCCTGGTTCCGTTCGGTGAGTACATCCCGGCCCGCTCCCTGCTGGGCTGGGCGACGTCCGTGGGTGAGGCAGCGGGCGAGGACCGCAGGCGCGGCACCGGGCAGGTGGTGATGGAAGCGGAGAACGGGCTGCGCATCGGCCCGATGGTGTGCTTCGAGTCCGCGTTCCCGGACGTCAGCCGGAACCTGGCCGAGGAGGGTGCCGATGTACTGCTCGCCCAGTCGTCGACGTCGACGTTCCAGCAGAGCTGGGCGCCCGAGCAGCACGCCTCGCTGGCCGCGCTGCGCGCCGCCGAGACCGGGCGTCCGATGGTCCACGCAACGCTGACCGGTGTGTCCGCCGTCCATGGCCCGGACGGCAGGCGGGCCGGGCCGTGGCTCGGTACGGACGCGAGCACCACGCGGGTGTACGACGTCCCGCTCGCCCACGGCACCACTCCCTACGTCCGCTTCGGCGCCTGGCCGCTGCACGCGGCGCTGCTGGTCCTGGCCCTGTGGGGGGCCACCGAGACCGTACGGACCGCACGACTCAGGCGGCGGCCCGCTCCTGGACCTCCCGCACCACACGCTCGCACAGCTCATGGGTCGCCAGCGCGTCCCGGGCACTGAGCGTCCTGCCCTCGCCGACCGCGCTCAGGAACGCGAGCACCGCCTGCTCGATACCGCGCTGGCGCGCCACCGGCACCCAGTCGCCGCGCCGGCGCACGGTGGGCTGGCCCTTGTGGTCGATCACCTCTGCGAGGTTGACCACCTGCCGCTTGGTGTCCTGGCCGGAGACCTCGAGGATCTCCTCGGCCGAGCCGCTGAGCCTGTTCATCACGCCGAGCGCGGTGAAGCCCTCCCCTGCGAGCTGGAGCACCACGTGGTGCAGCAGCCCGCCCTCGGTACGGGCCCGTACGGTCACGTCGTCGACCGGGCCGGGCACCAGGAAGCGCAGGGTGTCGACGACGTGGATGAAGTCGTCGAGGATCATCGTGCGCGGATCCTCCGGCAGCCCGATCCGGTTCTTCTGCAGCAGGATCAGCTCGCGCGGGTGGTCGGCGCACTGCGCGTAGCCGGGGGCGAAGCGCCGGTTGAAGCCGACGGCGAGGCTCGTGCCCCGCTCCTCTGCGCGGGCGACGAGCCGTGCGGAGTCGGCGAGTTCGTAGGCGAGTGGTTTGTCGACGTACGTCGGTACGCCCGCTTCGAGCAGCCGGGACACGATCTTTGGATGGACCTGGGTCGGGGCGTGCACGAAGGCGGCGTCGAGGCCCTGCGCGAGCAGGGCCTCGAGGTCGGCGTGCCGCTGTCCGGGCGGGAGGTGGAGGCCGTCGGCGACGCGGGTGAGCGTCGCGGGAGTGCGGGTCTGCAGGTGCAGTTCCACTCCGGGCCGGGTGGCGAGCACCGGAAGGTAGGCCTTCTGCGCGATGTCACCGAGTCCGATGCAGCCGACCTTCACGGGGTGTTCTCCTCCAGCGGTTGCCTGTCAGATGCGCGGTCAGGGGCACGGCCTCGGTCACGCGCGTCGTCATCGCGGTGACCGTCACGGCCCTGATCACTGTCGTGGTCCGCCCCGAAGGATACGGTGTCCTCCACCGGCGACCGCCAGGAGGCGACCTCGTTGAAGCTCCGCAGGAGCAGGGACGGGACGGCCTTCGAGAGCACGGTGATCGAGGTGTCGCGTACGGCGGTCCCGGCGCGGTTGGTCATCAGGTGGAGTCGGGCCGCCCGCACCGCCCGGCGGACGATGCCGGTCGGGCGGGGCAGCCGGTCTGCGGTGTACGCGGGCAGGTCGTCGGCGTGGTGGGCGAGGGTGACCGCGTCCTCGAGAGCCCGGTTGCCGCCCTGGCCGAGGGTGGGCGGCAACGCGTGCGCGGCGTCGCCGACCAGCGCGACCCGGCCGTGGTGGTAGGCGGGCAGCGGATCGGTGATGTGGTGGACGTCGTGCCGCAGCACGTCCTCGGGGCGGACGGCGGCCAGCACGGCGGGGACCGGCTCGTGCCGGTCCCCGTGTCGGCGCAGCAGTTCGGCGCGCTCGTCGTCGGGTGCGTGTTCCCCGGCGGGGGCCAGGGCGGCGGCGTACGCGTAGACCCGGCTGTCCTTGAGCGGATGGGTTCCCCAGATGCGGCCCGGGCCCCAGGTCTCGTGCGGGGCGAACCGCACGCCCGGCAGCGGGACCACCACCCGCCAGGTGGTGAAGCCGGAGTAGACGGGTCCGGGGTGGTGCGGGAAGAGCGCGTGGCGCACGGCGGAGTGGATGCCGTCGGCGGCCACCACCAGGTCGGCCTCGAGTTCGCCGTCGGAGGTGCCCACACGTGCGGGCCGGGTGGGATCGCGGGGGTCTCCCGGATCGACAAGGTGCGCGACGGCGGCCGTGCGGACGGTGTCCGGGGGGAGCTGCCCGGCCAGGTGATCGATGAGGGTGGCGCGGTGGAGCAGAACGAGAGGCCCGCCGAAGCACTCGGCCGCGGCGGCCTCGCTGGACCGGGCGAGCCAGCGCCCGCCCGGTGCGCACAGCCCTCCGTCGCCCTGCCCGGCGGACAGGGCGCGGATCTCGTCGCCGAGCCCGATGACGTCCAGCCCGCGCAGCCCGTTGGGCGCGAGGGAGCTGGCGGCGCCGGCCGGCTCCAGGGAGCCGGACCGCTCCAGCACGGTCACCCCCGGACCGGCACGCACTGTCGCTGATCGCCTGGGTGGGCGGGCTGATGTTCTCCTGCGTTGCCGAGGCCTTCAGCGCGCGTGTACCGACCCTGGAGGAGGTGCGGGTGGGCCTGCGGAGCTGCTGGACGGGATGCTCTCCGCCTGACGAACACCTGACTCTGACGCGTAAATAACTGCAGGTGGGTGCTCTCTCGGACAGGGGTATCGGCCCGGTCGGAGTCGTCTCCGCCGGGCTTCGGACATGCTCGTTCATCCAGCGGCGTCCATCGGGTCGAGGGTGACGCGGTAGCCGAGTTCGTTCAGCCGGGAGACGGCTCGGCGTGCGGCCCGCTCGGGATCTCGTTGGGTGAAGTAGCTGCCGCCGAGCTCGTGGTAGGGCACGTTGTCGTTGAGCATGTGCCAGATCGCGGTGATGATCGAGTGCTCGACGGCGACCAGCGCCTTGATCGGGCCGCGGCGAGCGGTCAGCCGCTTGTAGCGTGCCTGCAGGAAGGAGTCCTTGGTCCGTGCCGCTCCGAATGCGGCCATCCCCAGTGCCCCTTTCAGGTAGGGGTTGCCGGGCCGGACCCGGGTACTGCGGACCCGGCCGGCCGATTCGTGGTGTCCCGGACACAGCCCGGCCCAGGAGGCCAGGTGCTTGGCCGAGGGGAACCGGGCCATGTCACCCCCGGTCTCGGCCACGATCACTTCCGCCACCGCCCGGTTCACTCCCGGGATCGTGTCCAGCAGGTCCAGCGCCGGGCGAAAGGGGTCATCGCCTCCTCGATGCGGGCCGTCAGCTGGTTGACGGCACCGGACAGGTGGTCGTACTGGTCGAGATAGAGGCGGGTCAGGAAGGCGTGGTGTTCGCGGAAGCGGCCGGTCAGCGCCTGGGTCAGCTCGGGAATCTTGCTACGCATGCGGCGCTTGGCGAGGTCGGCGAGGACCTGCGGATCACGCTGCCCGTCGATCAGGGCCTGGAGCATGGCGCGGCCGGAGACTCCCATCAGGTCGGAGACGACGGCGGAGAGCTTGATGCCGGCATCTTCCAGCAGCTTCTCCAGGCGCTGCACGACCTGGGCGCGTTCGCGGGTGAGCTGGGTGCGGGCCCGGGTGAGATCCCTCAGCTCGCGTACGGGCTGTGGAGGCACGAACGAGGCCCGCACCAAGCCGTGGGAGCCGAGTTGGGCCAGCCAGGCGGCGTCGGAGACGTCGGTCTTGCGGCCGGGCAGGTTCTTCACCTGACGGGCGTTGACCAGGATGACGTTCAGTTCCTCGATCAGCAGGTAGTAGAAGGGCTTCCAGTAGTCGCCGGTTGCCTCCATCACCACCAGGGTGACGTCCGCGCCGAGGAGGTGTTCGCGCAGGTCGAGGATGGCGTTGGTGGTGGCGCCGAAGGTCGTGGTCTGCTGGGTGAACGTCCCTTTGCGTCTGGGGCTGGGGGTGCGCACGCACACCTTGGCGTCCCGCTTGCTGATGTCGATGCCGGCGCAGCGTTCGTGAAGGACGTCCATGGCCACGGCTCCGCTTCTGTTCGGTTGTCGCTTCGCGGTGCCGTTCCGGGAGGGCCAAGGCAGTGCGCAGAATCTGACGCGCGTGCTCATGGCAACACTCCACGGTTCCCGTGGACGGCCCTCAGTACCATGCTGTCGTGCGAGCTCGGAGGCATCACAGAGTCGTCGGTCTCGTCCGGAACGAGCAGTTCCACTGTCCCGACGCGATCGTTCCCGCGACAGGGCGGTCAGGACCGCGCACGGCGCACGCCGACCCATTTACTGTGCCCCCGGCGCACGGCGAAGCCGTGCTGAGTTGCTGTTGCTCAATTGCGGAAAGTGACGCCGGCCTGTCGACGGGGCGCGTGGAACGGGCCTCGCGAGGAGGCCGTCCGGCGCCCCGGCCGACCCCTCTCGGACGCGGTGCGTGCCCCTCCCTCGAATCGAGCAGCAGAGTCACATCCGACGGCAAAACGCCTGCGGCGGATCCACCGGACCGCAAAAGACACAGGCATGACCACTCAGCGCCACGAACCCGCCACCGACGCCGACGACCGCACCATGCTGGAGGGCTGGCTCGACTACCACCGCCAGACCCTCGCCTGGAAGTGCGAGGGCCTGACCGACGGACAACTGCGCACCGCCTCGGTGCCACCGTCCGAGCTGTCGCTGATGGGGCTGGTGCGGCACATGGCGGACGTCGAGCGCGGCTGGTACCGCAGGGTGCTCGCGAACGAGGACGCCGGCCCGCTCCATTACGACGAGGCCGACCCGGACGGCGAGTTCCACCTCACCGGCGCGGAGACCTGGCAGGAGGTGCACGCCGCCTGGCAGGCCGAGATCGGCATCGCCCGGCGCAACGCGGCCGGCTTCGGTCTGGACGACCTGGCCAAGGGGCGGCACAGGTCCGGCGAACGGTTCACCCTGCGCTGGATCCACACGCACATGATCGAGGAGTACGCGCGTCACAACGGCCACGCCGACCTGCTCCGCGAGCGTCTCGACGGCGCCACCGGCAGCTGAGGGCGACGCCGGGCCCCGGGCCGGCCGGGCCCGTCAGCCGCACGTAAACCCTCGGCACTCCCATGCCCCCGTACGGGGCCGGAGATCACCCGTGCGGGGCATCCTCCGCCCGTCCTCCGGCTCCCGGAGGGCCGGAGACTGCAGAGTGATGTGGGTGCATCGACAGACGACCGCAGCAACGCTGCTGGTGACCGTGGCGGTCTCCGCTCTCGCGGGCTGTGTGACAGTTCAGCGCCCTTCCGAGCTCGGCCCGCCCGCGGGCGCGGCCCGGTTCCCGGAGCCGCGCCCGGACGACCGGACGCGGGAGGTGGTGCAGGCACCGGCACGCGAGGCCCTGGAGATGATCGCCCCGTCCCGCCGGCCCACCGAGCCGCCCGCTTCCCCCTCGCGCCGTGCCGCCCCCACGGCACCCGCTCCGGAACGGACCGCGCCGTCCGACGGCCGGAACCCGCGGCCGGGTGCCGACGGCCCGGCCTACGACAGAACCGCACCACCAGCACCCGCCGTGGAGGTCTCCGAGGCCGCGGACACCATCCGTGGCGACCTCGGCGGGCAGGCGGACGTCTGCGCCCTGGGCAAGGAGTACGGCCGCTGGCCCGCGGGCAGCCCTCAGGCGGCCATCTGCGAGAAGAGGTACGGGCGTTGACCGCTGCAAGGTCTACGGACGCTGCCGCGGCGGTCCCCACCCCCCGGCCGCCCCGCCCTCCTCGCCCAGCCGGATCTCCATACGCCGGATGGCGGCCCGGAGCCTGTCGCCGTAGGAGTCGCCGGCAAGGGCACGGGCGGCTCCGCGGGCCCGGTGCAGGTGGACGCGGGCGGCGTCGGGACGGGCCAGCCGGGCGTAGTCGGCGGCGAGGTTGAGGTGCAGGGAGGGATAGAGGGCACGCACCGCGAGCATGCCCTCGTACCCGGCGGGGCGGTCGGCGGTCGCTTCCCCCTCGGCCTCGTTCGCTGCCGCCAACGCCCGCAGGTCCCAAGCGAGTTCGTCCTCGGGGTCGTCCTGGGTGTCGGCCAGGTAATGGGCCAGGGTGCAGCGGTGCAGGGCGTCGCCGTGGGCCCCGATCTCCGTCCACAGCCCGAGGAGACGATGCCTCGCCTCCTCGCGGTCCCCCGCGTGGTGCAGCATCACGACCTGCCCGATCCGCGTCAGCACGGAATCCGGCGCCACCTGCTCCTGTCGGTCCGCCACCACGCCCTCCGCACCGCTCGCCCGATCGTCCCTGCCGACGCTACGGCAGGCAGGGACGATCCGGGTCGAACCGCCTCGCGACGCACCGGACCGCTCCCGTCGGCGGCAACCGGCCGCGCCCCGGACGGGCAGGTGTCAGCCCAGGTCCGGGATGGTCCAGTCGATCGGCGCATGGCCCTGCGCGGCCACCGCCTCGTTGATCTGCGTGAACGGACGGGAACCGAAGAACTTCTTCGCCGACAGCGGCGACGGGTGGGCCCCCTTGACCACCACATGCCGGCTCTCGTCGATCAGCGGCAGCTTCTTCTGCGCGTAGTTCCCCCACAGCACGAACACCGCCGGGTCGGGCCGGTCGGCCACGGCGCGGATCACCGCGTCGGTGAACCTCTCCCAGCCCCGCCCCTTGTGCGAGTTGGCCTCGCCGCCGCGCACCGTGAGCACCGCGTTGAGCAGCAGTACGCCCTGTTCGGCCCACGGCATCAGGTAGCCGTTGCCCGGGATCGGTGTGCCCAGCTCGGCGTGCATCTCCTTGTAGATGTTCCGCAGCGACGGCGGGATCCGCACTCCGGGGCGCACCGAGAAGCACAGGCCGTGCCCCTGCCCCTCACCGTGGTAGGGGTCCTGACCGAGAACCAGGACCTTCACCCTGTCGTACGGCGTCGCGTCCAGCGCCGCGAAGACCTCCTCGCGGGGCGGGTGGACGGGACCCTTCGCCCGCTCCTCCTCGACGAACTCCGTCAGCTCCTTGAAGTAGGGCTGCTGCAGTTCGTCGCCCAGAACCCCGCGCCAGGACTTGGGCAGCACGGCGATGTCGGTCACGTCAACGTCCTCACGATTGCGGTCACTTCCCGGCCTCAGAACCTACAGGCGACCACCGACAACCGCCCCTCGGTACGGCTACCAGCTGGTCTTGCGGGAGAGCTGCCACAACATCATGATCGTCGACGGGTCCAGCGCCCGCTCCGCGCCCGAGATGTCCCGGCTCGTCGCGACGTACTGCCGGCCCTGCCACAGCGGCAGCAGCCGCGCGTCGTCCACGAGGATCTGCTGGGCCTCCTCGAAGTCCTTCACGACGTTGCCGCGGTCGCTCTCCCGGCGCGACCGCGGCAGCAGGACATTGCTGATCTCGTTCGCCTCGTACGGCGTGCCGAGCGCGTTCTGCTCGCCGACGAACGGGGCGATGAAGTTGTCGGCGTCCGGGAAGTCGGGGGCCCAGCCGCGCCCGAACACCGGGTACTCACCCTTCTGGTAGCCATCGACGTACGTCTTCCAGGGGCGGCTCTCAAGGGTGATCTCGAACAGCCCGGAGGCCTCCAGCTGGCGCTCCAGCTCCTTGAACTCCAGCTTGGTCTCGGAGCCGTAGCGGTCCGTGGTGTACCAGAGGGTGAGCGGCACCGGCCCCGTGATGCCCGCCTCGGTGAGGATCCTTCGGGCCTTGTCGACGCTGGGATCGCCGTAGTTGTCGAAGAAGCCGGTGGTGTGGCCGGTCAGCCCTTTGGGGACCATCGAGTACAGCGGGTCGACGGTGTCCCGGTAGATCTTGTGCGTGATCGCGCCCCGGTCGACGACCTGGGCGACGGCCCGGCGCACCGGCTTCTTGCCGGCCCACGGGTCCTTCGGATTGAACACCAGGTAGTTGATGCTGGTGCCGGTGCCCTCCACCAGCTTGATCTCCTCCTCCTTGGAGGCCTTGCCCTGGAATTCGATGACGTCGTCCGCGGCGAGACCCCGGTAGGTGAGGTCGATCCGGTCCTCCCGCAGCGACTCGACCATCTCGGCGGAGTCCTGGAAGTAGCGGACCGTCACGGCGTTGTTCTGCCGTTCTGCGTAGCCCTTGTACTGCTCGTTGCGGGCGAGCCGGGCCTCGCTGCCCTCCTCGTACGATTCGAGGGTGTACGGCCCGGAGCCGACGATGCCGGACTCCTCGCGCGGGGCCTCGGCCGGATAGGCCTTCGGGGAGACGATCGACAGGGCCGGGGTGGCGAGCACGAAGGGAAACGTCGCGTCGGGCTTGTTGAGGTGGAAGACCACTTCCTGGGCGCTCGGCGCCTCCACCCGTTCGAGGCTGCCCAGCAGACCGGCCGGACCGCCGTTCACCTTGATCTTGCGGATCCGGTCGACGGAGTACTTGACCGCCTTGGCGTCGAGCGTGCTGCCGTCGGAGAACGTCAGCCCCGCACGCAGTTCGCAGCGGAACACCTGGTGGGAGCTGTCGGAGAACTCGCATCCCTCGGCCGCGTCCGGCTGGGGCGTGCTCGCGCCGACCGGGTAGCTCAGCAGGGTCTGGTAGACGTTGCGGAACAGCTCCCAGGAACTGTCCCAGGAGGCCGCGGGATCGAGCGTGCTCGGCGAGCTGGTCGTCCCCACGACGATCGGCACGTCGTCGTCCGGAGTGTCGGACGTCAGCACACCGCAACCGGTGGACAAGGACGATATCGACGCGATGGACGCGACCGCCGCCACCCCTCGCAGCCATCGGTTCCGCTTGAACACGCGCACGCTCCTCGATCTGCCGTCCCAAGAGTCGGCAGACGATACCGCGCTGTTTCCGCCTCGGACCCTCCTTCGCATGCCCGTTGAGATCAACTCGTTGTAGATCACGTGGTCACTCTGCGTTGACTACGTTGTCATCAGTCCACTCGTCTTCGAAAACACCGGTACGGGCGCCGTTTCGTCAACGGACGCCCGTACCGGAACAATCGTGGCCCACGCCACATCGGCTCGGCCCACGCCGGCTCAGCCCACGCCGGCGTTCAGGAGGATGCCGCCGTCGATCACCAGGGTCTGGCCGGTGACCCAGTCCGACTGGTCCGAGGTGAGGAACGCGGCGGCGCCGCCGATGTCGGCCGGCACACCGAGCCGGCCCAGCGGGTAGGACGCGACAACCTCCTCCTCCCGGTCCTCGTACAGCGCCTGCGCGAACTTGGTCTTCACCACCGCCGGGGCGATCGCGTTGACCCGTACCCTCGGCGCGAACTCGTGCGCCAGCTGCCCGGTCAGGTTGATCAGCGCGGCCTTGCTGACGCCGTACGCGGCGATGAAGGGCGAGGGCGCGACGCCCGCGAGAGAGGCGATGTTGACGATCGCCCCGCCGTTGTCCTTCTGCCAGGCGTGCCAGGTCCGCTGGGCGAAACCGAGCGCCGAGATCACGTTGGTCTCGAACACCTTGCGCGCCACGTTCAGGTCGAGGTCGGCGATCGCCCCGAACACCGGGTTGGTCCCGGCGTTGTTGACGAGGAAGTCGACCCGGCCGAAGGCCTCCATCGTGCGCTCGACGGCGACGGCCTGGTGGGCCTCGTCGTGCGCCTTGCCGGCCACTCCGATCACCCGGTCGGCGCCGAGCTTCTCGACGGCCTCCTTGAGGGTGTCCTCGTTGCGGCCGGTGATGCAGACGCGGTCACCGCGCGCCACCAGCGCCTCGGCGACGCCGAGCCCGATGCCGCGGCTGGCACCGGTGACCAGGGCGGCCTTGCCCGAGAGTTCCACTGAAGTCATGTCCGTATCCCCTAGTCGTGCCTAGTCGTCCTAGTCGTCCCTGGTGGTTCCTGCTCGTCGCAGTCGACCGCCGTTGCCCCGGCCGCCCACGGGCGGTCCCCTGGCAGCCCGTGGCCCGGCGTTCCTCAGTCGAGCGGTCCGCCCGCCACGTACAGCACCTGGCCGGAGACGAATCCGGCGGCCTCACCGGTGAAGAAGGCGATGGCGTTGGCGATGTCCTCCGGCTCGCCGACCCGGGCCACCGGGATCTGGGTGGCGGCGGCGGCCTTGAAGTCGTCGAAACCCATGCCCACGCGGTCGGCGGTGGCCTTGGTCATCTCGGTGGCGATGAATCCGGGGGCGACGGAGTTGGCGGTCACGCCGAACTTGCCGAGTTCCTTGGCAAGGGTCTTGGTGAAGCCCTGCAGGCCGGCCTTGGCTGCGGAGTAGTTGACCTGGCCGCGGTTGCCGAGCGCGGAGGAGGAGGAAAGGTTGACGATCCGGCCGAAGCCGGCGTCCACCATGTGCTTCTGACAGGCCTTCGACATCAGGAAGGCACCGCGCAGGTGCACGTTCATGACCGTGTCCCAGTCGGAGACGCTCATCTTGAACAGCAGGTTGTCGCGCAGCACGCCCGCGTTGTTGACCAGGATGGTCGGCGCGCCGAGTTCCTCGGCGATCCTGGCGACGGCGGCCTCGACCTGCGTCTCGTCCGAGACGTCGCAGCCGACCGCGAGGGCCCTGCCACCGACGGTGGTGATCTTCTCGACGGTGTCCTTGCAGGCTCCCTCGTCGAGGTCGATCACGGCGACCGCGCGGCCCTCGGCGGCCAGTCGTACCGCGGTGGCGGCGCCGATACCGCGCGCGGCACCGGTGACGACGGCGACCCGCTGCTGCTCAGTGGTGGACATCGCTGCTTCTCCTCGACCTTGGACCTTCGGATGCGGCTCCTGCGACCCGCCCGAATGGGTGAGCGACCGCTTAGTACCTTCAGTGGAGGTGACGCTAGAAGCCCGGGCACCCGGTGTCAACGGCCCACCCTGCTGTGTGATCCATTCCCCGGCCCGCCGGACCCCGGGCACACCACGTCCGCCCGGTGCCGTCCCATGCCCGGCTCCCTCGATTACCACCCGATCGGCCCATGGCTGCGCGCCCCGGCACGGGGGCGCGCCTAGTGTCCAAGCACGAGCCACTTGTGGCCGGAAAGGAGGCGCACCATGCGCCGACGCACCGGTGCCCTCGGCATACTCGTCGCGCTCGCCGCGACACTGCCGGTGGCCCACACCGCTCACGCCCAGAACCTGGACTGCTCGGACTTCACCTACCAGGAGGAAGCGCAAGCCCTGTTCAACCTCGACCGGAGCGACCCCAACGGACTCGACGAGGACCAGGGCCCCGACGACAACATCGCCTGCGAGGCCCTGCCCCGCCGCGAGGACACCCTCACCTCCTCCACCAGCGCTCCCCGGGCGACGGCCACCACCGCCGCGTCCGCGACTCCCCCCGCACCCGCCACGGTCGCGCCGACGCGTGGTGTGGAGGGCGGGCTGGGCGGCTCGTCGGCCGCCGGACCGAGCGACTGGGAGGCCGGAGTCGGCCTGGCCTTCGCGGCCGGCGCTCTCGCCACGACCGGGTACCTGGTGAGGCGCCACCGCCGCCACACCTGACGCGGGGGCCGGCGCGTGCCTCCGTACACCGCTCCCCCTCTCCCGGCTCCCGTGCCCCTGTGAGCGGCGGGCCGTCGCAGTCTTCCCGCTGCGGCGGCCCGCCGTGGTGGTTCACCGTGCCGACCCGTCGTGGGCGCCGGCCCTCCGGGTCAGAGCACGAGCAGGTCGAGCAGTCGCCGCACCTCGGCCGCCGGATCGGCGGTGAGCCCGGTGTGCACGGGACCGGGCTGGACGACGGTGGAGCGCGGGGCGATCAGCCAGCGGAACCGCCGCCCGGCATCGTCGCCCGCGGCCTGACCCGCCGCGTTCCCGCCCGCGCACACGCCCTCGACGGCACGCAGTGCGGCCCGGACGCCGGCCAGGTCCACGTGCGGGTCGAGGGCCAGCAGTCGGGACGCGTCGAGGTGGGTACCGGCCCCGACGAACGCCTCGTGACGGCAGTACACGATCACCCCGGCGTTGACGCACTCGCCTCGTTCGACCCGCGGCACGACCCGCAGCAGTGCGTACTCGAAGACGTGCCGGTCGCTGAGGTCGCTGCGGTCGCTCACTGGTTCGCCTTCTCCCCGACGCCGTGGACCCACTCGTGGACGGTGGCTGCGCGGGCGAGCAGGGCGCGCGCGTAGGCCTGCCGGAGTTCGTCCGGCGTGTCGAATCCGGGTTCACCGGCCAGCCATACGTCGGGGATCTCCGCGGTGACCTCGGCGAGCAGGTCGGCGGTGACGCGCGGTGCGAGTTCCGCCGCCGCGGCGGCCACGTTCGGCCCGAAGGGCCTCAGGGCGTGGTCGGAGGCGTCGTAGGGGCGGGCGACGGAGCGCTCCGCGCCGGGCCAGTGGTGATGCCAGATCATGGTCGCGCCGTGGTCGATGAGCCAGAGTTCGCCGCGTCGGCGCAGCAGGTTGGGGTTGCGCCAGGAACGGTCGACGTTGTTCACCAGCGCGTCGAACCAGACGACCCGCCCGGCCTCCTCGGGACCGACCTCGAAGGCGAGCGGGTCGAAGCCGAGCGCCCCGGAGAGGAAGTCCATGCCCAGGTTGGTGCCCCCGCTGGACTTGAGGAGTTCCTGAACCTGTTCGTCGGGCTCGCCCAGCCCCAGGACCGGATCGAGTTCCACCGTCACCAGACGCGGCACCCGGAAACCCAGCCGCCGGGCGAGTTCCCCGCAGACGACCTCGGCGACCAGCGTCTTGCGCCCCTGCCCCGCACCGGTGAACTTCACGACGTAGGTGCCGAGGTCGTCGCCCTCGATCAGTCCCGGCAGCGAGCCGCCCTCCCGCAGGGGCGTGATGTAGCGGGTTGCGGTGACCTCGGTCAGCATTTCCCCAGGTTACGCGATCCCTTGACCTTGCAATCCATGACCCTCTCAAAACTCCCGTGTTCCGGGAGGGCCGACCAGGGTACGTCCCTTGCTCCCGGCCTCCGCCGCGAAGTGAGCGCAGGAAGCCGTGCGGTTGCGGGCAGGGCAGTGCCGGCGGCGGGCAGGAACCGGGCGTCGCTGCCGTGTTCGGGGTGTCGCTGAAGGCGGTGGACAGCTGACGTGGGCTTCGCCCCGTGGGCGACCGTCCTTGACGACCACGCAGCTGATGAGCCCCGCTCGGCATGCTTGCCGAGCGGGGCTGACCGCTGTCAGAAGTTCTGTCTCTCGAACCGCCGGGATCAGAACGGCATGCGTCCCCTGGCCCGGCGGCCTGCTGAACCGCTGCGGCCCAGAGCGCGGGAGCTGGAGCGGAAGGGCTTGCTGAACAGCCGCCCCAGCGGCCCGGGAGCCTTGGACCCGGCCCGTGAGCCGACGCCCATGGTGCGCTGCGCACCGTTTTGTGGGTGCCGCGACAGGCGGGGCACCAGGAAGGCGAGTATCGCCAGTACGACGCAGAGGGCGATGATGCCTACGATAACCATGTCGTGTCTCCTGAATCGGGACTTTGGGCGACCGTCACCCGTGTAATCCCGCATGCCCCCTGCAAGACCTCACACGCTCGGCAATTTCCTCGACCCCGCACTGCCCTGTTCATGGAGCGAGTGCCCGAACGCCGACGACAGCCCCGTCCGCTCCCGTCGCGTCGGCTTCCCGCCGGGCGCATCGGGCCCGTGCCCCGACAGGGAAACGACAGCGGTGGCTTACGTCCGTCCGACCCCGTGTGGGGCAAGCTCGGCAGTGCCTGAACAGCGTGGGCACGCCGACCGTACCTCTCCCCAGATCACGCAACCCCCGGAAGGGACACAACCGCATGACCAGCGCATCGCATCAGCTCGCATCGGGACCGGCCCGTCGAACCGTCGTGGCGGCGGCCGGAGCGGCGGGCCTCGCCGTCGCGCTGACCGCCTGCGGAGGCTCCGACGAGCCTTCCGGCTCGCCGGACTCCGCCGCCCCCGGCGACTCCCCGGACAACAACGGAGCGACCGGCAACGGTTCGGGTGACGAGGGCAACGATGCCGCCGGTGCCGCGCTCGCCTCGGTCGCCGACATCCCCGAGGGCGGCGGAAAGGTCTTCGCCGACAGCAAGGTGGTGGTCACCCAGCCGACGGCAGGCGAGTTCAAGGCGTTCTCGGCAACCTGCACCCACCAGGGGTGCGCGGTGAAGAGCGTCGCCGACGGGGTCATCAACTGCCCCTGTCACAACAGTAATTTCTCGATCGCCGACGGCAGTGTGCAGAGCGGCCCGGCGACCAAGCCGCTGCCCGCCATGGAGATCACCGTCAGCGGGGACTCGATCACGCTCGCGTGAGCCGTCAGCGCCGGACCGTACGGCGCTGACGGTTCCATGCGCGCCGGCACATCGGCCGTGGTCGCGAGGGTCGCGACCACGGCCAGGGTGTGCGCGCGGTTCCCCCGGTCGGCGGCGGCCGGGCGGAGGAGGTTGGCCACCCTTGCGTGCAGAAGGAAGGCGACCCATCCTTTTCTGACGTGATGTCAGAGAATCTCTCTGGCACGACGTGAGAGAAGAGGGGGCCGCATGACTGCCACGCAGCGCCGGGGCCGGAAGATCATGATGACGCCGGGCGAACTGGACGACTTCCTCACCGCTCAGCGCACCTGCCGGGTGGCCACGGTGTCGGCCGACGGAGCACCGCATGTCAGCACGCTCTGGTTCGCCTGGGACGGCACCTCGCTGTGGCTGTACTCCGTGGTGCGCTCCAAACGCTGGGCGGACCTGCGCCGAAACCAGCGGGTGGCGATCGTCGTGGACACCGGCGAGGAATACGACGAGTTGCGCGGTGCCGAGTTGTCCGGGCAGGTGGAGTTCGTGGGCGAGATACCCCGAACCGGCGAACTCCGCGCCGAACTCGACGTCCCCGAGGCGCTGTTCGCGCGCAAGAACTTCAACCTCGACGAGATTCCGCACGACGGCCGGCATGCCTGGATACGGCTCACTCCCGAGAAGACCGTGTCCTGGGACTTCCGGAAACTGGGCGCGCGGTAGCGGGCGGGGCAGGGTTCGGTCCGGCCCCCACGCCTGCTCTAGGCATACGTCCTGGACTCCCTCGCCTGCGGTCCGATCGCCGCGCCGATGGCCTCGCTCAAGGGCCCGATGTCGTCCGCAGTGAGCGTCGACACGGTGACGCGGATGGCGGGCGGGGCGCTCATCCGGAAGCGGGCACCGGGCGCCACCGCCCAGCCCGCGTGCAGCAGCCGGGCGACGGCGCCGGTCTCGTCCGGCACGGGCACCCACACGTTCATGCCGCTGCGTCCGTGCGCCGTGATCCCCTGCCGGGCCAGCGCCCCGATCAGGGCGTTTCGGCGCCGCCCGTACCGCGCCGCCACCGCCGCCGGGTCCACCGTGCCGCCGGCCCAGAGCCTGAGCACCGCGCGCTGGACCGTGCGGCTGACCCAGCCCGGCCCCAGCCGCTGCCGTCCCCGTACCCGGTCGATGGTGACCGGGTCCCCGGTGAGCACGGCGAGCCGCAGGTCGGGACCGTACGCCTTGGCCGCCGAACGGACGAAGGCCCAGCTGCGGGTGGCACCGGCGAGTGGGTGCAGGGGCAGGTCGACGATGTGATGCCCGTGGTCGTCCTCGATCAGCAGCGTCTCCGGGTGGTCCGCGAGCACTGCCCGCAGGGCCCGCGTGCGTGCCGCGCTCAGCGCGGCACCGGTCGGGTTCTGCGCCCGGTCCGTGACGATCAGCGCGCGCGCCCCGCCTGCCAGGGCCTGCCGTACGTCGTCGGGGACCGGCCCCTCGTCGTCGACGCCGACCGGGACGGTCCGCAGGCCGAGCGCCAGAACGAGGTCGAGCACGCTGCCCCATCCGGGGTCCTCCACTGCCACCGCGTCGCCCTGTCGGAGGTGGGCCGCGAGCACCCGCTCCATGGCGTCGAGGGCGCCGGAGGTCACGGCGACCGGACCGCCGGGGACGCCGTCGTCGTCCAGTCCGGCGCGGGCGAACCGGGCCAGCCCGGGCTCCACGGGTGCGTGCCCGTAGAGCATCGGTTCCCGGTCACCCTGCTCGGCCGCGACGGCGAAGGCCTCGGCGAGCGGGGGCAGCAGTGCGGGGTCGGGGTTGCCGTCGGAGAGGTCCCGTACGCCCTGCGGGACCTCCACCCGGGCGGAGTCGCGCGCCGTGGTGGCGGGTTTGGGCCGCACACGGCTCCCCCGACGGCCTGCGGTCTCGATCACCCCGCGCTCGCGCAGGGTCCGGTACGCGGACGCGACGGTATTGGGGTTCACCCCGAGCCGTTCCGCCAGTTCCCGCATCGGCGGCAGCGGTTCACCCGGCTGGAGCGCCCCTTCGCCCACCGCGCGCTCGATGCCCGCTGAGATCTCCGCAGCGCGCCGACCTGTGATCCTGTACTCTCCTAGCACAAAGCCAAGTATGCACTAATGCAATGGAGGACGCCATGCCGGGGACCCGGACGCCGCAGCAGCCGGCCGACGCCGCCCACACCGACAGCTACCGTCCCACCGGACGCACGGTTCCCACCCGCTCCCCGGACCGCGCCGCGTACGACAGGGACCTGGTGCACGCCATACTCGACAAGGGCTACGTCTGCCATCTCGGTTTCGTCCGTGACGACGCGCCGGTGGTGCTGCCCACGCTGTACGCCCGGGTCGGCGGTTGTCTCTACGTGCACGGTTCGACGGGCTCGCGCCCGCTGCGCGCGGCGGGTCTGGCCGACCCCGGGCTCCCGGTCTGTCTGACCGTCACGCACGTGGACGGGCTGGTGCTGGCCCGCTCGGCGTTCCACCACTCGATCAACTACCGCTCCGTGGTGGTACACGGTCTCGCGTACGACGTGACCGACACCGAGGAGAAGCGGCAGGCGCTGGACGCCCTCGTCGACCACGTCGTCCCCGGCCGCGCCGCCGACTCGCGCCCGGCGAACAAGAAGGAGCTGGCCGCCACTGCGGTGATCCGCCTCGACCTGACCGAGGTCTCCGCCAAGCTCCGCACCGGCGGCGTGAACGACGAGCCCGAGGACCTCGCCCTCCCCCACTGGGCCGGCGTCGTCCCCGTGACCCGCACGTACGGCATCCCGCTCGCGGACCCCGCCCTGCCCGTCGGCACGGAGCCGCCGGAGTACCTGGCGACCCTGTGAACGCCGCGGGCGCGCGCCGCGGGCGGGACATGCCCCGCACTCCCGGGCTGGGCATGTCCCCTGAGAACCTGCGCCGTCACGCCGACGCCGCGCCTCTCTGCCCCCTGCCGGTCCGCGCGTCCCGCGCCTCGCCGATCGCGAGCCCCGCGACCGAGCCGAGCATCAGCAGGGTGCCGGCCAGCACGGCGGGGGTGAGCCGCTCGCCGAGCAGGGCGACGGCGAGCACCGCCGCGCTCACCGGTTCGAGAAGCATGATCACGGACACGGTGGCCGACCGCACGACCGCCGCGCCCGCGAAGTACAGGCCGTAGGCGAGAGCCGTCGGAACCGCGGCGATGTACACCAGGAGACACAGCAGCAGAGAGGGATCGCCGGTGTACGGCACCAGCCCTTCGACTGCGGCGAACGGCAGCAGCAGCACGCTGGTGACGGCGAACGCCCCGACGGTCGTGCCGGAGGCGTCCAGCCCACCGTCGCGCCCCCACCACCGGGTGAGCAGGGTCATCACCGAGTAGCCTGCTGCGGACAGCAGTGCGAGCAGGATGCCCCCCGGGTCCACGGTCGTCTCCCCGCCGCCGAGGACGAGCATGGCGAGCCCGGCGAGCGCCCCCACGACGGCGGCGACCCCACCCCGCCCGAGCCGCTCCCCCAGGAACAGCCGCGCGCCGAGCGCGATCAGTACGGGTCCGGCGCCGAGGGTGACGACGGTGGCCACGGCGAGCCCCGTGGCGGCGACGGCCGCGAAGTAGGCCGTCTGGAACACAGCGAGCCCCGCCCCGGTGGCCACGGCCCGCCGCACCCTGGGGCCCGGAGCCCCGGTCACGGCGGTCCGGGCACGCGGGACCAGCATCCGGGCGCCGAGCAACAGCGCCAGGCCGGTCGCGCAGCGCCAGAAGGAGAGGGCGACCGGTCCCATGTCACTGGTCCGGTAGACCAGTGACGCGGCGGCGCCCGCGGTGCCCCAGGCGGCACCGGCGCCGAGCAGATAGAGCAGGCCTCGCCCGACGGGCAGGCCGGTGACGGTGTTCGACACGTGTTCTCTCCGCAGTTGCACACAGATACGCGCGCGTACGCACCACTCACGGAAGTGCCCGCGCTGCGCGAAAGGCCGGAAGGGAGCCCCGGATCAGGCCCGGATCGAACCGGTCCCGCGGGGCCCGCGGACTGCGTGTGCGGGCAGCACCACTACGCCCGGCGACAACGCACCGGGCGCGGGGGACTCAGGGCCCGCCTCAGGCGGCGGGCGGCGGAAGAACCAGTGCGCGTGCATGCATGATCATCATCCTAGGCCGCGGTTCCCGGTGTGGACAACTCCCTTTCGGCTCCCCCGCTCGCCACCGGGCGGTCGGGGCTTCTGGCGGGTGCCGAGGCCTGGGCGACGAACGCTCCCGCCAGGACCACCGCGCCGCCGATGATCTGCGGTGCCGACAGGTGCTCGCCGAGCAGGACCCAGGCCAGCACGGTGGCGACCACCGCTTCGAGGCAGGCCACCACCCCGGCGACCTGCGGCGAGAGCCGGCGCACGGAGAGCACGCCGGTGCCGTACGCGGCGACCGTGGCGACGAGGACGAGCCAGGCGAGCAGCGCGAAGGCGGCGACCGGGGTGCCGTCCACGCGCGCGCTGCCCGCGAGCACCGACCAGTCCATGGACCACGGACGGGCGACAACGGTGAGGAGAGCGGCGCCGGCGAGCAGACCGTAGGCGATCACCCCGAGCGGGTCAGGAGCCCGGTCACCGTGATCGCTGCCCTGGTCGGAAAAGACGAAGTAGCCGACCTGGCAGCAGGCGGCGCCGAGCGCGAACAGCAGTCCGGCGAGGTCGAAGCCGAGGCCCGACCACACCTCCACGACACAGGCCAGTCCCCCCACCGCCAGCACCACACCGACCGCCGCCGCCCGGGTAACCGGCCGCCGCTGCACGAACCGCACCCAGCCGAGGACGAGCGCGGGCGCCAGATACTCGACGAGCAGCGCGACGCCGACGGGGATACGGGAGATGGCGGCGAAGTAGAAGGCCTGGACCCCGGCGACGGCGAACAGTCCGAACCCGGCGAGCAGCACCGGATGGCTGCGCAGCAGTCCCCGGTGGCGCACGGCCGACGGCAGCATGACCAGGGCCGCGCCCGCCACCCTCAGCCACACGACGTGCAGCGGGTCCAGGCCCGCCTCGATCAGCGGCTTGGCGGCGACTCCCGATCCGCCGAAGGCCGCCGCGGACAGGAGCGCGAGGCCGAGCCCGGCGCCCTTCCCACGAGTGTCCCGGGCGCTCCGGGTGCTGGCAGAGGTAGGCACCGGCACATGGTGCCAGGCGCCGACAGGAGCGTCACCCCTCATGACACCTGTCTCACGGGCTGGACGCGCGGCCCGGGACCGAATGGGGAAAATCCACTGGCGGGAGCCGCCCGCCCCTCACCGCGCTCTCAGCCCGTCGGCCTCTCAGTGAGCAGGGTCACCGGCCCGTGTGCCCCGTCGAGACGGGCGAGGACGTCGCGGTGGCCGATTCCGGCGTGCTCGAGCACCTCCACCGCCCGCGCCCGCGGGTCCACGATGATCGCCGCGAGCAGGTCCACGCCGCACGCGGGACCGCCATGGCGTGCGGCGCGTTCACGGGCGTACTCCAGACCGGCCGCCGCCAGCGGCGAGAACCCGATGGTCCGCACCACCACCGGAACGGAGCCGGCGCCCTCGACGGCACCCTGCCAGCGCAGGCCGTAGCCGATGCTGCGCTGGACCAGGTAGCCGAGCAACCGGGCGGTGCGCCTGCCCTCGCCGAGGACCGCGCACACCTCGGCGTCGGACTCCAGCAGCGAGTGCAGCAGATGGGCGGTGTCGATCTGCCGGTCCGCGTCCCTGACCGCTCTGCGGCGGGCACCGCTGACCACCGCTGCCAGCTCCACGCCGAGTCCGGCACCGTGTTCCGCGCGGTGGCTGCCCTGTTCCTGGGTCCGGTAGGCCGACGGCCGAGGGGTACGGTGTTGCACGCCTCCCACCACATCAGCCCCGCGGGTCCGTGGCATCCCCGGCGAGGAGCATCTTCCCGTCCCACGGGAAGTGGACGCGCGGGGCCGCGATCTCCTCCTTGGGAAGGAGAATCAACCCGCTTCCCCTCGGGCCCGCCGCGCCGCCGCAGCCCGAGACCGAGGGACGGCCGCCCGGCAGAAGTCAGCGTGGAAACACGCAGCCACGATGGTGTCCCGCGGATCGCTCCACGGGACACCATGTTCACGCCGGCCGACCACCCGGCACTCCAGACACCGACCTCGGCCCTCAGCCTCAGTCGTCGGCGAGGATGAGATACAGCTTCCTGCGGGTTTCGTTGACGATGGCGAGCGCCTTCTCGCGCTGCTCCTTGGTACCGGTCTTCCAGACCTGTCCGAACGCCTCCATCAGGCCGGACCCGGCCTGCCGGGCCTCGCTCAGCGCCTCCCAGTCGACCCCGCGGGAGGCCTCCTCCCAGGGCGCCTCGGGACCTTCCTCGGCCGCGGCGTGACCGGTGCCGGTGAGTGCGAACAGCTTCTTGCCGCCCTCGGACTCACTGATGATCAGCCCTTCGTCCTCCAGCATCTGGAGGGTGGGGTACACCGATCCGGGGCTGGGCTTCCACGCCCCGCCACTGCGCTCGGCGATCTCCTGGATCATCTCGTAGCCGTGCATCGGCCGGTCCTTCAGCAGGGCCAGGATCGATGCCCGTACGTCACCGCGCCGCGCCCTCCCCCTGGGCCCGCCACGCCCTCGTCCGCCCCAGGGGCCGTGCCCGAAACCCGGACCGAAGCCGGGACCCCCGGGGCCACCCGGCCCACCGGGGCCGAAGGGGCCGAAAGCGGCCCGCAGCCTGTCGAAGTCACCCCGGTCGCCCTTCGGGCCACCGTGACCGTGTCCGTGCTCGAAACCATGGGTGCGCATCGCAACCACTCTCCATTCCATCGTTGACCTGTCGCGACAACTCAACGATATATCGGAGAAATGGGCAAGGCAACCTCTGCCGCAGGGACGGCCGCACAATCCGGGCCGGCACCTCTGGATTGGCCTTGGTCTGCGGCTTCACCGACGTCCTGCCGTCAGGGGATGCGCATACGAGTCGTCGACGCCTTCACCGACCGGCCCTTCGCCGGAAACCCGGCCGGAGTCCTGCTCCTGGACACAGACGCCTTCCCGGACGACGGCTGGCTCCAGAACGTCGCCCTGAAGGTCAACCACGCCGAGACCGCCTTCGCGCACCCGCTGCCCGGGGGCAGGGGGCCGACTCGGCGCTGCGCTGGTTCACTCCCGCCGCCGAGGTGGCGATGTGCGGTCACGCGACCCTCGCCACCGCCCACGTCCTGCACACCACCGGCGCTCACAAGGGCCCCGTCCGGTTCTCCACCCGCAGTGGCGTTCTCGTCGCGGCGCCGGCCGAGGACGGATCCGTGACCATGGACTTCCCCACGGCCCCGCTCACCCCGCTCGACCTGCCCGAGGCGTTCGCCGAGACCTTGGGGGCCGAACCGCTCACGGCCTTCGACACCGGTCCGCTCGTCGGTGATCTGCTGGTCGAGGTCGCCGACGAGCGGACGGCCCACGCCCTGCGGCCCGACCTCAGAACCCTCGGCGCCCGCTCCGCGCGCGGCGTCATCGCCACCGTCCGCGCGGAGAACCCCTCCCTGGGCCACGACTTCGTCTCCCGGTGCTTCTTCCCGAACGTCGGTATCGACGAGGATCCCGTCACCGGCAGCGCTCACACCGCGCTGGCCCCCTACTGGGCCGAGCGCCTGGGCCGCACCGCTCTCACCGGCCTGCAGGCCTCACCCCGCTCGGGCCGCGTGCGTACGGAGCTGCGCGGCGAGCGCACCCTGCTGGGCGGACGGGCGGTGACCGTCATCGAAGGCGAACTGCTGAGCGCCGCCCTGCCGGGCGGCGGGATCGCGGGCGGCGGCGGACCCTCGGACCAGGGCCTGTCCGGTGGGTCGAGTCGGAGGTGACCGGCGGCGTCCGTCCAGCTGGGTCGAGGAGGGTGTCGGCGCGATGGGGGTGCCCGCGCTCGAGCGCAGCCGGGAGCGGGGGAGCCGGCAACCGACGACAACGCCGATGGGGGCGCCCCCTGCTCGAAGGGCCCGCAGCGGTCGCGGACGCTGTTGGTTGATTCGGGTCTTGTTGCTTCGCCCCGCCGACTTGGTCGGCGGGGCGAAGTGCTGCGAAGTGGCGGGTGCGAGTGCGAGTGCGGGTGCGTGTGCGGGCTCGTGGTCGTCCGGTGAGGTGGGTGTCAGTGCGGGCGAGGTTGATCGCGGCGCCGGTCAGCTGGTGCTGGAGGCTGGTCTTCGCCAGGCCGCGGTAGCGGGATCTGCGCAGGCCGCAGCGCCCGACGCCTTGGGAGATGGTGCCTTCGACGCCGGCGCGGACCTTGTAGCGGTCTTTCCGGTCATCGGTCATCGGTCTGCTGGAGAGCGCGGGTGCGTTGAAGGGCCTGGTGCTCGTCGTGCTGCCGCAGAGTGAGTTCCCTGCGCTCGGCCTTGGGTGAGCTGACGCAGTCTCGCAGTGCGGGGCAATGGCGGCAGTCGGCGGGAGAAAATCTGACCCGGATCACGGGAAGCTGCTGCTGAGAGCTGCGCAGAGCCCGCTGGGTGCTGACAGCTCCGTTCGGGCAAGTGACGTACTGCTGGTCCCAGTCGATGGTGAAGGCGTCCTGGCCGTAGCCGCCGCCGTTCTTCACCTGGGCAACGGTGACTTCCTGGAGAGGTCCGTGCAGCTCGATGCCGTGGGCACGGCGGGCGGCCGCGGTCTGGGCGGCGGTGGCGTATCCGGTGTCGACCCGGTGTCCGCCGGGCAGGCAGTCCCGTCCGGCCAGGCCGTTGTGGATCTTCTCGCCCGTCACGCTGTCGGGGACGGTAGCGACGGTGGTGGCCACGTTCGTGATCGGATGCGGGGTGTCCGGGTCACAGGTCCCGGTCAAATGGGTCTTGTATCCGTCCCAGAGGATGTCGCGCTTCTTGCTCCCCCTGGCTTCGGGGCCATGGGGCGTGACCAGGCGCTTAGCGCCCGGCGGGCGGTCTTTGGGGTCCCGCCGACTCTGCCGCTCGATTACGGAGAGTGACGCCGGCCTGTCGGCGGGGCGCAGGGAAAGGGCCTCGCGGGGAGGCGGTCCGGCGCCCCGGCCGGCCCCTCTCGGATGCGGTGCGTGACCCTCCCTCGAATCGAGCAGCAGAGTCCCGCTACCGCACCTCGCCCCCAGCCAGGTGGAAGTGCTGGACCCACATCTGCCGCAGGATCTCCCCCGCTCCAGCTCGCGGAGTCCGGCCGGTGCCCGGGGCGAGAAGACGGCGTCAAGCAGCTGCATACCGTCCGTCCCGATCCGTCGGCCGACCTCCTCCCGCTTCGTGTGGGCCTTGGGGAACCGGGAATCCCCGGCCCGGGTGGTGTAATGCCGGAACCCGTCCGGCCCGGCGATCCCGGCCAGCCAGTCGGGGGCAGCCTGCGCGAGCGTGTTCAACGCCGAACGCAGCGTCTCCGCGACCATCTCCAGCCAGCACAGCTCCCGTGCCGCGGACTGCACATGCGTGGAGTCCGTACGAGCCCGACCGGCGGTCTTGAGCAGCGCCCTCTCCCGAGCGGCGGCCAGGATGCCGTCCAGCACCCGCCTGCCCGCCCCCGCTTCGATGAGCCTGTCCCGGAACTCCGACAGCACCGAGAAGTCGAAGCCCGGATCGGCCAGTTCCAACGCGAGGGCGTATTCGGAGTCGATCCTCGCCCGCACCGCCTCCGCGGCCTGCCGGTCGGTGAGCCCTTCGACGAACTGCAACACCAGCACCAACGCGAGGCGCCCCGGTGACCAGGAGGGCTTTCCCCGCGCCGGGAAGAGGTCCGCGAACTCCTCGTCGGTGAACAGCGGGCCCAGCTCGTCCCGGACACGGATCGCCAGCCCCCTTGGGGAACGCGGCCCTGGCCCCCCCGCACCGTCTCCCCCGGAATCTCCCCCGGCCCCTTCGGCTGCACAGACATCGACACCCACCCCATACGACAACGTCGAAGGCGTGCCGGGCCCCGCGTCTTCGGCATGATCCGCCGGGCAGGCCCCAAGCCGAGCCCGATACGACAACGGGGGCGTACGGCACCACGGCGCGCCCCCTTCCCCCCCCGGCCACTCATGCCGTAGGCAGCCAGTCCACCTTGCCCGCGAGCAGCGCGTACCCCACGAACGCCCCGATGTCGAGCAGCGTGTGCGCGACCACCAGGGGCCCCACCCGGCCCCAGCGGCGGTAGAGGTGGACGAACACCACGCCCATCACCATGTTGCCGATGAACCCGCCGATGCCCTGGTAGAGGTGGTACGAGCCGCGCAGTACCGAACTGGCCGCCATCGCGGCGCCCGGTGACCAGCCCAACTGCTCGAGCCGGCGCAGCAGATAGGCGAGGACGATGACCTCTTCGAGGATCGAGTTCTGCATCGCCGAGAGGATCAGCACGGGGAACTTCCACCACACCTCGGGCAGCGCCTCGGGTACCACGGTGAGGTTGAAGCCGAGGCCGCGCATGGCCAGGTAGAAGGCGATGCCGCTGCTGCCGATGGCCGCCGCGACCGCCGCCCCGCGGCCGAGGTCGGACCAGGGCCGGGTGCGGTTGAAGCCGAGGGTGCGCAGTCCCGCACCCTCGCGGATCAGGAAGTGGGCGACGAGCGCGACGGGGACGAGCGCGCTGGTGATCCCGAAGAGCTGCCAGGCCAGGTCGAGCCAGGGGCGTCCCGGTGCCGCCGAGCCGTTGAGGGTGGCCGCCTGGTCCTTCAGGCCGCCCGGCCGGGTGACCGAGCCGACGAAACTGATCAGCGCGGACACCGCGCTCGCGCCGAGCGACACCGCGAGCACGAGCAGCGTCTCGTCGCGGAGCGTCTTCCGCGTGAGCCGCCGCTGAGGATACACACCGGCCTCCGGCCCCGCCTCCGCCTGCACACCTGCCTCCACATCACCGAGCTGTCCGACCGGTTCAGTATGAAGGCACCGGTGGAGCGCCCGGCGGGCGGTCCTCGGCCGCCGGTCCCGCGGCCGGCCGTCCTTCCGGCTGTCCAGGATCGTCCGCCTCGAGCCCCGCCCGGGGCTCAGTCCGCGGATACCGGCTCCGGGAGCCCCATGGGCCAGGTGTGCACGGGATCGCCCCGTAGCATCAGCTCACGGTAGCGCCGGGTGGTGGCCGCCAGTGCTGCCTCCCGGGACAGGCCTCCGTCCAGCGCCCGGTGGAAGGTCGCTGCCTGCCAGCTCGCCCCGTTCTGCCGACGCCGGCAGCGCTCCTCGATCACGCCGAGGTACAGGTCCCGGTCCGCGGATTCGATGCCCCACGCGTCCAGTCCCGCCTCGGCCAGCGGCAGCAGTTCGTCGCGTACGAGGGTGACTGCATCCACCTCGGCCGTACCTCCGTAGCGCCCGCGCCGGGGCCAGGTGAAGCGGGCGTCGATGCCGTGCCGGCAGGCGGCGTCGAAGTTGGCGGCGGCGGCCTCGAAGGGCAGCCGGGTCCACACGGGGCGGCTGTCCTCGGCGAGGGCGCGGACCAGACCGTAGTAGAACGCCGCGTTGGCGACCACGTCGACGACGGTGGGGCCGGCGGGCAGGACCCGGTTCTCCACCCGTAGGTGGGGCACGCCGTCGGCGACATCGTAGACCGGGCGGTTCCAGCGGTAGACCGTGCCGTTGTGCAGGACGAGTTCCGCGAGCGAGGGGGTGCCGCCCCGGTCCAGCACGTCGAGCGGATCCTCGTCGTCGCAGATCGGCAGGAGTGCCGGGTAGTAACGCAGATTCTCCTCGAAGAGGTCGAACGCCGAGTCGACCCAGCGCTCGCCGAACCAGGTGCGCGGCCGTACTCCCTGTACCTGGAGCTCGGGCGGACGGGTGTCGGTGGACTGCTGGAACAGCGGCGGCCGGGACTCGCGCCACAGTTCACGTCCGAACAGGAAGGGTGAGTTGGCGCCGACGGCGATCTGTGCGGCGGCAACCGCCTGGGCCGCGTTCCACGCGTCGGCGAAGCGTGCCGGGGTGACCTGGAGGTGCAGTTGGACCGACGTGCAGGCTGCCTCCGGCGCGATGGACCTGGAAGTACAGCTGAGACGTTCCACCCCCTCGATGTCGAGGGTGAAGTCCTCCCCCCGGGCGGCCACGATCTGGTCGTTGAGCAGGGTGTAGCGATCAACGGCGGAGAGGTTCGAGGAGACCAGGTCGTCGCGGTCCAGCGTCGGCAGAATGCCGATCATCACGATTCCCGCGTCCACCTCGGCGGCTTTCCGGTCCGCGTACGCGAGGGAGGTGCGCAGTTCCTCGGCGAGCCGGTCGAATACCCGGCCGTCCAAACGGTGTGGGGCAATGTTGACTTCCAGGTTGAACATGGCGAGTTCTGTTTGGAAGTCGCGGCTCGCAATCCGTTCGAGGACTTGCCCATTCAACATTTTCGGCATGCCGTCGGCGCCCGTGAGATTCAATTCGATCTCCAGCCCCATCAGGTTCCTGGGGCGGTCGAACCGCTTCTCCGCCAGGAGTCGCTCCAAGCCCGTCAGACACCTGTGGAGCTTGTCGCGGTAGCGCTGGCGATCGGACAGGTCGAACCCGCCTGCCACTACCTTCTCCCCCATCGAAGCGTCCTCCTCGTCGAATGGGCGACCCGATGACCGGCCGCCGGGGTTCTGGTCCACAGAGGAGGATGCCCAGCGGATGCGATCGATAACGCCCCGAACTGCCCTGTCGGCCGCTACGCTGGCCGAGGGTAACCAGTGGCACATTCACGCGGCATGGCCGATGGTGCACGTCACAAGGCGACGGCGAACTCATGAAAAGCGCCGACGACAATAGGCCTACCACGGTGCGGCCATTTGTCGAGGTCATCGCCGCGCCCCCGGCCGGGAATCGGGATGATTCCCCCGTTTCATCGTCCAAAATTACCCTTGTTTCGCGGTTCGGAAACGGCTAGCTGAAACATGGCCCGAACACGCGTCGTATAAACTCCGTGGACAAGGCAGAAGGTTGGCGCCCACGGTCGAGTGATCCAGCCGACGAGGTGACGTGCGGCCACTCCTCACCCCCACCTCTCGCACTCGGACCCCCGGCCCCTGCCTTCCGGCCTTCGCGAGCTGACAGCGCCGTCCGTCCCGCCCTCGCGCCACTGTGCCTTCGAATGAGAGGCGACCCACCATGCCCCTGCATGTCCCCCCGGCCCCCGCGCCCGCACTGCGTTCCGTCCTGACCGCGCTCTCCTCCCCCACCGCGGTCAGCGAGGCCCGAACCCCCTCCCTCCTCGGTGCCGAGGGGTCTGCTTCACCAGAACTTCCTCTGCCCGTACACGTCCTGGACCGGGTCACCGCCGAGGGCGTGTCCGCGACGCGGCTGGCCGGCTGGCGCTTCCTGATCCGCTGCGGCGACCGGGCGGTGGCCGCGGCGGACACCGTGCTCACTCCCGACGGCTGGGCCTTCTCGCGCTTCTTCGAAGGCCCCTACATCACCTCCACCGAACTGGCCCTGCGTCAGGCCGAGGCCCTGCCACAGCCGTACCAGCCCCGGCTGCTGTCGGTGCCCGGCCTCTACATGCTGGCCCTCTGGCTGCACGGCGACCGCACCGCGGACGGTGCCACCGGCCATCCGGCCGCCACCGACCTGCTCGTCCCCCTCGCCCCGGCGCCGCCGGGCATCGCGGCCCACCGGCCGCACCGGGCCGCCGAACTGCTCCCGGTGCTGACCCATCGGGTCGCACCCGACCGGCTGCTCGGCTCACCCGCCTGACACCTGCCCCGCCTCGCGCGCGCCCTTCCGTGCCCCGCCGCCGGACCACCGACGGCGGGGGACGCGCATGCCACGAGGAGGACCGAGACGGCCCAAGCACCCGGAGCAACCAGGACCACGGACCGGACTAGCCTCATCCGGCTACACCAAACCACCCGAAGTGACGGTGCCGTTGAGGTGAACCGTCCGCCCGGGTGATGCGTCATCAACCTGTGAGGAGGAGGTGCCGCGAAATTCCTGCGGATCGCCCTCCAAAGGGCAACACTGGTTTCCGACCGGCCTGTCTCGACGGGCCTATCACCACGGGGGGCGGCCATGAACGAAGCTTCACGCCGCGGAACTGAAACGACAGCCAGCCCACAGGTCACGCCAGAGCGAAAGATCCCATCCATGTGCCAGCACCAGTCACCGTGCCCCTCAGCCGATTCCGCCGACCGGGAGTCCGCCCGTCTCGTGGCGCACCATCCGGAGCAGGGCTGGAGCCTGCTGTGCAACGGTGTCGTGCTCTTCGAGGACACCGGCGAGCTCCTGCCCGACGGCAGCTGCATCGCTCCGCAGCGCCCCCGGGACGCCGTCCAGATGATGACCACCGCCTAGGGCGGAGCAGGCCCGCCAGCGGAACATCAGAGGCCGGACCGCGGGACTTCCGCGAACCGACCCCGACACGCATCCAGGGTTCGTCACACCGCGCGACACCCCACCCATGCATACGTCACCCCTTGGTCGCGCCCGCGGTCAGGCCGCCGACGAGCTGGCGCTCGGCGACCGAGTAGAAGGCGAGCGCGGGAACCATCGCCAGGACCAGATAAGCGAAGACCCGCGCGGTGTCCGCGGAGTACTGGCCCTGGAACTGCTGGACACCGATGGGGATCGTCCACCAGGTGTCGTCGGTGAACACCAGCAGCGGCAGGAAGAAGTTGTTCCAGCTGGTGACCACGGCGAGCACCGAGACGGTGCCCAGCGCGGGCCGTGCCATCGGCAGCAGCACCCGCCAGAAGAAGCCGAACGGACTACAGCCGTCGAGTGTGGCCGCCTCCTCCAGCTCTCCCGGGATCTGCCGGAAGAATCCGCGCAGGATGATGATCGTCATCGGCAGGCCGAAGGCGGCCTGCGGGAGGATCACGCCGAGCGGGTTGTCCAGCAGGCCCATGGAGCGCAGCAGCAGGAACAGCGGCAGCGCGGCCACCGCGAACGGGAACATCAACCCCATCGTGAACAGTGTGAACAGCACCTCCCGTCCCCGGAAGGCGAACCGGGCGAAGGAGAACGCCGCCAGCGCGGACACCGCGACCGCGATCAGGGCCGTGGCAATCGCGATCAGGGTGCTGTTGCCGACCAACCTCCAGAAGTCACCGGAGGCCAGGATGCCGGTGTAGTTGGCGCCGACCCACGGGTCGGGCAGTCCGACGGGGTTGCCGGAGAGTTGGTCGGTGGACTTGAACCCGGAGAGCACGGCGTAGAGCAGGGGTACCGCCATCACCGCGCCGACGGCGATCAGGACGAGATGCAGGGGCAGGGTCCGGAGAGAACGCCGGCGCGGAGGCCGGGGCACGGCCCCGGCCCCGGTCCCTGAACCGGACACGGAGCCGGCCCCGGCCCCTCCCACGGACGTGTCCAGGGGCACCTGTGCGGACGCGGACGCGCCGAGAGACGAATTTCTCTGAGGGAGCGTCACTTTCCGCCTCCGCGCATGGTCGTGGTCGCCCCTTCGAGGTCCCGGCGCAGCACGAAGCGCTGGTAGGCGAGGGCGAAGACGAGACTGATGCCGAACATGACCACACTGATCGCGCTGGCGTAGCCCACCTGGTAGCGCTTGAAGCCGTACTGGAACATGGTCACGGCCATGGTCTCGGAGTGGTGGTCGGGACCACCCTGGGTGATCACCCACACCAGGTCGAACAGCTGGATGGCGCCGATCACCGACAGGAAGATACTGATGCGCAGGGTCGGGGCCAGCAGCGGCAGGGTGACCTTGCGGAAGCGCTGCCAGGGACCCGTGCCGTCGATCAGCGCCGCCTCGGTCAACTCCTTGGGTATGGACTGGAGTCCGGCCAGGTAGAGCATCATATGGAAGCCGAAGTACTTCCAGGTCATGACCAGGAAGAGGGTCGCCATCACCATGTCGGGATCGGCGAACCACTCCCCGCCGAGGCCCTCCAGCCCCACCTTGCCCAGGAGTTCGTCGGCGAGTCCCTCACCCGGGGCGAAGATCATCGCGAACAGCACGCCGGTGATGGCCTCGGACAGCACGTACGGGGCGAAGAACAGCATGCGGTACACCGCCCGGCCGCGTACCCTCTGGTTCAGCGCCACGGCCAGAGCCAGCGCGAACGGCAGCTGGAGGACCAGCGACAGGGCGACCAGCAGGAGGCAGCGCCACAGGTCGCCCAGGAACACGGGGTCCTGGAACAGCCGGACGAAGTTGTCGCCGCCGACGAAGTCGGACGGCATGCCGAAGCCGCCCCACCGGAAGAAGGCGGCGTACACGGCGAACAGGATCGGCAGCAGTACCAGGACGCCGAACAGCACCAGCGCGGGCACCTGGAAGCCGACCGCGGTGAGCCAGTGCCGCGCGCGGCGGCGTCGGCGGCCACGCGCGTCAAAGGTGGGCGGGGGCGGGGGATCGGTTTCGGGGCCGGTCCTCTTGTCCGGCAGGAACGTGGAGGCCATCGCCGGCTACTGCTCTTCCTTCGCCGTCTTCGTGATGGACTCGGCGGCCTGCCCGGGCGACTTGGAGCCGGCGATGAGCGCGCCGACGGAGGCGTTGATCTCCTGGCCGAGGGCGGGGGCGTAGGCCTGGTCGAGGTAGAGCTGGAAGCCGGTGCTGCCCTTGAGCTGTTGCTGCACGGCCTGGAGGTTGGGGTCGGTCAGCGCCGCCTCCGCGGCGGGGACGACCGGCAGCACACCGGTCTCCTCGACCAGTTCGCGGTCCGTCGCCTCGGAGGCGAAGAACTCCAGGAAGTCGACGGCTGCCTGCGGCGCGCCCCGGCGCAGCGCGTGCCCGCCGCCCCCTCCGAACACCTCGGTGATAGCGCCCTTCCCGCCCTCGACGGCCGGGAACGGGAAGAACCCGAGGTCGTCCCCGAGGCCCTTGCCCGCGTCGGCCTCGACGACGGGAGCCCACTGGCCCATCAGTTCCATGGCCGCCTTGCCGTTGCCGACGGCGGCGGCCTGGCCGGTGGGGGTGGAGTAGGAGGCGCCGAGGAATCCCTTCTGGAACGGTTCCAGGTCGACGAGGTCCTTGAGGTGCTCTCCGGCCTGGACGAAACCGGGGCCGGTGAAGTCGTTGTCCTCGTCGGCCCTCGCGAGCGCGTCGATGCCGACGGTGCGCATCGCGAGGTACGCCCAGTAGTACATGCCGGTCCAGGCCTCCTTGCCGGCCAGGGCGATCGGCGTGACCTCGGCGGCCTTCAGCTTGCTCACCGCGCCCAGGAAGTCGCTCCAGGTGGTCGGCGGCTCGGCGATGCCGGCCTTCTGGAAGAGCGCCTTGTTGTACCAGAAGCCGACCATGCCGATGTCGAACGGGATGCCGTACAGCTTGTCGTCGAGGAGATAGGGCTCCTTGGCGACCGGCAGCAGCCCGTCGGCGAACGCCTTGGTGGAGCCGGTGAGGTCCTCGACGAGCCCTGCATCGACCTGCTGCTTGAGTACGCCACCGCCCCAGGTGTGGAAGATGTCCGGCAGCTTCCCGGATGCGGTCAGCGCGGTCATCTTGGACTTGTAGGCGTCGTTCTCGAGCTGCACGATCTTTATCTTGACCGTGGGGTTCTGCTGCTCGAACTTTCGGGCGAGAGCGGCCCAGACATCCTTTGTCGGCTGGGTGGTGGAGATGTTCCACCACTCGATCGTGGTCGTCCCCGACGACCCTCCCTCCGAGTCGCCACCACACGCGCTCAGTGCTGTGATGCCCAGGCCGGCCGCGGCGGAGGCCGCCAGGAAGCCGCGGCGGGACAGTGCCGGGTCGCCCATGTCATGCGCTCCTTGGAGTCTGGGGCGGACATCTCCCTACCCACCCACCGATTCGAAAGATTCGGAAGAGGTCCGGAAACATGCGTTGTTGCCGCACCCTAGAGACAGCCGACAAACGGTGGCAACCCCTTGTACGCGGTGAATCTGCCGCCACCCTTCACCGCACACGCCGCGGCGGTCGCGCACCGGGGCCGCGCCGCCCGTTTCCACCATCCCCGGAAAGGCGACACTCCCGCCGACCGGCCGGTCCGGCACAATCCCTCCGCACCAACGGCGCCTCGGACCACGGCGCGACCGGGGAGCCGGTTCGAAACGGCCGATCACGGCGCGGCGACGACCACCGAGCACACCGGGCCGCGCCGCATCAGTTCCACCCGGACGTACGAAACTTTCGGATCATGCCGCGAACCTTACGCGCGGATTCGACGAACCTGATGATCGGAGGGCGCCACGGCCGCTCCCCTCATCGCCCCCGCACCGTCCGGCTCCACCTCCCGCCCTATCGTGATCGGCATGCAGTCCTACACGATCGGCCAGGCAGCGCGGCTGCTCGGCGTCAGCCCGGACACCGCCCGCCGCTGGGCGGACGCGGGCCGGGTCACCACCCACCGCGACGAAGGCGGCCGGCGGCTCATCGACGGGCAGGACCTGGCGGCGTTCTCGGTCGACCTCGCGAAGGCCGGCGCGACCGAGGAGGGCACGCCGTACACCTCGACGCGCAACGCCTTCCCCGGCATCGTCACCGCGATCAAGCTCGGCGACGTGGCCGCCCAGGTCGAGATCCAGGCGGGCCCGCACCGACTGGTCTCGCTGCTGACCCGCGAGGCCGTCGAGGAACTCGGGCTGGAGGTCGGCATGGAGGCCACCGCCCGGGTGAAGTCGACAAACGTCCATATCGACCGCATCTGACACGCGGAAGCGGTCCCGGTCCCGCCCAGGCTCCGGCCCGGTCCCACAGGGCAGGCGGGAGGTACGGACGGAGGTACGGCGAAGGGCTCTGCTTCGGCCGGCCGAAGCAGAGCCCTTCCACTCCCCGGTAGGAGGTTTTCCCGCAGGTTTCTCCCGCCGCGTCAGTCCTCGTACGCCTCGAGCGGCGGGCAGGAGCACACCAGGTTGCGGTCGCCGAAGGCCTGGTCGACGCGGCGGACCGGCGGCCAGTACTTGTCGGTGGCGCTCACTCCGGTCGGGAAGACGGCTTCCTGACGGCTGTAGGCGTGCTCCCACTCCCCGCCGAGCGCGGCGGCGGTGTGCGGGGCGTTGCGCAGGGGGTTGTCGTCCGCGGGCCACTCACCGGAGCCGACCTTCTCGATCTCCGCGCGAATCGCGATCATCGTCTCGCAGAACCGGTCGAGTTCGGCCAGGTCCTCGGACTCGGTCGGCTCGATCATCAACGTCCCGGCCACGGGGAACGACATCGTCGGCGCGTGGAAGCCGTAGTCGATCAGCCGCTTGGCCACGTCGTCCACGCTCACGCCGGTCGCCTTGGTCAGGGGTCGCAGGTCGATGATGCACTCGTGCGCGACCAGCCCGCCGGGACCGGCGTACAGCACCGGATAGTGCGGCTCGAGGCGCTTGGCGATGTAGTTGGCGCTGAGTACCGCTACCTGGGTGGCCCGCTTGAGCCCTTCGCCGCCCATCAGCCGGACGTACGCCCACGAGATGGGCAGGATTCCCGCAGAGCCCCACGGCGCCGCCGAGATGGGCCCGATCCCGGTCTCCGGCCCCGCCTCGGGCTGCAGCGGATGGTTGGGCAGGTACGGCGCCAGATGCGCCCGCACGCCGACCGGGCCGACGCCGGGACCACCGCCGCCGTGCGGGATGCAGAAGGTCTTGTGCAGGTTCAGGTGCGAGACGTCCCCGCCGAAGTGTCCGGGCTTGGCCAGCCCGACCAGCGCGTTGAGGTTCGCGCCGTCCACGTACACCTGGCCGCCGGCCTCGTGCACGGCCGCGCAGATGTCGGCGACATGCTCCTCGAACACACCGTGCGTGGAGGGGTAGGTGATCATCAGCACCGACAGCTCGTCGCGGTACCGCTCGATCTTCGCGCGCAGGTCGTCGATGTCGACCTCGCCGTCCTCTGCGGTCTTCACGACGACGACCTTCATGCCGGCCATGACGGCGCTGGCGGCGTTGGTTCCGTGCGCGGAGGACGGGATGAGGCAGACGGTGCGCTGCTCGTCGCCGTTGGCCCGGTGGTAGCCGCGCACGGCGAGCATCCCGGCCAGTTCGCCCTGGGAGCCCGCATTGGGCTGGAGGCTCACCCGGTCGTAGCCGGTGACCTCCGCGAGCCGGTCCTCCAGCTCGCGGATGAGGGTGAGGTAACCCTGGGCCTGCCCGGCCGGCGCGAAGGGATGCAACTGCCCGAACTCGGGCCAGGTGACGGGCTCCATCTCCGCGGTCGCGTTGAGCTTCATGGTGCAGGAGCCCAGCGGGATCATGCCGCGGTCCAGCGCGTAGTCGCGGTCGGCGAGCCTGCGCAGGTAGCGCAGCATCGCCGTCTCGGAGCGATGCTGGTGAAAGACGGGGTGCGTCAGGTACTCGTCGGTGCGCAGCAGGGCGTCCGGCAGGGCGTTGCGCGCGGCCGCGTCCAGGGACTCGACGTCACCCTCGAGGCCGAAGGCGCTCCACACTGCGGCGAGCCGGTCGCGCGTGGTGGTCTCGTCGCAGGCGATCGAGACGAGGTCGGCGTCGACGCGGTGCAGGTTGACGCCGTTGTCCCGGGCGGCGGCCACGACCTCGGCGGCCCGCCGGGGGACCCGTACGGTCAGCGTGTCGAAGTAGGCTGCGTGGACGATCTCCACGCCGCCGGCCCGCAGTCCCTCGGCGAGGACCGTCGCATAGCGGTGGGTGCGCCACGCGATGGTCCGCAGCCCCTCGGGGCCGTGGTGCACGGCGTACATGCCGGCCATGACGGCGAGCAGCACCTGGGCGGTACAGATGTTGCTGGTGGCCTTCTCACGGCGGATGTGCTGTTCACGGGTCTGGAGGGCGAGCCGGTAGGCCTTGTGCCCGTCCGCGTCGACGGAGACGCCGACGAGCCGGCCGGGCAGACTGCGCGCCATCTTTTCCTGCACGGCCATGTATCCGGCGTGCGGTCCGCCGAAGCCCATCGGCACTCCGAAGCGCTGTGTCGTGCCGACGGCGATGTCCGCGCCGAGTTCGCCGGGGGACCTCAGCAGCGTGAGGGCGAGCAGATCGGCGGCCACGGTGACGAGCGCGCCCAGCTCGTGCGCCTGGTCGATCACCGGTTTGATGTCGCGTACGGCACCGGAGGCGCCCGGGTACTGGACCAGCACGCCGTTGATCTCGCGCTCGGCCACCTCGGCGGGGATGCCCTCGCTCAGGTCGGCGACCACGACCTCGACGCCGGCCGGCTCGGCCCGGGTCTCGATGACGGCGACGGTCTGCGGCAGCGCGTCCGCGTCGACCAGGAACAGGCCCCTCTTGTTCCTGCCCATGCGGCGCGACAGGGCCATCGCCTCGGCGGCCGCGGTGCCCTCGTCGAGCAGGGAGGCACCGGAGGTCGGCAGGCCGGTGAGCTCGGCGACCATGGTCTGGAAGTTCAGCAGCGCTTCGAGCCGTCCCTGCGAGATCTCCGGCTGGTACGGCGTGTACGCCGTGTACCAGGCGGGGTTCTCCATCACGTTCCGCAGGATGACGGGCGGCGTGAAGGTCCCGTAGTACCCCAGCCCGATCATGGAGCCGAGCACCTCGTTGCGGTCGGCCAGCGATCGCAGTTCGTCCAGCGTTTCGGGCTCGGTCCGGGCATCCGGCAGGTCCAGCGCGTCAGCGTTCTTGATCACATCCGGGACCGCGGCGGCCGTCAGCTCGTCGAGCGAGCCGTAGCCGACCTGCGCGAGCATCTTGGCGCGGGCCTCGTGGTCGGGGCCGATGTGACGCCGCTCGAAGGGCGTTCCCTGTTCGAGCTCGGAGAGGGGAATGCGATGGACGGTCATGTGCGGAGGCCTCCTGGTCTGACGACCTTCGAGGGGCACCGTGACGGGTGCCCGGACGGCCTCCCCCTCTGTCATCTCAACCTGAGAGCTTCACCGGCTGCCCGGGGCAGCCGGCTTTCACCGTCGGTGAGAGCGGAAACCGTGGACACCCGCTCTGCTTTCCAGAGTGACCTCGTCCATGCGGTACGTGGGCCTGAGAGATTCCGGGGAGGATTTGCTCCTTCGGCGCCCTCCGGTGGCGCCTGGAGGACTCTCCCGCACGGGGTCAGCAGCCGCTGCCAGCGTACCAGCGAGGGCAAGATCCGGACGTTCGAGTGGCCGACGCGCCGATTGTGCCGTTTTGTAGTGCTGACGAGTGGTGTGCGGAATTGCGACCAGTGGAGGGCCCGTGCAGACCGACATCGATCCGCGCAACCTGATCGGCCGCAAGGCATTCGACCGCAACGGCACCCGGATCGGCACGATCGACGAGGTCTATCTCGACGACGCCACCGGCGTGCCGGAGTGGGCGGCGATACGCACCGGCCTGTTCAGCAGGGACGCCTTCGTTCCTCTGGAGCCGAGCGAGCTGATCGACGGCGGCCTCCACATTCCCTTCGAACGCGCCCTGATCAAGGACGCCCCCGACTTCGGCGTGGGCCGTCACCTCTCCCCGGAGCAGGAGCTCCAGCTCTACCACCACTACGGCCTGGACATCGCCGCCCCTCCCCCGCTCCCGGACCACGACTTCGGCAAACTCGCCGGCAGCGACGACTCAGCCTGACGCCCTCCGTGGCACCCACGTGCCGTTGCTGCCCCGCCCTCCGGCCTCTGCGGGCACAATCCGCACGGTCCTCGTCACTGTTCCACGTCCGGGGCAGCCCTGGGTCCTACCCTCCCGAGAGCCCTGGATCCGGTACACCGGCCGCTGCCTCTTGGCTGCCCCGGACCTCCCGGCCGCCCTGGCCGCCCTCAGCGTGCCGACCGTCGCCGGCCCGACCGTCCTTGTTGCTCGGGCCGTCCGCGCTCTCCCTGTCGTCCCGAGGTCTTCTCTCCACCAACGGCAGCGGATCCGCGGGGTGCAGGGCCGGGTCCCCGGTCCGGAAGGTCCGCACCCGCCCCGGCACCGACCCGGGCGTCTCGAACCGCACGGTGACCCTCCCCAGGCCACTGCCCTGGACCCACCCATGGCCGTACTCACTGTGCCGTACGTCGTGCCCGGCAGGCCAGCGCCGCTCGGCGTCCGCCTGCTGCTGTTCCTCCGAGGGTGCGGCCGCCCCCGCCTCCTCGCCCAGCAGCTCCTTCTCCCGCTCCCCCGCCGCCTGTGCGAACAGGTCCTCCTGCGTGTAGTCCGCGAGCCCGCTGACCCCCACGCCCAGCAGCCGCACGCCGCCCGTCGTGTCGACCGAGTCCAGCAGCCGCGCCGCGGCCTCGCGCACCACCGCGGGATCGTCCGTGGGCCCTCGCAGGGTCTCGGAGCGGGTGAGCGTCGAGAAGTCGTACCGGCGCACCTTCAGCACGATGGTCCGGCCCGACAGCCCTGCCGTCCTCAGCCGGCGCACACAGCGGTCGGCGAGGCGCTGGACCTCCGTTCCGACCCGCACCCGGTCGTGGATGTCCACGTCGTAGGTGTCCTCGACCGACACCGACTTCGTCTCCCGCTCGGCCACCACGGATCGTTCGTCCCGCGCCAGGGACATGGCGTGCAGAGCGTGTCCGTGTGCCTTGCCGAGCAGGCGTACCAGCTCGGCCTCCCCCGCCTCGGCAAGTTCCCCGACCGTGTGGATCCCGGCACGCCGCAGGTGGTCACCGGTGGCCGGCCCGACACCCGGCAGAGTCCGGACCGGCAGTGGTGCCAGCAGGGCCCGCTCGGTCCCCGGCTCGATCAGCACCAGGCCGTCCGGCTTGGCCTGCTCCGAGGCGATCTTCGCCAGCATCTTGGAGGCCGCCAGCCCCACCGATCCGGTGAGCCCCGTAACCGCCCGGATGTCGGCGCGCAGCTTCGCCCCGGCAAGCCTCGCGGACCGCTCGTCCCCGGCCGCCCCCCCGGCCTCCAGATCCACGAACGCCTCGTCGAGACTCAACGGCTCCACCAACGGTGACAGCGCCCGCAGCAGACCCATCACCTGGTCACTGATCGACCGGTACAACGCGAAGCGGGGCACCAGATACGCCGCGTTCGGCGCGAGCCGCCGCGCCTGCGCCATGGGCAGCGCAGAGCGGACACCGAAGAACCGGGCCTCGTACGAGGCGGTGGCGACCACACCCCGCGGCCCGAGCCCGCCCACGACCACGGCCTTCCCGCGCAGGCTCGGCTTGGACGCCTGCTCC
This sequence comes from Streptomyces sp. KMM 9044, assembly GCF_024701375.2. Taxonomy (NCBI): domain Bacteria; kingdom Bacillati; phylum Actinomycetota; class Actinomycetes; order Kitasatosporales; family Streptomycetaceae; genus Streptomyces; species Streptomyces sp. KMM 9044. Next base: position 6,473,406 of record NZ_CP113910.1, on the reverse strand, counting down.
ACCGAGGCGAAGAAGGCGTCCATGTCGAGGTGCAGGACGGTGGGCGCGGATCTCACAGCTCCGATGCTGCCCTACGCCACTGACAACGCCCCACCCCACGTGCCGCCGCCCCGTACCCACCGCACAGGAGCGCGGACGGGACGGGCCCCGTGCGGCGCAGCGGCTCATACGGCGCGGTTGCGCCGCCTTGCCAGCTCGTCCGTCGGGTTGGGGCCAATCAGCGTCTCTCCGGTGTCGATGCGCTCCCCGTGCAGCTGCGACAGCGCGCTCCCGACGTCCCGCCACACCACGCCCACGGCGATCCCGAAGACTCCCTGGCCGCCCTGGAGCAGGGCATGGACCTCGTCGGGCGTGGAGCACTCGTAGACCGTGGCGCCGTCGCTCATCAGCGTCATGCGCTCCAGGTCGTGAAAGCCCCCCTCCCGCAGGTGCCGGACGGTGGTCCGGATGTTCTGCAGCGAGACACCGGTGTCCAGGAACCTCTTGACGATCTTCAGGACGACAACGTCCCGAAAGCTGTACAGCCGCTGGGTCCCCGAACCATGGGCAGGCCGCACACTCGGCTCGACCAGTCCGGTGCGAGCCCAGTAATCCAGTTGCCGGTAGGTGATGCCGGCGGCCGCGCAGGCCGTGGGGCCGCGGTAGCCGATCTCCTCGGGCTCCATGGACGTCGTCGCCCCTCCGCTGCTCGGCACGGCCGCCGGTCGCTGCGGAGCAGGATCGGCCGGGCTGCCGTGATGGGCATACGCCCCGCTCGCGCGGAGCTGAGAGCCTGGGGGAGGGTACGGACCGCTCACCCCGAGACCATGTCCGGGGGCACCCCCAGCCGTACCGTCGCCGGTGCTTCTCACGCCGACCTCCGTCCTTGACCTGCCTCCTCGACGGTAGGCAGTCGCCAAGGGTGCGTCAACGATCGCCACACTCGGCACGCCGAGTGATAATCACCCTAAGAGTGGTTTCCCGTGCCCCACCGCGGGGAAAGGCTAGCCGAATACCCTCCGCACGGGCCGGGCAACGCTCTCACGCACCGGATCCCGAGCAGCGTTCCGGCGGAACGGCCGAAGCTCCTCACTGGCTGCTGGAGCCGAAGTCCTCCGGCGAGATCTGGTCGAGGAACTCGCGGAACTTCTCGACCTCGTCCTCCTGCTCGTCCGGGATGGCGATCCCCGCGTCGTCGAGCACCGTGTCGCTGCCGTAGATCGGCGTACCGGTGCGCAGCGCCAGCGCTATGGCGTCGGACGGCCGGGCGCTCACCTCGACACCGCTGGCGAAGACCAGCTCCGCGTAGAAGACCCCCTCACGCAGGTCCGTGATGCGCACTTCCGTGAGCTCTTGGCCGACAGCTTCCAGCACGTCCTTGAAGAGGTCGTGGGTCAGCGGGCGTGCGGGAGCCATACCCTGCTGGGCGAAGGCGATGGCCGTCGCCTCCCCCGGTCCGATCCAGATGGGGAGGTACCGGTCGCCTCCCACTTCACGCAGCAGCACGATCGGTTGGTTCGAGGGCATTTCGACCCGGACACCTACGACATCGAGCTCGTTCACACAGCAACCCTAGGCCGTGCCCGGGACGTTTGGGTAGTCGGGCCCGGATCGGACGGCCGATCCGGGCCTCCCCACTCGCCCTCTCAGGGCAGCCGCACCCCGAGCGCCGAGCTCACCAGCGCCGCGTGGAGCTTCGCCGTGAGACCGGCGAGCTCCTTCGTGCGCGCCTGCGCGTGCGCCCTGGTCTGCGGGTTGCGGTGACGCTTGAGCGGGGCGACGACCTGGTCGACCAGCCCGGCCTCCCGGTCGGCGGCGGCCTTCATCGCTCTCAGATGCCGCGGCTCGATCCCGAACCGCCCCAGCTCGGTGATGAGGCCGGCGACGGTGACCGCCTCGGCGTCGTACACCTCGTCCTCGACCGGCGCGAGCAGCCCGTACGACTCCCACTCCGCGAGCTGGCGCTGGTCGACGCCGGACGCCGCCAGCAGCTGCGCCCGCCCGATCCGGGCCACTGTGGCGAGCCGGTCGGCAACCGGCTCGGGACCGGCTTCCCCGTCCCGCTGCCGGGACAGTACCGGAAGGGGCACGGCCTCCCCGCGCTCCATGGCGTCCAGGTGCTCGCGGATCACCTTGAGCGGCAGATAGTGGTCCCGCTGCATCCTCAGGACGTGGCCGAGGCGCTCCACGTCCTCGGCGCTGAACTTGCGGTACCCCGAGGGGGCCCGCCGCGGCTCGATGAGCCCTTCCGACTCCAGGAAACGGATCTTGGAGATGGTGACTTCGGGGAACTCCTCGCGCAGCACGTTCAGCACCGTACCGATGCTCATCAGTCCAGTTTCCGCTGCGGCGATACCGTGCCCGGCACCGCCGCTCGGTGTGTGAAGCATGGACCTTCCCTGGGGTCAGGGTGCCCCGGACGGAGTCCGGGGAGGGTCAGTAGCCCCGCTGGCTCGCGTAGAAGACCAGTCGGTACTTGCCGATCTGCACCTCGTCACCGTTCGACACGCCGACCTGGTCGATCCGCTCACGGTTGACGTACGTGCCGTTCAGGCTGCCCACGTCGGCCACCGTGAACGAACCGTCCTGGCCGCGGCGGAACTCCACGTGCCGGCGGGAGACCGTCACGTCGTCCAGGAAGATGTCGCTCTGCGGGTGGCGGCCGGCCGTGGTCAGATCGCCGTCCAGCAGGAAACGGCTGCCCGAGTTCGGCCCGCGGCGTACGACCAGGAGCGCGGAACCCATCGGCAGCGCGTCGACAGCAGCCTGCGCCTCCGGGGACAGCGCCGGGACCTGCGTCTGGCCCGTGACCTCTGCGTCGTACGCCTCGAGACCGGAAATGGAGATGGTGGACGTCGTCTCGGAGGGGCGCTCCGGGACGGCTCCGGGCCTGAGCGGGGCGCCGCAGTTCGAACAGAAGCGACTGTTCTCCGCGTTGCGGTTACCGCACCTCGTACACACCAAGGCCGACATGGACGGATCCTCCTGCCCACCGGGGGCCTGGGACGCGTACGGGGCGGAAAACCCTCCACCCGTACCTGAGGCTGACGGTTGCCCGAAACCTATGCCGCTCGACTGCGCAGGGTCAACCGACGGCGCGCCCTGGCCTCCCGCAACGTTCTCCCCGGGACCACCGACCTGATCCCGGTACAGCGGACGCGACGCCTCCGCGTCGGGCTGTGCGCGATGACGAGCGGTCGCGTTGGCGCGGCCTTCTCGCGCGCTCTTGCCGAACAACTTCCCAAACAACTTCACGGGCGATTCCCCTTGACCGAAACAGACCCGCCCGTGGGGCAGGACGAACCCTGACTGAACACACTGGCCGACCCGGACATCCTCACAACGTCCGTATCCACCAGACAGTTTCCACCACGCACCACCCATTCGGTGCGCCGACCCCCCGCAACCTCCTGCTCTCGCCGGTCGCCCTCCATGCACCCCCGGTTCACTGCGAGGACGACCGAGCGTAGCCAGGCTGCTTCGCCGGTCGCAAGGCATCCACAACGATCTTGGTCGACCTCTCCACCAAGGCGGTGGCCTGTTCCTTCTCGAGAGTCTGCACCACTCCTCCAGGGATGTTGAGCGCCGGCTCGAGGTCCTGCGGCTTGCCGATGACCTTGAAACGATAGGGTGCGGTGATCTTGTTCCCGTCGACGCTCACTCCGTCGCCGGAATCCGACAGGTAGGTGCCCGCCACGACCCGTATGCCGTTCACCTGAATGGCCTCGGCGCCGGCCGCGCGCAGCTCCTGGACCGCGTCGAGCAGCATGTTCGACGCGACCATCCCCTTCGGGTCCTCGACGACCAGCGTGATGCCGGAGCCCTGTGCGGCGACCGTGCCCGCCAGAATGCCGAGCTGGCGTTCCCTCTCCAGCGTCTGCCGACGAGCCTCCTCGGCCTGGTCCGAGCTGTTCTCGAGCTCGTCGCGCTGCTCCTCGAGTCCCTGCTTCTCCTCCTCAAGACGCTCTGTGCGGTCGTCGAGTTCGTCGAGGATGCGGACGAGATCCTCCTGGCGGGCACCACGCAGGGCACTGTCGCCGTCGCTGTTCGAGGCCACCTGGACTGCCAGGCCGAAGCCGAGACCGAACAGCAGCAGGGCGACGATGAGTTGGGCCCGGGTGATCCGAGGCGGCCACAGGCTGTTCACCAGCCGCTGCCGTCCGGACAGCCCGGATCCGGGCCGATCCGGCGGCGTCTCCCCCTCCGGGGAGGCGGACTCCGCGGACGCATTCGCGGACGCGGGCACCTCGTCGGGCAGTTCCTTGCGGAACCCGCCGCCGGATGCCGCGACGGGACGCGGCGCGAGGGCAGGGCGCGGTGCCGGGGCAGGATGGGGCCGGGACACCTGACGGGCGCCGGGGGCCGCCGCGCGCGGTCCGGTCTGCGGCTCGGGCGTCATCCTGCCGCCCTGACGGGGGTCCTCGTGCTCGGGCTCGTGGTCCTGATCGCTCATCGGTCTCACGCCCGGAACACGTGCCGGCGGATTGCCGCGGCGTTGGAGAAGATCCGGATACCGAGCACGACCACCACGCCCGTGGACAGCTGGGCACCCACACCCAACTCGTCGCCGAGGAAGACGATCAGCGCGGCGACGACCACGTTCGACAGGAACGACACCACGAAGACCTTGTCGTCGAAGATGCCGTCGAGCATGGCCCGCAGCCCGCCGAAGACGGCGTCGAGCGCGGCCACGACGGCGATCGGCAGGTACGGCTCGACGACCGCCGGAACCTCGGGCCGGACCAACAGGCCGGCCACGACGCCCACGACGAGGCCCAGTACGGCGATCACGATGTGCCTTTCTCAGGTGCAGTCTCGGTTATCGGTTGTGCGGTTCGTACGATCACACTCGGTGCGGCGGGCAGCCGGAGGTCGTCCTCCACCGAGAGAGCCGTACGGATGCCGTAGTTCTCCTGCAGGGCATGCAGGTACAGCCCGTCCGAGCTGTTCTGGAACCGGCTGCTCAGCTCCTGGCCGTCCCCCACGGCGAAGACCGTGTACGGCGGTACCAGCGGCCTGTTGTCGACCAGTATCGCGTCCCCCGCGGCCCTGATCGCAGAAAGAGCGGTCAGCCGCTGCCCGTTGATGGAGATCGCCTCGGCTCCGGACTCCCACAGACCGTTGACCACGCGCTGCATGTCCCGGTCGCGGACCCGCCCGGTGTCGGAGAACCCGGTGGTCGACCTCGCGTCGCCGTCCCCGCCGCCGCTTGTGTCCTTGGCGTCGTTCACCACGAGCTTCACGCCGGGGCCGTGCACCGCGACGGCTCCCGCCAGGATGCCCACCAGGTCGGCACGGTCGCTCTCACCGCTCTGTCTGAGCGCCTCGCGCTGCCGCGCGCTCACGTCGGCACGGAGGGTGTCGATGCCGTCCTCGAGCTTGTCCGCCGCCTCGGTCTCCCGGTCGATCCTCTCGATCAGTTCCTCGCGCTCCTTGGCGACGACGGGAGCCTCCACTCTGGCCTGCGCGGCCCCGACGGTCACCACCAGGGCCGCGAGCACCAGACCGCCGGCAAGCCCCAGTTTCGCCCTGAGGGTCTTCGGCATACCTCCGTCCCCGTCGGCCTGCTTCCGCGCGGCAGCCTCGGCGTATCCCTCGTCGAGGCTGTGGTCCATCACGTTGGTGATCAACGACATGGACGCGTCCGGACGCGGTAGCCGCCGGGAGGTGGTCCGAACGGGGGGTTGCTGCGGCATGCCGCACATCGTCGCATGCCACGGGCGCTACCTCCGAACGGGCCTGCCGACGTGCCGGACAGGCCTCATCGGGGACGCCTGTCCGGCACGCACGCGTACCGTTCGTTCGACGGTTCCGGCTACCGCCCGGCGCTGTCCACGACCGATGCCCACTCGTCGAGCAGAGCCTGGGCAGAGGCGTCGTCGGGGCCCTCGGCCCACAGATGGGTGACCGCCTCGGCCGGGTCGGGTAGCACCATCACCCAGCGGCCGTCGGCCTCCACCACCCGCACACCGTCGGTGGTGTCCACGAAGCGGTCGCCGGCCTCCTCGACGACCCGCCGCATCACCAGCCCCTTGACCGCCCACGGGGTCGCCAGGTCACGCTTGATCACGTGCGCACGCGGGATACGCGCGTCGATCTGGCTGAGCGTGAGCTGCGTCCTCGCCACCAGACCGATGAGCCGGACGAAGGCCGCGGTGCCGTCGTAGACCCTGCTGAACTCCGGAACGATGAAACCGCCCTTGCCGTCACCGCCGAAGATCGTGCCCTCCTCGCCACCCACGCGGGTGAGGTCGTCGGGCGAGGTGGTCGTCCATTCCACCTGGGTGCCGTGGTAGGCCGCCACCTGCTCGGCGATCCTGGTGGTGGTCACGGGAAGCGCGACCCGGCCGCTGCGTCGCTCGGCCGCGATGAGGTCGAGCAGGACGAGCAGCGCCCGGTCGTCCTCGATGATCCTCCCCTTCTCGTCGACAAGGGAGAGCCGTTCGCCTACCGGGTCGAACCGCACACCGAACGCGGCACCGGAGGACGCCACCATCTCGCCGAGCCGCACCAGCCCCGACCGCCGGACATCCGCCGTCTCGGTGGGCCTGGACTCGTCGAGCCCCGGGTTGATGGTCAGCGAGTCCACTCCGAGCTTGCCGAGCAGACTCGGCAGCACGAGCCCCGCGCTGCCGTTCGACGCGTCCACGACCACCTTCAGTCCGGACTCCGCGATTCCCGTGATGTCGACGTTCCGCAGCAGTGAACCGGTGTACGAGTCGAAGACGCTCGCCGGGAAGTGCAGATCACCGATCTCGCCCGGGAACGCGCGCCGGTACTCCTGCCTCGCGAACACCCGGTCCAGTTTGCGCTGGCTGCCCTGCGAGAGGTCGGCACCCTGTCCGTCGAAGAACATGATGTCGACGGAGTCCGGCACCCCGAGGGTGGTTCGGATCATGATACCGCCCGCGCTGCCCCGCGCGGTCTGCTGCCGGGCCACGGGCAGCGGTACGTTCTCCAGATCCCGTACGTCGATGGCGCTGGCCTGCAGCGCGGAGATGACCGCACGCTTCAGGGCACGGGCACCACGGGAATGGTCCCGGGCAGTGGTGACCGTCGATCCCTTCTTCAGGGTCGTCGCGTAGGCGCCGGCCAGCCGAACGGCGAGTTCCGGCGTGATCTCGACGTTCAGGATTCCCGACACCCCACGGGCACCGAAGAGGTGTGCCTGTCCTCTGGACTCCCAGATGACCGAGGTGTTGACGAACGCGCCCGCCTCGATCGTCTTGAACGGATACACCCGTACGTTGCCCTGAACAATCGATTCCTCACCGATCAGGCACTCGTCGCCGATGACGGCTCCGTCCTCGATCCTTGCCGCGCGCATGACGTCGGTGTTCCTGCCGAGCACGCACCCTCGCAGGTTGCTGTGCGGCCCGACGTACACGTTGTCGTGCACGACGGCCCTATGCAGAAAGGCCCCGCTCTTCACGACGACATTGGACCCCACGACCGTGTGCTCGCGAATCTCGGCGCCGGCTTCGACCTTGGCATAGTCGCCGATGTAGAGCGGCCCGCGCAGCACGGCATCGGGATGTACTTCGGCTCCCTCCGCGACCCATACGCCCGGGGAGATCTCGAAGCCGTCGATGTCGACGTCGACCTTGCGCTCCAGGACATCTGCCTGAGCCTTCACATAGCTCTCGTGCGTGCCGACATCCTCCCAGTAGCCCTCGGCGATGAAGCCGTAGACGGGCTTGCCTTCCTTCATCAACTGCGGGAAGACATCTCCGGACCAGTCGACGGGCACGTCGGCCTCGACATAGTCGAAGACCTCGGGCTCCATGACGTAGATGCCGGTGTTCACCGTGTCGGAGAAGACCTGCCCCCACGTCGGCTTCTCCAGGAAACGCTCGACCTTGCCTTCCTCGTCCACGATGGTGATACCGAATTCCAGCGGATTCGGCACCCGGGTCAGACAGACCGTGACCAGTGCGCCCTTCTCCTTGTGGAAATTGATCAGCTCGGTGAGATCGAAATCCGTCAACGCGTCACCGGAAATGACGAGGAAGGCATCGTCCTTCAGTGCCTCCTCGGCGTTCTTGACGCTTCCTGCGGTACCGAGTGGCTTCTCCTCGTTGGCATAGGTGAGCTCCATTCCGAGCTCTTCGCCGTCACCGAAATAGTTCTTGACGAGCGAAGCCAAGAACTGGACGGTTACAACGGTTTCGTTGAGCCCATGCCTTTTGAGCAGCCGCAGAACGTGCTCCATGATCGGCTGATTGACCACCGGCAGGAGCGGCTTGGGCATGCTTGAGGTCATGGGACGAAGGCGCGTGCCCTCGCCCCCGGCCATCACGACGGCCTTCATGTCGGAAGCGTCCTCCTCATGAGATGACGGTATAGCCGACTTCCCCCGCCGAGATTGTCCCGCATTTTTCCACTGCGGGCCATCGCGCGACGTTGCGCGTGCCACCCAGCGAGGTCAACCGGCCATGGCGTCCGCACGAACCAGGCGGCGGACCTGCACCACGTAGAGGACTCCTGCCCACCAATAGAGCGTTGTACCCCATCCGGCGAACGCCCATCCGAAAATAGCAGCGAGTGACGAGATCCAGCCGCTCCCGTCACTGAGCAGGAGCAGTGGGAAGGCATACATCAGGTTGAAGGTGGCTGCCTTCCCAAGGAAGTTCACCTGCGGCGGCGGGTAGCCGTGGCGCCGGAGGACACCCACCATCACCAGCAGAACCAGCTCACGGGCCAGCAGTACGGCCGTCAACCAAAGCGGGAGAATCTCGCGCCAGGTGAGCCCGACAAGGGTCGAAAGAATGTAGAGCCGGTCCGCCGCGGGATCCAGAAGCCGGCCGAGGTTGCTGATCTGGTTCCATCGCCGCGCGAGCTTGCCGTCCAGGTAATCAGTGATACCGCTCAGGGCGAGCACCAGGAGCGCCCAGCCGTCACTCTTCGGGCCGCCGAACTCCGGCCTGAGGATCAGCCACAGGAAGAGGGGTACACCGAGAAGTCGCGCCATGCTGAGGATGTTCGGGATGGTGAGGACACGGTCCGTCTGGACGCGAGTCTCCTGGACCTCCACCCGGAACCTCCTGTGGGAAACGTGCCGATGATGCTCACTGACCTTACCTCAAAGCAAAAAAGCTCTGGCTCTCGGGCTGCGTGCCCAAGAGCCAGAGCTCTAAAAGGAGTTCGGCGGCGTCCTACTCTCCCACAGGGTCCCCCCTGCAGTACCATCGGCGCGGTAGGGCTTAGCTTCCGGGTTCGGAATGTAACCGGGCGTTTCCCCTACGCTATGACCACCGAAACACTATGAAACAGACAACCGCACCGCCCACCACCGCATACCGGTGACGACGGGGTCGTTCGTGGTTTCAGAACCAACACAGTGGACGCGAGCAACTGAGGACAAGCCCTCGGCCTATTAGTACCGGTCAACTCCACACGTTGCCGTGCTTCCATATCCGGCCTATCAACCCAGTCGTCTACTGGGAGCCTTACCCTCTCCAGGAGGTGGGAGTCCTCATCTCGAAGCAGGCTTCCCGCTTAGATGCTTTCAGCGGTTATCCCTCCCGAACGTAGCCAACCAGCCATGCCCTTGGCAGGACAACTGGCACACCAGAGGTTCGTCCGTCCCGGTCCTCTCGTACTAGGGACAGCCCTTCTCAAGACTCCTACGCGCACAGCGGATAGGGACCGAACTGTCTCACGACGTTCTAAACCCAGCTCGCGTACCGCTTTAATGGGCGAACAGCCCAACCCTTGGGACCGACTCCAGCCCCAGGATGCGACGAGCCGACATCGAGGTGCCAAACCATCCCGTCGATATGGACTCTTGGGGAAGATCAGCCTGTTATCCCCGGGGTACCTTTTATCCGTTGAGCGACGGCGCTTCCACAAGCCACCGCCGGATCACTAGTCCCGACTTTCGTCCCTGCTCGACCCGTCGGTCTCACAGTCAAGCTCCCTTGTGCACTTACACTCAACACCTGATTACCAACCAGGCTGAGGGAACCTTTGGGCGCCTCCGTTACTCTTTAGGAGGCAACCGCCCCAGTTAAACTACCCATCAGACACTGTCCCTGATCCGGATCACGGACCCAGGTTAGACATCCAGCACGACCAGACTGGTATTTCAACGACGACTCCACCACCACTGGCGTGACAGCTTCACAGTCTCCCAGCTATCCTACACAAGCCGAACCGAACACCAATATCAAACTGTAGTAAAGGTCCCGGGGTCTTTCCGTCCTGCTGCGCGAAACGAGCATCTTTACTCGTAGTGCAATTTCACCGGGCCTATGGTTGAGACAGTCGAGAAGTCGTTACGCCATTCGTGCAGGTCGGAACTTACCCGACAAGGAATTTCGCTACCTTAGGATGGTTATAGTTACCACCGCCGTTTACTGGCGCTTAAGTTCTCAGCTTCGCCACCCCGAAGAATGACTAACCGGTCCCCTTAACGTTCCAGCACCGGGCAGGCGTCAGTCCGTATACATCGCCTTACGGCTTCGCACGGACCTGTGTTTTTAGTAAACAGTCGCTTCTCGCTGGTCTCTGCGGCCACACCCAGCTCAGAGGGAAAACCCCATCACCGGACATGGCCCCCCTTCTCCCGAAGTTACGGGGGCATTTTGCCGAGTTCCTTAACCATAGTTCACCCGAACGCCTCGGTATTCTCTACCTGACCACCTGAGTCGGTTTAGGGTACGGGCCGCCATAAAACTCGCTAGAGGCTTTTCTCGACAGCATAGGATCATCCACTTCACCACAATCGGCTCGGCATCAGGTCTCAGCCCCGTGTGCGACGGATTTACCTACCGCACGGCCTACACCCTTACCCCGGGACAACCACCGCCCGGGCTGGACTACCTTCCTGCGTCACCCCATCACTCACCTACTGACCGCTTGGACCGGCGGCTCCACCACTTTCCCTTCCCCGAAGGGTCCGGAACGGCTTCACGGCCTTAGCATCACGATGCTCGATGTTTGACGCTTCACAGCGGGTACCGGAATATCAACCGGTTATCCATCGACTACGCCTGTCGGCCTCGCCTTAGGTCCCGACTTACCCTGGGCAGATCAGCTTGACCCAGGAACCCTTAGTCAATCGGCGCACACGTTTCTCACGTGTGTATCGCTACTCATGCCTGCATTCTCACTCGTGAACCGTCCACAACTCGCTTCCGCGGCTGCTTCACCCGGCACACGACGCTCCCCTACCCATCACGATCCCCGTTGGGGGCACATATCGCAATGACACGACTTCGGCGGTACGCTTGAGCCCCGCTACATTGTCGGCGCGGAATCACTAGACCAGTGAGCTATTACGCACTCTTTCAAGGATGGCTGCTTCTAAGCCAACCTCCTGGTTGTCTGTGCGACTCCACATCCTTTCCCACTTAGCGTACGCTTGGGGGCCTTAGTCGATGCTCTGGGCTGTTTCCTCTCGACCATGGAGCTTATCCCCCACAGTCTCACTGCCGCGCTCTCACTTACCGGCATTCGGAGTTTGGCTAAGGTCAGTAACCCGGTAGGGCCCATCGCCTATCCAGTGCTCTACCTCCGGCAAGAAACACACGACGCTGCACCTAAATGCATTTCGGGGAGAACCAGCTATCACGGAGTTTGATTGGCCTTTCACCCCTAACCACAGGTCATCCCCCAGGTTTTCAACCCTGGTGGGTTCGGTCCTCCACGAAGTCTTACCTCCGCTTCAACCTGCCCATGGCTAGATCACTCCGCTTCGGGTCTTGAGCATGCTACTGAAACGCCCTGTTCGGACTCGCTTTCGCTACGGCTTCCCCACCCGGGTTAACCTCGCAACACACCGCAAACTCGCAGGCTCATTCTTCAAAAGGCACGCAGTCACGACGCCGAGTGCACGCACTCGACGCGACGCTCCCACGGCTTGTAGGCACACGGTTTCAGGTACTATTTCACTCCGCTCCCGCGGTACTTTTCACCATTCCCTCACGGTACTATCCGCTATCGGTCACCAGGGAATATTTAGGCTTAGCGGGTGGTCCCGCCAGATTCACACGGGATTTCTCGGGCCCCGTGCTACTTGGGTGTCTCTCCAACGAGCCGCTGACGTTTCGACTACGGGGTCTTACCCTCTACGCCGGACCTTTCGCATGTCCTTCGCCTACATCAACGGTTTCTGACTCGCCCTGTTGCCGGCAGACAACAGAAGAGAGATCCCACAACCCCGCATGCGCAACCCCTGCCGGGTCTCACACACATACGGTTTAGCCTCATCCGGTTTCGCTCGCCACTACTCCCGGAATCACGGTTGTTTTCTCTTCCTGCGGGTACTGAGATGTTTCACTTCCCCGCGTTCCCTCCACATACCCTATGTGTTCAGGTATGGGTGACAGCCCATGACGACTGCCGGGTTTCCCCATTCGGACACCCCCGGATCAAAGCCTGGTTGACGACTCCCCGGGGCCTATCGTGGCCTCCCACGTCCTTCATCGGTTCCTGGTGCCAAGGCATCCACCGTGCGCCCTTAAAAACTTGGCCACAGATGCTCGCGTCCACTGTGCAGTTCTCAAACAACGACCAACCACCCACCACCCCCGGCAACAACCGGAGTTCACTGGGGCCGGCATCCAGAGGGATCATTCCCTCAGACACCCAACAGCGTGCCCGGCCGACCTCCGCCCGAAGATCATGCTTTCCCCACTCCGCAGAGCAGTACTCACACACCCCGACCCGGAAAACCCGGCCGACTAATCAACGTTCCACCCATGAGCAACCAGCACCGGACACGCGCCGGTGTACTGGCCCTGGACCACCGGGCAAGCCCGGCAGCCTGGAAGTGCTCCTTAGAAAGGAGGTGATCCAGCCGCACCTTCCGGTACGGCTACCTTGTTACGACTTCGTCCCAATCGCCAGTCCCACCTTCGACAGCTCCCTCCCCACAAGGGGGTTGGGCCACCGGCTTCGGGTGTTACCGACTTTCGTGACGTGACGGGCGGTGTGTACAAGGCCCGGGAACGTATTCACCGCAGCAATGCTGATCTGCGATTACTAGCAACTCCGACTTCATGGGGTCGAGTTGCAGACCCCAATCCGAACTGAGACCGGCTTTTTGAGATTCGCTCCACCTCACGGCATCGCAGCTCATTGTACCGGCCATTGTAGCACGTGTGCAGCCCAAGACATAAGGGGCATGATGACTTGACGTCGTCCCCACCTTCCTCCGAGTTGACCCCGGCGGTCTCCTGTGAGTCCCCATCACCCCGAAGGGCATGCTGGCAACACAGAACAAGGGTTGCGCTCGTTGCGGGACTTAACCCAACATCTCACGACACGAGCTGACGACAGCCATGCACCACCTGTACACCGACCACAAGGGGGGCACTATCTCTAATGCTTTCCGGTGTATGTCAAGCCTTGGTAAGGTTCTTCGCGTTGCGTCGAATTAAGCCACATGCTCCGCTGCTTGTGCGGGCCCCCGTCAATTCCTTTGAGTTTTAGCCTTGCGGCCGTACTCCCCAGGCGGGGAACTTAATGCGTTAGCTGCGGCACCGACGACGTGGAATGTCGCCAACACCTAGTTCCCACCGTTTACGGCGTGGACTACCAGGGTATCTAATCCTGTTCGCTCCCCACGCTTTCGCTCCTCAGCGTCAGTAATGGCCCAGAGATCCGCCTTCGCCACCGGTGTTCCTCCTGATATCTGCGCATTTCACCGCTACACCAGGAATTCCGATCTCCCCTACCACACTCTAGCCTGCCCGTATCGACTGCAGACCCGGGGTTAAGCCCCGGGCTTTCACAATCGACGCGACAAGCCGCCTACGAGCTCTTTACGCCCAATAATTCCGGACAACGCTCGCGCCCTACGTATTACCGCGGCTGCTGGCACGTAGTTAGCCGGCGCTTCTTCTGCAGGTACCGTCACTTTCGCTTCTTCCCTGCTGAAAGAGGTTTACAACCCGAAGGCCGTCATCCCTCACGCGGCGTCGCTGCATCAGGCTTTCGCCCATTGTGCAATATTCCCCACTGCTGCCTCCCGTAGGAGTCTGGGCCGTGTCTCAGTCCCAGTGTGGCCGGTCGCCCTCTCAGGCCGGCTACCCGTCGTCGCCTTGGTGAGCCATTACCTCACCAACAAGCTGATAGGCCGCGGGCTCATCCCTCACCGCCGGAGCTTTTAACCCCCACCCATGCGAGTGGAAGTGTTATCCGGTATTAGACCCCGTTTCCAGGGCTTGTCCCAGAGTGAAGGGCAGATTGCCCACGTGTTACTCACCCGTTCGCCACTAATCCCCACCGAAGTGGTTCATCGTTCGACTTGCATGTGTTAAGCACGCCGCCAGCGTTCGTCCTGAGCCAGGATCAAACTCTCCGTGAATGCTCTCCCGTAACCGGGAAGGACACATCACGAGAGCGGAACAGTCGAGCGGAACAGGCCCGACCGTTCACAGCGTCCTCGCTGTGTTTTCTTCAAAGGAACCTCGTCCCGGCCGAACGGCCGAGGACGGGGTATCAACATATCTGGCGTTGATTTTTGGCACGCTGTTGAGTTCTCAAGGAACGGACGCTTCCTTCGTACTCACCCTCTCGGGCTTTCCTCCGGGCACTTCCCTTCGGTCCTGCGTCTCCAACACTACCAGTGTTTCTCCGGCCCCCTGACCGCCACCCTGCGAGCACGCAGAAGCTGACCCCGGGCTAGGATCGGCAAGTTGGATTACTGCGGGACAGTGACACGAGATCGCGCCGCTCGGCCCCAGGCAGGTCGCCCGACTGTACATGGAGCCGCACGACGGGTGCAAATCGACAAGAAGATGTGGTCTAGACCTCTAATCGGTCCTCTCACACGGAACCGGTACTACCGGTGACATACGCTGCATCACAGCGCGCCGTCCGAGACCGACAGTGACGGGCCCCTATGAATCTCCGCCCCTGGGAGGCTTCCCATGACCACCGTGACGTCCCCGCTCACAGGACGGGCAATCGGACTCGACTCCGTGCCCGATCCCGTCTTCTCCGGGGCCATGGTCGGCCCTGGTATGGCGATCGACCCCGTACGGGAGCCCTCCACGGCTGTCTCACCCGTCGACGGCGTCGTCGTCTCCCTGCACCCACACGCGTTCGTCGTGGTCGACCAGAGCGGGCACGGCGTGCTCACCCATCTCGGCATCGACACCGTGCAGCTCAACGGTGACGGCTTCGAACTCCTCGTCAACAAGGGCGACACCGTGACCCGCGGTCAGGGCATCGTGCGCTGGAACCCTGCCGCGGTCGAGGCCTCCGGTAAGTCCCCGGTGTGCCCGGTCGTGGCCCTGGACGCCATGGTGGAGGCCCTCTCCGAACTGCGCGACGACAGCGAGGTGAAGGCCGGTGAACGCCTCTTCCTCTGGAAGTGACACCGGTGCCGTCTTCCGACGGTCAGCAGGACAACCCACACGGCGGCGGAAACGCCGCACTAGCGGAGACAGTGAGATGGAGACAACGCTGCAAGGCGTCGGTGTGAGCCATGGTGTGGCGATCGGCGAGGTTCGGCACATGGGAACTGCGGTGCTCGAGCCGCCGGTCAGGCAGGTCCCGACTGAGGAGACGGAACGTGAGCAGGGGCGCGCCCGCAAGGCCGTGGAGGCGGTGGCGGCCGATCTGATGGCGCGCGGCAACCTGGCGGGCGGGGAAGCTCAGGCGGTGCTCGAGGCCCAGGCCATGATGGCCCAGGATCCCGAGCTGATGACGGACGTGGAACGTCGCATCGCCGAAAGCAGCACAGCCGAGCGTGCGGTGTACGACGCGTTCGCCGCGTACCGCGAACTGCTGGCCACTGCCGGTGAGTACCTGGCGGGCCGTGTCGCCGACCTCGACGACGTGCGGAACCGTATCGTCGCCCGGCTGCTCGGCGTGCCGATGCCGGGCGTCCCGGACAGCGACGAGCCCTACGTTCTGGTGGCCCGTGACCTCGCACCGGCGGACACGGCGCTGCTGGACCCGACCCTGGTGCTCGGTTTCGTGACCGAGGAAGGGGGACCCACCAGTCACAGCGCGATCCTGGCCCGGGCGCTCGGTGTGCCGGCCGTGGTGGCCCTGCCTGGGGCCGGTGAACTCGCCGAGGGGACGCTGATCGCCGTCGACGGCAGCACCGGTGAGATCTTCGTGAACCCGAGCGAGGAGAAGAGGGGGCAGCTCGAAGCCGCAGCGGCCGAGCGCCGGGCGGCGCTGGGCGCGTCGACCGGCCCCGGTGCGACCGCGGACGGCCACAAGGTGCCGCTGCTGGCGAACATCGGCGGTCCGGCGGACGTGCCGACCGCGGTCGAGGCGGGCGCCGAGGGCGTCGGTCTCTTCCGTACCGAGTTCCTCTTCCTGGACGACAGCAAGAACGCCCCTTCCGAGGAGAAGCAGGTCTCGGCCTACCGGCAGGTACTCGAAGCGTTCCCCGAGGGCCGTGTGGTCGTGCGGGTGCTGGATGCGGGCGCGGACAAACCGCTGGACTTCCTCACCCCGGCGGATGAGCCGAACCCGGCACTGGGCGTGCGCGGTCTGCGGTCGCTGCTCGACCACCCCGAGGTGCTGCGTACCCAGCTGTCGGCTCTGGTCAAGGCCTCGGAGGGGCTGCCCGTCCACCTTGAGGTGATGGCCCCGATGGTGGCGGACCGCGCGGATGCCAAGGCCTTCGCCGACGCGTGCCGTGAGGCGGGTCTGCACGCGAAGTTCGGCGCGATGGTCGAGATTCCGTCGGCCGCGCTGCGCGCACGCTCGATCCTGCAGGAGGTGGAGTTCCTGTCACTGGGGACGAACGACCTCGCGCAGTACACGTTCGCCGCGGACCGTCAAGTGGGTGCGGTGTCCCGACTGCAGGATCCGTGGCAGCCCGCGCTCCTCGACCTGGTCGCGCTGTCGGCGGAGGCCGCGAAGGCCGAGGGCAAGAGCTGTGGTGTCTGCGGTGAGGCCGCGTCCGACCCGCTTCTCGCTTCGGTGCTGACCGGTCTGGGTGTCACCTCCCTCTCCATGGGTGCGGCGTCCATTCCCTATGTGCGGGCGGCGCTGGCGAAGTTCACTCTGGCGCAGTGCGAGCGGGCCGCGGCGGCGGCCCGTGCGACGGACAGCGCCGAGGAGGCCCGTAGGGCCGCTCGGGCCGTGCTGTCGGGCGAGTAGCAGGACAAGCAGGAAAATACGATACGGAGGGGCGCTCCGTTCGAGGGGCGCCCCTTTCCGTGGCCCCGCTCCCCGTTCGAGGAGGGTCAGTGGCGGTGGTGCGGTTTCAGGCCTTCCCCGAGGTCGGGTGGCTCGCAGTAGTCGACGTTGGACTCCGGCGAGATGAGATCTCCCGATTCGACGTCGGTGCAGTAGGCGTCGAACACCTCGCCCGCGGTGAGGGGTTCGACGCCGTGGGCGCGCAACCGCCAGCCGTGAATGCGGTCGGGGGTGTCCGGGGCCGTGGTCCGCATGACGAGCCCGCCCGGGCTGTCGGTGGCGAGGCCGACGGCCAGCACCGTGGTGAATTCGAGGATCTCGGCGTCGTCCGGTTCGAGACGCCCGCCGTTGTCGTCGGCGTGGAGGACCGCGACCAGGGTCTCGGGTGGTCCGGCGACGCTGCAGACGAGATGCCGGCTTCCAGGGCCTGCCGTTTCGAGAATGCGGACGATCACCTGGGAGGCGCGGGCGAAGGCCTCGCCTCCCAGGTCCTTCTCGCATGAGGGGCAGGCGCCGAGACGGGCGAGCAGCGTGGCCGCGTACTCCCAGGTCGCCTGGCGGACGCCCTCGTCGACGAGGGCGGGCAGGAGGTCGGTCAGGGGCTGTCCCTCGTAGGGGACGGTGGGCCCGGTGGCCGCGAGTTCGGCCGTGAAGCGGGTGCGGCTGGCGTGGCTGTCCGGGTCGAGGTCGCGTTGCGCGCAGAACTCCGCGTACTGCTCGGGGTCGAAGAGGGCCAGTGTGGTGTGGCTGCCCTGCAGGGCACGCGCCCTGAGGAGGGCCTCCACGTGCTCGAGGTACGTGCGGTGGTCGTCGAAGGTGAAGCTCCGGTAGTGCCGCATGGCGCGGAAGTCGTGTTCGTCGGTGAGCAGCCCGATGGTGCCCGCGATTTCGCGGCGCAGGACGCGTCGCATGGTTCGGTGGTCGGTGTACGTCATGTCTCCCCCTGCACGGTCGATCGATGCTCACTCACAGTAATCGGGGGCACTGACAGCGACGTCCGGTCGGGACCCGGCGGCCGGGGTGGGTTCAGGCTCGCCTGCGGGCCAGGTCCTCGTAGAAGGTGAGCAGCTCCAGATTGTCGACGGAGCCGACGTTGACCGCCTTCTCCAGCGGTGTGCCCTGGAGAAGGCGTTTGACCGGGACCTCGATGCGTTTGCCCGTCAGGGTGTGCGGGACACCGGGCACCTCGATGATCTCGTCGGGGACGTGGCGCGGGGACAGTTCCTCGCGGATGGTCCGCCGGATGCGGCCCGCCAGGTCCTCGTCGAGCACGGCGCCCGGTGCCAGGTGGACGAACAGGGGCATCCAGTAACCGCCGTCGGGCTGTTCGATGCCGATGACGAGGGATTCCCTGATCTCGGGAAGGCGCTCGACGGCCTCGTAGATGTCCGCCGACCCCATGCGGACGCCCTGGCGATTGAGCGTGGAGTCGGAGCGGCCGTGAATGACGACGGAACCCCGGGAGGTGAGAGTGATCCAGTCGCCGTGCCGCCAGACGCCGGGGTAGGTGTCGAAGTAGCTGTCGTGGTAGCGGCTGCCGTCGGGGTCGTTCCAGAAGTGGATCGGCATGGACGGCATCGGGTTGGTGACAACGAGCTCGCCGACCTGGTCGGTCAGGGATCTGCCGCTCGGGTCCCAGGACTGCAGGTCGGTGCCGAGGCAGGGTGCCTGCAGCTCACCGACGTGGACGGGAAGGGTGGGTACGGCACCGGCGAAGCAGGAGCACACGTCCGTACCGCCGCTGACGGAGGCGATCCACAGGTCGTCACGCACCTCGTCGTGCAGCCAGCGGAAACCGTCGGGCGGCAGGGGGGAGCCGGTGGTGGCGACGCACTGCACCGTCGAGAGGTCGAAGCCGCGCGAGGGGTGCACGCCCGCCTTCCGGCAGGCCATGACGTATGCGGCGGAGGTGCCGTAGAAGGTGGCGCCGGTGCGTTCGGCGATCCGCCACTGGGCACCCGTGTCCGGGTAGCCAGGACTGCCGTCGTACAGGACGATCGTCGTTCCGGTGAGCAGGCCGGAGACGAGGAAGTTCCACATCATCCAGCCGGTCGACGTGTACCAGAAGAAGCGGTCCTCGGGGCCCAGGTCGCAGTGGAGTCCGAGCTGCTTGAGGTGTTCGACCAGAATGCCGCCCTGGGACTGGACGATCGCCTTCGGCAGCCCGGTGGTGCCGGAGGAGTAGAGCACCCAGAGAGGGTGTTCGAAGGGCACCTGCTCGAAGACCGGTTCGGTGTCCGCTGAGGTCAGGGCCTGCCAGTCGAGCGTACCGTCGGGGGCATCCGTGCCGAGCAGGGGGATGTGCACCACGGCGCGCAGGGTGGGCAGTTCTCGGCGCAGTTCGGCGACGACGTCACGGCGGTCGTGCTCCTTGCCCCCGTAGCGGTAGCCGTCGACGGTGAACAGGACGACCGGTTCGACCTGCTGGAAACGGTCGAGCACGCTACGGGCACCGAAGTCGGGCGCACAGGAGGTCCACACTCCGCCCACGGCCGCGGTGGCCAGGAAGGCGACGACGGCCTGCGGGATGTTGGGCAGGTAGCCGCTGACGCGGTCGCCGGGACGTACGCCGAGGGCACGCAGTCGGACTGCGAGGGAGCCGACCCGGCGGCGCAGCTCGGCCCAGGTGACGGGCCTCGGGTCGTGGGTCTCGTCGACATGGAGGAGCGCCGGCTCTTCCGCGCGGGTCGAGGCCGCGCGGAGTGCGTGTTCGGCGTAGTTGAGGGTGGCACCGGGAAACCACTGGGCGCCGGGCATCGAGCGGTCGCCCAGCACGCGTGCGTAGGGGGTCGAGAAGCGGACGTCGAACCACTCCGTCACGGCCTTCCAGAAGGTTTCCGGCTCGTCCACGGACCAGCGGTGCAGTTCCGTGTAGCCGCCCTCGGCAGGGGCGCCGTGGTGCTCGGCCGCCCATGTGCGGAAGTGGGTGATCCGGGCACGGGCGATGCGTTCCGGATCTGGCTGCCAGAGCGGCTGGAGGTTCACGGTCGACATGGGCGGCTCCCGGACTGTGCGCGTCGTGTGCGTCCTGCGCGCACGGGCTGGGGTGTGCGCGTGACGCGGCTGACAGGGACGATGCCACGTGATCGTCTTCCGTACCAGGGCACGGCCCACATGGTCCCGGTCGTGAAGATGTGGTCCGATCATGGGTGAACGGCAGTTGAACGACACGCCTGCGAGGTGCCGGCAGTGGCAGGGTGAGCACCATGGACGGTCGTGACCTGCTGCGTTCGGTGAGATCGGTCGGCCCGGTGGGGACGGCACAGGGTTTGCGTACCGTACGGGCAGCGTGGCGCAGGCAGCGGGCCGACGCCATTGGGCTGCCGCCCCGCGGCGCGGAGCGCGCGCGCACTCCCGGGCCTGTGCGGGAGGTGGACCCCGGGCCCGGAGGGGGTGTCGTCCGGTTCGGCCGTTCCGAGCTGCGGATCCGCGTCGCCGTGAACGGGGCCGTCTTCTGGGGCTGGGACGGGGCGGCTCCGGAGCCGTCGTACGCGCTGGCCGGGCGCTGTCCCGACCCGGATCCGCGAGCGGTGCTGGAACCGGACACCGACGGCGGCTGGCGGGTGGTCGCCGAGCGGGTGACGGTCGCCGTCTCGAGGCACGGCGCGGTGGAGGTACTCACTCCGGGGGGCGTGGTGCTGCGCCGGGAGCTGCCGCCGCGGTGGTGGGAGCCGGTGGCAGGAGGCCCGGCACGCTGGATGCAGCGGTCCGAGGTACGTGCCGACGCCCGGTTCTTCGGACTCGGCGGACGGGTGTCGGGGCCGTGGCTGCGGGACGGTACCTACCGACTGTGGAACACGGGGCCCGGCCGCGGTGTCGGGCCGGGCGACGCTCCGCCGCCCGTCACGATGCCGGTGCAGTTGGTGGTGGCCGACGCGGGCACGCATCTCGCGTTCCACGACAGTTCGTGGGACGGCACCGTCACGCTGCGGGAGGGGGCGGAGGGTGCCGGCTCCGGGCACGACCGGGCGGGGACCTGCGAGCTGCGGATGGACGGGGGACCGTTGCGCTGCTGGGTGATGGTGGGCACTCCCGCGCGGGTGCTGCTCGCCTGGGCGTCACTGACCGGTGCGCCCGCGCTGCCGCCCGCATGGGCCCTCGGACATCATCACGCGCGGTGGGGCGACGGCGGTGAGCGGGAGGTGCGGCGGACCGTCGCCGGCTATCAGGAGCACGGGCTGCCGCTCGACGCCCTCCACCTCGGCAGCGGCCACCACGACGCCCACCGGGCGTTCACCGTGGACCAGGAGCGTTTCCCCAAGCTGCCGGCCCTGGCCGACGAGCTGCGGCAGGACGGGATCCGACTGGTGTCGGTCGTCGGTCCTGCGGTCCCCGCCGGGAGCGGCCATGCCGTGTACGACGCGGGGACGGCCCGGGACGCGTTCGTGCGCGACGCGTCGGGAGATGTCGTCCAGGGTGTGTCCTGGCCCGGGGACGTGGTCTTCCCCGACTTCACCCACCCGCCCGTGCGCGCGTGGTGGGGCGATCTGTATGCGGAGCGGCTGA
Source organism: Streptomyces sp. KMM 9044 (assembly GCF_024701375.2). Taxonomy (NCBI): domain Bacteria; kingdom Bacillati; phylum Actinomycetota; class Actinomycetes; order Kitasatosporales; family Streptomycetaceae; genus Streptomyces; species Streptomyces sp. KMM 9044. The sequence goes on along the minus strand of NZ_CP113910.1, from coordinate 6,451,806 downwards.
AGCAGGGGTTCGCGGGTTTCTGGCACGACATGAACGAGCCGACGTCGTTCACCGCGTTCGGGGAGCCGACGCTCCCCCGCTCGGCCCGTCACGCCCTGGACGGTCGGGACGGTGATCATCGCGAGGCGCACAACGTGTACGCACTGTGTATGGCCAGGTCGGCTCACGAGGGACTGCGGGCGTTGCTGCCCGAGGAGCGGCCGTTCCTGTTCTCGCGCTCGGGCTGGGCCGGCATGCAGCGCTACGGCGGGATCCTGTCGGGGGGAGTGGCCCCGGGCTGGCCCGGGCTGCGGGCCTCGCTGGCCCTGGTGCTGGGGCTCGGGCTGTGCGGAGTCCCGTACGTGGGGCCGGACGTCGGCGGGACCGGCAGGGATCCGTCTCCCGAGCTGTATCTGCGGTGGCTCCAGTTGGGCGCGCATCTGCCGCTGTTCCGCACCCTCGCGGGGACGGGGACGGGACACAGGGAACCGTGGGAGTCCGGTACCGAGGTGCTGGCACACACGCACGCGGCTCTCGTCGAGCGTCGGCGGCTGCAACCGTACTTCGTGACTCTGGCACATCTGGCCCGGCGCACCGGGGCTCCCTATGTGCGGCCGTTGTGGTGGTCGGCGCCGGAGGAGCGGGGGTTGCGCGACTGCGAGGATGCCTTCCTGCTGGGCGACAGCCTGCTGGTGGCACCGGTGCTGGATCCGGGCGTGGAGCGGCGCACGGTGCGGCTGCCCGGCGGCCGCTGGTACGAGACGGCGACGGGCCGGGTGTTCGACGGGCCTGCCCAGGTGGTGGTCGACGCGCCCCTGGACCGCGTTCCGGTGTTCGCCCGCGCGGGCGCCGTCATTCCCGTGCGCGGGGAGGACGGCGGGCTGGAACTGGAGGTGTGGGCACCCGTCAGAGGGCGGGTCGGCGGCGGAGCGGTCGTAGCGGACGCCGGCGACGGCTGGGAGGAGCCGGACCTCGAGCGGTACACCACCCGCTGGGCGGGCTCCCGAATCGTCGTCGAGCGGGAGGGCGGGGACGGCACCTGCGGCCTCCCCCATCCGGTGCGCGTCCGCGGGCTCGGGCCCGGCTGAGCGGGCGGGGCGCGGCCCGCCCCGGCAGGGCCTGCGGCCGGCGAGGCCGAGGTGCCGCGTCGCGTCAGATGTACCGGCCCTCGAACCAAGCCCGCACGGCACGCGTGTGCAGCGGGAAGGCGAGTTCCTCCGCGCGCCGCAGCAGGTGCCAGCCCTCCGTCTCGTCCGTGGCGTCCGACGGTGGCAGCCCTTCCGCGGGACGTTCCGGGAGCAGCCCGAACAGCAGCAGGTGTCCGTCGGGCGAGCTCATGGCGTCGGCAAGCCGCACGTCCCGGCTCGCCGCGTCGATGCCGGTCTCCTCCTGGAGTTCGCGGACGACGGCCTGGCGCCAGTCCTCCCGGTCGTCGATGTAGCCGCCGGGCAGGGCCGTTCCTCCGCGCGCGGGGGCGATGGTCCGGGTGATGACGACGAGGGCGGTGCCCTTCGGGTCGTACACGGGCTGGAGGGCGACCGCTACCGGCAGCGGGTTGCGATAGGCGGCGGTGCCGCATGCCGGGCAGGTGCGGGGCCAGCCCAGGACGCCCCCGCCGAAGGACGTTCCGCAGCTCGAACAGTGGGAGTCCGGCACGGGGTCAGGGCCGGGGGTCTGGGTTGTGGGCACGCGCGGACTGTAGCCGATCGGGGTGGAGGCGTCTCCTGGGGGTGTCCGGGGGGCGTTCAGCGGTGGCCGGTGAGGGGCCTCGCGTTTTCCGGACAGTGAGGTCTTCTCGGCAACGTGACGGTTGCGGTGCGTGACCGCGTGCGGGGTGAGCCGGACCGCGTCGAGTGCCCCGCTGTCAGATATGGGTGAAGCCCCTGGTAGGAACAGGTCTGCGAAAATCAAGTTCCGTACGGCCAGAGGCTTCACACGTTGACCAGTATCACCTACACCGCCGTGCTCGATGTCGGCAGGGAGACCGCCGAGACCCTGGCCCGGCTCCTGCGCGAGCACCGCGACCGGCTCGGCACCCGCAAGAACACCCGCGCCCTGGGCGTCTTCAAGCAGGGGATCCTCGTCCTGCGGTGGTTCGTCGACGGAACCCGGCTGGCCCAACTCGCCCGGGACAGCCGGATCTCGGTGCCGACCGCCTACCGCTATCTCCACGAGGGGCTGACCGTGCTCGCCGACCACGCCCCGGACCTGGCCACCGCACTGGAGCGGGCGGCGGCCGCCGGGTACACCCACCTCAACCTGGACGGCACTGTCATCCGCACCGACCGCGTCGCCGCCCCCGGTCCCAACGGGGCAGATCTCTGGTGGTCCGGGAAGCACAAGCATCATGGCGGGAATGTGCAGGTCATCTCCGCCCCGGACGGCTGGCCGCTCTGGGTGTCCCCGGTCCGCCCCGGCCGCGAGCACGACACCACCTGCGCGCGCACCCACAACCTGATCGGCGCGCTGAACCGGCTCGCCGCCACTCTGGACATCCCGACTCTGACCGATCTCGGCTACGAGAACGCCGGCGACGGCTTCCGCCACCCGGCCAAGAAGCCGCAGGGCGGCGAACTCGACCTCGAACAGCAGACGTTCAACAAGGTGATCCGTGGCATCCACGGCGTCGCCGAGCGCGCGAATGCCGACTCTGCTGCTCAATTCGGCGAGCGATCACGTGCCATGCTTTCAGGGCTCGGCCGCGCCCGGCCTGCCTGCATCTGCGACGCGCTCTGAAGGCCGTATCGGCACGGCGTCATCACGCCGGGTAATTGCGCAGCAGAGTCAATGCCGACTCTGCTGCTCAATTCGGGGGATGGTCACGCACCGCATCCGAGAGGGGCCGGACCGCCTCCTCGCGAGGCCCGTTCCACGCGCCCCGTCGACAGGTCGGCGTCACTCTCCGCAATTGAGCAACAGAGTCAATGCCCTGCTCAAAGTCACGTTCAAGGCTCTGCGCCGGGTCAGCCTCGACCCTGGCAGCATCACCCGGATCGCCCGAGCCGCCCTCGTCCTGCTCCAGATGGAACACGGCCGCACCACCTGAACGAAGATCACAAACCGTCACGAGACGTTACCGAGAAGGGTTCATTGGGTCCCTGTCCGGAAACTCCGGGGCACCTCACCGGGTCGGAGACTTGCTTCCGGACGTGGGCCACGGCCAGAGGAGCAACAGCTGCAACACGGTGTCCTGGGGCGAGATTCAGACCAGCGGAGACTTCTGCTTCATCTACGTAGGCTCCACCAGGCTCAGCGTCGGTAGTGTCGTCACCCGCTACTGACAGCATCGGACCCGTTGGCGGCCCCGGTTCTTCCGGGGGCCGCCTCCCACGGAAGTTGACAGAAGGCCGGAATGACCATCCATATCTCGCGCTGTTCCTTCGGATACCGGCGCCGGGATCTCGTCCTCGAAGACCTGATGCTCGATCTGCCGTCAGGATGCGCTGTGCTCCTCGGGCCGAACGGCGCCGGGAAGTCGACGCTGCTGTCATTACTGGCATCCGCACGCAGACCCCGGGCGGGCAGCATGACGCTCGGCGACCTCGACACCCGCAAGCGGGGTGATCTGAAGCAGTACCGGCAGCAGGTCGGCTGGCTGCCGCAGCAGGTGACTCCCGTTCCAGGGCTGCGGGTCAGGGAGCAGGCCGCGTATGCCGGCTGGTTGAAGGGCCTGTCGAGGCGGAACGCCTGGGACAGGTCTTGGGAAGCGATCAAGCAGGTGGGTCTGGGGGAACTGGCCGAACGCTCCGCCGCCCAGCTGTCAGGAGGCCAGCTGCGGCGCCTGGGTATCGCCCAGACGCTCGTGCATTCGGCCCAGGTGGTACTGATGGACGAACCAACTGCTGGTCTTGACCCGACGCAGCGGAGGGTCTTCCGCGCGCTTCTCGACGATCTCAAGGACCGGGCGAGCTTCGTGGTCTCCACGCATCAGACCGAGGACCTGGCGCACAGCTACGACACGGTCATCCTCCTGAATCAGGGAAGCGTCCGGCCCCGCGTGATGCGGAGAGGGCCACGGCACCCGCGGGGCGAGGTCCGGCCGGACCTCCTCCGGTTCAGATGGTGACGGCCTGGCGGCGCTGCGCCGCCTGTGCCATGGCGTGCTGGACGACGCCGACGAGGACGCTCTTGACCGACTCGCGGTCCCGGGCGTCGCCCATCAGGAGCGGTACGTCCGGGTCGAGATCGAGCGCTCGGCGGACGTCCTCGGCCGGGTGAAGCGCAGCTCCCTCGAAGCAGTTGACGCCGACGAGGAACGGTATGGAGCGCCGCTCGAAGTAGTCGACGGCCGCGAAGCAGTCCTCCAGCCGCCGGGTGTCGGCGAGGACGACAGCACCGAGGGCGCCCTCGGCGAGCTCGTCCCACATGAACCAGAACCGCTCCTGACCGGGCGTGCCGAAAAGGTACAGCACCAGATCCTCGCGGAGCGTGATGCGGCCGAAGTCCATGGCCACCGTGGTGGTGTTCTTGGCCTCCACCCCGCTGAGGTCGTCGACCGGACGCCCTGCTTCGGTGAGCAGTTCCTCGGTGCGCAGCGGCCTGATCTCACTGACCGCGCCGACGAGCGTGGTCTTGCCCACGCCGAAGCCGCCGGCCACCAGGATCTTGAGCGTGACGGGCTCGACCGGGGGCTTGCCGCGCTCAGAACGCCCGAAGATCATCGTACTTTTCTCCTGCTGGGTGAAGGTCCTGCGGTGGACCGTAGCCGCCACCGCCGGGGGTTTCGATGACGAGGACGTCGCCGGGGCGGACGTCCGCCGAATCGCTGCCGTCGAGTGTGGTGACGCCACCGTCCGCCCGGTCGATCCGGTTGGCGCCGAGCGCCCCGGGCACGCCGCCCGCCATACCGTACGGAGGGATCCTGCGGTGCTGGGACAGCGTGGAAACGGTCATGGGTTCCAGGAACCGGATGCGGCGGACCGCGCCGTCCCCGCCGTGCCACCGGCCTGCTCCGCCGCTGCCCTCGCGTACGGCGAACGCGTCGACACGGACGGGCAGTCGCCACTCCAGGACCTCGGGGTCGGTGAGGCGCGAGTTGGTCATGTGGGTCTGCACGACGGGCGCTCCGGGAAAGCCGTCCCCCGCGCCCGAGCCGGAGGCGACGGTCTCGTAGTACTGATGACGGGCGTTGCCGAAGGTGACGTTGTTCATGGTGCCGGAGCCCTCGGCCTGGACGCCGAGCGCCGCGTAGAGGGCGCCGGTGATGCTCTGGGAGGTCTCCACGTTGCCCGCGACGACGGCGGCGGGTGACCGGGGCGCCAGCATGGAGCCGGGCGGCACGATGACCCGCAGCGGCCGCAGGCATCCGTCGTTGAGCGGAATGTCGTCGCCGACCAGGGTACGGAAGACGTACAGGACTGCCGCGTTGACAACCGAGAAGGGCGCGTTGAAGTTGGTGGGCAACTGCCCTGTGGTACCCGTGAAGTCGATGGTGGCGGAGCGATCCGCGCGGTCCACCCGTACGCTCACACGGATGACGGCGCCGGAGTCGGTCTCGTAGGAGTACTCGCCGTCCTCGAGGGCGTCGATCACGCGGCGTACCGAGTCCTCGGCATGGTCCTGGACGTGCCGCATGTACGCCTGGACCACGCCGAGGCCGAAGTTCTCGATCATCCGGCCGACCTCGTCGACGCCCTTCTGGTTGGCGGCGATCTGGGCGCGCAGGTCGGCGAGGTTGGTCTGCGGGTCACGGGAGGGGTACCGGGCGTCGGTCAGGAGGAGGAGGGTCTCCTTTTCGCGGAACCGGCCGTTCTCGGCGAGCAGCCAGTTGTCGAAGAGGATGCCTTCCTCGTCGATGCTGCGGCTGTCGGCGGGCATGGACCCCGGGGCGATGCCGCCGATCTCGGCGTGGTGGCCACGAGAGGCGACGTGGAAGAGAACCTTTCTGTCACCCTGCGTGGTGCCGGCGGGCCCGGTGCCGAAGACCGGGGTGATCACGGTGACGTCGGGGAGATGGGTACCGCCGTGGTACGGGTCGTTCACGGCGTAGGTGTCACCTGGGCACATGGTGGAGCCGCGCCGCCGGATGACCTCCTTGACGCCGGTGCCCATCGAGCCCAGGTGGACGGGGATGTGGGGGGCGTTGGCCACCAGGTTTCCGTCCGGGTCGAAGAGGGCGCAGGAGAAGTCCAGGCGCTCCTTGATGTTGACGGACTGGGCGGTGGACTCGAGGCGGGCGCCCATCTGTTCGGCGATGGACATGAAGAGGTTGTTGAAGACCTCAAGCATCACTGGGTCGGCTTCCGGGCCGGATCCCCTGTCCGGCTCCGCGTCGGGATCGGAACCCTGTGTAATCGCGACGCGTTCCATGATCAGATGCCCGTCCTGGTTCGGAGCGGCTCGCCAGCCTTCGTCGACGACGGTCGTGGCGCCTGCCTCGGTGATGATCGCCGGGCCGGCGACCGCCTCGCCGGGGGGAAGGTCCTCACGACGGTGGAGGAGGACGTCGCGCCAGGTACCGCCGGTGTGGAGGCGGACGGGGCGTGGAGCGGCGGGGCTGCCTTCGTAAGGGGCGAGGGCGGAGAGATCGGGGGGTTCGGTGATGCCGGTGGCTTCGACGGAGAGGGCTTCGACGACGATCGGGCGGTCGAGCGTGAAGGAGTAGGTGGCGCGATGACGTTCTTCGAAGGCGCGGCGCATGGCGGTGGGGTCGGTCAGTTCGACCGTGAGGGTGGTGTCGGTGCCGTCGTAGCGGAGCTGGGCGCGCCGTGTGACCTCGATCCGGTCCCCGGGGACGTCCTCGGCAAGGAGTTCGGCGCGGGCCGCCTCTTCCAGATCGTCGGCGATCCGGTGGATGCCGGGCATCTCGGCGGGCTCCAGGGGTGCCTCGGCGGAGTGTTCGCGCATGGCCGTGGTGTCGGCGAGGCCCATACCGAGTGCCGAGAGGACCCCCGCCATGGGCGGCACGAGGACGGTACGGATGCCGAGGGAGTCGGCGACCCTGCACGCGTGCTGCCCGCCCGCACCACCGAAGGTGGTGAGGGCGTAACGGGTGATGTCGTGGCCCTTCTGGACGGAGATCCGCTTCACCGCGGCGGCGATGTTGGCGATGGCGATCCGCAGGTAGCCCTCGGCGACCTGCTCCGGGGTTCGGTCGTCGCCGGTCTGTTCGCGGATCTCACGCGCGAGGGTGGTGAAGCGGTCGCGGATGAGTCCGGCGTCGATGCGCTGGTCGCCGTCCGGGCCGAACACCGCGGGGAAGTGGGCGGGCTGGATACGTCCGAGCATGACGTTGGCGTCGGTGACGGTGAGCGGTCCGCCGGCCCGGTAACAGGCGGGGCCGGGGTCGGCGCCGGCCGAGTTCGGTCCCACACGGTAGCGGGAGCCGTCGAAGTGGAGGACCGAGCCGCCGCCGGCGGCGACGGTGTGGATGTCCAGCATGGGCGCGCGCAGCCGGACACCGGAGATCCGGGTGGTGAAAACGCGTTCGTAGTCCCCTGCGAAGTGGGAGACGTCGGTGGAGGTGCCGCCCATGTCGAAGCCGATGACCCGGTCGAAGCCGGCGAGCTGCGACATGCGGGCCATCCCGACGATGCCGCCGGCCGGCCCGGACAGGACAGCGTCCTTGCCACGGAACTGCGCGGCTTCGGCGAGGCCGCCGTTGGACTGCATGAACATCAGCCGTACGCCGTCGAGTGCGCCGGCCACCTGCCGGACATAGCGGCGCAGCACGGGCGAGAGGTAGGCGTCGACGACGGCCGTGTCCCCGCGCGGGACGAGTCGCATCAGCGGGCTGACCTCGCTGGACAGCGAGATCTGCGGGAAGCCGATGCGGGCGGCGAGTTTCCCGACCGCCTTTTCGTGGGCAGGGTGGAGGTGGCTGTGCATGCAGACCACGGCAACGGCACGGATGCCGTCGTCGTGGGCCCGCTGCAGCGGGCCGCCGAGGGCGTCGAGGTCGGGGGCGCGCAGGACGGTGCCGTCAGCGGCGACGCGTTCGTCCACTTCGACCACCCGTTCGTACAGGAGCTCGGGCAGTTCGATGCGGCGGGCGAAGATGTCGGGGCGGTTCTGGTAGGCGATGCGCAGAGCGTCGCGGAAGCCGCGGGTGATGACCAGGAGGGTGCGTTCGCCCGTACGCTCCAGGAGGGCGTTGGTGGCGACCGTGGTTCCCATGCGCACGGACTCGACGGGATCGCGGGAGCCGGCCAGCAGTTCGCGGACGCCCGTGACCGCCGCGTCGGCGGCGGGTTCCGCCTCGCCGGGAGGAGGTTCGGGCCGGTCGAGGGCCGGGTTGTCCGACAGCAGTTTGCGGGTGAGGAGCCGCCCGTCGGGGCGGCGGGCGACGATGTCGGTGAAGGTGCCGCCTCGGTCGACCCAGAACTGCCAGCCTGTCACGTCAGTACCTCGCTTCCGTGCCGCTCACAGCGCCCGGAGGCCGTTGATCACGTCGCGCAGAATACTCTCGTCCGGCAGTTCGGCGGGGGGGACGGGCCGGTTCACGTGGACGGATTCGAGGTCGACGAGATCACCGACGAGGACGCGTACCACTCCGACCGGCAGGTCGAGTTCCGCCGCGAGTTCCGCGACCGTCTGCGGAGTGGCACGGCACATTTCGACGATGTCCACGTGTTCCGGGGAGAGCGCGGGGTCCGTCTCCGGATCGGCGGCGTCGGGCCGGGTGACGACCACTGCGATCAGGTCGAGGCGGTGCTGGGCCGCACTCGAGGTGCGGCCCCGCGTCATGGCATACGGACGGACGACCGGTCCGGCATCGTCGTCGAACCAGTGGCTTCTTCCCTCACCGTCAGCGCTCATGCCATCCCACTACCCGCCCGGGGGCAGATCGGTACGCGGTTCGGAGTCCAGATGCGGACCGACCCGCTTCACCAGGAGGGTCATCTCGTAGGCGACCTGCCCGACGTCCGAGTCGGCATCGGCGAATACGGCGAGGCAGCTGCTGTCCCCGGCGGCGGTGACGAACAGGAACGCCTCGTCGAGTTCGACGACGGTCTGACGGACGCTGCCTGCCCCGAAGTGGCGGCCCACCCCCTTGGCCAGGCTGTGGAACCCGGAGGCGACAGCGGCCAGATGCTCGCTGTCCTCGCGGGTGAGGTCCTTGGAGGCCCCCGTGGCGAGGCCGTCGCCGGAGAGCACGACGGCCTTTCGGATCCGCGCGACGCGGGCCACCAGGTCGTCGAGGAGCCAGTTGAGCTCCCCCTTGCCCTCGTCGGCGTGGCCGGTCGTGTGCGGTGCGGTCATCGGCCATCCCCCTCAGTCGTTCCTGGTGGTGTTGCCCCGCCGGGGGCGTCGTCGCCCGCGGCGTTCTCCTCACGGCCGCGCTGCCAGCCGCGCTGGAGCGAGGCCATGCGGCTGCGCACCTCCTCCGCGTCCCGTTCGACGGGCTGGGATCTCTCCCCGTCCCGTCGTGGCGTGCCCCGTTTGAGCTGAGGGGAGAGGCTGGCCTGCCGTACGCGCCGGGGCAGCGGCGCGGTGTCGGCCGGGCCGCCGGTACCCGTGTCCCGCGGGGCGCTGCCGAAGCCCGGCTCCGCAGGATCCGATGCGGAGTGCTCCCGGCGGGTGTCCGCCGCGACCGTGGGGTGTGCGGGTCCTCCCGGGAAGTCACCGGCGGCCGGGGGGACGGGACCGTCGTCCCGAGCAGGGCCGTGGGGCGCCTGGTCCGCGGGACGGTCCTCGGCGCGTGCTCCGATCCGGGGACGGGGCGCCCCTCCCCGCCGGCGGGCGGGCAGGGGCGGCGGCTTCTCAGCGTCAAAGGATCCCGGACCCCGGCCCGGGGAGGGCTGCTCACCGCGGCGGCGGGTCGGCAGTACGGGCGCCGGTTCCTGCCCCGGGCAGCCGGACGACGTACCGGTGTCCTGGTCCGTCCGCTCCCGGCCGGTGTGCTCGTCGCCGACAGGACGTCCGTGGGAACTGACCAGCTTGGGCGTTCCCCTGCGGACCGGCAGGAGCGGGGCCTCCGTCCGCCCTTCCGTGTCCAGGTCCGGTCCGACGCCGTTGCCCTTGCCGATGCCGGGGGCCTGCTGCTGGGGCTCGCGGCGGCGGCCCGGCCGCTCGTCCTTGGCACGGGACGGGGAGCGGCGGTGGCCGAACAGGCCGCCGCGCTCGTCATCCTCGTCCGCGGGTACGCCCGGGTAGTCGTCGAGGGAGTCCAGATCGACGGGGGCCTCGAGTTCGACCGGGCCGTCCATGAGCGAGGCGGGCAGTCCGGGCAGTTGGGCGGGCACCTGGGAGAGCGCGAGACGGCGGCCGTCCTCCGGCTCGCTGTCCTTGGCGCGCCGGGGCCGGTCGAGGCGGAAGCCGACGCCGTTGGTGTCGGGGACGTCGTCGGTGAGGAGCGCGTCCGGGATGAAGACGACCGCGGTGGTGCCGCCGTAGGGAGACGGCTGCAGCGAGACCCGGACGTTCTGCCGCTGTGCGAGACGGCTGACCACGAACAGTCCGAGCCGGTCGGTGTCGGAGAGCTCGAACTCCGGTGTCCCGGCGAGCCGCAGGTTGGCATCGAGCAGCGCCTCGGCGGCCAGGCCGAGACCCCGGTCGTGGATCTCCAGGGTGAAGCCGTTGGCCACGCGCTCCCCCAGGACCTGGACGGCGGTGTGCGGCGGGGAGAACACCGTGGCGTTCTCCATGAGTTCGGCCACCAGGTGGGTCAGGTCGGCCACGGCGGGGCCGGTGACGGCGACCCGCGGCAGCCGGCGGACCTCGATGCGCTCGTAGTCCTCGACCTCGGCGACGGCGGCGCGCACGACGTCCATGAGCTGGACGGGTTGGCGCCACTGCCGGGAGGGCGCGGCGCCGGACAGGATCACCAGGCCCTCAGCGTGCCGGCGCATGCGGGTGGTGAGGTGGTCCAGACGGAACAGGTCGGCGAGTTCCTCGGTGTCGTCGGTTCTGCGCTCCATGGCGTCGAGCAGGGTGAGCTGCTTGTGCAGCAGGACCTGGCTGCGACGGGCGAGGTTGACGAAGACCTCCGAGACGCCCGAGCGCAGTTCGGACTGTTTGACGGCCGCCTCCACGGCGGCGCGCTGCAGGGTGTTGAGGGCCTGGCCGACCTCGCCGATCTCGTTCCTGTCGTACTCCAGGCGGGGGACCTCGGTCTCGACGTCCACCTGTTCGCCCGCAGAGAGGCGGCGCATCACACCGGGCAGTCGCACACCGGACGCCTCGTGGGCCTCCAGGCGCAGTTGCCGCAGATCACGGATGAGACCGCGGCCGACGCGCACGGACAGGACGAGCGAGACCAGCAGGGCGACCAGTCCGAGAAGGCCGGCGACGGCGGCCTGGATGATGACGCCCGTGGCGACGGGCCGGACGCGGTCCTGGTAGCGGTCGGTCACCTGGTCGTTGAGGGTACCGAGTTCCTCGAGCACATGACCGGCCGCGGTGTCCCAGCTCTTCGCGGTGATCCCGCGGGGCGGTCCGGTGCCGGAGGAAACGGCCGCCTCCTCGGCGACCCTCAGCGGAGCGGACGCCGCGTTCTTCCAGAAGCTCTCGTAGCGGTCCCGTTCCGACGCGGGCAACTGCGGCAGACCGACGTCGTACAGCAGCGTGCGCTGGGCCATGAAGTCGGAGATGTCCCGGACCTCGGAGGGGGAGAGCGTGCCGACGACGAGGGCGGAGCCGAGCAGGGCGTCCTCGCGGGCGAGGAGTTCACGGGCGCGGGCGAGACCGACGAGGGCGCGGTACTGCTTGTCCAGCCCGACGTCGTCGACCACGTGCAAATCGGCCAACAGGATGTAGCACGGGTCGACCAGCCCGTTGTAGAGGTCGAGGGCCTGGGAACGGTCGACGGTGCCGTCCTCGACACTGCGGCGCAGGGACTCGATGCCCTCGAGGGAGTCCAGTACCGCGTCCAGTGCCTCGGTGTCCTGGCCCATCGCGTCTCGCACATCGGGGTTCGCCGCGTTCTCCCGCACGCTGTTGACGGCCTTGTCGGTGGCGACCCGGCTGCGGCGGAGTGCGGCGAGCCCGTCGGAGGCACGCGGGTCGGCAAGGTGGACGAGGGTCTGGCGGCGTTCCTGCTGGAGGACGCGGACGGTGTCCTCGACGGGGTACCCGACCTCTTCCATCACCGACGACACATCGAACAGATGGCTTGCCTCACGGCCCGTCAGCACGGTGGTGAAGGCCCAGATCGCCGTCAGGGACACCAGCGGCACGAGAAGCAGCGCCACGATCTTCCGGCGGATGGACTTCCCGCGAAAGCGCATGGCCTCCCCCAGCTCGACTCCCGGGACAGCCAGGAGCACACATGTGCGTCAATAAACGGCGCGAGCCTACTACCGCGCCACGGCCAACTCGAAGAGCTCTCCGGAATCCGAACTTCCGCACCGGCGGCGAGACATGGTGAGTTGTCGGGGCATTGCGTGAGATTGACTCCCGGTTCGCAGGGGGGCCGCCGGGCTGGGCCGTGACGCCCGCCGGTAGGGTTTGGCCGGTTCCTTATCCTTACTCGGGAATCTTTGTGACGTGCCGTTCGTCCTTCTCTGTGGGCGATGGGGACGGAATCGGCCGCAGGAGCCACGTCCCGTATCCGGGCGGCGTAAATCAGCGCAAGCCGGGCAGTCGTTGGGGAACCGGGTCCTCGGACCCGAGAAAGCGGTCTGCGGCGGTGGGGAGTGACACGTTGACGGGCACGGCGGAGCGGTACAGGTCACCCGAGGGCGACGCGGTGGCACAGGTGGTGGAGCGGCCGGATACCGAGACCCCGAACCGCGGCGCGCCTGCGGCCGGAAGAGGGGCGGCCGGCGCCCAGGACGTTCCGGCGAACGGCACCGACCGGGTGTCGGCGGGCGTGACCGGGACACCGCCTGCCGGAACGGCCGGTGGGAGCGACGGCGCCACCCGGGCCGAGGACCACCGGCGGGCGAACCGCCGTCCGTTGTGGGTCGAGGAACCCGCGCGTCGGCGCCGGTTGCCGGATCCGGTGCGTACGTCGGCCGTGCGGGCGGTCATCATCGTCGCGATCACGCTGATTCAGGCCATGGTGGCCTTCCTCTGCACGCTCGCCGGTTCCTGGCTCGCGTTCCCCATGGTCATCAGCAGTGTCGTCAGCACCGTCCTGGCCACCTGGGGTGTCCTCGACGTGTGGGTGACCCGCCAGGTCTGGAACCAGCGCAACGGCGTGGTGTCCGCACCCAGCAGCACCGCGCGGGCCCTGCGGCGCGAGCGGCGCCGTGCCCGTCGTCAGGGACGGTCCGCGCAGCGTGCGCAGGCGCGAATACGCCGGCAGGGCGGCGGGGCCGGTCAGCTGTCCCACCCCTGATTCCGCCCTGCCCCTGACGCTCCGCCGCCCTGCGGGACACCCGATCAGGCCCGGGGCCCGCTCGCACGGGCCGGGGCACCGGTGCCCCGGGGAGAGGCTGCCCGGTCAACCGTTCGCAGGGGCGGGCCTCTTGAACATCCGGGTGGCCGTGATCTCGCTGTGCACGGCTCCCTCTTCGGGGGTCTCCCGGGGCAGGCCCGGCCTCAAGTGCTCCTCGACGCTGATGTACTTGAGCCCCGCTCGCAGGTCGGCGTCGTTCCGCAGGCGGATGACCAGGGGGAACTCCGCGAGGGCCGTCGTGTCGAACAGGCCGGTGGTGTAGAGGAGCTGCACACCGAGCGCGTCGGCCACGGCCCTCTGGAGCTCCAGCAGGTAGGTGGCGTTGGCGCGGCCGATGGGGTTGTCGAGGAACAGGGTCCCGGCGTGCCGGTGCCGGTCGCGGCCCCGGTCGTTGGAGCGCAGCGCGGCCATCGTGCAGTACAGGGCGATCGCGGCGGTGAGCAGCTGCCCTCCGGAGAACACGTCGCCCATCTGTCCGACGGGCACCCGCTCCGCGCGCAGCACCGCGTCCGGTTTGAGGATCTCGACGGCGATGCCCTTCGGCCGGACGGCGGCGGCGACTCCGCGCAGCAGCAGGGACATCCCGTCGCGGCGCAGGTCGGAGTTCTTGCGGACGGCCGCGCGGGTCGCCTCGTCGACGACCTCGCCGAGCCGCTCGGTGAGGGTCGCCTGGTCGGGTTCCTCGAAGCGGATGCGCAGGAATTCCTGCCCGGACCACTCGCCGAGCCCTTCGGGCAGCCGGGACAGCCGCTGGGCGGAGCGCAGAGTGGCGAGGGCCGACTCGACGAGCCCTCTGAGCCGGTCCACGATCGAGTCGCGGTTGCGTTCCAGCTGTGCCAGTTCGTCGGTGAGAACCCGGAGCCGGGGAGCGAAGGCGTCCGCCCACTTCTGGGCGTGCTCGGGCAGCGCGGAGGCGGGCAGCTCGCGGATCTGCTGCCGCGCGGGGGTGCGGACCTGCTCGTAGCGTGTGGAGTTGGCGTGCCGGACGAGGATGTCGCTGGCTTCGCGCACCGCGGACTCGGCGGCGGACAGGCCGGCTGCGCAGACCCGCAGTGACCTGCGGGCTTCCGCGGCGGACCGGCGGGCCTCCTCCGGGTTGCCGGGATAGGGGTCGGACTGCTCCGGCTCCTCCTCAAAGGCGTGTTCCCGCAGCAGGTCGCGGAGCATGGCGGTGATCTCGTCGAATCCTCCGGCCGCGTCCTCTGCGGCGCGGTGCGCGTCGAGGAGTTCGCCGTGGATCTCCCTGGCGTTGTCCAGCTCCCCGGTCAGGGCGGCCAGTTCGGCCGTGGCGGTACGCAGCAGCGCCTGTGCGTGCTCGGCGTCGCGCGGCACCATCTCCTCGGGAAGCGCGGTGTGCCGGTCGCCGTCCTCGGGCGCCAGCCGTTCTGCCTCGCCGCGCAGCCGGCCGAGTTGCTCGCTCGCGCTCGTCGTGCGGGTCTCCAGGAGCTGCACCAGCTCCTCGGCGCGGGCAGCGGCGGCCTGCCGGCTGGGGCCGTCCGAGCCCTCGGGCGACTCGAGCAGCTGCTCCGCGCGGTTGCGGACCTTGTTGCTCAGCCGGTCCAGCTCCGCGCGGGCCGTGCTCTCGTCGCTCTCCGCGCGGGCCTGCTCGGCGCGCAGATCGGCTCCGACACCGACCTTCTCGTACACCTGGGACGCGGCACGGTAGGCCTCGCGCAGGGCAGGCAGAGAGACCCGCGGCGGCTCGGTGCCGGCCCCGGGCGGATCACCGGATACGTCGTCGGGGGCGCCGGCGATCTCCGAGCGCTCGGCACGCAGCGCACGCGCGGTGCGCCGGGCGTCGTCGGCGGCCCGCTGTGCGCCGCGCCGGTCCTCGTCGGCGGCCCGCGCGCGCTCCAGGCAGGCCTGGGCGCGGGCCTCCGCCTCGGTGGCGTCGTCGGCCAGTCCACGCAGACTGGCCTGCCGGCCTGCCCGTTCGCGGAGCCGGAAGGCGAGTCCCGCGAGGGCGTCGGCGGCACGCCTGGCCTTCTGTGCGACCTCCTGGCGCTCGTCACGCACCCGGGCAGCCTCGGCCGCGGTCTCCTCGGCCTCCGCTCGCACGGCGCGTGCCTCGGCCAGCTCCGCCTCGGACTCCTGCGCGAAGGCGCGGGCGTCGTGGGCGGCGCGGGCCAGTTCGGTGAGCCGGCCGGCCGGGCAGCCGGTGCGCCAGGAGGTGAGCCGCGCGGTCAGTTCGCGGTCCTTGGCGAGCCGTGCCGCGAGCGCCCGGATCTCCTCGTCGCGTGCGGTCGCACGGGCGCGCAGTGTCTGCCGTTCCTCGTCGGCGGCGTGCTCGTCGTGCATGGCCGGGTTCGGCGGTACCAGGAAGACATCGCCGGTGTCCGCCTCCGGTGCCGGGGCCGGCGCGAGGAGGGCGGCGGCCGTGCCCACGGCGACCGCGGAGCGGGGCAGCAGGGCGGCGTCGCTCAGGACCTCTCGGGCGCGGGTGTGGGAGTCCGGGTCGGTGATGACAACGCCATCGACCAGTTCGGGGCGGGCGGCGAGCACGCGCGCGTGGTCGGCGGGGTCGACGGCCTGGGCGAGGTAGCGCCAGCCGGGCAGGGCGGGGATGCCGTGCTCGCCGAGGAACTCGACCGTGGCCAGCACATCCGGTCCCGGCGGCAGCAGTCCGCCGTCGCCGAGGGCACCGAGGATGCGGGCGTCGTCGGCGGCGGCGGTGCGCAGTTCGAACAGCTGCCGTTCGGCGGAGGAGACCGCCTCCTCGAGCAGTTCGTGCAGGTCGTCGGCGAAGCGGTCCAGTTCCGTGGCGGTGAGGGCGCCTTCGGTGACGGGGTCGCCGCCCGGCTCGGTGTCCCTGCCGGGGCGGGACCTCGGCACGGACGGGCGGGTTCCGGTGCCGGCCAGGCCGAGCAGTTCGGCCGGGCGTTCCTCGGCGGCCAGCGCCTGGGCGGTACGCAGCTCGCCCTCGTGGGCGCGGCCGGCCGCCGTGGCCGCGTCCGCCGCGCGGGCGGCGGTGAGTTCTGCGCGGACCTCGCCTGCCGCGGCCTCACGCGCGTGCTCGGTCGCCCGGTGGGAAGCCTCACGGGCCGCGCCCCAGGCGGCGACCGCGGTCTTCTCCGCGTCGCTGGCCGCGAGGGCGGCGCGGGCCGGGTCGGCGTCGGGGGCACTGTCGTCGAGCCAGCCGGCCCGGACGGCCTCGGCGGTCTCCTGCTCGACCTCGGCGAGCCGCTGCCGGAGGTGGCCGATCTCGCTGCGGGCGCGCTGTGCCTCGGTCGCGGCGGAGGTGGCGTCGCGGTGGGCCGTGTCGCTGACCTCCTGCAGAGCGGCGGACCGCTCCTCCTCCTCGTTGGCGAGGTTCTCGGCGTTCTGGGCGGCCGTGTGCAGGGCACGTACGAGGTCGACGGCGGCCTTGGCGCGGGCGGCGAGAGCCGGTGCCGCGTCCCGCTCGGCCTCCTGGATCGCGGCGGAGACCCTGGCGACCCTGTCTGCGGCGGCCCGGTGGCGCAGCGCCGCCTCGGCGGCCTGCCAGGCCGCGTGCAGGGTGCGTGCGTCGGCGAGTTCACGCTTCTGGGCCGCGGCGGACTTCTCGGTCGCGGCCAGAGCCAGGGAGGCGTGCCGGTAGGCGATCTCCGCGGAGATCAACGCGCTGTGCTCGCACTCCGCCCCGGCCCTGGTCACGGTGTGGGCGGCGGCGGTGACCCGGTGGGCTAGGTCCGCGGCGCGGAGGTGTTCCTGGTGGCCGCGCGCGGAGAGCCTGCGGGCCAGGGTGCGGGTGCGGCGCTCGGCGGCGGTGTGGATCTCGCGCGCCCGGGTGCGGGCGCCGGCGGCTTCGACGATCCGGCCGAGGAGTTCGACGGACCCGGCGGTGAAGTCCCGTTCGGCGATCAGCTCGGCGCGTCGGCCCAGCTTGTTGCCGAAGCCGCCGACCAGGTCGGCGAGTCCGTCGGTGTCACGGGTGTCGGTGACCGCGCGCAGCAGCAGGTCGGTGAAGTCGGAGTCCTTCTTGACCGCGAAGAGGCCGGCGGCCTCGCCCTCGTCGGCGTTCATCTCCCGCTGGTAGCGGAAGAGTTCGGGGTCGAGTCCCAGCTCGCCGAGGTGTTCGGTCCAGCGCTCATGGGTCTCTTCCCAGTGCACCTCCAGGTGCGGATACGTCCTGCCCGCCTCCGTGAGCGCGTCCCGGAAGCCCTTCATGGTGCGGCGGCGGCCCCGCGCCCCCGACTGTCCGTCGGCGGGCGGCCGTACGGAGGTGGCCTCGGCGACGGGAAGGTTGTCCAGGCTGAGCCCCGGGCCGGGCCGCAGGGAGTACCAGGCCTCGGCGAACTTCCTCGGGTCGTTGGAGACCTGGCGCCCGCGCCATTCGCTGGCCTTGCCCACGACGACGCACTCGCCGGTCAGCACGTGCTGCCACTCCAGGGCCACATGGCCGCAGTCGTCGGCCAGCAAGAACTTGCGCAGCACACCGGAGCTGGCACCGCCGAGAGTGTTGCGGTGGCCCGGGAGCATCACGGAGAAGATCAGTTTCAGGAGGACGGACTTGCCGCCGCCGTTCTCCAGGAAAAGCACCCCGGCGGGTGCGGGCCGGCGGGGCGGGCCGACGGGCTCCTCCGCGAAGAACTCCGCCTGCGTCGGCGCAGGCTGCGGCACAGTCTCACCGACACCGCGCAGGTCAAGCACGGTGTCGGCGTAGCGCGCACCGGCGGGTCCGATGGAGTAGAGGCGGACCCGGGACAGCTCGTACATGGCGGACTCTCGAAGTCTTCGGCAGGTCGGGGTGGCTCGGAAGGAAGGAAGGAAGGAAGGAAGGAACGGGGACGGGGGACAGGGGCGGGGGACGCGAAGGTGGGCGGCGGGGCCGCGGTGCCGGCGGGGTCGGCGGCTCAGGTCGAGTGGAAGGGCAGTCCTGCGTCGGCCACCAGATCCAGGTCCTCTCCGCTGTCTGCGGGCAGCAGGGTCGGGGTGCCGTCGGTGACCGGGACGACGCCCAGCTCCAGCAGTTCGGCCAGGGCCGCGCTGCCGGCCAGGTCGCGTACCTGCAGCTGGTAACGGGCCGTTGTGCGGTAGGTGCCGCCGTTGTCGTCGCCGGTGCGTTGCAGGAAGCCGGAGTCGGTGAGGAAGGCAGCGGCCTTGGCGACGATGCCGGTGGTCGAGCCCGCGAGCCTGCGTGCGTCCTTGGTGGCGCCGGTTGCGCTGCGTCTCGCCCAGATCCGCCAGGCTGTCTCCAGCCCGGGGGCGTCACTGGCCGGGTCGGTGTTCTCGCCCTGCTCCGCTGCCCGCTCCTCGAGCCGGTGGCAGGTCTGGCGCACGAAGGCGTCGACGCCGTTGACGGTGACCCGCCCGATGTAGCCGTCGTCGGCGAGGTCCTCGGGGCGCGGGAACGCCATGACGGCGACGGCAAGGTGCGCGAGTCCGTGCAGGAACCTGTCCCCGCCGTCGGCGGAGGTGCGCCGCGCGTAGTCGCCCATGCGGATGGCGAACACCGAGTCCTCGGCGGCGGTCACGGCCATTCCCGCGCGTGGGGACACCTCCAGGACGATCAGGCCGAGGCCGGTGGCCACGGCGTCGGTGAGCCGCGCGAACGGCGGGTCCTCGCGGTAGCGGCGCAGCAAGTCCGCGTACTCCTGGTCACGGGCCGGCTGGAGCTTGGGCTGGAGGCCGAAGGCGACGAGCCGTGCCGCGTCGGCGGCGTCGGCGGGGGTGACGGCCCCGCCCGCCGGTACGGCGGAGGACTCCGCCTCGCTCCACTCGGCATGCTCGGTCACGGACACGGGTCCTCCTCGCACGGGGCAACGACGGGAGCGGCAGAAACGGCAGGAAGGCCGGTGAAGGCGCCGCGGACTGCGCGGACCGTACGAGCGGCACGGCCCGTGCCGACAGCGCGGAGCACGCGGACTGCTGTCCCGGGGCCGTCGGCCGTGGACGGTGGCCGGATCCCCGGCGAAAGCATCATCACGCCGCCTCCGTCCGGTCCGCCGCCATGCCCGCCGCGTCGAGCAGGGCCGTGCCGACGATGAGGTCGGCGCCGCCGAACTCGGGATCCTCCAACTCGACGCCGTCGTCCACCGCGAAGAGCAGCCGCCGCTCGCCCTGGCGGTAGGCGGTGCCGACCGGCGGGCTGGCGGCGTGGACCGCCAGCAGGGCCACCAGGTACGGCAGTTCGGGGTCCTGACGGCGTGCCTCGGCGAGCAGTCCGGACAGCCGGCGGGGCGCGTCGGCCGGCAGTTCCAGCAATGTGGTCGCGGCCGCCAGCTGCCCCTCGGTGAAGCGGCTGTCGTCCGGCGTGGCGATCAGGTCCGGTTCCGGCATCTCGGCGCCCAGGTGCTCCCGCTCCACCGGCGGGGTCAGCAGGATGCCGACGAGGTCGGCGACCCGGACGGACACCGGTGTACGCAGTCCGGTGCCGCGGGCGAAGAAGGCGTCGGTGACCCGGACCGCCTGCTCCAGGGGCAGCGGGAGCAGCGGCGCCAGGAGGTGTCCGTAGAGGTCCGTGCCCGAGGACGACGCGGGGGTGGCGAAGGCCTGTCGGTCCTGTTCGGCGCGGAACAGTGGGCCGGCCTCCAGCAGCCGGGACTGCAGCTGGGTGTGCCTGCGGATGCAGTCCTTGACGATGTCCACCAGTTCGGCGGCCCTGCGCTTGTGCTCCGGGTCCTCCGACTCGTCGCGGGCTCTGCGGATGTTGGTGAGGATCGCGTTCTCGTGGCGGTACCGGTCCGCGACGTGGTCCAGGGCCTCGGCGATCATGTCCGGGACGGCACTCAGCCAGTCCACCGCGCGCACATTGCGCCGGGTGGCGTCCAGCGCGCGGCGCAGGGACTCGGAGTACTGCACGGTCCGGTAGCGGGCCTGCTCGGCGGCGAGCTGGGCGTCGGCGAGCCTGCCGCGGTTGATGAGTACCTCGAGCTTGACCTCGGCGGCGATCTGGGCGCTGGTGACGTCGGTGTCCAGGGCGCCGACCAGGACGTTGACCGCCTCGTCCGTGGTGCGGAGGTAGACCGTGCCGCCGGGGCCGGGGACCTCTTCGATGAGCTTGAAGTCGTAGTCGCGGCGAACGTAGGTGCCGTCCGCGCCGAACACGCCGTACACGGTGCGGAAGCCGCGGTCGACGCTGCCGACGTTGATCAGGTTCTCCAGGACCCAGCGGGCCGCCCGCTCGTGCTCACCGGCGGGCCGGCGCGGGGCCTGGGCGGCGATGCGAGGGATGAGCCGGGCCACTATCTGTTCGTGGTCGGCGCCCGTGTCGAAGTCCATGTTCAGCGTGACCAGGTCGATGGCCGCCAGGGCGATCTCCGCCATGCCGTACACCGAGTACTCGCCGGCCAGGTTGGCCTTGCGCGCGTCGAGGTCGTGCAACGGCGCGGTGCAGGCGAGCGCGCGCAGCCGCCGGGCCAGCCCCTCGTCGGCCGCCGGGCCCAGCGCGGGCCGCGGCCCCGCGCTGAGCTGGGGCGGAGCACTGTCCGTCGATGCTGGTGAAGTCACGGTGCACAGACTAGGTCCTCGGCCTGACAACCACCCGAACGACGCAGACGCGTCACGGTGTCGCGGTTGTCACACACCCCGTTCCTCCTCCCCCGCCCTGCGCCGGTACGCCTCCGCCATGCGCTCGGGCGAGTCGTCGAGGTACCCCGCCGGCAGCGCCTCGGCCCGGTCCCGCTCCCCGGACCGCAGAGCCCGGAGGATGTCCGCATTGCGGGCCGTGTACGGTTCGTGCAGCCGGCGAGGTTCGTCCACCACGTGGAAAGCCGGCCTCGGTTCAGCGAACACGCCGCGCATCAGCTCGTTCGTGCGTTCGCTGCCGGCCGGCGCCACCAGTTCCCGGTGGAAGTGGATGTTGGCCGTACCCACTGCGTTCCAGTCGCCTTCGCGCGCCGCAGCGCACGCTTCGCGCACCGCCTCGGAGAGCGCGTCGAACCGGCAGGGCGACTCCCGGAGACCTCGTACGACGGCGCAAGTGCCGCCGACACCGAGGCGGAGGCCCGCAGGTCGAGCCGGATGCTCGTGCCCCGCGCGCGATGCCGCAGTTCGTCGGCGGCGAGCATGAGGAGCTGGGGCAGCAGGTCGGTGCACCGGCGGGCCACCCATCCGGTGCCGGCGGTGACCATCCACCACAGGCTCGCCCCCGGGGCGGGCGCCGCGGACTGCGGCTCCGGCGAGGGCGCCGGTCCGGCCGCGAGGCCACGTTCCGCCAGCAGTGCGCGGAACCTCAGCGCCAGTTGACGGTGCCCCCGCTCTCCGGGATGCATCCGGTCCACGCTCCACATCGCGCGGTCGGTGACCCAGTCGTCCTCACCGGCGTGCAGGTGGACCGCGCCGTAGCGGTCGGACAGTGCGTGGACGACGGTGTTGACCGCACGCTGCCGCCGGGCCAGCGGCCTGGCCAGTGCCCCGGGCAGGCCCATGACGCCGCCGGGGTCGGGCAGGCGCGCGGTGAGCAGCACGGCCCCCTGGGCGGTGCAGGCCGCGTACACCTGGTCCAGTCGTCTGTCGACGGCGTGGATGTCGAAGCTCTGGCGCAGCGTGTCGTTGACCCCGACGACGACCGAGACCAGCTCGGGCTCCAGGGTCAGCGCCGCGGTCAGCTGCGCTTCGAGCACGTCGCACGTCCGCGCCCCGCTCCTCGCGAGGTTGGTGAACCGCGCGGGCTGCTCACCGAGCGACCCGGCGAGCAGCGCGGCCCAGCCCCGCCATCCGCCGGCGGTGCGATCCCCCACGCCCTCGGTCAGTGAGTCTCCGAGGGCCACGAAGCGCACGGGTCTCACAGCGGGCCTCCCGGCAGCACCGCGGGTACGTACCGGTCCGGCACCACGCTCTCCCGTCCGTTGTCCAGGGCGCTTTCCCGCAGGCCGTCCCGTACGGTCACCTGCCGCGGGGCCTCGTGGGCGTCGAGGAAGGCCGTCACCGCCGCCTCCCACCCGAAGCGTTCCGCACGCGCGCGTGCCGCCTCGCGCCGCACCGTCTCCGGCCGTCCCAGCAGGAGTTCGACGGCGTCCGCGAACGACTCTCCCCGGTCCGCGGCAATCGCCCCGGCGGGGCCGAGCACCTCCGGCAGCGCGGACGAGGTGCTCGCCACCACGGGCGTCCCGCAGGCCATCGCCTCCAGCGCGGCGAGCCCGAAGGTCTCCGCGGGGCCCGGCGCCAGGCACACGTCGGCACAGGCCTGGAGGGCGCCGAGGAACGTCCGGTCGAGGACGTGGCCCAGGAAGACGACGGGCAGTCCGCGTTCCCGCGCACGCTGTTCGAGCCGCTTCCGCAGCGGACCGTCACCGGCCACCACCAGCACCGCCTGCCGTCCACGCCGTCTCAGCGCCTCGAGCGCGTCCAGCGCCGTACCGGGCCGCTTCTCCACGGACAGCCGGGTGCAGGTCAGCAGCAGTGTCTCCGCCGCGCGCGCGTAGCGGGCCCGCACCGAGGGGGCGCGCAGCGCGGGGTGCCGCTCCGTCAGGTCGACACCGAGCGGCGCCCGTACGACGTTGCGGGCGCCGATCCGGGTGAACTCCCGCTCGGCGAACTCGGTGGTGCACACGACGCGCGCGTAGGTGTGGGCGGTACGGATGTTGAGGGCGTCGGCGGTGCGCCGCGCGCCCCCCTCCGGCATGCCCCAGGTACGCAGCACGCCGTCGGCGGTCTCGTGGGAGACCATGACCGCGGGCACCCGCGCCCGCCGCGCCCATCTCCCGGTCCAGCGCAGGGTCGTACGGTCGGACACCTCGAGCCGGTCGGGCGCCAGTTCCTCGAGCAGGGCGGTCAGCCGTCGCTTGTCGGTGAGGACGCGGTAGCCGCCGGTGCCGGGCAACAGCGGTCCCGGCAGGGTGATCACCCGCCCCTGCCCGGTCTGCCGGTCGCCCGCCCGGTCGCCGGGGACGATGAGCACGGACTCGTGCCCCGCCGCCCGGTAGCCCTTGCCGAGTTCCCGCAGGGCGGTGCGCAGTCCGCCGGAGGCCGGTGCGACGAAGTTCGCGAGCCGTACGATCCGCAGCGGGCCTTCGGCCCCCTGGGAGCCGTCCGCCGTCGCCGGCACCGGGCGGAGCGCCGGGTCCCCTGCAGGGGGAGCACCGGTCGGTCGAGCGCCCGTTCCCGCGGTCGCGTTCATGCCGCCACCGCCGTCCGGCGCCCGGCGAGCACGTCCGCGTAGTGGCCGATCAGCTGGTCCCCGACGGCGGCCCAGGTACGTCCTTCGACCATGGCGCGCCCCGCCGCCCCGTAGGAGGCCCGCAGGCCGGGGTCCGCGGCCAGGGACCACACCGCGTCCCGGACCGCGGCGGCGTCGCGCGGCGGCACCAGGAACCCGGTTCGCCCGTGGACGACCAGGTCGAGCGGGCCGCCCACGGCGGGCGCGACCACGGGTACGCCGCTCGCCATGGCCTCCTGCACGGTCTGGCAGAAGGTCTCGAAGGGGCCTGTGTGGGCGAAGACGTCCAGCGAGGCGAAGAGGCGGGCGAGTTCGTCGCCGGTGCGGCGTCCCAGGAAGACCGCGCCGGGCATGGCCTGTTCCAGGCTCGGCCGGCTCGGTCCGTCGCCCACGACGACGACCCGTGCTCCGGGCAGGGTGCTCGCCCCGGCCAGCAGCTCGACCTGCTTCTCGGGGGCGAGCCGGCCGACGTAGCCGACGATCAGCTCACCGTTCGGGGCGAGTTCCCGGCGCAGTGCCTCGTCGCGCAGGTCGGGCCGGAAGCGGACGGTGTCCACGCCGCGCGGCCACAGCTTGACCCTGGGGACGCCATGCGCCTGGAGGTCGCTCTGTGCGGCGCCGGACGGGGCGAGGGTGAGGTCGGCGGCCGAGTGCACGGACCTGATACGGCGCCAGGCCGTGGCCTGACCGGCGCCCATGTACGTGCGGGCGTAGCCGGCGAGATCGGTCTGGTAGACGGCGACGGCGGGCAGGCCGAGACGCGAGGCCGACGCCATGCCGCGCACCCCGAGCACGAAGGGGCTGGCCAGGTGGACGAGGTCGGCCCCGTGCTCGGCGATCGCCGCGGTGACGCGTCGGCTGGGGAGAGCCACGCGGACCTGCGGGTAACCCGGGAGCGGAAGGGAGGGGACCCGGACGACGGGGCACGGAGCCTGGCCGTCGGGCTCGTGGCCCGCGGTGGCGGGGGCGACGACGACAGGGGTGTGGCCGCGGTCGACGAGGTGCCGGGCGGTCTGGAGCGCGCAGTGGGCCACGCCGTTCACATCGGGGGGAAAGGATTCGGTCACGATGACGACTCGCATACGGGTGTTCTCGCCGTACCGGACGTGGCCACGTCAACGTGGATCTTTCCGCTGGGGGAACGTCCCGTGAGCGTTGCCCCGCGCACCCACTCGGGCCGAACGCCGTCCACGCGCGCCTGGCCCGCGGGTCGTCCCTTGTTCACGCTGCGCGCGTCCGGGCGGTCACACGACGGTCTCCCCGGGACCCATCCGGCTGCGTACGGCGGTCTGCACCTCGGCCTCCTCTGCGGGGTCGGCGGCGAGCCGGCGCAGGCGCTCGACGACCCGGGCGTCGCCGGTCTCGGCGTGCCGCGCGGCGATCTCGCGGGTGGACTCCTCGCAGTCCCAGAGACACTCGACGGCGAAGCCGCTGCCGTAGGAGGGGTCGGTGGCGGCGAGGGCACGGGCGGCCCGGCCGCGCAGGTGGGAGGAGGCGGTCTCGCGGTAGATGTGCCGGAGCACGGGAGCGGCGCAGGCGATGTCCAGGCGTCCTGCACCGTCGACGAGAGTCCACAGGGTCGGCGCGTCGGGGCCCTCCCCCCGCACCGCCTCGCGCAGGGCGCCGAGGACCATGTCGCGGTCCTGGACAGCGCCCCGGCAGGCGAGGACGCGGCCGGCGGCGGCGCCCAGGGCGTCGGGCCGGCCGGCCCAGCGGCGCGCGCGGTCGACGGCGGCGAGACTCCGCATCCGTTCGAAGGCGTCGACGGCGGCCTCCACCACGGGCGCGGGCCCGGCGGCCACGGCCCACTCGATCAGGGTGAGGGCGTCCGGGTCGTTGCCGTCGGCCAGGTAGCGCAGGGCGGTGCAGCGGGCGCCCTCCGTGCCGTCCTCGGCGGCGCGGACGATCTCGGGCCGGTCCTCGGGGCCCGCGACGGCGGTGAGGCAGCGGGCGGCCGGGACGTGCAGAGCAGCACCACGCTCGATCCCTTGCTGGGCCCATGCGAACACGGCCTGCACGCTCCACCCGGGGCGGGGACCGGCGGGGCGCATCTGCCGCTGCCAACGGTCGAAGTAGCCGGCCTCCTGGGCGGCCCGCACGCGCGTGGCGACGGATTCACGCGGGTCGTCGGCCCACAAACGCCAGGGGCGCGGTTCGAAGGCGTCGCGGACGGTGGCGGCCAGTTCGGCCTCGCCCTCGGGGTCGGTGGCGAATCGCGCGAGCACGGGGGCGGCGAGGGCGCGCAGGCCCGCGTCGTCGTCCCGGAGGGCCAGTTCGTCCAGGGCCCAGGCCCAGTTGGTCCCCTCGGCGGCGTACCTGCGCAACAGGGCGAGCGCGTCCCGCCTGCCGTAGGAGGCCAGGTGTCCGAGTACGGCGAGGGCGAGGCCGGTGCGGGACTCGTCGGTGTCGAGGATGTCCTCGGCATCGACGAGGTGGGCCTCGATGGCGTCCAGTTCGCCGTGCAGGTCCAGGTAGAGGCGGGCGTAGTAGAGGGAGCGGTTCTCCACCTGCCAGTCGTGGCGCGGGTCGTGGAGCACGCAGTGGTTCAGCGCCTCGAGCGTTTCGGAGCGCGGGGCGGTGAGCGCATGCAGCGTGCCGTCGCCACGACCCCGCTGGAGCAGGCCGAGCAGCGTACCGCTGGGCGCTATGACCGGATCGAACATGGGAAACAGCCTCACATCGAGCGTCGACGCAACCGGGGACGTGCCTTACCTGGCCGCGTGCCAACACGTCGGGGCGCCCGCCGTTTCCTGCTTGCTGTAGACCATCTTCCTCTGCCTCTCGTCGGTGGCCCTTGCGGACCGCATCACGGCCCGCGCGGTGCGGCAACACCTGCCCAGCCATCGCGTCCGTGAATCACGTCGTCATGATGACCCGGCGGTCACATCTGCCGCGACCGAATTCCGGCGGCCTTCTACCGCCTCCCCCGTTTGCTGCGTGATTCCGCTGCCGTTTCCGCGCCTCCGCCGGTCGGAGCGTGCGCGTCCGCGCGGGTCAGTGCCCTTCGGTGCGCTTCTTGATCGCGCGGCCTTCCGTCCGCCGCGTTCATCCGCGGCGCCGGTACGCCTCAGCTCACGCCGAACAGCTCGAGCAGCTCCACCCGGGCGAACATCCGGGCCGTGTCGACGGCCGAGGGAGTGCCGGCGGCCGGATCGGCACCGCCCTGCAGGAGGGCCTTGACCACTTCGGTGTCGCCCTTGAAGGCGGCTCCCGCGAGCGGGGTCTGCCCCCGGTCGTTGATCCGGTCGACGTCGGCGCCGCGTTCCAGCAGCGCGCGGACCACGTCGGCGTGACCGTGGTACGCGGCGAGCATCACGAGGGAGTCGCCCCGGTCATTGGTGAGGTTGGCAGGCACGCCCGCGTCGACGTAGGCCACGAGTTCCTCGGTCCGGCCGCTCCGGGCCATGTCGAAGATCCTGGTCGCCAGCTCCACGACCTCGGGGTCAGGGGCTTCGGTCATATCGGCCGGACCGCCTCTCACCACGGATCACTCCGCGTATCGGGGACAGGGCGTACGTCTGCGAGCGGGGCAGAGCCGTACGGGTGAATCGCCAGGGTACTGGCTCGCCCGGCACATGGGCCGACGCTCCCGAGGTAAAGATCACGGCATATCCGGCCGTGCGCAACCGCCCACGTCGCTCAGGGCGGGAACAGTCCGCCGACCGGGCGAAATAAGCATCAATTCACTCACTTGCACCTTTTGTCGTATAGATACATTCTGTGACCCTGGAAGTACTCATGGTGACTGCCCCCGCGAACCAGGAGAACTCACATGATCCTCTCGATCTCAGGCGTCGTCCTGCTCGGCATCGTCCTCTTCATCCTCTGCCGCAAGGACGGCCTGAAGCCGTTGCACGCCATGGTGGCGATGCTCTTCGGCTTCTATCTGGCCAGTACGGCCATCGCGCCGAGCATCAAGGCCGGCGGAGAGAGCCTGGCCGGCCTCCTCGGCGGCATCAGGTTCTGACCCCGCCTCCAAGCCCCCGCCCACCCTCACCCCCCACCCACCCACCCACGCCCTGGAGGCAGCAGTGGCCCGGCGCCCCCTTCCCCGCATCCTGAGCAACCGCGGCGCTCACCTCGCCCGGGGCCGGGAGCTGGCCCGGACGGCGGCCGACGGCGCCACCGACGTCCTCCACCCGCTGATCACGATCGCGCGCGGACTGCGCCGACTGGCCTCGGCCGGGCGGCGCAGGTGGCTCGACACCCCCAAGGACCGGCGCGGTGCGCTGCTCTTCCTGGTGGCGTCGGTGATCCTGGCCGTCGCACTGCTCCCGTACGGTCCGCTGCTCGCCGCCATCACCCTGATGGCGGCGGCGGCCTGGCAGGGCCGGAACCTCACCCCGGCCGCACCGGACGGCCCCGACGAGTCGCAGGCCCAGCGTCTCAGGTCGCTGTACGACGCCCTGGTGCCGTACTTCTCCTCGGCAGGCGATCCCAACCCCCTGTACACCCACGGCGGCACATGGGAGAAGGCCTTCCCGGCGTACGAGTTCGACGGCACCGGCCGTATCACGCGCCTGGTGATCGTCTACCCCGCCTA
Source organism: Streptomyces sp. KMM 9044 (assembly GCF_024701375.2). NCBI lineage: Bacteria > Bacillati > Actinomycetota > Actinomycetes > Kitasatosporales > Streptomycetaceae > Streptomyces > Streptomyces sp. KMM 9044. The sequence goes on along the minus strand of NZ_CP113910.1, from coordinate 6,423,924 downwards.
CTACACCGACAGCGAGGCGGAGTCCCGCGCACGGATCGAGCATCTGCTCGCCGCCAAGTCGGGGCGCGGCCGCGAATACCACTTCGCCTGGGACGAGGAGGGCAATGAGCTCACGGTCCAGGTGCTCGCCCCGCTGCCCGCCGACATCGCCGCCCAGCGTTTCGTCACGTCGCCCGGTGAGACGGTCCTCGGTTTCACCGACCCCACGCAGGTGCGCCGGACCCTGCCACTCACCCACGGCGAGGAGCGGCGCGACGTCCCCCCGGTCGTCTGGCGCACCGGCATCCGCTCCACCGAACCGCACCTGCTGGCGGCCGGACAACCCGGCAGCGGCACCACCACCCTGCTGCGCTCGGTCGCCCTCCAGGCGCTGCTCCACGGCGACGTGGTGATCGTCGACGGCGGCGGCACCGGTGAGTACGCGTGCCTGACCGGACGGGATGGTGTGCTCGCCGTCGAGTGCGGCCTGGCGGGCGTGCTGGGGAGTCTCCAGTGGGCCGCGCACGAAACGGAGCGCCGGCTGACCGCGGCCAACCGTGCTCACCAGGCAGGCGATCCGCCACCCGAGGACACCAGGCGGCCGCTGTGGATCCTGCTGGACCGCCCCAGCACGTTCACCCACCTCGCCGCCGCCGACGGCCGGGAGGACCCCCAGTCGCTGCTCCAGGTCCCGCTGCGGCACGGCCGCCCGGCGAACGTCACGGTCGTCGTCGCCGATCAGCTCGACAGTCTGGAGACCCTCAGCACCGCGGTACGGCAGCACACCCGCGCGCGTGTCGTCCTCGGCCCCGCGACTTCGGAACAGGTGACGGCCGTCCTGGGCACTCCCCCGCGCACCACCCCCCTCGATCACGTCCCCGCGGGCCGCGGATACGCCCGCCTGGGTACAGGCCCGGTGCACCGTCTCCAGGTCCCGGCCACGCCGAACCCGTACGACGACGCGACCGGCGACGACCACCGGCAGGCGGTACTGGAGCTGCTCCCGGCCCGCTCCGTCCAGGACCACGCACGGGCGGAGCCGGAGCGCACCGCACCGGAACCCGACCCCGTGCACGGGGTCACGGCGGACACGATGTCCGTGGACAAGAACTCCAGGGACAAGCCACCCCTGGACCTGACCGCCACGGACAAGACCACCACGGACACGCATACGGCGAACGCGGAGAAGACCCCTCTGGAGCCGGTTCCCGCGGAGTCGGCCGCCACCGAGTCCTCCTGACCGTCCGCCGCGCGTCGGCCGTGGCGCCCCGCCCCCGCTCCCGCCGTCCCTTCGTGCGGGCGCCGACACGATGGGGGGTGCCCCCGCTCATGGGGCGCGCCCCTGCCCGAGGGAGCTTGGGGAAAGGGCGCCGGGCCCCGCGTCTTCGGCATGGTCCGCCGGGCAGGCCCTACGCCACGAAGGTGCGCGGCGCCTCCGCCCCGGACGTCCCGCCGTTCTCGACCATCCGTGCCGCCGCGGCCAGCCGTAGCGCCGCCTCCTCGGCCACCGCGCCGCCCACGGTGAACGGCAGCCGCACATATCCCTCGAACGCCCCGTCGACCCCGAAGCGGGGCCCCGAAGGCGCTCGCACACCGACCCGCTCCCCCGCCTCGGCGATCCGCGACCCCGAAAGCCCTCCGGTGCGTACCCACAGGGTGAGCCCGCCGCGCGGGACCTCGAACCGCCAGTCGGGCAGTTCCCGGCGCACCGCTCCGACCAGCGCGTCCCGGTTCTCCCGGGCCTGTACACGCCGGATCTCCACGGCCCGCTCCCAGCCGTCCGTGCCGAACAGCCAGTTCACCGCCAGCTGCTCCAGGACGGGCGTACCCAGATCCGCGTAGGCGCGCGCGGCGACGAGGCTGCGGATCACATCGGGGGCCGCGCGCACCCAGCCGATGCGCAGGCCGGCCCAGAAGGCCTTGCTCGCCGAGCCGACCGTGATCACCGTGGACCCGGCCGGGTCGAAGGCGCACACGGGGCGTGGCATCTCCACGTCCGGATCGAGCCAGAGTTCGCTCATCGTCTCGTCGGCGACCAGCACCGTCCCGGCCGACCGCGCCGCGTCCACGAGCCGGCGGCGCTGGTCCTCGTCGGCGAGCGCGCCGGTCGGGTTGTGGAAGTCGGCGACGACGTACGCGATGCGCGGCGCCGCCTCCCGCAGCACCCGGCGCCAGTGGTCCACGTCCCAGCCGGCCAGCCCTTCCGCCATGGCCACGGGAACCAGCCGGGCCCCGGCCTCGCGCATCAGCTGGAGGATGTTGGCGTAGGACGGCGATTCGACGGCGATGCGCTCGCCGCGGCCGCCGAAGAGGTGGCAGATGGCGTCGATGGCGCCCATCGCCCCGGTCGTCACCATGATCTGCTCGGGCATGGTCGGGATGCCCCGCGCGGTGTACCGGTCGGCGATCGTCGCGCGCAGCGCGGGCAGTCCGGCCGGGTAGTCGCCGTGGGTGTGCGCGTAGGGCGGCAGTTCCTCCAGAGCGCCCTGCACGGCGCGGGTGAGCCAGGGTTCGGGCGCGGGCAGCGCGGCGCAGCCGAGGTCGATCATCGAGCCGAGCATCTCGGGGGGCAGCGGTTCCAGTCCCCGCGCGGGGACCGGGTTCCCGGCCGGGACGGCGGTCCAGCTGCCGGCACCGCGCCGTGACTCCAGGAAGCCCTCGCCGCGCAGCGCCTCGTAGGCGGCGGCGACGGTGGTGCGGCTGACGGACAGGGACAGGGCAAGCTCCCGCTCGGCGGGCAGCCGGGCGGCCACGGGGACGCGCCCTTCGAGCACCAGGAGCCGGATGCCGTCGGCGAGGGCCCGGTAGGCGGGCGGGCGGCGGGTCCCGGGGCCGGCAGGGCGGTCCTGCTGGGAGTTGAGCAGCCGGGCGAGCTGCGCCGCACCCACTGCAGAGGTCCACTGCGCCACCACAATCAGTCCACCTTCCCTAAATTGGCCATGGATGAGGTCTCCATATATGCCACAGGGTGTCATGCATCGGTCCACTTCCGCCACAGGGGGATATCTTGTCCAGCCACCCGCCCCGGCACAGGCACCTCGCACGGCGGCTGTCCCAGCTCTACGCCGGCCTGGCGCTGTACGGCGCGAGTTCGGCGCTGCTGGTCAGGTCCGGCCTCGGCCTGGAGCCGTGGAACGTGCTGCACCAGGGTCTGTCCGAGCGCACGGGTCTGCCGATGGGTGTGGTGCTGACCGTCCTGGGCGCGGCGGTGCTGCTGTTCTGGATCCCGCTGCGCCAGCGCCCGGGACTGGGAACCGTCTCCAACGTCCTGGTGATCGGGGCGGCCATGGACGCGACCCTGGCCGTGGTACCCGAAGCGCACGGCACGGCCCTCCGGGTGGCGATGACGGCGGCCGGCATCGTGCTGAACGGCGCGGCGACGGGACTGTACATCGCGGCACGCTTCGGGCCCGGTCCGCGCGACGGGCTGATGACGGGGCTGAACCGGCGCACGGGGGTGTCGATCCGGCTGGTGCGTACGGTGATCGAGGCCACGGTGGTCGTCACGGGCTTCGCCCTCGGCGGCACCGTGGGCGTGGCGACCCTGCTGTACGCGGTGACGATCGGTCCGCTCGCCCAGCTGTTCCTGCGGGTGTTCGCCGTCTCCCCGGCATCCGGCGGCAGCACGGTCGTTGCCACAGGTCAACCGCATGGCGCGATACTGCGTCCGTGACTCCACCGATACGCCACCCGTACCTCGACCATCCCGGCCCGATCGCCTTCGCCCACCGGGGCGGGGCGGGGGACGGCCTGGAGAACACGGCGCGCCAGTTCCGGTGCGCCGTCGAGGCGGGCTACCGCTACATCGAGACCGACGTCCATGTCACCCGCGACGGCCGGCTCGTCGCGTTCCACGACGCGACCCTGGACCGGGTGACGGACGGAGCCGGCCTGATCGCCGACCTGCCGTGGCGGGACGTGGAGCAGGCGCGGGTGGCGGGCCAGGAACCGGTACCCCTGTTCGAGGAACTGCTCACCGCCTTCCCCGAGGTGCGGTGGAACGTCGACGTCAAGGCAGAGCCTGCCCTCCTGCCCTTTCTGGATCTGATCGGGCGGACGGACGCCTGGGACAGGGTCTGCCTGGGCTCGTTCTCGGAGGCACGCGTGGTGCGTGCCCAGCGGCTGGCCGGGCCCCGCCTCGCGACGTCGTACGGCACGCGGGGGGTGCTGAATCTCCGGCTGCGGTCGTGGGGTGTGCCGGTGGCGGTGCGCCGGTCGGCCGTCGCCGCCCAGGTGCCCCAGGCCCGGTCCGGCGTCCCTGTGGTGGACCGTCGCTTCGTGCGCACCGCCCATGCACGGGGGCTTCAGGTGCACGTGTGGACGGTCCAGGAGCCGGAGCGGATGCACCGGCTCCTGGACCTGGGGGTGGATGGCATCATGACCGATCACATCGACATACTGCGCAAGGTCATGGAGGACCGCGGCATCTGGGTCTGAGGACCTGCCCGGCCGCCGAGCGCGTTCACGGGGAAGCGAGGGCGCGGGTGGGCAACGACACCGTGCGGCCACCGGCGGCGGACGGGGCGGCCGGCCGGCGGTACGAGCAGCGCGGCTGGTACGTCTACGACTGGGCATGCTCCGTGTACTCCACGAGCGTGCTCACCGTGTTCCTCGGCCCCTACCTGACCTCGGTCGCCGAGGCCGCCGCGGACGCGGACGGGTTCGTGCATCCGTTCGGCATTCCGGTGCGCGCGGGGTCCTTCTTCGCGTACGCGGTCTCCCTGTCTGTGATCATGGCGGTGCTCGCGATGCCCCTGGTGGGCGCCGCCGCGGACCGCACCGGCCGCAAGAAGCCGCTGCTCGCGGCCGCCGCCTACACCGGGGCCGCCGCGACGGCGTGCATGTTCCTCCTCGAGGGCGAGCGTTATCTGCTGGGCGGTGCGCTGCTGATCGTGGCGAACGCGGCGCAGTCCGTGGCGATGATGCTCTACAACTCCTACCTGCCGCAGATCGCGACGCCCCAGGAGCGGGACGCGGTCTCCTCGCGGGGCTGGGCCTTCGGCTACGCGGCCGGCGCCCTGGTGCTCGTCGCCAACCTGGTGCTCTACACCGCCCATGACGGTTTCGGGCTCTCCGAGGGCATGGCGGTCCGTATCTGTCTGGCGTCGGCGGGCCTGTGGTGGGGTGCCTTCACCCTGGTGCCGCTGCGGCGGCTGCGCGACCGCCGCGCTCCCGTGCGGAAGGCGGGCGCCCCGACTGGTTTCCGGCAGCTCGCGGCGACCCTCCGCGACATGCGCCGCCACCCTCTGACGCTCGCCTTCCTCCTGTCGTACCTGGTCTACAACGACGGCATCCAGACGGTGATCTCGCAGGCCTCGGTCTACGGCTCGAAGGAGCTGGGGCTCGGGCAGTCCACCCTCATCGTGGCCGTACTGCTGGTCCAGGTGCTGGCGGTGGCGGGCGCGCTGGCGCTGGGCAGGCTGGCCCGGACCCACGGGGCGAAGCGGACGATCCTCGGCTCCCTGGTCGCCTGGACGCTCACGCTGACCGCCGGCTACTTCCTGCCCGCCGGGGAGCCGGTGTGGTTCTTCGCCCTGGCCGCGGGGATCGGCCTGGTCCTCGGTGGCAGCCAGGCGTTGTCCCGGTCGCTGTTCTCGCACCTCGTACCGCCCGGCAAGGAGGCCGAGTACTTCTCGGCGTACGAGCTGAGCGACCGTGGGACGAGCTGGCTCGGACCTCTGCTGTTCGGGCTGACCTACCAGCTGACGGGCAGCTACCGGGACGCGATCATCTCGCTGGTGGCCTTCTTCGCCCTCGGTTTCGCGCTGCTCGCGCGGGTGCCGGTGCGCCGGGCGATCGCCGACGCGGGGAATCCCGTTCCGGAGAGGATTTAGCACTCGGAGCGAAAGGGCTGTAGGGTACGCGTTTGGCCTGCCAGATGTACCGTTACTACGCGTCAAAGATACCGAAACGCTGTGTCACGTCTTTCATCAGATGTGACAAACCGGGCGCCGGTGGGTACTGCACTGATTGACAAGGCTGCGGCTACGACGGCGACACATGGCCCGGAACGGGAATCTTTACCGCCGACCGGACGTTGACCGGATGACGACGACAGCGACACCTGTCCTGTGGGCGACAAGCCCGGGAGGCACGATTCATGAGTGAGCGAGCTCTTCGCGGCACGCGCCTCGTGGTGACCAGCTACGAGACGGACCGCGGCATCGACCTGGCCCCGCGCCAGGCCGTGGAGTACGCATGCGAGAAGGGGCACCGCTTCGAGATGCCCTTCTCGGTCGAGGCGGAGATCCCGCCGGAGTGGGAGTGCAAGGTCTGCGGTGCCCAGGCACTCCTGGTCGACGGCAATGGCCCCGAGGAGAAAAAGGCCAAGCCCGCGCGTACGCATTGGGACATGCTGATGGAGCGACGTACCCGAGAGGAACTCGAAGAGGTCCTCGAGGAGCGTCTCGCCGTTCTGCGCTCCGGTGCGATGAACATTGCGGTTCATCCCCGGGACAGCCGAAAGTCGGCTTGATCCCGGCAGAGGACCGGCGGGAGAACTGAGCACAGCGACACACAGGACCGTGGGCGCCGCACCGATCGGTGCGGCGCCCACGGTCCTGTGTGCGTCCGGCCGGCGTCCGTGGCGCCGCCCGCCGTTCTCAGCGGGAAAGCGGCGGGCGGGGCTCCTGCGGGAAGTCTCCCGGCGTGACCCCGGACTCGTCCCGGACCACCTCTCCCTGGACGACCTTTCCGTCGGGCCGGTGCATGCGCGCCTGCTGGAAGGCGTCCCCCAGGGGGCCCCGGGCGGCCTCGCGGAGCCTGCGCTCGAGAGCGCGCTCGGCACGGCGGCTCACGGCCTTCTGGACCGGGGGTACCAGCAGGAGCAGACCGATCGCGTCGGAGACCGGGCCGGGGAGGATCAGCAGCAGTCCGCCCAGCATCGTCAGGCCGTTGCCCTCGCTGTTCGGCCGGCGCTCGGTCAGCGCGCCGTTCTGCTGTTGCTGCAGCGTCTCGGTGAGGTTCTTGAAGGCACGGCGGCCGGCCCGCTTGATGACCAACGAGCCGAGAACGAGGCCGGCCAGCAGTACCAGGAAGACCACCAGCGCGTTGGACGCCCCGGCGACGACCGTGAGCAGCCAGATCTCCAGCACCAGCCATGCGGCGGCGCCGAGCGGCAGGAAGGTGCGCAGCCGGGAGCGCCGGGGCCGGACGGGGTTCGGGGTCTGAGCGCCAGTCGTCATGGTCCCAGTGTGCCGAACACCGGCTCGGTTCGGGATAAGCGGTGCCTCTGCGACAGCATGCCACCAGGAACGCGCGACGCCGGGACGATCCAAGCGGCAGGCCGGCCTACGGCTTGACCTGTTCCGTCGGTCCGGCCCGCTCCGCATCGGCCTCCGCCGGCCCGGCGGCCTGCCCGGCCCGCTCGCCCTGCTCCGGCCGCCCGGCCCGCTTGTCGTCCTCGCGTCCGAGGACCTTGCCCACTCGCTCCCCCACGCCCCACGCCGTGACCCGCCACAGCGCCTCGACGAGGATGTCGCGGCTCATCTTCGAATCGCCGTGTTCCCGTTCGACGAAGGTGATGGGCACCTCGACGACGTGGTAGCCGGCCTTGATCGCGCGACGGGCGAGGTCGACCTGGAAGCAGTAGCCCTGGGAAGCCACCTCGTCCAGACCGAGGCCCTCCAGGACCTCGCGGCGGAACGCGCGGAAGCCGCCGGTGATGTCGCGCAGCGGCAGATCGAGCGCCACGCGCGAGTAGAGGCTGCCGCCGCGCGAGATGTACTCACGGGACTTCGGCCAGTTGACCACCCGGCCGCCGGGCACCCAGCGCGAACCGAGCACCAGGTCGGCGCCCTTGAGCGCGGTGAGCAGACGGGGCAGTTCCTCGGGCTGGTGGGAGCCGTCGGCGTCCATCTCGACGAGTACGCCGTAACCGTGCTCCGCGCCCCAGCGGAAGCCCGCGAGGTAAGCGGCACCCAGGCCTTCCTTGCCCTTGCGGTGCAGCACCTGGACCTGGGCGTCCTCGGCGGCCAGGCCGTCGGCGAGCGTGCCGGTGCCGTCGGGGCTGTTGTCGTCGGCCACGAGAACGTCCGCCTCGGGAACCGCCTTGCGCACCCGGCCGACGATCGCCTCGATGTTCTCCGCCTCGTTGTAGGTCGGGATGATCACCAAGGTTTTGCCGAGCGGGCCGAAGGTCCTCCCCTGGGTCTCCGCCGCGCGGGTCCCGTCGCCGTCGTTCACTGCAGCCCCTTCATCTCCTGTGCAGGGTCCCACCATAGTGGTCACAGCCGCCAACGATGCGTGAAAGGGCGTTCATACGGTGCTGTTGCTGTCCGAGGATCGGGCAGCAGGGCACCGTTGTACGCACATCGGATGGGGGCCCGGCGCCCTTCGGGCCGACCTGGGACCCGCTGGCTGCGAGTCGACCTGAAGCCGTTGTCTACTGAGCGACCGGGCCCCACCCGGGTCACACCTTCCGGTCAACCCGCCGGAACGTTCCCTCGGTGCCGCGCCGTCGCTGAGCCTGGCTCCCAGTGGCGGTGGGCCGTGCGGCACACCGTCCCTGACCCAGCGGCGCTGCCACGAGCGGGCGGAAGACCCCGGTCGGGCGTCCGGTGGTGGACCCGGCCGAACCTACCGGCCCCCCGCCGCCTGTCAACATCCGCCCGATCTACGCAATGCGATTTTCATACCTATCCAGCGGGAGGATGTGCAGGTCCGCGCGACGGTGGCGCGCCGCAAGGTCGCCACCGGGCGGCCCGCGTAGATCACTCGCCCGGCCGTACGAAGACCGTGCGTCCGCCGACCACCGTGCGCCTGCAGACGGGCAGGTCACCCCCCGGGGTCAGGTCCGGCAGGCCGGGGGTGCCGGAGCGGGGGTCGGTGGACCAGCGCGCCACCCGGTCGTCGGGCGCCTGCACCACGAGGGCGCCGGTGTTCCAGACCGCGTAGTCGGCGGGCGCGCCCGGCACCAGAACGCCCGCGTCGTCGCGTCCGATCGCCCGCCAGCCACCGCGCGTGTGCGCGGTGAACGCGGCCCGCACGGAGACGCGGTGTTCCGGCGTGCGGTGGAAGGCGGCGGCCCGGACGGTGCCCCACGGAGCGAGGGGGGTGACCGGGCTGTCGGAGCCGAAGGCGAGCGGGACACCGGCGCGCAGCAGAGCCGCGAAGGGGTTCAGGGTGCGGGCCCGTTCCGCGCCCAGACGCCGGGCGTACATGCCGTCCTCGCCACCCCACAGGGCGTCGAAGGCGGGCTGGACAGAGGCGGTCAGACCCAGTCCGGCGAAGGCGGCGATGGTCCGGGGGACGAGCATTTCGGCGTGCTCGACACGGTGGCGGGCGGCCCTGACGCGGTCGAGGCCGACCTTCTCGGCGGCGGCGCGCACGCCCTCGGTCACCGCGGCGACGGCAGCGTCACCGATGGCGTGGAAGCCCGCCTGAAGGCCCGCCTCGGTGCAGTCGACGACATGGGCTGCGATGGCGGCGACATCCAGATGGGCGGTACCGGTGTGGCCGGCATCGGCGTACGGGGCGTGCAGGAAGGCGGTGTGCGAGCCGAGGGCACCGTCGGCGAACAGGTCGCCCGCGGCGCCGGCCGCGCCCAGTTCGCGCGCCTTGGCGACGTTCCGCTCGGCCCAGTAGCCGACGACGCGCGGGCCGGTTCCCTCGGCGGCAAGCCGCAGCAGGCCGGTGAAGTCGCCCTCGGAGGAGATCTCCGGGCCGCCGCACTCATGGACGGTGCCGATGCCGAGCGAGGCGGCGTGCGCCAGCGCGGCGCGCTGGGCCTCGGTGCGCTGGGCGGGCGTGACGGCATCCAGCGCGGCGGCGCGTACGGCGTGATGGGCGTCGCCGGTGAGCGGCCCGCCCTCGTCGGCGTCCTTCCGGTCGACGAGGTCGAGCAGCGCGGTGCTGACGACCGCGGAGTGGACGTCGATCCGGCTGAGGTAGAGAGGGCGACCGCCGGTGGCCGCGTCGAGTTCGGCGCGGGTCGGCGGACGGCCGCCGGGCCAGCGGGCGGCGTCCCAGCCGTGCCCGAGCAGGACCCTGTCGGCCGGGCGGGCGGCCGCGAACTCCCTCACCCGGGCCAGCGCGGCCTCCCGTGAGGGCGCCTCGGACAGGTCGAGGCCGGTGAGCGCCAGTCCGGTGGCCGTGGTGTGCACATGAGCGTCGGTGAACGCCGGGGTGACCAGCGCCCCGTCGAGGTCGATCACCTCGTCCACCCCGTCCGCGAAGGAGTCGGCGGCACCCTCGGAACCGACCCAGGCCACCTGGCCGCCCTCGACGACCATCGCGGTGGCGAAGGGGTCGGCGGGACTGTGGACCTCCCCGCGGCGGAGCAGGACGGTGCGCGGCGGGTCCGCGGACGGCGGGGCGGTGCGTTCACTCATGCCCCACAGTCTCGCCCCTCAAAGGGCCCGGCCCGCACCCAGGGCCGCTGTTCACGCCCCGGGTGCGCCGTATACGCCCGCGCACGCCGACGCTCCCGCGCGGTTGACGGTTTCAGACGCGCGGCGGGCGTGCCTCGTACGGTGTGGACAGGACCACGGTCGTCCGGGTCGAGACGCCCGCGAGCGAGCGCACGCGCGCCAGCAGTTCCTCCAGTTGGCGCGGGGTGGCCACACGCACCTTGAGGATGTAGTTCTCGTCTCCCGCGACACTGTGGCAGGCCTCGATCTCGGGCACGCCGGCGAGCCGGTCCGCGATGTCGTCGGGGGCGCTGGGGTCGAACGGTTTGACCGAGATGAAGGCGGTCATGGGCAGACCGACGGCATCGGGGTCGACGACCGCGGCGTAGCCGCGGATGACGCCACGCTGTTCCAGTCTGCGCACCCGCTGGTGCACGGCCGACGTGGACAGGCCCGTGGCCTTGCCCAGGTCTGTGTAGCTCATCCGCCCGTCCTTGACGAGCAACTGCACGATCTGTCGGTCCAGCTCCTCCATGGCGCTAGAACCTACAGTGCCGTTGATCTCGTCGGATACCTGAGCTCTCCAGGTCATGGCCGGTTCCTGATGTGCCGGGCGCCGTCCCGGGCCGGCGGGAGGACAAGGCCGTCGCAGGGGGCACCTGCGGTCGGCATGTGACGAAGGCCACAGCCTTCGAACAGTCTCCGTGATGCTCTCGTGATTACCCCCGATGGGGGACGGGAAGTGCTTGCTGTGGTCGAGGTCGCAGTGCCTTCACGGCCCAGCCCCAGGGGGAGAGTCCATGCAGAGTCTTAAACGTCCCGGTCGCAGCACGCCCAAGCGGCAGCAGCCGGTCGTCGAACTCGTCCCGGAGTACGTCGGTCCCGACGAACTCGACGAACTCGACGACGAACTCGACGCGTACGACACCTTCGAGGTGTACCGGGTCGTGTGCCCGGACTGCGCTCAGCCCATCGCCCTGCCGGCGGACGAGGAGGTCCTGCCGGAGCACGCGCTGTGCGCCACCCCGTGGAACCCGTTCGGGCTGACGGTCTGCGCCGGTACGGGCCGCAGCGCCGACGAGGCGCGGCCGGCGGACGAGTCCGCGACGCCCCAGGAGCAGGACGCCGCCCTGCTGCTGACGCTCCCTCAGGGGCTCGACTGGCGCACCCAGCCGTTCTCGCACGTGGGGGGCCCGGCCTCGCGTCCGATGCGGGTCCCCGCCATAGAGCGCCACGCGGCCTGAGACACCCGCCCCGGCCGGCACCGGAAAACGGACCGGCCGGCAGTCCGTCCGCGAACGCACGCACCGTCCGGGCGGTCGGCCATCTGCCCGGCCGCTCCCGCGTTGCCCAGGTATGACGACCTCCACGCACGAGACGACCGGGCGTCAGCGCCTTGCCCTCGCCCCACCGTCCGCACCCCGGCGCGTACCGCAGCTCACGGCGCGCACCGCGGGCGCGGCGCTGCCCGCACCCGCCACGCCGCCACCGCCCCGGTGCCTTTGGACCCGTCGATGACTCTGTTGCTCCATTGCGGAGAGTGACGCCGACCTGTCGACGGAGCGCAGGGAACGGGTCTCGCGAGGAGGCGGTCCGGCCCCTCCCGGATGCGGCGCGTGACCATCCCTCGAATTGAGCAGCAGAGTCGTCGATCTACCGGGAGCTGGCGCGGTCCCGGGCCGGCAAGGGCCGCGCCCTGCCCGGGCGGCACGAACCGGAGTGGTCCCGGCTCGCGGCTCCCTGGCAGGGGCTCGGCCGGTTCAGCTCGTCTGCGGCCCCGTGAGATGGCGTGCGATGACCATGCGCTGGATCTGGTTCGTCCCCTCGACGATCTGCAGGACCTTGGCCTCGCGCATGTAACGTTCGGCCGGGAAGTCCGCGGTGTAGCCGTAGCCGCCGAGAATCTGGACGGCGTCGGTGGTGACCCGCATCGCGGTATCGGTGCAGTGCAGCTTCGCCATGGCCGCCTGCTTGGCGAACGGACGCCCGGCGTCACGCAGTCGGGCCGCCGCGAGATACAGCGCGCGTCCGGCCTCGATCTGCGTGGCCATGTCCGCGAGCATGAACCGCAGTCCCTGGAAGTCGGCGATCGGCCGTCCGAACTGCCGTCGTCCGGACGCGTACCCGAGCGCCTCGTCGAGCGCGGCCTGCGCCAGGCCGATCGCGCAGGCCGCGATGCCGAGCCGGCCGCCGTCCAGCGACGACAGGGCGATGGCGAAACCCTGTCCCTCCTCACCGATCCTCCGGTGGTCGGGGACCCGTACGCCGTCGAAGTGGACCTGCGCGGTGGGCGAGCCCTTCATGCCCATCTTCTTCTCCGGCACGGCGGCGCTCAGCCCCTCGGCGTCGCCGGGCACCAGGAACGCGGTGATCCCGCGAGGGCCGTCCCCACCGGTGCGGGCCATGACGGTGTAGAAGTCCGCGATGCCGCCGTGCGTGATCCACGCCTTGGTTCCGGTGAGCACCCAGTCTCCCCCGCCCTCACGCACCGCCCTGGTGCGCAGGGAGGCCGCGTCCGACCCGGAGGCCGGCTCGGAGAGGCAGTAGGCACCGAGCAGGCCGCCACCGAGCACCGCCGGCAGGTGCTCGGCCTGCTGCTCCTTGGTGCCGTGGGCGGCGAGTGCGTAGCAGGCGAGGGTGTGCACGCTGACCCCGAGACCGACGGTCAGCCGGGCCGCGGCAAGCTCCTCGAGCACCTGGAGGTAGACCTCGTACGGCTGCTCCCCGCCGCCGTACGCGGAGTCGTAGGGCAGGCCGAGCAGTCCGGACTCGGAGAGCAGGGTGAAGGCCTCACGCGGGAAGCGGGCCCCGTCCTCCTCCTCCGCCGCCTTCGGGGCGATCTCGCGCTGTGTGATGTCGCGGACGAGCGAGATCAGGTCCCGCGCCTCGTCCGTGGGCAATTGCCGGTCCACCGGCTGCGGGGCGTGGTCGGACATGGCGACGCTCTCCTCCCTGTTCGGGCACGTCGGCGGCTCTGCGCCTCGGGTTGGAGGGCGGCTCCGCCGGGTCGTTCCGGCGCCTGGCCGAGGCGTGGGCCTCCGGGTCTCGGAGGCGGCCGGCCAGCCGCTGTGAGCTGTGAGTATGCCTGATCCACCAGAGCACGTCACTTGTTAACGACCGCTTACTCCAAGAATTTTCCGGACACCGAAATGGGTCCGAACCATTGACCGATCCGGTCTACTCCTCCCGCTGTTCCGCTCCATCGAATTACCGCGTCCATGCCAAGCGACTCGCGTTCCTCTCCCCCACGAGGAAAGACACCGGATGCATTCCCCCACCGCGTCCGCACCTTGCGGGCGCTCGTGTCCGCCGCATGCGCCGCCGCGCTCGGCACCGGGCTGCTCGCCGGCGCGGGTGCCTCGACCGCCACCGCGGCGGCCCCGGCTCAGGAGGCCGCAGGTTCCAAGGTCATCGGGTACTTCACCGAATGGGGCACCTACGACCGCGCCTACCACGTCAAGAACACCGGGACCTCGGGTTCCGCGGACAAGCTCACGCACATCACCTACGCCTTCGGCAACGTCACCGGCGGCAGGTGCGCGGCGGGCGACGACTACGCAGGCAGCCGCCGAGCGTACCTGCACCGCCGCCGAGTCCGTCGACGGAGGGCTTCCGCCCCCGCGCAGTGCCCGGTGCGTCAGCCGTCGCGGCGGGCGGGCGCCGGAGCCGGGTGGGCGGGCGCCGGGTGGGCGGGGTCCAGTTCCTCGATGGCGCGCATGGCTCCACCGAGTGTCTTGACCAACAGCTCGCACATGGTCTCGCGGGGCAGTCCGGGGCGGTCGATCCAGTCGAGGGTGGCGCCCTCGACGCTGCAAACCCAGGAGAGCAGGCCCATGCGCGCCACCGGCGTGATGCCGGCGGTCCCGTACGCGCCTTCGGCGATGGTCGCGACGATCGCCTCGCGCACCCCGTCCCGGACGGCGTGCACCTCGGCGTCGAAGCCGACGCCCCCGCTGACGATCGTGCGGTAAGCGGCCTGGTTGCGCTCGGCGTAGCGCAGATAGCTGTCGACGGTGCGGTGCACCCGCTGGGCGGACGGCAGCTCGACACCACCCGAGGCGAAGGTGACCAGGCCGGCGACCGAATCCTGGATGATGGCGAGGTAGTAGCCCCGCTTGGAGTGGAAGTAGTAGTAGATCAGCCCCTTGGCGACATGCGCCTGACGTGCGATGTCGTCCATGGAGAGCGCGTCGTACGACGTGTCGGCGAACAGTTTCCGCCCGATGGCGATGAGTTCGGCACGGCGTGCCAGTGAGCGCTCGGTGCTGCGCGCTCCGGGGCGCACGGCAGATTGCTGACCGGTATTCAATCCTGACCTGGTTTCCTGCGGAGGGCGGGACATCCGCAGTATGGCAGGTCGGCCCTCGCGGCAGGCCGCAGCGGCCCGCGAGACCGGGGACTGCGAAGGTCAGAGGAGTCCGAGCTGCGTCACGAGCATCGCGACGACCACCACGAGGGCCCACCCCATGACGTGCTCGAGGATCTTCGGGCCGTCCTCCCGGGGACCGCCGGTGCGGGCACCGGTGATGACGGCAGGGGCGATGACGGTGGCTGCGTTCGCGGTCATGGCTTCTCGCTGGTCTCGGGGACCGTGGACTCCCCCACGGCGCTGTCCACCTTGCCACCGTGAGCGGCTTTTACGGCCGAGAGCTTGGTCACACGGTACGCACCGGGGCGGGGTGGCGGCCCCTCCGACGACTGTCGGGGACCGGCGGGAACCCGCCGCACGGGCCGGTTCAGCGCACGCCGACGGTCGCGAGCGCCCGGCGCATGCGCGGGGCGGGGTGCGCCGGGAAGAAGAGGTAACAGAGCCCGCCGGTGCCGGAGGCGACCTTGCCGGAGGCGTTGTACCGCTTGGTCCTGAGCCAGATGTTCTCCCATTCGCGACGCCGGTAGACGCGCCGGACGGACTCGTTGTCCGGGGAGGCGGGGTCGTTGGCGATGACGTCGCCGCCGGGTGTGAAGCCGGTCACGGTCATCAGGTGCCCAGCGGTGCCGTACCCCGCTCCGGTCAGTTCCTCCTCGAGGAAGGACTGGGACGTGATGGCCGGGATGCCCGCCGTGATCAGCGTCTCCAGGTCGGTCAGCGAGCCGAGCCGGGTGACGACGCCCTGGAGGCCCTCGAAGGTGGCCGCGTAGGCGGCGTTGAACGGCCAGTTGCCGCAGCCCGCGTACTGGTGGTCGTAGGTGTGGCGGGCCGCGTGGCACACCTGCGGATCGGTGTAGGCCGGGTCGACCCAGGACAACTGCTCCCCGGTGAGCCGGCCGCCCCAGTACTCGGCGATCATCTGCGAGGAGGTCGGACCGCACCAGGCCTCGCCGCCGTTGTCGTACTCCGGGTACCGGCCCTTGTGGATCTCCTGCGAGTAGCGCGGGACGATCAGCTCCCGGGACGCGCCGGGCGTGGACACCGGGACGGTGAAGCGGTCGGGCACGTCGGAGCCCATCGCGCCGATCCGCCACACGACAGGGGTGAGTTTCGTGCCGGGACGGCGGTGGAGGGTCAGCCGCAGCCGGTACGAGACCAGGCGCAGGCCCGAGGCCGCGTCGTCGACGGCGAGGGTGTCGGTCCAGACCGTGCTCCGGCCGTCACCCTGGTCGTCCACCGAGGTGCGAAGGACGTCCTGGTCGCCGGCCGCCCAACGGCCCATCACGTACCAGGGTGTGTCGGTGCCGTCCGTGTACGTGCCCTGCAGCTCGGCCTGGATCCAGGTGCCGTCGGGAGTGCGCGCGTTCCAGGAGACGACGGCCTCCGTCGCCGGCACGGTGAGCCGGTGGACGGGTGACGTCCAGGTCGCGTACTCCCAGGCGGCGGTCCGGCCGGTGTGCGGATCGGTGTAGTCGGTGGTGCCGGCCGCCTTCGCGATCACCAGGCCGGGGCGGACGCCCGCGACGGCGCGGGTGCCCTCGGCGCCGCCGGTGCGCCAGTCGCCGTACGAGGTCCAGGCCCGGTTGTCGACGCGGCGGGCCGCGGCTCCGCCGGGGTCTGCGGAGCCGCCTGCCGGGCCGGCGGACCGGCCGGGCCCGGCGTGGGCGGACGCCGGGCCCGCGCTCGACACGGCGGCGACGACCGCTGCGGACAGGAGGGTTCTACGGGAAGGTTGTTCGGCTCTGCTCATGAGTGAAGGGCCCCCAGGTGTCGGACTCGGAGTCGGTGCGGGTCCGGTGCACGGCGGGCCGGGCGGACCGTGTCCACCGGGTGGAGCGGCGTCCGCCCACTATGGACGCACCGGGTGGACCCCGCCAGCACCCCGGGCCGTGCCACGCCGACCGTTATCGGCCTCGGCCCCTGGCGCCCGGGGCGGCAGGCCGTCGGTTCCGGTACGGCGGGCAGGTCCTAGAGTGAGACGCCGTCACCGTCTCTCCCCGCTCCGTCTCACCCCGGAACCAGCCATGCACGATCTCGTCTCCCGCATCCGCCGGCTCGGCCCCTCCTGCGGCCCGGTCCGGCTCGTCGGGGTCGACGGGCACGCCGGCTCGGGGAAGTCCACGTTCGCCGGGCGGCTGGCCGACGCGCTGGACGGCGCCCCTGTGCTGCGGCTCGACGACGTCGCCAGCCACGAGGAGCTCTTCGGCTGGACCGCGCGGCTGCTGAGCCAGGTGGTCCTTCCGCTCGGCCGCGGCGAGCAGGCGTCCTACGCCCCCTACGACTGGCGGGCCCGCGACTTCGGGCCACCGCGCCCGCTGCCGCCCGCCCCGGTGGTCGTCGTTGAGGGCGTCGGCGCGGGGCGGCGGGCGCTGCGGCCGTACCTGGCGCTGCTGCTGTGGATGGAGCTGCCCGCGGGGGCCTCCTGGTCGCGGGGGCGGGCGCGGGACGGAGAGGAGCAGCGGGAGTTCTGGGACGGTTGGGTCGGGGCGGAACAGCGGCATTTCGCCGACGACCCGTCACGTCCCTTCGCCGACCTGCTGGTTCGGGAGCGCGGGAAGGGATATGAGGTGCTTCCCGGGCCTGCTGGGACCGTCGCCCCGAACGCGCCCCTCACGCACGGTGACGGGCCGTCCGCAGTGTGCTGAACTGGTGAAGACCCCCTCCCGGACGAGCGGCCGGAGTGCCCCAACGCCGCTTGACCGGGGGGCCGTACAGGTCTTACGTTCTCAACGTGCGGCCGTTCGGAGCCGCCCGCAGACACGAAGCCCCCGGTTGTTCCCCCGTGATCGGGGGCTTCGTTCTGCCTTCTTCACGTTTTCTGGACGTCCAGCGGCATATGACGATCACTCTCGGTCACAGCATGGTACGGGCGCCTCCTCCTCCCGCGTCGCCCGCTGCGGGTACGGCCCCCTGCGGAAGCGACGGCGCCGCAGGTACGATGCCCTCGGTGCGGCCTACGGATGCTGCTTCGCGCACCGTGCAACTCCGGTCCGCGGTACAGCGGTTCGCCCCAGGGCAGCCGGCGGGCGAAGGCCGGTGGGGCATACCGACGGGGCACGGTTTGTGAGGGACGTGATGGACTTCGGCACGCAGGGCCCGCAGGCCCCTGCCGACCTCGCCTGGCTGCGGGGCGTGGACGCCTACACGGTGGGCGCCTACCCGCAGGCCGAGGAGGAGTTCCGGGCCGCGGTACGGATCGACGCGGGGATGGCGGACGGCTGGCTCGGGCTGCATGCGCTGCGCGTCGACACGACGGCCGCCCTGCTGCGCATGTTCCGGCACCGGGACCGCTTCGGCGAGCAGCGCGCGCGGCACCGCCGCACCCTCAACTCCTGGTACTGGCTCGGCTGGTGGGTGCAGCCGGTGCTGGAGAACCCGCGTGATCTGTTGCTCGCGCACGCCTCCCACTGGCTGGACGGCCGCCACGTCCCCGAACTGGACCGCGCGCTCGCCGGGCTTCCTCCGGTGGATGCCGACCCCCAGGTCCGCTTCCTGCACGCCTGCCGCGCCTATCTGGTCAAGGACTGGGAGCAGTTGGTCCGGCACACCGACCCGCTGCACGGCGATCCGCTGCTCGGGATCGAGACAGGCCTGTTCGGCGGGATGGCCCGGGTACGCCTGGAGATGTACGGGCAGGCCGAGCCGCTGCTGTCGGCGGCCCTGATGCGCTGCCGCAGCGAGCAGCCGCAGCGCAAGGAGCTGCGCTACTGGCTGGCTCGCGCCCACGAGGGGACCGGTCGCAGTGCCGCCGCGCTCCCCCTGTACCGGGCCGTGCACCGGATCGATCCCGCCTTCATGGACACGTCGGCCCGGCTCGCCGCCATCGCCGAGGGGGACGGCTACGACGAATCGGCCGACCTCGGCGCGGTCGCGCTCGGTGGTGCGGGCGCGGATCCGCTGGACGGCCCGGACGCTCTCGACCCGCTGTTCGACACCGAGGGCCGCGATCTGATGCTGTCCGAGCAGGAACCACCGCCCCCACCCCTGTCACCGGTCACGGGCCCTTCGGTGCGCGCGCGGACCGGCGATCCGGTGACTCCGCTGCCCACGGGTCCCACCGATCCCGCCTTACTGGAGGAGGCGCTCGCCGAGCTGGAGCGCATGGTCGGGCTGGAGCCGGTGAAGCGCCAGGTCAAGGCGTTGTCGGCGCAGCTGAACATGGCTCGGCTGCGGGCCGGACAGGGGCTGCCGGTGCAGCCGCCGAAACGACACTTCGTCTTCTCCGGGCCGTCCGGCACCGGCAAGACCACGGTGGCCCGCATCCTGGGCCGGGTCTTCTACGCTCTGGGGCTGCTCGGCGGTGATCATCTCGTGGAGGCCCAGCGCGCCGATCTGGTCGGCGAGTACCTGGGCCAGACAGCGGTGAAGGCCAACGAGCTGATCGACTCCGCCCTCGGCGGGGTCCTCTTCGTCGACGAGGCGTACGCGCTCTCCAACTCCGGCTACGGCAAGGGCGACGCGTACGGCGACGAGGCACTCCAGGTACTGCTGAAGCGGGCCGAGGACAACCGCGACCATCTGGTGGTCATACTGGCCGGCTACCCGGAGGGCATGGACCGCCTCCTGGGCGCCAACCCGGGTCTGTCGTCCCGTTTCACCACCCGCGTCGACTTCCCCTCCTACCGGCCCCTCGAACTCACCGCGATCGGCGAGGTACTGGCCGCCGACAACGGCGACGTGTGGGACGAGGAGGCGCTGGACGAACTGCGGTCCATCGCCGGGCACGTGGTGGACCAGGGGTGGATCGACGAACTGGGCAACGGACGGTTCCTGCGGACGCTGTACGAGAAGAGCTGCGCGTACCGGGACCTGCGGCTGTCGGCGTACCCGGCCTATCCGGGCACACTGACCCGGGAGGACCTGGCGACGCTGCGGCTGCCGGATCTGATGCAGGCGTACGGGGAGGTCCTGTCCGGGCGAGGTCCGCAGGACCCGCCGGCGGCGTGACGCCGCCGGGCCCGCGGCTGCACCCCCGGGCCCGGCCGGACGCCCGCGGCGCACGACGGTGGGGCGTCGGCCTGCGGCGGTCCGGGGCCCGAGGGCCGGCGTGCGGGTCAGAGCCGCCGCAGGGCGATCGGCCCCTCGCCGAGGAGGTTCACCGGGAGGCCTCGGAGCCGGGGGGTGTGGTCCGTGCCTCGGCGAGTGCCCGCAGGGTCCGCGCGTCGGCGACGGCGCGCTTGGGGGCGATGCCCGGCTGGATGCCGAGCACCGGCAGGCTGGTGCCGTCGCTGAGGTCGAGGAAGACCCAGGGGTCACCCGGGCGGAGGTTCACCTGAAGGATCTGGGCCCAGTCCAGGCGGCGCCGGGTCGTGATGTTGACGACGGTGACGCCCGTCTCGTCGGCGTCGACCTTCGGCCGGGCCAGCAGGACCAGGACTCCGGCCAGCAGGGCGGCGGTGGACACGAAACTGAGACGCTCGCCGGGGCTGAGCTGCTCCAGCAGCAGCGCGATCAGGGAGATGGCCGCGAAGAGCCCGCCGGCCGCGACGAGCAGCACCGCGCGGGTGCGGCCCGGCCGGAAGGTGACGGGCAGGGCG
Organism: Streptomyces sp. KMM 9044; assembly: GCF_024701375.2. Taxonomy (NCBI): domain Bacteria; kingdom Bacillati; phylum Actinomycetota; class Actinomycetes; order Kitasatosporales; family Streptomycetaceae; genus Streptomyces; species Streptomyces sp. KMM 9044. Next base: position 6,403,690 of record NZ_CP113910.1, on the reverse strand, counting down.
GGCAGGGGGCCCGGAGCTGCGTCCGGGGAGGGCTCGGGGGTGGCGTCCGGCATGGTGCGGCTCCGGGATCGGTCCGGGTCAGAGGCGGCAGGCGTGGATGGCCGTGGTGAGGATGGCACGGGCGCCGAGGTCGTAGAGGTCGTCCATGACCCGCTGGGCCTCCTTGGAGGGGACCATGGCGCGGACGGCGACCCAGCCCTCGTTGTGCAGCGGGGACACGGTCGGGGACTCCAGACCGGGGGTCAGCGCGACGGCCTTCTCCAGCTGCTCGACCCGGCAGTCGTAGTCCATCATCACGTAGGTACGGGCGACCAGGACGCCCTGGAGGCGCCGCAGGAACTGGCCCACCTTGGGCTCTACCGTGCCGTCGGCCCCGGCCTCGGCGCCGGTGCGGCGGATGACGACGGCCTCGGAGGTCATGATCGGTTCGCCGATGACCTCCAGGCCCGCGTTGCGCAGGGAGGTGCCGGTCTCGACCACGTCCGCGATGACCTCGGCGACACCGAGTTCGATGGCGGTCTCGACGGCGCCGTCGAGGTGGACCACGGAGGCGTCGATGCCCTGGTCGGCGAGGTACCGCGCGACGACGCCCTCGTAGGAGGTGGCGACCGTGCTGCCGTTCAGGTCCGCGACGCTCTTGGCGGCGCTGGGCTTGGCGGCGAAGCGGAAGGTGGAGCGGGCGAAGCCGAGCGGCAGGATCTCTTCGGCCTCGGCACCGGAGTCGATCAGGAGGTCGCGGCCGGTGATGCCGATGTCGAGGCGGCCGGACGAGACGTAGATGGCGATGTCGCGGGGCCGGAGGTAGAAGAACTCGACCTCGTTGACCGGGTCGACGATCCGCAGTTCCTTCGACTCCCGGCGCTGCTGGTAGCCGGCCTCATGCAGCATCTCCGCCGCAGGGCCTGCCAGTGAACCCTTGTTGGGGAGTGCGATGCGCAGCATGAGGTCGGCTTCCTTCACGGTGTGACGGTATGACGGTGTACCGGTGGTCAGGGATGGCAGGGAGTGCCCGCGCTCACAGGTGGGCGTAGACGTCGTCGAGGGAGATCCCCCGGGCGACCATCATCACCTGGACGTGGTAGAGCAGCTGCGAGATCTCCTCGGCGGCCGCTTCCTTGCCCTCGTGCTCGGCGGCCATCCAGACCTCGGCGGCCTCCTCGACGACCTTCTTGCCGATGGCATGGACGCCCTTTTCCACCAGTTCGGCGGTACGGGAGGTGGCGGGGTCGCCGTGCGCGGCCTTGTGCTGGAGCTCGGTGAAGAGCTCCTCGAACGTCTTCTTGGACATGGTGGTCCTTACCCTACGCGGTGCCGGGGACTGCTCACCGCCAGGGTTCGGATACCGAGCGCAGCGTGGCCGCGGCCGCCACCGCCGCCGTGACGGCCTCGTGCCCCTTGTCCTCGGTGGAGCCGGGCAGTCCGGCGCGGTCCCGCGCCTGTTCCTCGGTGTCACAGGTGAGCAGGCCGAAGCCGACGGGCACGCCGGTGTCGGTGCTGACCTGGGTGAGGCCCTGGGTGACGCCCTGGCACACGTACTCGAAGTGGGGTGTGCCGCCCCGGACGACGACCCCGAGGGCGACGATCGCGTCGTAACCGCGTCCGGCGAGGACCTTGGCGACGACCGGGAGTTCCCAGCTGCCGGGGACCCGGAGCAGGGTCGGCTCGTCGATGCCGAGGTCGTGCAGGGCGCGCAGGGCGCCGTCGACCAGTCCGTCCATCACCTTCTCGTGCCACTGTGCCGCGACGACGGCGACGCGGAGGTCCCCCACGTCGCGTACGGACAGTTCGGGTGCACCCTTGCCGCTCACATCTCTCCTCGGTGGTTCTCGGCCGGCCACCGCGGGCCGGCTCTCTTGACTGGTCGTCGCGGTCACTGCCTGCCGCGGACGGGCACGGTCACTGATTGCCGCAGGCGGGCACGGTCGGCGTATCCAGCCAGGGCAGGTCGTGGCCCATCCGGTCGCGCTTGGTGCGCAGGTAGCGGATGTTGTGCTCGCCCGCGGTGACGGGCATCGGCTCGCGGCCGGTGACCTCGATGCCGTACCGGACGAGCGCCTGGGACTTGTCGGGGTTGTTGGTCAGCAGGCGGACACCGCGCACCCCGAGGTCGGCGAGTATCCGCGCTCCGGCGGCGTAGTCGCGGGCGTCGGCGGGCAGGCCGAGTTCGAGGTTGGCGTCCAGGGTGTCGCGTCCGCGTTCCTGGAGTTCGTAGGCGCGCAGCTTGGACATCAGGCCGATGCCGCGCCCCTCGTGCCCGCGCAGGTAGACGAGAACCCCCCGGCCCTCCGCCTGGATGCGGTCCATCGAGGCGTCCAGCTGGGGACCGCAGTCGCAGCGCTGGGAGCCGAAGATGTCGCCGGTGAGACATTCGGAATGGACGCGTACGAGGACGTCCCTGCCGTCGCCGATGTCTCCGTGGACGAGGGCGACGTGTTCGACGCCGTCGACGGTGGAGCGGTAGCCGTAGGCGGTGAACACGCCGTGGGAGGTGGGCAGCCGGACCTCGGCCTCACGGCGGACGGTGGGCTCGGAGCTGCGGCGGTAGGCGATCAGGTCCTCGATGGAGATGATCGTCAGGCCGTGCTTGCGGGCGAACGGGACCAGTTCGGGCAGGCGCAGCATCCGGCCGTCCTCCCCGGCGATCTCGACGATGGCGCCAGCCGGGCGCAGTCCCGCGAGACGGGCGAGGTCGACGGCGGCCTCGGTGTGGCCGTCGCGTTCGAGCACGCCGCCAGAGCGGGCTCGCAGCGGGAAGACGTGGCCGGGGCGGACGAAGTCGGCGGGTTCGGCGGTGCCGCTCGCGAGCAGTCGGAGCGTGGTGGCCCGGTCCTCGGCCGAGATGCCGGTACTCACGCCGTGGGCAGCGGAGGCGTCGACGGAGACGGTGAACGCCGTCCTCATCGACTCGGTGTTGTCCTCGACCATCTGCGGGAGGCGGAGCCGGTCCAGCTCGTCGCTCTCCATGGGGGCGCAGATCAGTCCACGGCATTCGCTCATCATGAAAGCGACGATCTCGGGGGTCGCCTTCTCGGCGGCCACGACGAGGTCGCCCTCGTTCTCGCGGTCCTCGTCGTCGACGACCACGATGGGGCGGCCGGCCGCGATGTCGGCGATGGCCTGTTCGACCGGGTCGAGCATGGGATCCTCGAACTCCTCGGTGCGGTAAAGGATCGGTGCCGTGCTCATGCCGGCGCTCCTTCCAGTGCAGGGCGCGCGTCCTCGCGGGAGCGCAGCCACCAGTCGCGCAGTCCCCACAGGACCAGCGCGCCGTAGAGCGCGTAGACGAAGCCGGAGAAGGCGAAGCCGTTGGCGAAGTTCAGCGGTACGCCGACGAGGTCGACCAGCAGCCAGGCGAACCAGAACTCGACCATGCCGCGGGCCTGGGCGTACATCGCGACGATGGTGCCGACGAAGAGGTACGCGTCCGGCCAGGGGTCCCAGGACAGGGACGGGAAGGCGGTGAACAGGCCACCGACGGCGAGGGTGCCGACGGCGGCGAGGACGACCAGCGCACCGCGCTCGCGCCAGGTGGCGAACCGCACCGCGATGGAGCCGTCCTGCGCCTGCTGCCGACCGCGGTTCCACTGCCAGAAGCCCCAGGCGGCGACGGCCATGACGACGATCTGCTTGCCGGCGCTGCCGGAGAGGTGGGCGGTGGCGAAGGCCGTGAAGAGGATGAGGCCCGAGACGAACTGGGCGGGCCAGGTCCAGATGGAGCGCCGCCAGCCAAGGGCCAGGGCTGCCAGTCCGATCACGTTGCCGATCATGTCCGACCACTTGATGTGCTGGTCGAAGAGGGTGAACGCCTCCGAGTTCAGCCAGTTCACCGCACGGCCCCCTTACCGGCGGTACCGTCACCGCCGGCCGGGGCACCCGTCGCACGGTCGCCGACCATCCGCTCGACGTACTTGGCGATGACGTCCACCTCGAGGTTGACCGGGTCGCCGCTCTGCTTGAGCCCGAGGGTGGTCAGGGCGAGGGTGGTGGGGATCAGACTGACGGTGAAGAAGTCCTGCCCGGCGGCTACGACGGTGAGGCTGACGCCGTCGACCGTGATGGAGCCCTTCTCCACTACGTAGCGGGAGAGTTCGGCGGGGAGGGAGATCCTGACGATCTCCCAGTTCTCGGACGGCTCGCGCTCCAGGATCCGGCCGGTGCCGTCGACGTGGCCCTGCACGATGTGGCCGCCGAGGCGGGTTCCCAGGGCCATGGGACGTTCGAGGTTCACGCGGGAGCCGACGGCGAGGAAGCCGAGGCTGGAGCGGTTCAGGGTCTCGGCCATCACGTCCGCGGTGAACTCGTCGCCTTCATGGTCCACGACGGTGAGGCAGACGCCGTTGACGGCGATCGAGTCACCGTGCTTCGCGCCTTCGGTGACGACGAAGCCGCGCAACCGGAAGCGACAAGCGTCGTCGAGGGTCTCGACGGCGGTGATCTCGCCCAGTTCTTCGACGATTCCGGTGAACACTTCCCGGGTCCTCCTGCCTCTTCGGGCACGGACTCCGGGGCTGCCGACGAGGACAGAAGAACGGGCAAGGTCACCGGGGACGACGCCGGACGGAGCCCGCCATGATGGCGGACCGATACGGCGGCGCGCATGGATGCCCGCCCGCCGCGCACTGCCTCCCATCCGGACTTTAACCGTCGGTCCAGGAATTTCGCCTGGTCAACCGACCACTGGAAGTGGCCGGGTCGCGGACTGTAACCGCCGGTTCGGACTTTCACCGACCCCGGAGTGCGCTGCTGCTGATACAGGGCCAGTGTGCCACGCCCGCCCCCTGTCCACACAGGCATCGGGTGTGGGGTGACTCACAGATGGCGACACCGTGCACCGTCACCGCTGGAGGAGCTCCCCGGAGACAGCCTGCCACCGGGTCGGCGACCGCCCGGCAGCCGTCCGCTTTCGCGCCCTTGTGCGCCAGGGGATGCCACCGGAGCGCTCCCGAACGCTCCCCGTGACTGGTCCATACCTATTGACGGCCTGGTCTAGTCCTCTTAGCGTCTGCTTCAGCCTCCCCAGAGACCGGCCCGGCGGCGGTGACGACGGCCCTTGCCCGCCGCCGGGCCTCACCACCGTGCCCCGCCGACCCGCCCCGCCGGGCCCGTCCGAGGCCCTGTGTCACCTTCCCGGCGATGGTTCCGTCCCTCTCCTGACGAGCTTGACGAAGGTGTACAGACAGGAGTGCCGGCGCCCGACGACAGGACCTGAGGAGCTGAACGGCATGACCACGATCCTGGTGACCGGCGGTACGGGAACACTCGGCCGGCACGTCGTCGAGCGGCTGCGGAGGGACGCGCAGAAGGTGCGGGTGCTCAACCGGCACTCCCGGCCGTACGCCGTCGACCTGCGCAGGGGCGGCAGCGCCCTGGACACGGCCGTCACGGGGGTGGACACGATCGTCCACTGCGCGAGCGCCCCGCGCGGCGGCGACGGGGCGGCGGCGAGGAACCTGCTGGATGCGGCGCGGCGGGCCGGGGTGGGGTGGGCCGGGGTGGGGTGGGCCGGGGTGGGGTGGGGCACCTCGTCCACATCTCGATCACAGGGGTCGACCAGGTGCCGTTCGGCTACTACAGGACCACGTTCGCGGTGGAGCGGCTGATCGAGGAGTCGGGGCTCGGCTGGACCGTGCTGCGTGCGACCCAGTTCCACGACCTGGTGCTCGCGCTCCTCCGGCAACGGGGCAAGGCTCCGGTGATGCTGCTGCCGGCCCGTGTGAAGGACCAGCCGATCGAGGTGTCCGAGGTCGCGGACCGTCTGGCGGAGCCGGCCCGGGGCGGGCCCGCGGGGCGCGTCGCGGGCATGGGCGGGCCGGAGGTGCGCACGTTCGAGTCCCTGGCGCGCTCCTACCTGGAGGCCGCGGGCCGCCGCCGCGCGGTGGTCAAGGTCCCCCTCCGGGGTGCGGCGTACCGCGCCTTCCGGGCCGGCGGCCATCTCGGCCCGGAGCACGCCGTGGGCAAGGGCACCTTCGAGGATTTCCTGACGGCGCGGGCGGAGCGCGCACGCGCGGGCAGGTGAGCGCGCCGGGTGGAGTGAGCCGCCGCGGGTGCCGGGACTCGGGGGCGCGTGCGCGGCGCCGAGCGGGCCCGCCGGTGGGCGGCCGGTCAGTGGGCGTGTCCCCGTGCGGCCGGGCCGAAGAGTTCGTCCTGGGCGTGGTCGCGGGCCGTCAGGAGGGCGCCGCGCAGAACCGCGCCGCCCCCCAGGGCGCTCGCCCGCACCTCGGTGGGCAGCGGTGACATCAGGGCCGTCCGCTCCTGTACGCGGGCGGCGAGTTCCTCCCCGCCCGCCTGGCCGATCTCCCCGCCGAGCACCACGCACCCGGGATCCAGCAGCGCGGCCACCGACGCGACCCCCACGGCGATGCGGCCGGCGAGGGCGTCGAGGAAGCGCGTGTCCGCCGAGCTCTGTCCCTCCCGTGCCCGCACGGTGGCAGCCCGCACCGCGCGCGCCGCCGCGGGTCGCACGTCCGGTCCGGACACGATCCCGTACTCCCCCGCCAGTTCCGCGACCGCCGCCGCCGACGCGAGGGAGTGGAAGCCGCCGCCGCAGTCCGTGGCCGACGGCAGGCCGGGTGTACCCGGGACCGGCAGGAAGCCGATTTCACCCGTGCCCCCGGAGGCGCCCCGGCGCAGGGCACCGTCCAGGACGACGGCCGCGCCGGTGCCATGACCGAGCCACAGCAGGACGAAGGTGTCGCGGTCGCGGGCGGCCCCGTCGCGCTGCTCGGCCAGGGCGGCGAGGTTGGTCTCGTTCTCAAGGCTGACCCGCGCCCCGGGCAGCCGCTCCTGAAGCGCGGCGGCCAGTCGGCGGTGCCACTCCGGCAGCCCCTTGGAGTCGCGCAGTTCCCCGCTCGCGGGGTCGATCAGCCCGGGGGCTCCGACGCCGACGGTGTGCAGCCGGTCGGCGCCCGCCTCCTTCGCCGTCCGCTCGACGAGGGTCACCACCCGCTCCACGGCGGGCCCGGTGCCGGTGTCCACGGCGATCGGCGCCGAGGCCTCGGCCAGGACCGCGCCGACGAGGTCGGACACGGCCACGGCGACGCCCCCGGTCCGTACGTCGAGTGCGGCCAGGTGCGCCCGGTCGGCGACGATCCCGTACACCTTCGCGTTCGGTCCCCGGCGTTGTTCCCCGGTCTCCCCGACCACGGTGATCAGCCCTGCCGCGGTCAGCCGCTCGGCGAGGTCGGCGACGGTCGGCCGGGACAGCCCGGTCAGCTGCTTCAACTGCCCGGCCGTCAGCGGTCCTTCCCGCTGGAGCAGACGCAGGGCGAGCCGGTCGTTGATGGCTCGGGCAGTGCTCGGGGATGCGGCCATGACGTGATCCTTCCAGATCGGCGGACGGCGGACGGCGGCAGGACCGGGCCGGCTGGGTGAGCCGGTGAGGGCACGGGACCGGGCTGGACGAGGGCCGGCGGAAATCCCCTCATCTTTCAGGAAGGGATCCTGATAGTTTACGTGGCGCGTCAGGGATGCCGTGGACGACCGGGAGGGGCGGACCATGCGTGCAGAGGTGTACGGGCAGCGGGAGGTACGACGGGCGCGGTACTCCGTGGGGGCGGTGTTCGCCGTGCACGGAGCGGTCACGGGCTCGTTCGCCACCCGTGTGCCGTGGATCCAGGACCATGCCGGTGTGAGCGCCGGGCAGTTGGGGATCGCGCTCGCCTTCCCCGCGCTCGGCGCGTCGGTCGCGATGCCGCTGGCGGGGCGTGTCAGCCACCGCTTCGGCGCCCGCGCCGCGCTGCGCGGGCTGATCGCCCTGTGGACCCTCGCGCTCGTCCTGCCGTCCGTCGCCCCGAACCTGCTCGCCCTCTGCCTGACCCTGTTCGTCTACGGCGCCACGGCCGGCATGTCCGACGTGGCGATGAACGCCCTGGGCGCGGAGGTGGAGAACCGGCTCGACCGGTCGATCATGTCCGGGCTGCACGGCATGTGGAGCGCGGGCGCTCTGACCGGTTCGGCGGCAGGCACGCTCGCCGCCCATCTCGGCACGGACGCCCGGCTGCATCACACGCTCGCGGCAGGTGTCCTGACGGTGGTGGGCGTCGCCGCCGCCGGCCACGTCCTCGATCTGCGGTCCGCCGTGGACGAGGAGCCGCCCCCGAGGTTCGCGCTGCCGCCCCGCTCCGCGCTGCTGATCGGCGCGATCGGCTTCTGCGCGGTCTTCGCGGAGGGCGCGAGCCTCGACTGGTCGGCGGTCTATCTGCGCGACCGGTTGGAGGCCTCGGCCGGTCTCGCGGCGGCCTGCACCACCGGTTTCACGCTCACCATGGCGGTCGCCCGGATCGCCGGGGACCGGGTGGTGGACCACTACGGCGCGGTGCGCACCGTCCGGGCGAGCGGTGTGGTCGCCGTCTGCGGCGGACTGCTGATCGTCCTCGCGCAGCACCCCGCGGCGGCGATGGCCGGGTTCGCGCTGATGGGTCTCGGTATCGCGGTGGTGGTGCCGCTGTGCTTCGCCGCGGCCGGCCGCAGCGGCAGCAACCCGAGCCTCGCCATCGCGGGCGTCGCGACCATCACGTACACCTCGGGGCTGATCGCTCCGAGCGCGATCGGGCTGCTCGCCCAGGCGACCAGTCTGATGGCGTCGTTCGTCCTGGTCACGGTGTTGTCGTGCGGTCTGGCCGGCTTGGCCGGCGTGCTGCGTGCCGGGGACCGGGTGAAGGTCACCCGGCCGGACACGGCGGTTCCCGGCCCTCGGACCTGAAGGTCACCCGGCCCGAAGGTCCCACGGACCGTCCCGACGGACTCCCGCTCCGGGACCGCACGCGTGGACGGGGCATCCCTGGTCGGCCCTCACAATGGTCCGGACACGCTGCACGGACGGCGAAAGCGACAGCGCATGGATCTCGGCGTCCGCTGGACGCTGCACGGCGACGGACGCACACCGGCCTCCGGTGCGGTGGTCCGGCCCGACGAACGGCTCTCGTGGCCCCGCACCGCGGGGCTGGGCGCCCAGCACGTCGTCGCGATGTTCGGGGCGTCGTTCGTCGCAGGGGGCGGGAGTGCGGGCGGGGGTTCCAGCCGGGGGGACGCGGTCATTTCGGGCGGCCGTGCTCCGTCCGAGCCGCGGCCCTCGCCGAGCGCCGAGATCATCCCGGTGGCGGTGCCGACGGTGCCGCGCCGGGCCACGCCTCTGCGCGCGGAGCGCCGGGCTGCCACGCGTGGGGCACGCGAGCCCGACACGTACGACTCCCCCTCCCCCCACGACGGGCGCGTTACCCCGTTCCGGGGAAACGGCGGGCCCGCCGCCACGGGCATCACACGAAAGGTGCGACTCTGCGCTCATGGCGCGAGGCGAGCAAGTCCACACCCCTGTAGACAGGGTCGTCTCCCGCATGCGCGCCCTCGACTCCGTCCTGCCCCGCCGGGACGGGGTCGCCGTCTTCAACCGGGTCTACCTCGCGGTGACGACGGAGGCCGGCCGGCGTATCGACGCGGGTCCGCTCGGGGGCAAGGGGGCGGCGGTCACCCTGAACGTGGTGTTCGCCGAGCGCTATCTGGCCGCCGTCCAAGCGGTGTCCGAGGGGCGCTGCCCGCCGGCCTGCTGGCGTCCGCTGTTCCAGTTCCGCCACCATCCCGGCGTACGTCCGCTGCAGTTCGCGCTGGCGGGCATCAATGCGCACATCGGTCACGACCTGGCGCTCGCCGTCGTGGACGCCTGCCGCACGCTCGGCTGCGGACCCGCTCGACTGGAGGACGAGTTCGAGCAGGTGGGCGACCTGTTGGTCTCGCTGGAGGAGCGCATCCGCGAGGACCTGATGCCCGGTCCCGATGTTCTCCAGCTCGCCGACCCGCTCACCCATCTGGCCGGCGCGTGGAGCCTGGACCGCGCCCGGGGCGCGGCATGGACGGCGGCCCGCGCGCTGTGGGCGCTGCGCGGGCTGCCGGACCTCACCGAGGAGTTCACCGAACGCCTGGACACGGCCGTGGGCCTCGCAGGGCGCATGCTGCTCACACCGCTGCCGGACTGAGCAGGGACCGCGGCCGGCCACTCCCCACGACCGGCGTGCGACCCGGTCTGTGGCCGCGCTCTCGATGTGATCCGGCTCAGTCGTCGGAGAGTTCCACCGGGGCGATCTCGTCGTACACGTCACCGGGCCCCGGGTTGGCCGCGTCGGTCCCTCCGCCGAAGTGGTGCATGACGCCCCAGACGGCGTTGAGCGCGGTCTGGACGGCGCCCTCGGCCCAGCCGGCCGTCCAGGAGACGTCATCGCCGGCGAGGAAGACGCCCCGTTTGTCCTCGGGCAGCCGGTCCTGCATGAAGTGCGTGAACAGGCGCCGCTGGTAGCGGTAGTGACCGGGCAGGTTGGCCTTGAACGCGCCCATGAAGTAGGGCTCGTTCTCCCAGGAGACGGTGACCGGGTTGCCGGTGACGTGCTTCCTGATGTCGACCTTCGGGTAGATCTCGCCGAGCGATTTCAGCATGACCTCCATCCGCTCGTTCGGTGACAGCGGCAGCCACTTCAGGCTGTCGTCGCACCAGGTGTAGGAGAGGCAGATGACTGCGGGCCGGTCCGGGCCGTCGTCCAGCAGATAGGTGCCGCGGGTCATCCGGTCGGTCAGCGTCATCGACATGACGTCCCGCCCCGTCTCCTCGTCCTTGTCGAGCCAGAAGGGCCGGTCGACGGGTACGAAGAGCTTGCTGGACTCCATGTAGTGGGTGCGCTCGATGGCGGTCCAGTGGTCGATCGGGAAGAGCGCGTCGTCGCAGGCGATCTTGGACAGCAGCATCCAGGACTGGGCGGTGAAGACGGCCGCCCTGTAGGTGCGGACGTCTCCGTTCGCGTCCGTCACCGTGACGCGGTGGCCCGCGGTGCGGTGCAGCCGCGTCACCGCGGGGCGCGGCTCGCCACCCACGTGCAGGGACTTCAGCGAGGTGCCGTACGGCCAGTGGACGAGCTTCTCCGGCTCGCGCTCCCACAGACGCAGGGGCAGTTGCTGCGAGCCGCCGACGATGCCGCGGTGGTGGTCGTCGGCCTCGGTGTAGACGACGCGCAGGATCTCCAGGATGGAGTTGGGGAAGTCGGTGTCCCAGCCGCCGGTACCGAAGCCCACCTGGCCGAAGATCTCGCGGTGCCGGAAGGACCTGAAGGCCTCGGAGTCGCAGAGGAAGCCGTAGAAGGTCTGGTTGTCGAGCTTCTCGACGAGCCGGGACCAGATCTCCCGGATGCGCGGGACGTCCCGCTCGCGCAGGGCGCGGTTCATGTCGGAGAAGTCGGCGCCCTCCTCCAGGCACCGGGCCCAGGCGTCGGCCACGTCCCGGTAGACCTGCGGGAGATCATCGAGCGTCCGGGCGTAGTGGGACTCGCCCTTGAGGTCGACGACGGTCGAAGGCGTCGATGCGGCGAGCGGGTTGGGGAACGGGCGGGTCTCGAGGCCCACCAGGTCGATGTAGTGCTGGAGGGCGGTGGAGGACGGCGGGAAGCGCATCGCGCCCATCTCCGCGGTGAGCGAGGGGTCACAGCCGTCGAAGCCGACGGTGCGCAGCCGGCCGCCGATCCGGTCGGCCTCGTACACGACGGGCTTGAGGCCCATCTTCATCAGCTCGTAGGCGGTGACGATGCCGGACAGGCCGCCACCGATCACCGCGACCTCGGTGCCGTGCTCCGTCGCGGGGATCTGGCCGAGGCCCGCGGGGTGCGCGAGGAAGTCGTCGTACGCGTAGGGGAAGTCCGGGCCGAACATGGTGATCGGCGGCTGCTGCTCGTCGGCGTACTCGACGGCGTTGGGCACCGTGGACGTCATGGGGTACGGACTCCTTGCGCTGATGATGTCGAAGGCGTTGCGGGGAGAAGGGTGTTGTGGAGGGGAGAGGTTCAGCCGCGGGACCCGTACAGGGCGGGGCGGCGGTGCCGCAGGTACGGGTGGTGCTCGCGGGAGGCGGCGAGGAGCACGGGGTCCGCGTCGGCGAGGACCAGTTCCTCGCCGCGCCCGGCCCGGGCGCGGGCGACTCCGTCGGGTCCGGCGAGAGTGGAGAGCCCCGCGAACTCCCACTCACCCTCCTGGCCCACCCGGTTGACGTACGCGATGTACATCTGGTTCTCGAACGCCCGCACCGGCACGAGGGACTCGGCGACGAACTGGAACGGGTGCATCAGCGCGGTCGGCACCAGCAGGAGGTCGGTGCCCGCCAGGGCGTGGGCCCGCGCGTTCTCCGGGAACTCGATGTCGTAGCAGGTCAGCAGACCGACCGTGAGGCCGTGCAGCGCGGCCTGGACGACCTGCCGGCCGCCGGGGGCGAAGTGGTCCTGCTCGAAGGAGCCGAAGAGGTGGGTCTTGCGGTAGTTCGCGAGACGGGTGCCGTCCGGGGAGATGAGCTGGGCGGAGTTGTGAACGGTGTCGCCCGCGCGCTCCGGGTAGCTGTAGGCGATGGCGAGCCCGTGCCGGGTGGCGGTCCGGGCGATCGCGGCGGCCGCGTCGCCGTCGGCGGGCTCGGCGAGCACCGCGATGGCGTCGCCGATCGCGTAACCGGTCAGGAACAGCTCCGGGGTGACGAGCAGCCCCGCGCCGGCCGCGGCGGCACGGCCCGCGGCCTCGTCGAGGACCTTGAGGTTCTCGACGACGGAGCCGGGCCGTCCGGAGCTCTGGAGCAGGGCGGTACGCATGCGTGTGTTCCTCGTCGGGGCGCGGGAGGGCAGGGGAGGAGGCGGAGGGACCGCGGGGAGGGATCGCCTAGACGGTACGTTCGGCCGGCTCGGCCGGACAAGCGGAAGCCGTTGCGCGCCGGTGAGCGGATCGTTGCGTCCGGGGCGATTCCGGCGGCGATTCGTTGCGCGCGCCGCCCGGGACCGACCCGGCGAGGCGGGGCCGCGGAGCCCACCCCACCTCGCCGCAGGACAGCCGGCACCTTCCCGAGCCAGTCCCGCACCTCACGTCCGCCGTCCGCCGTCCGCCGAGGGTGAGGGGCCTCGCGTTTTCCGGACAGTGAGCTGACCGTCTATTTCGGGTCTTCGAATTTAGTCGGGGAGGGCCGCCCGTGACCTGTACCGCCGGTTGCCGAGAGTGACCGTCGTGGGTGCGTGAGGGGTGAACGCAGACCGCCCGCGCTGCTTGTGGATCATGACTGGTGTCTAGACAGCCGATCTTCAAACAGACACGGGCGGCATGGGCCACGATACCGGCGCGACGGCGCTGTTCGATCTGGAGGGGGTCGCGGTGGCCGAGGTCGTCCGCGACGAGGACGGGATACGTACGGTGCGTCTGGTGACCACGGACCCGGCGGCGCGGGCCTGCCCGGCGTGCGGGACCTTCGCCACCCGGGTCAAGGAACGGGCCGTGACGCGGCCTCGTGACCTCGCCCATGGCGGTGGCGCGGTACGGATCCGCTGGCACAAACGGCGCTGGCAGTGTCGTGAAGATGCCTGTGAGCGGGGCTCGTTCACCGAACAGATTCCCCAGATACCCGCACGGATGCGGCTCACCGAGCGGCTGCGGACCGCGTGCGGGCAGGCCGTGGCCGACGGCGGACGCACCGTGGTGCAGACCGGCCGCGACCTGGGGCCGTCCTGGCCGGTCGTCATGCGCGCCACCCGCACCTACGCCGAGCGCCACCTGCCCGCCGCACTGCCGACGACCGAGGCGATCGGGATCGACGAGACGAGGCGGGGCAAGCCGGTATGGAAGCAGAACCCGGACACGGAGAAGTGGGAGCTGGTCGCGGATGCCTGGCACATCGGCTTCGTCGACGCGATCGGCGGACGCGGCCTGTTCGGCCAGGTCGAGGGCCGCAACGCGGACTCGGTCGCCGACTGGCTCAGCGCCCAGCCCGCCGCCTGGCGCGAACACGTGCGCTACGTCGCCATCGACCTGTGCGCCACCTTCCGCGCCGCAATCCACCGCGCCCTGCCCCACGCCACCGTCGTCATCGACTGCTTCCACATCGTGCAACTCGCCCAGCGCCACCTCGCCGACCTGCGCCGACGCCTCACCTGGAAACAGCACGGCCGCCGGGCCCGCAAGGGAGACAGCGTCTACACCGTCCGCAAACTCCTGCGCCGCAACAAGGAAGACCTCACCGGAGAACAACTCGCCCTGCTCAAGGTCGAGTTGGAGTACATGGGCACCTACGGCCGTCAGATCTACGCGGCCTGGCAGGCCAAGGAACTCCTGCGTGACCTCCTCGGCCTGGCCGTCCACCGCACCCACGTCACCCCCGACCGCTCCGCGATCTCCGCAGCCCGCCACCGCTTCAACGCCCACGTCGCCGACCACGCCCACCTGCCCGAACTCGTCACCCTCGCCGAAACCGTCGATCAGTGGTGGAACGGCATCAAGGCATACGTCCTGACCGGGATCACGAACGCCGCCAGCGAGGGCAACAACCGCGTCATCAAGCTCGACGCGCGATGCGCCTTCGGCTATCGCAACCGCGCCAACCAACGCCTACGGTCACTCTGCGCGACCACGAGACGAGCCCGCCGCGAGGGGGTCCCCGACTAACTTCGAAGACCCACAATCACAAGCGCCTCCACTCGGCTGTTGGTTACCGCCCGCCGCGAGAAGTCCACGCCGAATACACGGAGTTGCACATAGCTGCGTGAAATAGACGGTCAGCTCACTGTCCGGAAAACGCGAGGCCCCTCAGTACAGCGTGGTCGTCAGCCGTCGGACGCGGGGGTCGTGCGCACGCGTGGGCGTGAAGGTCATGAGGCCTTCCTGTAAGGGCGGTTCGGACACCGGACGTGGAGGACGTACGGCATCCGGGGTGGCCCTCGGGAGGCGTTACCTGTGGATCAATGTCGCCAGATCATGACACCGATGGTAGCCGGTTCGGCGGTCAGGCGGGCGGCCCTGACGAGAATCGTCGCAGCAGCGGGGACAGCACCAGCACGGATTTGGTGCGCTCGACGAAGGGCTCCCCCGCGATCCGTTCCAGGACCCTTTCGAAGTGCCGCATGTCGGCGGCGAAGACCTGGGCGACCGCGTCCGCCTCCCCGGTGACGGTGGAGGCGGACACGACCTCCTGATAGCGCTCCAGGCCCCGCTGGATGGTCTCCGGGGAGGTGTTGCCGCGGCAGTGGATCTCGACGAAACCCTCGGTCTCCCAGCCGAGGGCGGCGGGGTCCACCCGTACGGTGAAGCCGGTGATGGCGCCGGTGGCGCGCAGCCTGTCCACACGCCGCTTGACGGCGGGCGCGGACAGGCCGACGAGCTTGCCGATGTCCGCGTAGGAGCGTCGGGCGTCCTCGGCGAGGGCGTGCACGATGCGTTCGTCGAGATCGTTCAGCACGGTGGGCGGTTCACTTCGCTTCTCGAAGGCTTCTGGGAGGGGAGGGCCGCCCGGGGAGCCGGGCGGCCGACGGCCGGGGCCCGGTCAGGTCCAGCTGGCGTGCAGCGGCTTGCCCTCGGCGTATCCGGCGGCGCTCTGGATGCCGACGACGGCCTTCCGCGCGAACTCCTCCAGGGAGCCCGCACCCGCGTAGGTGCAGGAGGAGCGGACGCCCGCGATGACCGAGTCGATCAGGTCCTCGACACCGGGCTGGGCCGGGTCGAGGAACATGCGGGAGGTGGAGATGCCCTCCTCGAACAGCGCCTTGCGCGCCCGGTCGTACGCCGACTCCTCCGAGGTGCGGTTGCGTACGGCGCGCGCAGAGGCCATGCCGAAGGACTCCTTGTAGGGGCGGCCGTTCGCGTCGTGCTGGAGGTCGCCCGGGGACTCGAAGGTCCCGGCGAACCAGGAGCCGATCATCACGTTGGACGCGCCGGCCGCGAGCGCCATGGCCACGTCGCGCGGGTGACGGACGCCGCCGTCGGCCCACACGTGCTTGCCGTGCCTCCTCGCCTCCGCCGCGCACTCCAGAACCGCGGAGAACTGCGGCCGGCCGACGCCGGTCATCATGCGGGTGGTGCACATGGCGCCGGGGCCGACGCCGACCTTGACGATGTCGGCCCCGGCCTCGATCAGGTCGCGGACGCCGGCGGCGGAGACCACGTTGCCCGCGGCGACCGGAACCTGTGGGCCGAGGTCGCGGACCAGCTTGAGGGCGCTGACCATCGACTCCTGGTGCCCGTGCGCCGTGTCGATGACGAGCGTGTCGACGCCCGCGTCCAGCAGCTGCCGGGCCTTGCCCGCGACGTCGCCGTTGATGCCGACGGCCGCGGCGATGCGCAGCCGCCCTCGGTCGTCGGTGGCCGGCGTGTACAGGGTGGCGCGCAGGGCGCCCTTGCGGGTGAGGATGCCGGCGAGGCGGCCGTCCTTGTCCACGGCGGGGGCGTAGCGCCGGTTGGCGCCGTCGAGGGTGTTGAAGGCCTCACGTGGGTCCATGTCGGCGTCGACGAGCAGCAGGTCGCGGGACATGACCTCGCTGAGCTGTGTGAAGCGGTCCACACCGGTCAGGTCGGCGTCGGTGACCACGCCGACCGGGCGGTGCCCGTCGTCGACGACGACGCCCGCGTTGTGCGCGCGCTTGGGCAGCAGGGCGAGCGCGTCGGCGACGGTCTGGTGCGGGGCCAGCACGATCGGGGTGTCGAGGACCAGGTGGCGGCTCTTGACCCAGGCGACGACCTCGGTCACGACCTCGATCGGGATGTCCTGCGGGATGACCACGAGCCCGCCGCGGCGGGCCACCGTCTCGGCCATGCGGCGGCCGGCGATGGCCGTCATGTTGGCGACGACGAGCGGGATGGTGGTGCCCGTACCGTCCGGGGAGCCGAGGTCCACGTCCTGACGCGAGCCGACGGCGGAACGGTTCGGCACCATGAAGACGTCGTCGTACGTCAGGTCGTACGCGGGCTGGATGTCGTTGAGGAAACGCACGTGCTGCACATCCCAGTCGATCAGAGGTGGCCCCCGGACAGGTCAGCCAGGGGGAAGAGCACGTACTTCATTGTCCCATGACGGCTGGACCGCCCGTGCCGGTGCGATCGTCCAGGCAGGGGGCGCCCGGCTCGGAGGAGTCTCCGAGCGTGAGCGCCACGGTGGGCGACGGGGCCCGCCGCACCGCCTCGGCGAACACCTCCCGCGCGGTCTCCTCCCAGACGTGGTCGCGCAGGCCGGCCACCGACGACCGGCGGTCCGCGTTCACACGACGGGCCGGTCCGCCGGTTCGTGCGTCATTCCGGTACCGCCCTGAACGGTGCGTGGGGGTCGTCGGTGCAGTACGTCCCGCCGTCGCGCCCGGTGACGACGCGCCACGCCCCGTGGCCGGGCGAGCCCGGTGTCCCCGCCGCGTACTCGTGACGGCAGTCGTGTTCCCGCTGGGGCGGCAGCCCTTCGAAGCTGCCGGAAACGGGGCCGTCCTGGTCGTGCGGGAAGGGGCCGCCCGTGGCGATGAGGTCCGGCGTGCGCCGCGCCTGCCCAGGAAGGTCGGGCTCCTGGAAGGTGGCCATGCCGTCGGCCCGGGCGGGGGCCGCCTCGTCCCGCGCCGGTGGGCGGGCGGCCCCCGAGGGGCGGGCGCGCCGGGGCAGCACGGGAGGCAGGCCGGGAGACCAGGGAGGAGCCGCAGTACCGTGCGGCGATGCTGCCACGCCCGCCCTCGTCCCTCGCGCGGTCAGGAGCCGTCCGGGTCCGACCGGTTGAGGGCGGGCCTGGGCGCGGGCCCCGCCGCCATCAGGTAGTCGGCGGCGGAGGTGTCCGTCACCAGGCTGGTGACCAGGCCGGAGCTCAGCACCGCGTCGATCGCGGGGCCCTTGCGCTGCCCGCCGGCGATCGCGACGACCTCGGGGACCTTGCGGAGCTGGTGGGTCTTCACCGTGATGCAGCGCTCCCCCAGGTCCCGGCCGACCCTGCGCCCGTCGGCGTCGAAGAGGTGCGCGGACATCTCGGCGGCGACGCCCAGGGAGGCGTAGTGTTCCCGTTCCTCGTCCGAGAGCATGTCGTGCACCGCCGAGATGCCCGGCTCCCAGGAGCCGATGGAGACGCAGGCGACCGTCACCTTGTCGAAGTACTCGAAGGCCCGTGCGATACCGGTCTGGTGGCGCAGCGCCTCGGCGGTCGCCGCGTCAGGGAGCAGCATCGGCGCGTAGATGGGGTGGGCGTCGCCGCCCGACACCTGCGCGGCCCGCCGTACGGCCTCCACCGAGCCGCGCTCGGCGGTCCCGGCGTCGTACACGCCCGTCAGCTGCACGACCGTGCAGGGCGCCAGCCGGTCCAGGGCCGCAGCCATGTGGATGGTGGACCGGCCCCAGGCCAGGCCCAGCACATCTCCTTCGTTGACCAGTTCGCCGAGCAGGTCGGCGGCCACCTCTCCCAGGTTCTCGGGGTCGGGTGTCTCCGCGGCCTCGGTCGGGGACTCCACCACGACGGCGTGCCTGAGGCCGTAGCGGGCGCGCAGCGCGTCGGAGCGCTCCGCATCCAGCTCGGCCGGCACGCGGATCTCGATGCGTACGAGATCCCGTTCGAGGGCGGTCTCCAGGACCCGTGCCACCTTGAAGCGGCTGACGCCGAACTCCTCGGCGATCTGGATCTTGGACTTGCCCTCTAGGTAGAAGCGGCGGGCCATGGCCGCCGCCTGCACCAGCTCAGCGGGTCCCATCCGCATGGCTGAACGGCCCGCCGCCGACATACCCGACACGGCGATCTCCTCACTGCTGTTCACATTCTGGATTCGCCGTTCATCCTTGCAGATCCGGCGCGGTCGATCAGCCCTGCTGGGGAGCCGTTCATGTTCTCGTGACTCAGTGGCCGCACGCCCAGGATGCCTTGGCCGTGACGGCCTCTGCCTGCGTGCGCAGTGCACGTACCGCCTCGGCCGGGTCCTGTGCCCCGTACACGGCGGATCCCGCGACGAAGACATCGGCCCCGGCGTCGGCGCACTGCTCGATGGTGGACGCCGAAACACCGCCGTCGACCTGGAGCCAGAGGTCCAGACCGTGCTTGCTGATCAACTCGCGGGTGCGGCGAATCTTCGGAAGCATGACGTCGAGGAAGGCCTGGCCCCCGAAACCCGGTTCGACCGTCATGATCAGCAGCATGTCGAGCTCGGGGAGGAGGTCCTCGTACGGCTCGATCGGCGTCGCGGGCCGCAGGGCCATGGAGGCCCTGGCCCCCTTGGCCCTGATCTCCCGGGCCAGCCGCACGGGTGCCGCGGCCGCCTCGACGTGGAAGGTGACGGAACCGGCCCCCGCCTCGACGTACTGGGGCGCCCAGCGATCGGGGGCCTCGATCATCAGGTGGCAGTCCAGTGGAATGTCCGTCGCGCGGGCGAGCGACTCCACGACCGGCACACCGAGTGTGAGGTTCGGGACGAAATGGTTGTCCATGACGTCGACGTGAAGCCAGTCGGCTCCCTCGACCGCCTGCGCCTCGTCCGCGAGGCGGGCGAAGTCGGCGGAGAGAATACTGGGGTTGATCTGCGCGGCCATGCACCAAGCCTGCCATGCCCTCCGGCGGTCGGTGCCACCGGCCGGGGACGGATACGGGCGTACCGGTCTTCCGCGCCGCGGGCCGGCCGGCTCCGGAGGTGGCCGTGAGCGCGACCCGCGGCGCACCTGAGGCAGGGAACGGCCCGGACGCCTGCCGCGCGGCAGGCGCGGCATCGGGTATTCGGTCTGCGGGCGCCGCGCCAAGTGGCTGGTCCTGGCACTGTGGCTGGTGGTGCTGTTCCTGGCGGCGCCCCTCGCGCAGAAGCTGACCGACGCCCAGGACCACGATGCGGCGTCCTGGCTGCCGGGGTCCGCGGAGTCCACCCAGGTCCTGGAGATCTCCGAGGACTTCAGACCCGAGCAGACCCCGCGATCGTGGTCTGCGCGCGCGAGCGGTCTGACGGCCGCCGACCGGGAGCGGATCGCCGAGGGCGCGGCGCAGCCGAGGCGGTTGTCCGACCACGGCATCCGGGGCGCCGAGGCCCGGGGCCCGGTCTACGACCGCGAGACCGGTCCGCGGGCGGCGCAGATCCTCGTACCGGTCACGACGGACGAGCAGGGCTGGCAGCGGATCGTGCCCGCCGTCGACTCGGTACGGGACGAGGTCGGCGGGAGCGACGGCGGGCTCGCCGTGCACACCACGGGGCCGGGCGGCACCTCGGCGGACTTCGCCGAGGCGTTCGAGGGCATCGACTTGACGCTGCTGTTCGCCGCGATGGGCGTGGTCGTCGTGATGCTGCCGCTCGCCTGTCGCGGTCCCACGCTCCTGCTGGTCCCGCTGCTGTCGGTGATCTGTGCCCTGTTCACCGCGCAGGCAGCGCCCTGGCCTTCCGGTACGTGTTCGACCACGCGGGCGAGTCGACGGACCTCCCGCTGTTCGTGTTCGTCTTCCTGGTGGCCCCGGGCATCGACTACAACGTCTTCCTGAGCACCCGGATCCGCGAGGAGGCGCGCCTGAGCGGCACCCGGCGGGGCGTGGTCACCGGACTCGCCACACGGGCGCCGTCATCACCTCGGCGGGCCTGGTCCTCGCGGGCACCTGCGCCGCGCTCGGCACCCTGCCCATGGTCGCCTTCGCCGAGGTCGGCTTCGCGGTCGCCCTCGGCGTGCTGCTGGACACCTTCGCCGTGCGGTCGGTTCTGGCCACGTCCCTGTTCCTGGACGTGGGCCCCGAGGTGTGGTGGCCCCACCGGCTCGCTCGCGAGGACGGCGTCGGCACGGTGCGCGAGCCGGAGGAGGCGGGCGTCAGCCGGTCCGGCGGATGAGCGCCAGATACATGCCGTCGGTCCCGTGCACATGCGGCCACAGCTGGACGTCGGGGCCCTCGCCCAGTTCCGGGACGCCGGGCAGCAGCGGCCGGGCGTCGAGGAGTTCGGCGTCCGGGAACTGCTTGAGGAGGTCGGCGACCACGGCCCGGGTCTCGGCCAGGTGCGGCGAGCAGGTGGCGTAGCCGACGACACCGCCGACCCGTACGGACTCCAGGGCGGTGCGCAGCAGCTCGCGCTGCAGCGGGGCGAAGCCCTCCAGGTCGCCCGGCCGGCGCCGCCAGCGCGCCTCGGGGCGCCGGCGCAGGGCGCCGAGGCCGGTGCACGGCACGTCGACCAGCACCCGGTCGAAGGTGCCGGGCCGCCACGGCGGCCGGGTCCCGTCGGCGGCAACGACCTGGTAGGGGCCGGGGCTCCCGGCCAGCGCCTTCGCGACCAGTCCGGCCCGGTGCGGCTGCTTCTCGGAGGCCAGCAGGACGGCGCCGCGCTCGGCGGCGAGCGCGGCGAGCAGCGCGGCCTTGCCGCCGGGGCCGGCACAACCGTCCAGCCACATCCGGTCGGGCCCGTCCAGCGGGGCGTTGGCCAGGGCGAGCGCGACGAGCTGGCTTCCCTCGTCCTGCACGCCGGCCCTGCCGTCCGCCACGGCCGGGATCGCACCCGGCTCGCCGCCCTCGCTCAGCCGTACCGCGTACGGCGACCAGCGGCCCGGCAGGGCTGCCTCCTCGGCCAGCAGTTCCCCGGTGGTGGCCCGGCCGGGGCGGGCCACGAGCGTCACCTCGGGCCGCTCGTTGTCGGCCCGCAGCAGTTCCTCGATGCCGGCCCGACCACCGCCGAGGGAGTCCCACAGCGCGGAGACGACCCAGCGCGGGTGCGAGTGCACCACGGCGAGATGGTCCTCGGGGTCCTCGTCGTACGGCGGCGCGACCCGCTCGAGCCAGCCGTCGAGGTCGTGCTGCGCGACCTTGCGCAGGACTGCGTTGACGAACTTGGCCCGCCCGTCGCCGAGCACCACGCGCGCGAGCTCGACGGAGGCGGACACGGCGGCATGGGTCGGGATCCGGGTCCCGAGCAGCTGGTGCGCGCCGAGGCTGAGCACGTCGAGGACGGGCGGGTCCACCTCACGCAGCGGCCGGTCGACACAGGCGGCGACGACCGCGTCGTACGTCCCCTGCCGGCGCAGCGTGCCGTAGACCAGCTCGGTGGCGAGCGCCGCGTCCCTGGCGTCGAAGTCACCGCCCTGGCGCGCCTTGCGCAGCAGGGGCGGCAGAACGAGGTTGGCGTAGGCCTCCCGCTCGTCCACGGCCCGCAGGGCCTCGAAGGCGAGGAAACGGACGGGGTCCTTCTTGGGCCGGCGGTAGGGCTTGCGGGGACGACGGGGCTGGTCACTCACGAAAAAGGTGCTCCGGGTGTGGGACGAAGTGCGCGCTCCAGCGTACGCCGTCAGGACGGTGCGGGGTCGTGCGACGCAGGGCACCGGGCCTGGGGGCGGCGACGTCAGCCGCCTACGGTCTCCTCGGTCCCGATCCGTACTCCGCGGGCCCAGTCGGCCGCGCGCATCGGCTTCTTGCCCTGGGCCTGCACCCACAGCAGTTCCATGGCGTGCGAGCCGGTGCCGACGTACACGTTGTTCTTGCCCGTGGCCAGCCGTCCGGGTGCGAGATCCGTACGGCCGGGGGCGGGCGTGACCTGGACGAGCTTGAGCCGCTCACCCCGGAAAGTGGTCCAGGCACCGGGCGCGGGCGTGCAGCCGCGCACGATGCGGTCGACGCGCAGGGCCGGGGCACTCCAGTCGACGCGGGCGTCCTCCACGGAGACCTTCGGGGCGAGGGTGATCCCGTCGGCGGGCTGCGGTACGGCCTTCAGGGTGCCGTCCTCGATGCCGTCCATGGTCGCGGCGAGCAGTCCGGCGCCGGCGAAGGCGAGCCGCGTGAGCAGGTCGCCGCTGGTGTCCGTGGGGCGGATCTCCTCGGTGACGGTGCCGTAGACCGGCCCCGAGTCGAGCCCTTCCTCGATGAGGAAGGTGGACGCGCCGGTGATCTCGTCGCCCGCCATGACGGCGTACTGCACGGGCGCCGCCCCGCGCCAGGCGGGCAGCAGCGAGAAGTGCAGGTTGACCCAGCCCCGGTCCGGGATCTCGAGGGCGGCCCGGGGCAGCAGGGCGCCGTAGGCGACGACGGGACAGCAGTCGGGGGCGATCTCACGCAGCCGCTCGATGAACTCCGGGTCTCGCGGCTTCACCGGCCTGAGCACCTCGATCCCGGCCTCCTGCGCCCGCTCGGCGACCGGGGAGGCGACCAGCCTGCGGCCCCGCCCGGCGGGTGCGTCGGGCCGGGTGACGACGGCGGCCACCTCGTGCCGCTCCGAGGCGAGAAGAGCGTCCAGAGCGGGAACGGCGACCTCGGGGGTACCGGCGAAGACGAGCTTCATGGGGTGGTTCGGGCCTCTCGGGCGGGGACGGATGCGGGCAGCGCACCAGTCTGTGGCTCCTCCCCCTCGTGAACGAGGAGGCTTCTCACTCTCGACCCTGAGGGGTCTCATGACGGCCAAGCCCTGACCGCTGCCGAAGCGGGCACGCAGCGTACTACACCGCTTCGCGGCTCCGGACATCAGGACGCGTTTCCCGCCCGGCCTGAAGGCCGGGATTCCCACGGAAGGTCAGGGAGGGAAGGACGACGCGTCGGACGAGACCGATGCGTACGCTCCCGCGCGGGGGCGTACGCATATGCCACCGCGCCCCCACCCCGTGACCCACTGAGCGAATCCGCGTTGGTCAAGAAAGAGTTGACCACACCGGGCCGCTCCGACGCGGCCCGTTCCTTTCAACGCCGGTTCGAGAGGCTTGTTCATGGCCGACCACGCAACCCACGACGCCCAGGCTCGCGCCAGCCTGCACTTGCTGGTGCGGGACATCGAGCGGGTCCGCCGGCAGGTGGACGCACTGCGCACGCTCACCGCCCAGCTCGGCAACGTCTACCGCCCGCGCCGCTCCGGCCCCTCCACGGGCTTCGTCGTCTACGGACGCGCCCCCGCCCCGACGGTCCGTCTCGCCCAGGAACTGCGGGACAGCGTCGAGACGCTGGTCACCGCGGCCGTGGACTTCGACCGCTCGCTGGGTTTCTCGTGGGACGCGGTGGGCTCCGCGCTCGGCGTCACCAAGCAGGCGGTCCACCGCCGTTACGGCGCCCGCCGTGCCGCAGCCGCCCAGAACCAGGCCATGGAGCCGGAGCACACCGCCGAGCCGTCGGGGACGCGCACGGTCGACGTGGGCGCCGGGGTCTCCGGGGCGCCCACGCTCCCCGCCGGCCGTTCCATGCCGACGCGGCCGGCGGCGGGCGTCTCGTCCCTGCGCGACGACCCGTGCCCCACCGCCTTCCCGGGCCCGCGCAACGGCTGACCGCACCACCCGCTCCAGGCCCTTCCGGACACGACCACCGCTTTGGAGGGCCGGACTCCGCAACCGGCCTGTCCTGTCGCCGTCGTGCCAGGCGGGCCTAAACGGGCGTCGGCGTACGCGCGGCGGGCAACGCCGCGCCCCACGTCGGCACTTGTGCCTCCCCCCCCCCTCCCCTCCCCCGCCCGAGGGCGCGATCCGTATGCGGCACCGTCGAGGAGTTCCCCGCTCGCCCGCTCCCCCGGCCACGACCACCGCTCCGCGTCGCCCGGCCCGTGTTCCTCAGCCGATGTCGGGCGGGTCGATCCGTACCCACACCGGTTCGTCACCGCCGCGGGCCATGCGGGCCGCCTGGGCGGACTTCAGGGCGGCGGTCAGCGCGGCCCCCCTGCCCCGGGGTACGCGGATCAGGGCCCGCTCCCAGTGGCCCCCGGGCGGCGGGCCGCCGGGTCGCCGCGGGCGGCCAGTGGGCGTGACGGGCAGCGGGACGGGCCCCAGTACCTCCGCCTCCCCGGGGAGTTCGGCCGCGCGGAGGAACCCGGCGACAGCCTCCGCGGGCCCCGACACGGCCGCCATCCGGGAGACCGGCGGGAATCCCAGTTCGGCCCGCTCCCCCAGCTCCCGTACCGCGTGGCCTGCGGGGTCCCACCGCACCAGCGCCTGCACGGGCCTCAGGGTCGGCTCGGCGACCACCACGACCGTGCCGCCCTCCGTCTGCGGACGTACCAGCGCCGCCGCGGCGATCCAGCGGCGCAACGCGTCCTCCCCCGCCCGCAGGTCGGGCCGGCTCAGCATGGCCCAGCCGTCCAGCAGCAGCGCTGCCGCGTACCCGCCCTCGGCGACCGGCTCGGCCCCCGGCGTGCTCACCACCAGCGCGGGCGCCTCGGGAACCGTGTCCAGCACCTGCTCGCGCCCGGAGGTGCGCACCGGTACGGCGGGGAAGGCCCGGCCCAGTTCCTCGGCGGTCCGGCGCGCCCCCACCACCTGGGCCCGCAGCCGGAACCCGCCGCACTCCGGGCAGTGCCAGCCGCTCTCCTCGCGCCCGCACCAGCCGCACCGCAGATCGTCGGCGCCGGGTGCTTCCATCGGCCCCGCGCAGTGCCTGCACCGCGCCGGGGCACGGCAGTTGGCGCACGCCATCCGCGGGACGTAGCCGCGCCGGGGCACCTGCACGAGCACCGGCCCGTGCCGCAGCCCTTCCTTGACGGCCTGCCAGGCAAGCGACGGCAGCCGGGCGGCGCGGGCTGCCTCGTCCCGCGCGAGATCCCCGTCCCCGACGGTCCGCACCAGCGGGGCGGCGGCCCGTACCCGGTCCCGGCCGGCGACCAGGGGCCCGGCCCAGCCTGTCTCCACCAGTTGGGCGGCCTCCACCGTGCAGCTCCAGCTTCCCAGCAGGAAACCGCACTTGTCCTGTGCCGCCCGCAACAGCAGCACCTCGCGCGCGTGGGGCTGCGGGGCGTGCTGCTCGCCGTGGCTGTCGTCGCCGTCGTCCCAGAGCGCGACCAGCCCGAGGTCCCGGACGGGTGCGAACATCGCCGCCCGGGTGCCGATCACGGCGCGCACGGACCCGCGGCGCACGGCCAGCCACTGCGCGTACCGCTTCTCGGGCCCGGCCTCGGCGGTCAGCACCGCGTGCCGTCCCTTGCCCAGGAGTCCGGTGAGCGCGGCGTCGACGCGGGCGACGCTCCGTCCGTCCGGCAGGACGACGAGGGCGCCTCGGCCGGAGGCCAGGGTCGCGGCGACCGCGCGGGCCAGTTCCTCGCTCCAGAGCGGTCCGGGCAGCGCGTTCCACACGGCGCGCGGAGCCCCGCCGGCGGACAGCTCCCGGAGGAAGCCGGGCCCCTGCTCGTACCGGGCCCAGGAGCCCGGCTCGGGGGCCGGGGGCGGTGGCGCCGGGTCGGGCGAGGGCCGCCGCTCGGCGCGGGCGCTGCGCGGCGGTACGGCGAGCTGGAGCACGTCGGCGAGACTGCCCGCGTACCGGTCGGCGACCGCGCGGGCCAGCCCCAGCAGTTCCCCGCTCAGGACCGGCTCGGGTGAGACCACCTGGGCGAGGGCGGCCAGCGGACCCGCGTAGTCGGACTCGGCGAGCCGCTCGACCAGGAACCCGTCGATGAGCCCGCCGCCTTCGCGGCGTCCCTCGCGCACCCGGTGCCGGCCGGCCCCGAAACGCACCCGCACCCGGACGCCCGGCTGCGCGTCGGCGTCGAGTTCCTCGGGCACGGCGTAGTCGAAGTACCGGTCGAGGTGCAGGACGCCCTTGTCGACGAGGACACGCGCCACCGGCAGGTGTCCGGCGAGCGCGGTGCCTCGCCAGGTCCGCGGCTTGGCCCGGGGTGTGCCGGCCTTGCGCACGGTCTCCCGGATGAGCGCGAGCTGCTCGGGCGGCGCGCCCCGCGCACCGCCGTCCGCCTCTTTGCTCCCGCCGTTCTCGCTGCTCACGCCTGCATTCTTACCAAACGGCACTGACACACGACGGCCGCTGTCGCCTCGAGCGGTACGCCCGCCCCGGCCGGGGGTGCCCCGCCCACGCCGAGGCCCGGCACCCCTGAAGGGGTGCCGGGCCTCGGCGAAGGAGCCGGGGCGCGGACTACAGCCCCGCCGCCTTGCGCAGCGCGTCCACGCGGTTGGTGCGCTCCCAGGTGAAGTCGGGCAGCTCACGGCCGAAGTGGCCGTAGGCGGCGGTCTGGGAGTAGATCGGCCGGAGCAGATCCAGGTCACGGATGATGGCGGCCGGACGGAGGTCGAACACCTCGTCGATCGCCCGCTCGATCAGCTCGGTGTCGACCTTGGCAGTGCCGAAGGTCTCCACGAACAGACCGACCGGCTCGGCCTTGCCGATGGCGTACGCCACCTGGACCTCGCAGCGGGCGGCCAGACCGGCCGCGACCACGTTCTTGGCGACCCAGCGCATCGCGTACGCCGCCGAGCGGTCCACCTTGGACGGGTCCTTGCCCGAGAAGGCGCCGCCGCCGTGCCGGGCCATGCCGCCGTACGTGTCGATGATGATCTTGCGGCCGGTGAGGCCCGCGTCGCCCATCGGGCCGCCGATCTCGAAGCGGCCGGTGGGATTGACCAGCAGACGGTACTTCTCGGTGTCCAGCTTGATGCCCTCGTCCAGCAGCGCCTTCAGCTCCGGCTCCACGACGAACTCGCGGATGTCGGGGGCGAGCAGGGACTCGAGGTCGATGTCGGAGGCGTGCTGCGAGGAGACCACCACGGTGTCGAGGCGGACGGCCTTGTCGCCGTCGTACTCGATGGTGATCTGGGTCTTCCCGTCCGGGCGCAGGTAGGGGATGGTGCCGTTCTTGCGCACCTCGGACAGGCGCTTGGACAGGCGGTGCGCGAGGAAGACCGGCAGCGGCATCAACGTCGGTGTCTCGTCCGATGCGTAACCGAACATCAGGCCCTGGTCACCGGCGCCCTGCCGGTCCAGTTCGTCCTCGTCGCCCTCGACCCGGTTCTCGTACGCGGTGTCGACGCCCTGGGCGATGTCCGGGGACTGGGCGCCGATGGACACCGACACGCCGCAGGAGGCGCCGTCGAAGCCCTTCTTCGAGGAGTCGTAGCCGATCTCCAGGATCTTGTCCCGCACCAGCTGCGGGATCGGTGCGTAGGCCTTGGTCGTGACCTCGCCGGCCACGTGCACCATGCCGGTGGTGATCAGGGTCTCGACGGCGACGCGGGAGTTCGGGTCCTCGCGGAGCAGCGCGTCGAGGATGGTGTCGCTGATCTGGTCAGCGATCTTGTCGGGGTGACCCTCGGTCACGGACTCCGAGGTGAAGAGACGACGGGACACAACGCTCCCTGGGGTTGCAGCGGCTGCTGGCTGATCATTGGCGGACGGCAGGGGCTGCACCGCACACCGTCCGTGGAACAGTTTATCGGTCGCGCCTCGCCACGGGTCCTCCTGTCTCGCCTCTCGGGAAGCCCCGTGACCTGCGGCACGGGCATTCTGCCCATGCCGAGGCGTGTTGGCCAGAGGCGCCACGCCCCGGCGGCAAGGTTCCAGGATCCTCGAGCTGCCGAAATTCGCCCCCGGATCCCTCAGCCGAGGCGCCCTGCCACCAGGTCCCAGACCGTGTCGGCCAGGGCTTCCTTGGGGCCGTGCGCCACGGGCGTCTCGCTGCCGTCGGCGTCCAGCACCACGGCCTCGTTCTCCTCGGAACCGAAGGTCTTGCGCTCGCCCACCTCGTTGACCACGAGCAGATCGCAGCCCTTGCGCTTCAGCTTGGCGCGTCCGTTGGCGAGCACGTCGTCCGTCTCCGCGGCGAAGCCGACGACCACCTGTCCGGGGCGGGCCCGGTCGGCGGAGATCTCCGCGAGGATGTCCGGGGTGCGCACCAGGGCGACGGGCTCGGGCTCCCGGCCGTCCTGCTTCTTGATCTTCCCGGCCGCGTACGCCGCGGGGCGGAAGTCGGCGACCGCTGCGGCCATGACCACCGCGTCGGCGTCGGCGGCGGCCCGGAGTACTTCCTCGCGCAGTTGTACGGCGGTCTCGACGGGGACGACGTCCACACCCGCCGGGTCGGGCAGTCCGGCGTTGGCGGCGATCAGGGTGACCCGTGCGCCCCGCGCCGCGGCGGTCCGGGCGAGCGCGTAGCCCTGCTTGCCGGAGGAGCGGTTGCCCAGGAAGCGGACGGGGTCGAGGGGCTCCCGGGTGCCGCCGGCGCTGACCACGACGTGCCGGCCTCCGAGGTCGGGCTCGCCGACGCCCCGGGCCAGCACCCGGCGGCAGACCTCGAAGATCTCGTCCGGTTCGGGCAGCCTGCCCTTGCCGCTGTCGGCGCCGGTGAGCCGGCCCACCGCCGGTTCGACGACGACGGCTCCGCGCCGGCGCAAGGTGGCCGCATTCTCCTGTGTGGCCGGGTGCTCCCACATCTCGGTGTGCATGGCGGGGGCGAAGACCACGGGACAGCGGGCGGTGAGCAGGGTGTTGGTGAGGAGGTCGTCGGCCAGGCCATGCGCCGCCTTCGCCAGCGTGTCCGCGGTGGCCGGGGCGACGACGACCAGGTCGGCGTGCTGCCCGATGCGGACGTGCGGCACCTCGTGGACGTCGTCCCACACCTCGGTCGAGACGGGGTGGCCGGAGAGCGCGGACCAGGTGGCGGCGCCGACGAAGTGCAGCGCGGAGGCGGTGGGGACGACGCGGACGTCGTGTCCCGACTCCGTCAGTCTCCTGAGCAGCTCACAGGCCTTGTACGCGGCGATGCCGCCGCTGACGCCCAGAACGACCTTCGGCTTGCCCACGTCTCTCTCCGTCTCTTCCTGGAACAGAACGGCTCCGCGCCCCACCACACCACAGGCCCGGCAGACATGCTGCCGGGCCTGTAGAAAAGTCGGCCGAAAACCGCTGGTACGACTTTCGGACATGCGACTCACTGCACTACGACGTACCGAACTGCGACTACTGGGCGGGGCCCTCGATGGCCTCGGAGGTCAGCAGTCCCGCGTTGATCTCGCGCAGGGCGATCGAGAGCGGCTTCTCATGGACGTGGGTGTCGACGAGGGGGCCGACGTACTCGAGGAGACCCTCGCCGAGCTGCGAGTAGTACGCGTTGATCTGGCGAGCCCGCTTGGCCGCGTAGATCACGAGGCTGTACTTCGAGTCCGTGGCCTCGAGAAGCTCGTCGATCGGCGGGTTGATGATGCCCTCGGGCGTGGAGATGGAAGAGGACACGCTCTACCTTCCGATGGAGGGGAAAGAATCGGTCTGCATGACCGTTGAATGACCGTTGAATGACCGTTGAGGAAACGCCGACGATCACACGACGTCCATCAAGGCTAGCAGCTCGCGGGCCACGTCCTCGACGGAGGTGTTGACCAGGGTCGTGTCGAACTCCGGCTCGGCCGCCAGCTCGATCTTCGCGGCCCCCAGCCGACGCTCGACCACCTCGGGCGACTCGGTGCCCCTGCCGGTGAGCCGGCGCACCAGCTCCTCCCAGGAGGGAGGAGCCAGGAAGACCAGCTGGGCCTCGGTCATGGACTCGCGGACCTGGCGGGCACCCTGGAGGTCGATCTCCAGGAGGACGGGCAGGCCCGACTCCAGGTGCTCGAGCACCGCCGCGCGCGGTGTGCCGTAGCGGTTGCCGGCGAACTCGGCCCACTCCAGCAGTTCACCGTTGGCGATCAGCTTGTCCATCTCGTCGTCGGTGACGAAGAAGTAGTGGACCCCGTCCTGTTCACCGGGACGCGGCTTGCGGGTCGTCGCCGACACCGAGAGCCAGACCTCGGGGTGCGCCTTGCGCATATACGCGACGACCGTGCTCTTGCCGACCCCCGAGGGGCCGGAGAGCACGGTCAGCCGCGGACGTACGTCCGGGGGTACGGGGGTCGTCCCCCGGGGTGTTGCAGCCATGCGGCGATTATTCCAGTATTCCCGGTGGGCCCGGGACTCAGGAGCCGGTGCTGCCGAACTCGCGCTCCAGGGAGGCGATCTGGTTCGAGCCGAGACCGCGCACACGGCGGCTCTCGGAGATACCCAGTCGCTCCATGATCTGCTTGGCGCGGACCTTGCCCACGCCCGGCAGGGACTCGAGCAGGGCGGAGACCTTCATCTTGCCGATGACGTCGTTCTCCTGCCCCTGCTTGATGACCTCGTGCAAGGAGGCGCCGGAGTGCTTGAGTCGATTCTTGACCTCGGCCCGCTCCCGGCGAGCCGCGGCGGCCTTTTCGAGCGCGGCTGCGCGCTGTTCAGGGGTAAGGGGCGGAAGAGCCACGCCTACGTCACCTCGGATGTCGAACTGTCGGATACGGACCGGTGAGGAACCTAGTCGCCCCACACCAGGGGAGCCACGAGCAACACGCTTGCCCGTTCACTCTCCGTCGGAGACTAGCGGCCAAGTCCGCCAGAGTCAGCGAGAACGGCGGAAAAGTCCTGGTCAGCCTCCATGATGGCAGACATTTACGGGCATAATGACCCGGTTTTTTTGTCGTACCGGGATCCCGGCGGTCTCCTGCGTCCCTCGTCGGAGGCTCAGACCGCCGCCACGGCCGTCGCGATCTCCTCCGCGAACCGCTCCGCGGCGTCACGCAGCGCGACCACGTCGGCACCGTGGCGCAACACTCCCCGGCTGACGTTCGGCACGACGTTGCGCACCACCGGGCCGAAGACCGCCGGGAGATCCGCCGCCGTGGCCCCCTGCGCGCCGATGCCGGGCGCGAGCAGCGGACCGTTGATGTCCAGGTCGTACGAGGACAGGTCGCCGAGCGTCGCGCCGACGACCGCGCCGAAGGACCCCAGGGGGACCTCCCCCGCGTTCTCTGCGGCCAGGTGTCCGAGCATGGTCGCGCCCACGCTGCGCCCGTCGGCCCGTACCGCGTGCTGCACCTCGCCACCCTCCGGATTGGAGGTCAGCGCCAGGACGAACAGTCCCGTGCCGCTCTCACGGGCCAGCGCCACCGCCGGGCTCAGCGAGCCGTAGCCGAGGTACGGGGACACGGTCAGCGCGTCCGAGAACAGCGGGGAGTCCGGATGCAGGAAGGACTCGGCGTAGGCGGCCATGGTGGAGCCGATGTCGCCGCGCTTGGCGTCCATGACGACCAGCGCGCCGGCCGCCCGCGCCTGAGCGACCGTCGTCTCCAGCACCGCGACGCCGCGCGAGCCGAAGCGCTCGAAGAACGCGCTCTGCGGCTTGAGCACGGCGACCCGGTCCGCGACCGCCTCGACGACCGTGTGGCTGAACCGCTCCAGACCGGCCACGTCGTCGTTCAGGCCCCACTCCGCGAGCAGGGAGGCGTGCGGGTCGATGCCGACGCACAGCGGGCCGCGCGTGTCCATGGCCCGTCGCAGCCGTGTGCCGAAGGAATCCGGTCGTCCGCTCATGCCGTTGTCCTCACGTCGGCGCCCACCGCGTCGGCGAGCGTGGCGTACGGGCTGGTGCGAAGGCGCCCGGCGAGCCCTTTGCGGAGAGTGCGGGCCCAGAAGGGCCCCTCGTAGACGAAGGCACTGTAGCCCTGGACCAGCGTGGCGCCGGCCAGGATGCGCTGCCAGGCGTCCTCGGCGTTCTCGACACCGCCGACACCGACCAGGGTGATCCTGTCCCCCACGCGCGCGTACAGGCGGCGCAGCACCTCGAGGGAGCGTGCCTTCAGGGGCGCTCCGGACAGGCCTCCGGTCTCCTGTACGACGGCGGGGCCGGACCGCAGCCCGAGCCCCGCGCGCGCGATGGTGGTGTTCGTGGCGATGATCCCGTCCAGACCGAGCTCCACCGCCAGGTCGGCGACCGCGTCGACGTCCTCGTCGGCGAGGTCCGGGGCGATCTTCACCAGCAGCGGCACCCGGCGGGCGGGCACGGCGCGGTCGGCGGCCTCGCGGACCGCGGTGAGCAGCGGGCGCAGACGGTCGACGGCCTGGAGGTCCCGCAGGCCGGGGGTGTTCGGCGAGGAGACGTTGACGACCAGGTAGTCCGCGTACGGCGCCAGCCGCTCGGCGGACTTCACGTAGTCGGCGGCGGCCTCGGCCTCGGGCACGTCCTTGGTCTTGCCGATGTTGACGCCGACGACCGTCCTGAAGACGGGCGTGCGGGAGGCCAGACGGGCGGCCACGGCCAGCGAGCCCTCGTTGTTGAAGCCCATGCGGTTGATCAGTGCGCGGTCCGCCATTAGCCGGAACAGCCGCTTCTTCGGGTTGCCGGGCTGCGGCTCGCCGGTCACCGTGCCGATCTCGACGTGGTCGAAGCCGAGCATCGCCATGCCGTCGACGCCGACGGCGTTCTTGTCGAAGCCGGCGGCGAGTCCGAAGGGGCTGTGCAGACGCAGCCCGAGGGCCTCGGTGCGCAGTTCCCTGTGGCGGGGCGCGAGTGCGGCGGCGACGAAGGTGCGCAGGCCGGGGACGCGCGCGACGAGACGGATCCAGCGGAAGGCGAGGTGATGGGCCCGCTCCGGATCCATCCGTGTGAACACCAGACGGAAGAAGTACTTGTACATACCTGTGTCCTCGTGAAAGACCCCGTGAGGAGCCTGACGAACCTGAAGGGCCTCGTGAAGAGGGGGACACCGTTTCCGGTGTCCCCCTCGGGGCTGTCAGTCGCGGGCCGCTGTCAGATGCTCCGCGTGTTCCTGGAGCGAGCGGACGCCGACCTCGCCGCGGTTGAGGGCGTCGATGCCCTGGACCGCGGCGGCGAGCGCCTGGACCGTCGTCAGGCACGGCACGGAGCGCGCCACGGCGGCCGTACGGATGTCGTAGCCGTCGAGCCGGCCGCCGGTGCCGTACGGCGTGTTGACGATGAGGTCGACCTCACCGTCGTGGATCAGCTGGACGATGGTCTTCTCGCCGTTCGGTCCGGTGCCCTCGGACTGCTTGCGCACCACGGTGGCGTTGATGCCGTTGCGCTTGAGGACCTCGGCGGTGCCGGAGGTGGCGAACAGTTCGAAGCCGTGGGCGACGAGCTCACGCGCGGGGAAGATCATCGAGCGCTTGTCGCGGTTGGCGACGGAGATGAAGGCACGGCCCCTGGTGGGCAGCGGCCCGTAGGCGCCCGCCTGCGACTTGGCGTACGCGGTGCCGAAGACGGAGTCGATGCCCATGACCTCGCCGGTGGAGCGCATCTCCGGGCCGAGGACCGTGTCGACGCCGCGGCCGTGGATGTCGCGGAAGCGCGACCAGGGCAGCACGGCCTCCTTGACGGAGATCGGCGCGTCGAGCGGGATGTCGCCGCCGTCGCCCCGGGCCGGGAGCAGGCCCTCCGCGCGGAGCCCGGCGACGGTCGCGCCGAGCGAGATCCGGGCGGCCGCCTTGGCCAGCGGCACCGCGGTCGCCTTCGAGGTGAAGGGGACGGTGCGCGAGGCGCGCGGGTTGGCCTCCAGGACATAGAGGATGTCGCCGGACAGCGCGAACTGGATGTTGATCAGGCCGCGCACCCCGACGCCGCGGGCGATGGCCTCCGTGGAGGCGCGCAGCCGCTTGATGTCGAAGCCGCCCAGGGTGATCGGGGGCAGGGCGCACGCGGAGTCACCGGAGTGGATGCCGGCCTCCTCGATGTGCTCCATGACACCGCCCAGGTAGAGCTCCTCGCCGTCGTAGAGCGCGTCGACGTCGATCTCGATGGCGTCGTCGAGGAACCGGTCGACCAGCACCGGCCGGGAGGGGCTGATCTCGGTCGACTCGGCGATGTAGGACGCGAGGCGGGCCTCGTCGTAGACGATCTCCATGCCGCGGCCGCCGAGCACGTAGGACGGGCGGACGAGGACCGGGTAGCCGATCTCGTCGGCGATGGCCCTGGCCTCGGTGAAGGTGGTGGCGGTGCCGTGCTTGGGGGCCGGCAGGCCGGCCTCCTTGAGAACCTGGCCGAAGGCGCCCCGGTCCTCGGCCGCGTGGATGGCCTCGGGGGACGTGCCGACGACCGGTACGCCGTTGTCCTTGAGGGCCTGGGCCAGGCCCAGCGGGGTCTGGCCGCCGAGCTGGACGATCACGCCCGCCACCGGTCCGGCCTGCTGCTCCGCGTGGACGATCTCCAGGACGTCCTCCAGGGTGAGCGGCTCGAAGTACAGCCGGTCGGAGGTGTCGTAGTCGGTGGAGACGGTCTCCGGGTTGCAGTTGACCATCACGGTCTCGTACCCGGCGCCGCTCAGCGCGAAGGAGGCGTGGACGCAGGAGTAGTCGAACTCGATGCCCTGGCCGATGCGGTTCGGGCCGGAGCCCAGGATGATCACCGCGGGCTTCTCGCGCGGGGCGACCTCGGTCTCCTCGTCGTAGGAGGAGTAGAAGTACGGCGTGTTCGCGGCGAACTCGGCGGCGCAGGTGTCGACGGTCTTGTAGACCGGGCGGATGCCGAGGGCGTGCCGGACCTCGCGGACGACGTCCTCACGCAGGCCGCGGATCTCCCCGACCTGCTGGTCGGAGAAGCCGTGCCGCTTGGCCTCGGCGAGCAGCCCGGTGGTCAGCTCGGGTGCTTCGGACAGCTCGTCGGCGATCTCCTTGATGAGGAAGAGCTGGTCGACGAACCAGGGGTCGATCCTCGTGGCGTCGAAGACCTCCTGGGGGGTGGCGCCCGCGCGGATGGCCTGCATGGCGGCGTTGATGCGGCCGTCGGTCGGGCGGGCGGCCTCCTCCAGCAGTTCGGCCTTGCCGCCGGGCTCGCCGACGAAGGCGAACTGGCTGCCCTTCTTCTCCAGCGAGCGCAGCGCCTTCTGGAACGCCTCGGTGAAGTTGCGGCCGATGGCCATGGCCTCGCCGACCGACTTCATCGTGGTGGTGAGGGTGGAGTCGGCGCCCGGGAACTTCTCGAAGGCGAACCGCGGTGCCTTGACGACCACGTAGTCGAGGGTCGGTTCGAAGGAGGCCGGGGTCTCCTTCGTGATGTCGTTGGGGATCTCGTCGAGGGTGTAGCCGACGGCGAGCTTGGCGGCGATCTTGGCGATCGGGAAACCGGTCGCCTTGGAGGCCAGCGCCGAGGAGCGCGACACGCGCGGGTTCATCTCGATGACGATCACCCGGCCGTCCTCCGGGTTCACCGCGAACTGGATGTTGCAGCCGCCGGTGTCCACGCCGACCTCGCGGATGACGGCGATGCCGATGTCCCGCAGGATCTGGTACTCGCGGTCGGTCAGGGTCATCGCGGGGGCGACGGTGATGGAGTCGCCGGTGTGCACGCCCATGGGGTCGAAGTTCTCGATGGAGCAGACGACCACGACGTTGTCGTGCTTGTCGCGCATCAGCTCCAGCTCGTACTCCTTCCAGCCGAGGATGGACTCCTCGAGGAGCACCTCGGTGGTCGGTGAGAGGGTGAGCCCCTGTCCGGCGATGCGGCGCAGCTCGTCCTCGTCGTGGGCGAAGCCGGAGCCGGCGCCGCCCATGGTGAAGGAGGGACGGACCACGACCGGGTAGCCGCCGAGTTCGTCGACGCCGGCCAGGACCTCGTCCATGGTGTGACAGATGACCGAACGGGCGGACTCGCCGTGTCCGATCTTCCCGCGGACGGCCTCCACGACCTCCTTGAACAGGTCGCGGTCCTCGCCCTTGTTGATGGCCTCCACGTTGGCGCCGATCAGCTCGACGCCGTACTTGTCCAGGACCCCGTTCTCGGCCAGCGAGATCGCGGTGTTCAGGGCCGTCTGGCCGCCCAGGGTGGGGAGCAGGGCGTCCGGCTGCTCCTTGGCGATGATCTTCTCGACGAACTCGGGGGTGATCGGCTCGACGTAGGTGGCATCGGCGATCTCCGGGTCGGTCATGATCGTCGCCGGGTTGGAGTTGACCAGGACGACCCGCAGGCCCTCGGCCTTCAGCACCCGGCACGCCTGGGTGCCGGAGTAGTCGAACTCGGCGGCCTGGCCGATGACGATCGGGCCGGAGCCGATGACCAGGACGGAC
Source organism: Streptomyces sp. KMM 9044 (assembly GCF_024701375.2). NCBI lineage: Bacteria > Bacillati > Actinomycetota > Actinomycetes > Kitasatosporales > Streptomycetaceae > Streptomyces > Streptomyces sp. KMM 9044. The sequence goes on along the minus strand of NZ_CP113910.1, from coordinate 6,367,428 downwards.
TGGATATCGGTGCGCTTAGGCACGCTGGCCCTCCATCAGGGAAACGAAGCGGTCGAACAGGTGGGCGGCGTCGTGCGGGCCCGCTGCCGCTTCCGGGTGGTACTGGACGCTGAAGGCCGGCTTGTCGAGCAGCCGGAGCCCTTCCACCACGTTGTCGTTGAGGCAGACGTGGGACACCTCGGCGCGGCCGAACGGGGTGTCGGAGACCTTGTCGAGGGGGGCGTCGACGGCGAAGCCGTGGTTGTGCGCGGTGACCTCGACCTTGCCTGTGGTGCGGTCCTGGACCGGCTGGTTGATGCCGCGGTGGCCGTACTTCAGCTTGTAGGTGCCGAAGCCGAGGGCGCGGCCGAGGATCTGGTTGCCGAAGCAGATCCCGAACAGCGGGGTGCCGCGCTCCAGGACGGACCGCATCACGGAGACGGGGTGGTCGGCGGTGGCGGGGTCACCGGGTCCGTTGGAGAAGAACACGCCGTCGGGGTTCACGGCGTGGACGTCGTCGGCGGTCGCGGTGGCGGGCAGGACATGCACCTCGATACCGCGCTCGGCCATCCGGTGCGGGGTCATGCCCTTGATACCGAGGTCGATGGCGGCGACGGTGAACCGTTTCTCGCCGACGGCGGGGACGACGTACGGCTCGGTGGTGGCGACCTCGGCGGCGAGGTCGGCGCCCTTCATCTCGGGCGCTTCCCGGACCCCGGCCAGCAGTGCGGCGTCGTCGCGTACGGCGTCGCCGCTGAAGATGCCGACGCGCATGGCGCCCCGCTCGCGCAGGTGCCGGGTGAGGGCGCGGGTGTCGATGCCGCTGATGCCGACGACGCCCTGGGCGGCGAGTTCCTCGTCCAGGGAGCGGCGGGAGCGCCAGTTGGACGGCACGCGCGCGGGGTCGCGCACGACGTAGCCGGCGACCCAGATCCGCCGGGACTCGGGGTCCTCGTCGTTGACGCCGGTGTTGCCGACGTGCGGGGCGGTCATGACCACGACCTGGCGGTGGTAGGACGGGTCGGTGAGGGTCTCCTGGTAGCCGGTCATGGCGGTGGAGAACACCGCTTCGCCGAAGGTCTCCCCCACCGCCCCGTAGGCGCGGCCGCGGAAGATCCGGCCGTCCTCCAGGACGAGTACGGCGGGAACCACCTCCTCACGAGAGGTGGTTCCCCGGGTGGAGGTTGTCATCGTTCGGCGCCTTCCGTCGTGACGTTTGTGAAGATCGTCTTGCTCATGGAGTTGATGGTCTCGACCCACGCGGTGTGCTCGGCCGCCCGGTCGAGGCGGAAACCGGAGTCGATCAGCCGCTCGCCGTGCGCCCAGGTGACGACCAGCAGCCCGCCCTCGGTGAGCACCTTGCCGGCGATGCCTTTGTCGAGCCGGGCCCCGCGCAGCGCGTCGGCCGGGACGAAGAGGTCGCCGGCTCCGGGGCGTACGGCGTCCAGGCCCGCGTCGGTGAGGGTGACCTCCGCGCGGCTACGGGTGCCCAGGCCGTGCGCCACGATGCGGTCGAGCCACTGACCGGCGGTGGTGGAGCCGTGGTAGCGGCCGCTCGCGCTCAGTTTCGCCGGGCCGGGAGCGGCCGGGGCCGTGGGCAGTTCGGGCAGGTCGCCCTGGAGGGTGCCGCGCCACTTCCAGCCCTCGCGCATCAGCCAGTAGACGAGCGCGACGAGGAGGGCGAGTCCGACCACCCAGCCGATCCGGGCGGCCCAGTCGGTCACTTCCGCCGATTCCTTCTCGGCGGCCAGCAGGATTACAGGTGTCACGTGAGTTTCCCGTCGGTGAGCGTGGCCGTGCCCCGGAGCCAGGTGTGGGTGACACGGCCCGGCAGCTCGCGGCCCTCGTACGGGGTGTTGCGGCTGCGCGAGGCGAAGCCCGCGGGGTTCACGGAACCACGGTATGCCGTGTCGACGAGCGTGAGGTTGGCGGGCTCGCCTGCCGAGACGGGCCGGCCGTGGCCCTCGGCCCGTCCGATGCGCGCGGGAGCGAAGGACATCCGGTCCGCGACCCCGGCCCAGTCCAGCAGACCCGTGTCCACCATGGTCTCCTGGACCACCGACAGCGCGGTCTCCAGGCCTACCATTCCCATGGCCGCGGCGGCCCACTCGCAGTCCTTGTCCTCGTGCGGATGCGGGGCGTGGTCGGTGGCGACGATGTCGATGGTGCCGTCGGCGAGCGCCTCGCGCAGCGCGCGGACGTCCCGCTCGGTGCGCAGCGGCGGGTTGACCTTGTAGACCGGGTTGTACGAGCGCACCAGATCGTCGGTGAGGAGCAGGTGGTGCGGGGTGACCTCGGCGGTGACGTCGATGCCGCGGGACTTGGCCCAGCGGACGATCTCGACGCTGCCCGCGGTCGACAGGTGGCAGATGTGGACGCGGGAGCCGACGTGCTCGGCGAGCAGTACGTCCCGGGCGATGATCGACTCCTCGGCGACGGCCGGCCAGCCGCCCAGGCCCAGCTCGGCGGAGACGACACCCTCGTTCATCTGGGCGCCCTCGGTCAGTCGGGGCTCCTGGGCGTGCTGGGCGACGACCCCGTCGAAGGCCTTCACGTACTCCAGGGCGCGCCGCATGATCACGGCGTCGTGGACGCACTTGCCGTCGTCGGAGAAGACGGTGACGCCGGCCGCGGACTCGTGCATGGCGCCCAGTTCGGCGAGCGTGCTGCCCTCCAGGCCGACGGTGACGGCGCCGACGGGACGTACGTCGCAGTAGCCGTGCTCCTTGCCGAGCCGCCAGACCTGCTCGACGACGCCGGCGGTGTCGGCGACGGGGAAGGTGTTGGCCATGGCGAACACTGCGGTGTACCCTCCGCTCGCCGCCGCGCGGGTGCCGGTCAGCACGGTCTCGGAGTCCTCGCGGCCGGGCTCGCGCAGATGGGTGTGCAGGTCGACCAGGCCGGGCAGCAGCACCTTGCCGTGGGCCTCGACGATGGTCACCTCCTGCGCGCTTCCGGCACGGCCGGCACCCTCGGCGCCCAGTCCGGTGCCGACGGCCGCGACGGTCCCGCCGTCGATCAGCACGTCCTGCGGATCGCCGCCGAGCACCTTCGCACCGCGGATCAGGGTCTTGCTCATCGTGTTACTTCTCCTCCGTGGTGCGGGCGGGTGTGACGGCGGGTTCGTTGCCCCCGAGTAGCAGGTACAGGACGGCCATCCGGATGGAGACCCCGTTGGTGACCTGCTCGACGACGGTGCAGCGCTCGGAGTCGGCCACCTCGGCGGTGATCTCCATCCCACGGACCATGGGGCCGGGGTGCATCACGATCGCGTGCCCGGGCATCCGCCGCATGCGCTCGCCGTCGAGGCCGTAGCGCCGTGAGTACTCGCGCTCGGTCGGGAAGAACGCGGCCTTCATGCGCTCGCGCTGCACGCGCAGCATCATCACGGCGTCGGACTTGGGCAGGGTGCGGTCGAGGTCGTAGGAGACCTCGCAGGGCCAGGCCTCGACGCCGACCGGCAGCAGGGTCGGCGGGGCGACGAGGGTGACCTCTGCGCCGAGGGTGTGCAGCAGGTCGACGTTGGAGCGGGCGACCCGGCTGTGCAGGACGTCGCCGACGAGCGTGATGCGCCGGCCGGAGAGGTCCTGGCCGATTCCGGCGTCCCGGCCGACGAGCCGGCGCCGCATGGTGAAGGCGTCGAGCAGTGCCTGGGTGGGGTGCTGGTGGGTGCCGTCGCCGGCGTTGATGACGTGCGCGTCGATCCAGCCGGAGGTGGCCAGCCGGTACGGGGCCCCGGAGGCGCCGTGCCGGATGACGACGGCGTCGACCCCCATGGCCTCCAGGGTCTGGGCGGTGTCCTTGAGGGACTCGCCCTTGGAGACGCTGGAGCCCTTGGCGGTGAAGTTGATGACGTCCGCGGACAGCCGCTTCTCGGCTGCCTCGAAGGAGATCCGGGTCCGGGTGGAGTCCTCGAAGAAGAGGTTGACGACGGTCCGGCCGCGCAGGGTCGGCAGTTTCTTGATCGGCCGGTCGGCGACCCTGGCCATCTCCTCGGCGGTGTCGAGGATCAGGACGGCGTCGTCGCGGGTGAGGTCGGCGGCCGAGATGAGATGACGCTGCATCTGTCAGGCTCCGTAAGGCGGTTCAATAGGAAGAACGGGAGAATCCGGGCAGGCGTGCGCATGGTGGCGCACCGGGCCGGCGTACGCGTGCGGCGCGCGCCCGGATCGCTACGGGGAGGGCTGCTTGGCGCCGAGCAGTACGGTGTCGCGACCGTCCTCCTCGGCGAGCAGGACCTTGACCGTCTCCCGCAACGACGTGGGGAGGTTCTTGCCGACGTAGTCGGCGCGGATGGGCAGTTCGCGATGGCCGCGGTCGACGAGGACGGCGAGCTGCACCGCGCGCGGGCGCCCGATGTCGTTCAGCGCGTCGAGGGCGGCGCGGATGGTGCGCCCGGAGAAGAGCACGTCGTCGACCAGGACAACCAGGCGGCCGTCGATGCCGTCGCCGGGGATCTCGGTGCGGGCCAGTGCGCGCGGGGGGTGCATGCGCAGGTCGTCGCGGTACATGGTGATGTCGAGCGAGCCGACCGGGACCTTGCGCTCGGTGACCTGCTCGAGCTTGACGGCGAGCCGCTGGGCGAGGAAGACGCCCCGGGTCGGAATGCCGAGGAGCACCACGTCGTCGGCGCCCTTGGCGCGCTCGACGATCTCGTGGGCGATGCGGGTCAGTACCCGTGCGATGTCGGGGCCCTCGAGAACGGGCCGCGCATCGGAGTGCGTGTCCATGTGAACGGACCTCCTTCTCCGCCTCACGGGACGGATCTTAAAGGACGTCGGGTGTACGGCGGCCACGCTACCAGGCGGGGAGCGACACCCCCGAGTCCCCCTCCCGCGGGCGCCGGTCACCTCATCGGCGCAACGGTTCCCGCCGGCCCTGGAAGAGTCGGTGTGGACCATTCGGCTTGACGGGCGAGAGTAACTCTGCGTAACATCACAGTGAGTTACCAGCCGCGCGGCCCGGAAACCATGCCGGCCGCGTCGACACAGTGCCGGGGAGCTATATGTCCAGCGAATATGCCAAACAGCTCGGGGCCAAGCTCCGCGCGATCCGCACCCAGCAGGGCCTTTCCCTCCACGGTGTCGAGGAGAAGTCCCAGGGCCGCTGGAAGGCGGTCGTGGTCGGTTCGTACGAGCGCGGCGACCGCGCAGTGACCGTGCAGCGTCTCGCCGAGCTGGCGGACTTCTACGGCGTTCCGGTGCAGGAACTGCTTCCGGGTACTACGCCGGGCGGTGCCGCCGAGCCTCCGCCGAAGCTGGTCCTCGACCTGGAGCGGCTGGCCACGGTGCCGCCGGAGAAGGCCGGCCCGCTGCAGCGGTACGCGGCGACGATCCAGTCCCAGCGCGGCGACTACAACGGCAAGGTGCTCTCGATCCGCCAGGACGACCTGCGCACGCTCGCCGTGATCTACGACCAGTCGCCCTCGGTTCTCACCGAGCAGCTGATCAGCTGGGGCGTACTGGACGCGGACGCGCGCCGCGCGGTCGCCTCGCACGACGAGGGCTGATCGCACCACCACCCGGGCAGCCCCGAGCAGAAACGTACCGCCGGGGTGGCCCGGCCTGCAGAGGCCGGGCCACCCCGGCGGCGTTTGTCCGGCAGCCGTTCTCCGGCCCCAGGATGCAGCCAGGGCCCCGGACGGGCCCGTGCTGCCCCGGGGGGGAAAGCCCTGGACATGCCGGAGGGGCCCGGAGCGCATTCACCTTCCCGTGATCCGGGTCAGATTTTCTCCCGCCGACTGCCGCCATTGCCCCGCACTGCGAGACTGCGTCAGCTCACCCAAGGCCGAGCGCAGGGAACTCACTCTGCGGCAGCACGACAAGCACCAGGCCCTTCAACGCACCCGCGCTCTCCAGCAGACCGATGACCGATGACCGGAAAGACCGCTACAAGGTCCGCGCCGGCGTCGAAGGCACCATCTCCCAAGGCGTCGGGCGCTGCGGCCTGCGCAGATCCCGCTACCGCGGCCTGGCGAAGACCAGCCTCCAGCACCAGCTGACCGGCGCCGCGATCAACCTCGCCCGCACTGACACCCACCTCACCGGACGACCACGAACCCGCACCCGCCACTTCGCAGCGCTTCGCCCCGCCGACCAAGTCGGCGGGGCGAAGCAACAAGACCCGAATCAACCAACAGCGTCCGCGACCGCTGCGGGCCCCTCCGGCGTGTCCGTGCCGGGTCACGGCCTGTGCGCCCTTGGCCGACGCCTGCTCAGACCCCGTCGCGGCGCAGCGAGGGCTTGAGTTCCTTGAACCGGCCGAGGAGGCCGTTGACGAACGAGGGCGACTCCTCCGTGGAGAACTCCTTCGCCAGCTGCACCATCTCGTCGAGCACGACGGCGTCCGGGGTCTCGTCGACCCAGACCAGCTCGTAGGCGCCGAGACGCAGGATGTTGCGGTCGACGACCGGCATGCGGTCCAGGGTCCAGCCGACCGAGTACTGCGCGATCAGCTCGTCGATGCGCGTCGCGTGCTGCGCGTACCCCTCGACCAGCTGCATCGTGTACTCGCTCACCGGCGGCTGCCGGGTGTCGGACCGGGAGTGCCGGACCCAGTCCGCGAGGACCGTCAGGACGTCGGCGCCGCGCTGGTCGCCCTCGAAGAGGATCTGGAAGGCGCGCTTGCGGGCCGTGTTGCGGGCAGCCACGGTTAGCTGTTCACCCGGCCGAGGTAGTCGCTCGTACGGGTGTCGACCTTGATCTTCTCACCGGTGGTGATGAAGAGCGGGACCTGGATCTGGTGCCCGGTCTCCAGTGTGGCCGGCTTGGTACCGCCGGTGGAGCGGTCGCCCTGGACTCCCGGCTCGGTCTCGGCGATGGTCAGCTCGACGGCGGCCGGAAGCTCGACGAAGAGCACCTCGCCCTCGTGCTGCGCGACGGTGGCCCCGAACCCCTCGATGAGGAAGTTGGCGGCGTCGCCGACGGCCTTGCGGTCGACGTGCAGCTGGTCATAGGTCTCCATGTCCATGAAGACGAAGTAGTCGCCGTCCATGTAGGAGAACTGCATGTCCCGCTTGTCGACGGTGGCCGTTTCGACCTTCACACCGGCGTTGAAGGTCTTGTCGACGGTCTTGCCGGAGAGCACGTTCTTGAGCTTGGTGCGCACGAAAGCCGGGCCCTTGCCGGGCTTGACGTGCTGGAACTCGACGACGGACCAGAGCTGGCCACCGTCGAGCTTGAGCACCATGCCGTTCTTGAGGTCGTTCGTGGAAGCCACGTTGCGCAATCTCCTGGACTGACGTGAGACGACCCGGGGCCGGCACTCGGCGCGAAGCTAGAGCGCCAGCAGTTCCTTGGTCGTGATGGTGAGTAGCTCGGGTCCGCCGTCCGCCTCGGGGCGTACGACGAGCGTGTCATCGATCCGGACACCGCCCCGGCCCGGGAGGTGGACCCCCGGTTCGACGGTGACCGGCACACAAGCCTCCAGTTTACCCATGGCCCCGGGGGTCAATTGCGGGTCCTCGTCGATTTCGAGTCCGACCCCGTGTCCGGTGAGCGCCGGAAGGGCCGCGGCGTACCCCGCGCTGTCCAGCACCTGGCGGGCCGCACGGTCCACGTCACAGCAGGCGGCGCCCGGTACGAGGGACTCCCGGCCGGCCCGCTGAGCGGTGAAGACGAGGTCGTAAAGTTCGATCTGCCAGTCCGCGGGAGCGGTGCCGATGACAAACGTACGTCCGATCTCACATCGGTACCCGCGGTAGGTGGCGCCGAGACAGACGGAGAGGAAGTCGCCCTCCTCCACCCGCCGGTCGGTGGGCCGGTGACCGGGCCGCCCGGCGTTCGGGCCGGTGGCGACCGAGGTGGCGAAGGCGGGACCGTCGGCGCCGTGGTCGACCAGGCGGCGCTCCAGTTCCAGTGCGAGATGGCGTTCGGTGCGGCCGACGAGGATGGACTCCAGCAGCTCGCCGAGGGCCTGGTCGGCGATCTCCGCGCCGATGCGCAGACAGGAGATCTCCTCCTCGTCCTTGACCACACGGAGCTGTTCGACGGCGCTGCCGACGCCCGCCAGGCGCAGTCCGGGGGCGGCCGAGCGGAGGGCGCGGTGCCGGGTCACGGTGAGGTGGTGCTCCTCGACGGCGAGGGAGTCGGCGCCCCCGGTGGCGGCGAGCCCGGCGGCCGCGACGGCGGAATCACCACCGGAGCCGGGCACGACGTGCACCCGCAGCGCCTCGTCGGGCCGGGTCTGCGGGGAACGGTCGTCGGGCGGGCCGACGCACAGCAGGAGGTCCTCGGCGGGGCCCAGCAGCAGCGCGGCGCCTTCGGGAGCTGCGCCCGTGAGATAGCGCACATTGGCGGGCCGGGTGACCAGCGCCGCCGCGCTGCCTCCCGCGTTGCAGCTTTCCCTCAGCCGCCTCCGGCGGAGCGCGTACACCTCAGACATGTCACGAGCCTATGAGCGGTGGCCGAGAACCGCCGGTCGAGAGGTCCGAGTGGGCGGCGGTGTGCAGCGCCTGCGGCAGTGTCCCGGGCAGGCCCGGGCGGTCCGACGGCCCTGCGTGCGCTCCAGGCGCTTGTGGCCCGCCGGGCCGCTGCGGCCGTGTCCGGCGAAAGCGGTCGGCATGCCGGCCGGTCGCACGGCTCCGGCTGCCCGGTGCAGGGCGGCCGGGCAGCGCACCTGTCGTGCCGGGGCGGTCGCCGCCGGTGGCTCACCAGGACGGCGGGCTGGCGATGGACCTGGCGAGGACGTCGTCCAGGACGGCGGCCGTTTCCGGTATGCCGAGCTGGGAGTTGTCGATGATCGGGAGGCCCGAGCCGTACCAGCCGGCCATGCGGCCGTGGATGCGGGCGACCTCCTCGTCGTCGAGGCGGCGGTTGCCGGACCGCTCGGCATTGCGTTCCAGGACGATGTCCAGACCGGGCAGCAGCACGACCGGCAGCAGGCCCGGCCCCACATGCCGTTTCCAGCCGCCCAGGCCGACGACCGGTCGGTCGGGGAAGACGGCGTCGTCGAGGATGCAGGAGATCCCGTTGGCGAGGAAGTTGCGCGCGGCGAAGCCGCAGGTGCGTCGGGCCAGGCGGTACTGCGCCTCCGAGTGGTCGTTCCACCCGGTCTGCGGGTCGGCGAAGCCGGACCGCACCCACTCGCGTACGTCGTCCAGGCTGATGTGCGCGGTCGGTACCCGGCGGTGGTCCGCCCAGTACTTGGCGACGCTGGTCTTCCCGGCGCCCGCGGGGCCTATGAGCAGGACCGCGAGGGTCGTACCGGCCGGGTCGGGGGCCGCGGGTGCCTGCGGGACGCTGGGTATGGCGACGGGGCCGCCCGGCGGCAGCGGCACGTGCCCGGTGGTGTCCGGCGGCTGATGCGGGGCGCCCGCGGGCCGCTGTGTGGGTCCGGGCGGGGGGGCGGGGTAGCCGGGAGCCGGCGGCGGCGCGGGCACCGGGACGGATCCCTGGCGCGGTCCCGGATGGTGTGCGGGCGGTGACCAGCCGTCGGCCGGTCCGTGCCCCGGCCGGTGGGGCGGTTGCAGCGGAGAACCCCCTGCGTGCTGCATCCGGTGCCACTCCGTCTCGGTCTGCTGGGCTCGGTTCACTCGCCGCAGGCGACAAGCACTGATGGCAGGGGGAATCCCCCCTGCTCTCCGACAGCCTAGAGCGTCGGAGCGGCTGTTCGAACGAGTACCGTCCCTGCCGTTGTCCGGTGAACGGCCGAAGGCGGCTTCGAGTGCCCTGACCGCCGGGCCGATTCACCGGTTGCCCGGCCGGGCAAGCCCCCTCGGGTGTTATTCCGCCACTTCCCCGTACGCGGCGAGTAGCACCGCCGGGTCCGGGCCCTCCAGCACGGTGGGCTTGGCGAGGCCGTCGAGGACGATGAAGCGCAGCAGGTCGCCGCGGGACTTCTTGTCGACCCTCATGTTCTCCAGCAGCCTGGGCCACTGGTCGTGGCGGTAGCGCAGGGGCAGCCCGACCGATTCGAGGACGGCGCGGTGCCGGTCGGCGGTGGCGTCGTCCAGCCGGCCGGCGAGCCGGCCGAGTTCGGCGGCGAAGTGCATGCCCACCGACACCGCCGCTCCGTGGCGCCATTTGTAGCGCTCGTTCTTCTCGATGGCGTGGCCGAGCGTGTGGCCGTAGTTGAGGATCTCCCGCCGGCCCGCCTCCTTGAGATCAGAGGAGACGACGTCGGCCTTGACCCGGATCGAGCGCTCGATGAGCTCGGCGGTGTGCGGGCCCGCCGGGGTGCGTGCGGCCTGCGGATCGGCCTCGATGAGATCGAGGATGACCGGGTCGGCGATGAAGCCGGCCTTGATGACCTCCGCCAGCCCGGAGACGTAGTCGTTGGTCTGGAGGGAGTCCAGGGCGGCGAGGTCACACAGGACCCCGGCGGGCGGGTGGAAGGCGCCCACCAGGTTCTTGCCCTCTGCGGTGTTGATGCCGGTCTTGCCCCCGACGGCCGCATCGACCATGGCCAGCACGGTGGTCGGCACCGCGATCCAGCGCACCCCGCGCAGCCAGGTGGCGGCCACGAACCCGGCCAGGTCGGTGCTGGCTCCGCCGCCCACGCCGACGATGACGTCGGTGCGGGTGAACCCGGACTGTCCGAGCGCCCTCCAGCAGTAGGCGGCGACCTCGGCGGTCTTGGCCTCCTCCGCGTTGGGTACCTGGATGGCGACGGCCTCATAGCCCTGGCCGGCAAGATCGGCGCGAAGCGCCTCGCCGGTCTCGGCCAGGGCCTCGGGGTGGACGACCGCGACCCGCTTGGCGTCGGTCCCGATCAGCCCGCCGAGCTCACCCAGGAGCTGCCGGCCCACCAGGACCTCGTACGGGTCGGTGCCCGCGGCGGGGCCGATGTGGATCCGCGTCACTGCCTCGCTGCTCATGCCTGCTTCAACTCCAGTGCGTCCAGGGTGGAGGCGGTGACCTCTTCGGGCGTACGGCCGTCCGTGGCCACGACGGCCGTGGCCACCTCCTCGTACAGATGGCGCCGGGCCTCCATCAGCTCGCGCCACTGCTTGCGCGGGTTGACGGCCAGCAGTGGCCGGGCGGCGTTGAGGCCGGTGCGCCTGACCGCCTCCTCGACGTCCATCGACAGATAGACGACCCGCCGTCCGGCGAGCAGCGCGCGCGTCCGTGCGTCGAGGACGGCACCGCCGCCCAGAGCGAGGACGCCCTCGTGCTCGGCGAGGGCGGCGCGTACCGCCTGCTTCTCGATCGCGCGGAAGGCGCTCTCGCCCTCGTCCACGAAGATCTCGGCGATGCTGCGGCCCCTGGCGGCGACGATGTCGTCGTCGGTGTCCCGGTAGCCGACGCCCAACCGCTCGGCAAGCAGCTGTCCGACGGTGGACTTGCCGACGCCCATCGGGCCGACCAGCACGATCAGCGGGGTCACCGGATGGCCAGGTTCTCGAGGTAGGACGTCACGTTGCGGCGGGTCTCGGTGACGCTGTCGCCGCCGAACTTCTCCGCGACCGCGTCCGCGAGGACCAGGGCGACCATGGCCTCGGCGACGATGCCGGCCGCCGGTACGGCGCACACGTCGGAGCGCTGGTGGTGGGCGGCGGTCTCCTCGCCGGTGACGACGTCCACGGTCTTCAGCGCCCGCGGCACGGTCGCGATCGGCTTCATCGCCGCCCGCACCCGCAGCAGTTCACCGGTGGTCAGGCCGCCCTCGGTGCCGCCGGAGCGGCCCGAGGAACGCCTGATGCCGTCGTCGGTGGCGACGATCTCGTCGTGCGCCTGGGAGCCGGGCACCCGCGCCAGGCCGAAGCCGTCGCCGACCTCCACGCCTTTGATCGCCTGGATGCCCATCAGGGCGCCGGCCAGCCGGGAGTCGAGACGCCGGTCCCAGTGCACGTGCGAGCCGAGTCCCACCGGTACGCCGTACGCCAGCACCTCGACCACCCCGCCGAGGGTGTCGCCGTCCTTGTGGGCCTGGTCGATCTCCGCCACCATCGCCTTCGACGCGTCGGCGTCCAGGCAGCGCACCGGGTCCTCGTCCAGCCGCTCCACGTCGTCCGGGGTCGGGTACACGCCGTAGGGGGCCTGGGCTGCCGCGAGCCCCACGACGTGGGAGACGACCTCGATGCCGGCCGTCTCCTTCAGGTACGAGCGTGCCACGGCGCCCAGTGCCACCCGGGCCGCGGTCTCCCGCGCGGAGGCCCGTTCCAGCACCGGGCGGGCCTCGTCGAAGCCGTACTTCTGCATGCCGGCGAGGTCGGCGTGGCCGGGGCGGGGGCGGGTCAGCGGGGCGTTGCGGGCGAGGCCGGCCAGCACCTCGGGGTCGACCGGGTCGGCCGCCATGACCTGTTCCCACTTCGGCCATTCGGTGTTGCCCACCATCACCGCGACCGGGGAGCCGAGGGTGAGGCCGTGCCGGACACCACCGAGGAAGGTGACCTCGTCCCGCTCGAACTTCATCCGGGCACCGCGTCCGTAGCCCAGCCGCCGCCTCGCGAGATGGTCCGCCACCATGTCCGTGGTGATCGGCACGCCGGCGGGAAGACCCTCCAGCGTCGCGACGAGTGCGGGACCGTGGGACTCCCCCGCGGTCAGCCAGCGCAACCTGCTCAACGGTGCTCCTCCATGCTCGCGCCCGGTACTGCCCTGCGCACGCGTCGTCGCGTACGGCTACGGCGCGACGGGGTGCGCGGCCCCGGCCCGCCACGTCCGATCCTCCCACGTCCGGGCGGCGTGTCCGGTCGCCGGTCCATCAGTCGGACGAGCACCGCCGGGGCGGCAGGACCGCCGGGGCGTCAGGCGCGGCCGTCGCCCGGGCGGTGCTGCCCGGGGGCGTGGGCCCCGAGGAAGCCGGCGCCGCTCTGTCCCGCCGTGACCTGCGCGGTGACGTGCGGTGCGGGCTGAGCGGACCGCGGCGCGTACTGGCCCAGGTGGTCGGCTTTGCCGCTCTGTCCGACTCTGTTGCTCAATTGCGGAGAGTGACGCCGGCCCCTCGACGGGGCGCGTGGAACGGGCCTCGCGAGGAGGCGGTCCGGCCCCTCTCGGATGCGGTGCGTGACCATCCCTCGAATTGAGCAGCAGAGTCCTGTCCGACTCTGCCGCGCAATTACCCGGCGTGATGACGCCGTGCCGATACGGCCTTCAGAGCGCGTCGCGGATGCAGGCAGGCCGGGCGCGGCCGAGCCCTGAAAGCACGGCACGTGATCGCTCGCCGAATTGAGCAGCGGAGTCCTGTCCGTGCGGGGCCGCCACGTGGACCGGCCGGCCGGCACGGGTGGCACGCCGGTGGGCGGTCCGGCGCTTGGTCCTGACGGCCCGGGACACGACGACGAGAACGACCAGGGCCAGCACCGTGATCTGCACCCGGTCGGGCAGAAAGCCCGGTACGGACTCGAAGATCCGAGTCTTCCAGGACACCAGTGGCGTGCCTGCGGACATGAACGCGTGTCCCTCCCCCGGCTCCGTCCCCTGCGGAACCGGACGGGACCCTATCGGGCCGCGAGCGCCCGCTCCCCCGCTTTCCGCACGGCGTCCAGCGGGGCCGGTGAGCGCCCCGTCATCTGCTCGACCTGGAGCACCGCCTGGTGCACCAGCAGGTCGAGCCCGCCGACCACCGCGCCGCCGTACGACGACCAGCGGGCCGCGAGAACGGTCGGCCAGGGATCGTAGAGGACGTCGAAGAGAGCCGCCGGACGTTCGGGAACGGCTCGGGCGAGGGTGTCGGTGACGCCCGCCGGGGTCGTAGCGACCACCAGTGGTGCGTGCAGGGCCTGCTCGGCGTCGTCCCAGTCGGCGATGCGCACCGCCACGTCCAGGCGCTCGGCCCACTGCCGTATCTCGGCGCCGCGGGCCTCACTGCGGACGTAGACGGCGACCTCGCCCGTGCAGATCCTCGCGAGCGCGGCGAGCGCGGACGACGCGGTGGCTCCGGCGCCGAGGATCGCGGCGGTGTCCACCTTGTCGATGCCGTGCTCACGCAGGGCGGCGACCATGCCGGGGATGTCGGTGTTGTCACCCGTCCGGCGACCGTCCTCGGTGAGGACAACGGTGTTGACCGCGTCGACCGAGGCCGCGGTCCCGCTGATGCTGTCCAGCAGCGGGATCACGGCCCGCTTCAGCGGCATGGTCAACGACAGGCCGGCCCAGTCGCTCCCGAGTTCCTCGAAGAAGCCCGGCAGGGCCTGCTCGTCGACGTCGAAGCGGTCGTACGTCCAGTCCTCCAGCCCCAGTTCCGCGTACGCTGCGCGGTGCAGCACCGGGGAGAGGGAGTGGGCGATCGGGGAACCGAGGACGGCGGCACGGCGGGGTACGGCCATCAGTTGCCCCTCGATGCGTTCCACTTCTCGACCAGCTTCGCGTGCTCGGCGTTGGTCTTGGTGAACTCGCTGGTCTTGCCGTCGAGCGAGATGAAGTAGTACCAGCCGTCGTCCGTCGGGTTGAGCGCGCCTTTGATGGCGTCCTCGCCGGGGTTGCTGATCGGTCCGGGCGGCAGGCCCTTGTAGAAGTACGTGTTGTACGGGTTGTCGTAGTTCCGGAGCTCGCTGATCGTCAGGTCGAGCTTGCTCTGGTTCTTGACGTAGTTGTAGGTGGAGTCGAACTCCAGCATGCCGTTGGTCTCGGTGTTGCCCGGCTTGAGCCGGTTGTAGATGACCTCGGACATCCTGCGGAAGTCGCTGTGGCTGGTGCCCTCGGCCTGGACGAGGCTCGCCACGGTGACCAGCTGCCACGGGTCCTCGAGACCGAGACTCTCGGCCTTCTCCACGACGCCGAGCTTCTCGTAGGTCGCGGTGGCCTGCCCGACCATGGATTTCAGCACGTCCTCGGGCGTCTGCCCCTCGGCCGCACCGTAACTGGACGGGAAGAGGAATCCCTCCAGCGGGTCCTTGACGTCCTCGTTGTTCACCGCCCAGTCGGGCAGGCCGAGCTTCTCCCAGTCCTCCTTGGCGACCTTGGCGGTGGTCCCCTCGTCGATCTTGAGGCGCTGGTCGATGAGCTGGTAGATCGCGGCGTTGCGCCGGCCCTCGGCGATGATCAGGTTGTCGCGGCTCTCGGGGCTGAGCATCATCTCGACCGCGCTGGCGGCCGACATCTCCCGCTCGAGGGTGTAGACGCCGTCCTGGATGGTGGCGCCCTGCGGGTTGCCCGCCTGGGCCGCGACGAAGGCGTCGACGCTCTTGACCACGCCTTCCTTCTTGAGTACCTGGCCGATGGCGTACCCGCCCGCACCCTTGGGGATCGTGACGGTCACCTGCTCGCCGTTGCCCTCGCCCGCGAAGTCCGGGGCGCTGGCGAAACGATCCTTGACGAACTGCCAGCCGACATAGCTCACACCGGCCACACCGCCGCCGATGACCAGCACCACCACCAGGCAGGCGCACCCGCCGCGCTGCTTCTTGCCCTTGGCTCCCTTGCCACCCCTTGCGCCTCTCCCCCGGCGGTCGCCGCGGCCGCCGGGCTCGTCGTCCCCGTCCCCGTCCCCGTCGTCGCCCGAGAAGAAGGCGTGTTCGCCCTGGTCCGGCCCCGGGTCCCAGTCGGTCCGCGGCTCCGGTTCCGCGTCCTGCTCAGGCTGCCGGCCGGGCTCGGTGTTGCGACGGGCCGGGGGCTCCGGCGGCGGATAGGCGTCGGGGGTCGCGTAGTAGTCGGACTGCTGGGCGCCGTACGCCCCGCCCTGCTGCCCGTACGGGTCCGTGGGGTCGGCCGCGTACGGGTCCTGGGGGTGGGGCTGGGCACCGGTCTGCCAGCCGCCCGTGTCGTACTGCTGCTGGTCCGGATGCGGCTGGTCCCCGTGCTGGTGGGAGTGGTGGACCTGCTGGGGGGCGTACTGCTGGTCGTACTGCTGCTGGTGCCCCTGCTGCTGGTCGTACTGCGCGTACGGCTGCTGTCCGTACCCGCCCTGCTGCCCGGCGGTGCCCCATTCGCCGTACTGCTGCTGCTGCGGATAGTGCTGCGCCTGGCCGTCGTAAGGGGTCTGCTGACCTTGCTGGGTCTGCTGCCCTGCCCATCCGCCGTCCCCGTACAACGGGTCGTCCGGATGCCACGGTTCGGAGCCTCGGCCCCGGCCATACTCAGTCATCGATCCCCTAGAGCCGCGAGGCGGCGGTCACGCGGCTGTGGGGGTTGCCGGCGTCCGTTCCGCCTCTCTTTCGCGGCGGCTGTTCGAACACCACCGCATCGCGCGGAACGTTACCGTACCGCGATCAGCTCACCACTTCGACGCCCTCACCGGGTGGGTTGCCTGACACCCGTTCGGATTCGAGGGCCTGCTGGAGAATGATCACAGCGGCGGCCTGGTCGATGACGGAGCGTCCCTTCCTGGACTTCACTCCGGAGGCCCGCAGCCCCTGGCTCGCCGCCACCGTCGTCAGGCGCTCGTCGACGAGCCGCACCGGCACCGGTGCGATCCCACGGGCCAGTTCCCGGGCGAAGCCGCGGACCTTGGCCGCGGCGGGGCCCTCACCCCCCTTGAGGGAGCGGGGAAGGCCGACGACGACCTCGATCGGCTCGTACTCCTCCACGAGCTGACGAAGGCGCCGGCGGGCCGCCGGGACATCCCGGCCGGGGACGGTCTCCACCGGGGTGGCGAGGATCCCGTCGGGGTCGCACGAGGCGACCCCGATCCGGGCGTCCCCGACGTCGATCGCGAGCCGGCGGCCACGGCGCATCGCCGGGCCGTCCGACGGACCGGGCATCGGGTCGCTCACTTGGCCGTGTCCGCCACGAGCCGCTCGACGGCGTCGACGGCGTCGCCGACGGCGGCTGCGTTCTGGCCGCCGCCCTGGGCGACGTCCGGCTTGCCGCCACCGCCGCCGCCGAGGGTCTTGGCAGCCGCGCGAACCAGGTCGCCGGCCTTGAGACCGCGCTCGCGGGCGGCCTCGTTGGTGGCGATGACGGTGAGGGGCTTGCCGCCCACGGTGGTGAACAGGGCGACGACGGCGGCCCGGCCTCCCTGGATCCGGCCGCGTACGTCGAGGACCAGCTTGCGCAGGTCGTCGGCGGTGGTGCCGTCCGGGACCCGGCCGGTCACCAGGGCGACGCCGTGCACGTCCTTGGCGGACTCGGCAAGGCCTCCGGCGGCCTGGAGCACCTTCTCGGCACGGAACTTCTCGATCTCCTTCTCGGCGTCCTTGAGCTTGCCGAGCATGGCGGAGACCTTCTCCGGAAGCTCCTCCGGGCGGCCCTTGATCAGCTCCTGGAGCTGGGCGACGACTGTGTGCTCGCGGGCGAGGAAGTTGTAGGCGTCCACACCGACCAGGGCCTCGATACGGCGCACACCGGAGCCGATGGAGGACTCGCCGAGCAGCTTGACCAGGCCGAGCTGGGCGGTGTTGTGCACGTGGGTGCCGCCGCACAGCTCCTTGGAGAAGTCGCCGATGGTCACCACGCGCACGCGCTCGCCGTACTTCTCGCCGAACTCGGCGATGGCACCCTGTTTCCTGGCCTCGTCGATGCCCATGACGTCGGCACGCACGTCCAGATCACGGGCGAGCACCTCGTTGATCTTCTGCTCGACGTCGGTCATCACGGCCGTCGGCACGGCGGACGGCGAGCCGAAGTCGAAGCGGAAGCGGCCGGGCTGGTTCTCGGAACCGGCCTGGGCAGCCGTCGGGCCGAGGGCGTCGCGCAGTGCCTGGTGGGTGAGGTGGGTGGCCGAGTGGGCGCGGGCGATGGCCGTGCGGCGGCGCTCGTCGACGGAGGCGTGGGCCTTGGCACCGAGGGTGACCTCGCCGACCTGGACGACGCCCTTGTGGACGTACACGCCCGGGACCGGCTTCTGGCAGTCACGGACCTCGATGACGGCGCCGGAGTCGGCCCTGATCCGCCCGGTGTCGCCGATCTGGCCGCCGCCCTCGGCGTAGAACGGGGTGCGGTCGAGGACGATCTCCACCTCGTCGCCCTCGGCGGCGGCCGGTGAGGAGACGCCGTCGACCAGGATGCCCACGACGGTGGACTCGCCCTCGGTGGCGGTGTAGCCGGTGAAGTCGGTGACACCGGCCCGGTCGGCGATCTCGCGGTAGGCCCCGAGGTCGGCGTGGCCGGTCTTCTTGGCCCGCGCGTCGGCCTTGGCCCGCTCCCGCTGCTCCTTCATGAGCCGGCGGAAGCTGTCCTCGTCCACGGACAGCCCCTGCTCGGCGGCCATCTCCAGGGTGAGGTCGATCGGGAAACCCCAGGTGTCGTGGAGCAGGAAGGCCCGGTCGCCGGAGAGGACCGTGCCACCGGACTGCTTGGTCTCGGTGACGGCGGTGTCGAGGATGTTGGTGCCGGCCTTCAGCGTCTTGAGGAAGGCGTTCTCCTCGGCGACGGCGACCTTCTCGATCCGCTCGCGGTCGGTGATCAGCTCGGGGTACTGCTGCCCCATCATGCCGATGACGACGTCGACCAGGTCCTCGACGACCGGGCCGGTGGCGCCGAGCAGGCGCATGGTGCGGATGGCACGGCGCATGATGCGGCGCAGCACGTAGCCGCGGCCCTCGTTGCCCGGGGTGACGCCGTCACCGATGAGCATGACCGAGGTGCGCATGTGGTCGGTGACCACGCGCAGCGAGACGTCCGAGTCCTGGGCATCGCCGTAGCGGACCCCGGTCAGGTCGGTGGCCTTGTCGACGACGGCCATGGAGGTGTCGATCTCGTACAGGTTCTGCACGCCCTGCAGAATCATGGCAAGCCGCTCGAGGCCGAGACCGGTGTCGATGTTCTGGCTCGGCAGGTCGCCGAGGATCGGATAGTCCTTGCCCGCCCCTTCGCCCCGCTCGTACTGCATGAAGACGAGGTTCCAGATCTCCACGTACCGCTCGTCGTTGACGGCGGGGCCGCCCTCGGCGCCGAACTCGGGGCCGCGGTCGTAGTTGATCTCGGAGCAGGGACCGCAGGGCCCGGGGACGCCCATGTCCCAGTAGTTGTCCTTCTTGCCCAGGCGCTGGATGCGCTCGGCGGGCACGCCGACGACGTCGCGCCAGATACGCCCGGCCTCGTCGTCGTCCTTGTAGACGGTGATCCACAGGCGCTCGGGGTCAAGGCCGTAGCCGCCCTTGTCCTGGGGGCTGGTGAGCAGCTCCCAGGCCAGCTTGACGGCGCCTTCCTTGAAGTAGTCGCCGAAGGAGAAGTTGCCGCACATCTGGAAGAAGGTGCCGTGCCGGGTGGTCTTGCCGACCTCTTCGATGTCCGGCGTGCGGACGCACTTCTGGACGCTGGTGGCGCGCGCGAAGGGCGGCTTCACCTCGCCCAGGAAGTAGGGCTTGAAGGGCACCATGCCGGCCGGGACGAGGAGCAGAGTCGGGTCGTCCGCGATGAGCGACGCCGAAGGGACGACGGTGTGCCCGCGCTCCTCGAAGAAGCTCAGCCAGCGGCGGCGGATCTCGGCCGACTCCATCAGTGGTCCTCATTCCGGTTGTACGGGCTCGTCGGGTACGCCGAGCCCTCGGCGTACCGTGGGCTGCTCTTCGGGCTGTTGCGGTTCTCGAGGACGGCGTACCGGCCGGAGCGCGGCAGTTCCCGGTCTGCCGGGGCGTCGAGGCCGAGGGCGTCGCCCAGTTCGGCCTCGCGCCGGGCCATGTTGTCGCGGACGTCGAGGGCGAAGTCCACCGCCCGGTCCTTGATGCGGCCGCCGGCCTCGATCGCCTTGTTCGCCGCGGTCGCGGCGAGGCTCTCGGGCGTCAGCTGCCTCAGTTTCCGGTTGACCTTGGTGGTGGCCCACACACCTGTGGCGACGCCGGTGGTGAACCAGAACGTACGGCGGAACATCGCTGGGTCAGTCCTTCTTTCCCCGGGTACGCCTGGCCCGCCGCGTGCCCGGGACGGTGCGGCCCACGATCACGGTGCGGCCCGGCGCCTTCGCGGGCTCGGTCCTGTCGGACGCCGGCCTGGCGGACGCGTCCTCCTTGCGGCCGCTGACGGCCCGGCGCACGCCGTAGCCGAAAGCGGCGACCTTGACCAACGGGCCCCCGAAGGTGGAGGCGACGGTGGTCGACAGGGCGGAGGCGTTGGAGGTGACCTCCTGGACGTCGGAGGCGATCGCGTCGACCCGCTCGATCTGGGTCTGTGCGGAGCGCACCGCGGTGGAGGCGTCGGCCAGCAGCGGAACGGCCTGGTCGGTCACGTCCGCCACGAGCCTGGTGGTGGCCCGGAGCGTCTGGGCCAGCCTCGCCAGCGCAACGGCGAGGAAGGAGACCAGGATCGCCCAGAACACGGCCACCAGGATTCCGGCCACCTCTCCACCGGACACTGTGCGCACCTGCTCCCTGAGAAACATGCCTGAACATCGAGAGAATCGTGGACCGAGCCTATCGCGCCGCCGGCGGGACTCCGTACCGGATTACCGCCCGGCGCGGGAGCGCTGCCCGGCCGGGCCGAGGCGGTCCGCCGGGCTCTGCACGGGGCCGGGAGGCGGAGCCGTGGCGGGCCGCTTCGGCCCGGCCGGGCACGACCGTGCGACAGGCGGCTGCCGGGGCGCCCACGCAGCAGCCCGCCGCTTCTCCCGCCCTCACGGGCGGGAGAAGCGGCGGGCTGAGGTACCGCGTGCCTGCCGGGGTCAGCGGGCGTAGTACTCGACGACCAGCTGCTCGTCGCAGATCACCGGGATCTCCTTGCGGTTCGGCTCACGGTCCAGGCGGAACGCCAGGGACTTGAGGTTCACCTGGAGGTAGCGCGGGATCTCGCCGTCGGGGGCGAAGCCACCCTCGCGGGCGATCGTGAACAGCGTCTTGTCCTTGCTGCGCTCGCGGACCTGCACGACGTCGTCCGGGCGGACACGGAAGGAGGGCTTGTCGACCTTCTTGCCGTTGACCTGGATGTGGCCGTGGGTGACCATCTGGCGGGCCTGGTAGATCGTGCGGGCGATGCCCGAACGCAGGACCAGGGCGTCGAGACGGCGCTCGAGCTCGATGACGAGCGCTTCACCGGTCTTGAGCGAGGTCTTGGCGGCACGCTCGTACGCGCGGACGAGCTGGCGCTCGCTGACGTCGTACTGGGCGCGCAGACGCTGCTTCTCCAGCAGACGGACCTTGTAGTCCGAGTTCTGCTTGCGGCCGCGGCCGTGCTCACCCGGCGGGTAGGGGCGGGCCTCGAAGTACTTGACGGCCTTCGGGGTCAGCGCGATACCCAGGGCACGCGACTTCTTGACCTTGGGGCGGGGCTGATTAGCCACTGTCTCTTTCACCTTCGTGTTGTCGGCTCACCAGGGTTAAGGGAGGTCGCATCCGCAGCCGGGGAAACCCCGCGGGTCCGTGACGGACCTGCCGGGCAGCCGCTCCCCTGATCTGGGCACATACGTGCAGTACGCGAGTGGCCCACCGGCCGCTCCCGGAAATCCGGGTGGTGGTGGGCTGCCCGCGACACCGTTCGACGGTGCGCGACGCTCCTGGATTCCCTGCCCCGGAGGGCGGGGGTCTCCGGCTGGATGTCCCGCTCTGGTGGTGCCGGTTTCCCTTGCGGGTACCGGACGCGGGACGCAGCTTCGGCAGATTCTACAGGGTGCTCACGGCTGCTTCCGGCCGAGGTGCTTCCTGGTCCACTCCACCGCGTCGGCGTACCGCGCCTCGGCGCCGTGCCGGGTGGGTTCGTAGTACGCGCGGTCCTTGAGGGCGTCCGGGGCGTACTGCTGCTGGGCTATGCCCTCGGACAGGTCGTGCGGGTACACGTACCCCTGGGCGTGGCCCAGCTTGGCCGCGCCCTTGTAGTGCCCGTCACGCAGGTGGGCCGGGACGGGCCCGGCCAGCCCCTTGCGGACGTCGTCGAGGGCGGCGCCGATCGCGGTGGTGGCCGCGTTGGACTTGGGGGCGAGGGCGAGGGCGATGGTGGCGTGGCTGAGGGTGAGGGCCGCCTCCGGGAAGCCGATCATGGCGACGGCCTGGGCGGCGGCGACCGCGATCTGCAGGGCGTTCGGATCGGCGAGGCCGATGTCCTCGCTGGCGGAGATCATCAGGCGGCGGGCGAGGAAGCGGGGGTCCTCACCCGCCTCGATCATCCGGGCGAGGTAGTGCAGGGCGGCGTCCACGTCGGAGCCGCGGATGGACTTGATCAGGGCGCTGGCGACGTCGTAGTGCTGGTCTCCGGAACGGTCGTACTTCACTGCGGCCCGGTCGACCGTCTCCTCCAGGGTGGCCAGGGAGATCTCCGTCTCCCCCTTGTCCAGTGCGGCCCCCGCGGCGGCCTCCAGGGCGGTCAGGGCGCGGCGGGCGTCCCCGCCGGCGATGCGCACCAGGTGGGAGCCGGTGTCCCCGGGGAGGGTGAGGGCGCCCTTCAGACCCCGCTCGTCGCCGAGCGCGCGGTGGAGCAGGTCCCGGATGTCGTCGTCGGTGAGGGGTTCGAGGGTGAGCAGGAGCGAGCGGGACAGCAGCGGGGAGATGACCGAGAAGTAGGGGTTCTCGGTGGTCGCGGCGATCAGCGTGACCCAGCGGTTCTCGACCGCGGGGAGCAGGGAGTCCTGCTGCGCCTTGCTGAAGCGGTGGATCTCGTCGAGGAAGAGGACGGTCTCCTTGCCGTACCCACCCGAGGCGCGGCGGGCGCCGTCGATGACCGTGCGGACCTCCTTGACGCCCGCGGTGATCGCCGACAGTTCGACGAAGCGCCGGTCGGTGGCCTTGGAGACGACGTGGGCCAGGGTCGTCTTGCCGGTGCCGGGCGGTCCCCACAGAAACACCGAGGACGGGCCCGCGGGGCCGGAGGCACCCTGGCCGACCAGCCGGCGCAGGGGTGAGCCCGGCTTCAGCAGATGCTGCTGGCCCACCACCTCGTCGAGGGTGCGCGGGCGCATCCGGACGGCGAGGGGGCTGCCGGTCGGGTCCTTCTCCTGGCGTTCTTCTGCTGCGGCGGTGAACAGGTCGGGCTCCACACCGAAACCCTAAAGGACCGCACCGACAGCGCGGCTCGCGCGGTCGGTGCGGTCCTCGCGGCTCCGGGGGCCTGTGCGGTTCCCGCGGCCCGGGGGGGGCGGTGCGGCCGGTGCGGTCAACTGGTCCAGAACTCCCACCAGCGGGTCAGGATCAGCATGCCGATGATGCCGATGTGCAGCACGGGCATGACCCAGGTGAACTCGCCGAAGAAGCTCCTCAGCCAGCCGGGGGCGGGCAGGAAGCCCTTGCGGATGTTGAACGACGTGACGTACCAGAACATGATGATGGTGGCGACCCAGGCCAGGCAGCACCACAGGCACAGGGCGTTGATCCGGTACAGGGACTGGATCATCAGCCAGGCGCAGAAGACGACGCCGAAGAGGGTGCCCGCGTTGAGGGTGAGCCAGTACCAGCGCGGGAAGCGTGCCCCGGCGAGCAGGCTCATGCCCACGCAGACGACGATGCCGTAGGTCACGAGGCCCAGCATCGGGTTGGGGAAACCGAAGACGCTCGCCTGGTCGCTCTCCATGACGCTGCCGCAGGAGACCACCGGGTTGAGGCTGCAGCCGGGAACGAAGGTCTCGCCCTTGACCTTGGCCTCGAGCAGTTTGAACTTGTCCAGGGTGATGATCCACGCGGCCAGGACACCGGCGGCGCCGGTGATGACCAGCAGCAGGGCGAACGCACGGCCGGTGCCCTCACGCGGCGGCCCGGCGGCGGGCCCCGGAGCGGGATCGGGCCCGGTGGAAACGTCCTTCACTGTCGTCTTGCTCATCACGCCGATTCCGTCACTTGGAGAGTGTGGACCTGCTTCGGGCAGGGCCATTGTGCCGCACGTGGCTGTGGGTTCCCCGTCCTCCGGTCATAAGAACGTACGAACAGTCCCCGCAGGTGTGCGGTTTCGGCCGCAGTGTGTGCCCCAGCCGTACATACACTCCAGCCTAAGTGGTCCGCGTCGTAAATCCTTCGGGGGTTGACGGCGGAGGCGGTGCTGTGGCTGGCGTCTGGTCAGATGTCGGGGGCTGTGAGGTGGAGCCGGCAGGCGCAGTCGAGTGCGTCTGCGGGGGTGCCGGTGGGGCTGCCGGTGGGCAGCAGGGAGTCTTCGTAGCGGTCGCTGCCGGCGTAGTAGAGGGCGAAGCCCCACTTGCCGACGGCGCCGGTGTAGCGCAGTCGCATCAGCTTGACCTGTTCGCCGTCGGCGAGTTCGGCCTCCACATAGGCGAAGGCGCCGCGGTGGCGGACGTGCAACTGCTCCAGTTGCGGCCAGGCAGTGCGGGCGTGCTCGCCGAGGCGCCCCTCCAGCGAGAGCCGGGTGTGTTCCGAAGGCGTGGGCATGGCGTCCATCCTGCCCGAGGGGCCGGTCGTCGGGTACGGCAGGCTCTGGCCTGTCGTGATTCACTTCTCCCGATCGGCCTGCCTGCCTTGCCCGTTGCCACCGCACGCCCGATAGCACTGCGCGCCGCCGAGCGCGAGCGACTGAAGAAGATGGCCTACGGCCACAAGACCGAGTACCGGTTACGCACCCGCGCGCAGGTGGTGCTGCATGCCGCACGGGGACGCTCCAACGCGCGCATCGCCCGGGAGACGGGCCTGCACCTGGACACGGTCCGCTGCTGGCCGGGCCGGTTCGCCGAGCACGGTCTCGGCGGGCTGGGGGACCGCGAGCGGTCCGGGCGGCCGCCGTCGTTCACCGCGCTGCAGACAGCCCAGGTCAAGGCCCTGGCCTGCCAACTGCCCGCCGAGAGCGGCACCCCTCTCTCGCGCTGGTCGGCCCCGGAGCCGGCCCGCGAGGTCGTCGGCCGCGCCATCGCCGGCGCGATCTCCGCCTCCACCGTGCGGCGCTGGCTCACGCAGGACGCGCTCAAGCCCTGGCAGTACCAGTCCTGGATCTTCATCACCGACCCCGACTTCCGTGCCAGGGCCGAGCGCGTTCTCGATCTGTACGCCCGCACCTGGCAGGGCAAGGCTCTCGGCGCGGACGAGTACGTGATCAGCGCGGACGAGAAGACCTCCGTCCAGGCCCGCTGCCGCTGCCACCCCACCCTCGCCCCCGGCCAGGCCAGAGCGATGCGGGTGAACCACACCTACGGGCGCGGCGGCGCCCTGGCCTACCTGGCCGCCTACGACGTGCACCGCGCGAAAGTGTCCGGCCGCACCGAACCCAGGACCGGCATCGACCCGTTCATGAACCTGGTCGCCCAGATCATGACCCAGGAGCCGTACGCCAGCGCGAAACGCGTGTTCTGGGTCGTCGACAACGGCTCCTCCCACCGCGGCAAGAAGGCTGCCGACCGGCTGACCAGCGCGTTCCCGAACGCGGTCATGGTCCACACCCCGGTCCACGCTTCGTGGTTGAACCAAGTGGAGATCTACTTCTCCGTCGTCCAGCGCAAGGTCGTCTCGCCCAACGACTTCACCGACCTTGCCCAGGTCAGGGACCGGCTCCGATCCTTCGAAGACCGTTACAACGCCACGGCACAGCCGTTCCAGTGGAAGTTCACCACCTCCGACCTGGACGATCTCCTGGCCAGGCTCGACCGGCACACCGCCGATCACCCAGAAGAATCCTCCGCCCATCTCGCAGCCTGATCAACCCCCGAAGGATTTACGACGCGGACCACTTAGCTTGACGGAATCGTCACGACCGTCACTTGTCCATCCATTAGGCATTCGATGAGCACCGAACCGCCAAGCGGATGGATCCAGAAGTGCGGCCCAGCGTCCAGGATGTCCCACGCATGTCGCACCGCAACATCCGCAGGCATGGTCACGGCCGGCATCAGATAGTTGCCCCAGATGACGGCGATCTGCTCACCCCGCTGTACGTACGAGGAGAGCAGCTCCGCCGCCATCCTCGTCCAGTGCTCCTCATCGTCCCACCAGAGTCGGTCTTCGAACGGAGCGGACTCGAAGTCGATCACGTCGCCGGTAGCAGCCGGAAATCTGCTCAGCGTCGCTGCCGCCAGCGCGCGGTTCTCGGCGAGATCCAGCTTCATCACCTGTCGGCCGTCATCGTCACGGGGGTCATTCATGAAGTCCGGAAGGTATTCCGGATGACTCCCATAAGAACTACCGTCGGTCATACGTTCCGCCTCAACCACGTCGAAATACCCCCGCTCCCGCCAGGGAACCTTATCGCCCATTTTCGAACCGCCGCACCCTTACCCGTCATCACATTGATGTGCGGGCCGATTCGGTCGTCGGTATCCAGGCGGAACGACCTGTATTCCCCACCACTGGTCGCGGTGAACCCGGTATCCCTACCGAATGTTTCGACCGCAGACTCCATCGTCCCCTGCCGACGCTGCCACGAACCGGTATCGATGGGCCCCACGGTGTCCAGGGCCTGGTTTCTGGCCTGTTCGAACGAGTCCGCGTCCAGGACAACCTCGCTGCGGGGCTTCTCCGGGTCGCACCTGCAAAGATCGGAGTGTCCGGGTTGCGATCCACCACAGTTGTGAACGAGGACCGGCGTAGCCCCCGCCAGCACATGGTACGTGTGCTACGCGACACCTTCGACCTGATTTTTCGCAGGTCAAGCGCAGTTTGCTGGTCCGGTGAAGTGCGTGGGTGTCCGTGGTTGTGCGGGGTTGTTGCCGTCGCTACTGCCGTCAGACGGCTCAGCCCAGGTACGGCTTCTCGCGCTGTTCCAGGAAGTGCTGAAGCCTGAGTCGTTGGGTGTGGTGCATCGGCAACTGCTCGACCTCTTTCGGCGGCACGAACCGGAGTTCGGTGGACTCGTCGGAGATTGCCAGTTGGCCGCCGGTGATGCGGGCGGTGAAGCAGACGTTGAACTGGCGGCGGACCTCACCGTCGGTGTAGGCGATGATGTGTTTCGGGTCGGTGTAGGTGCCAACCAGGCCGGTGATCTCGACGTCGAGGCCGGTTTCTTCCTTGACCTCACGGACGGCTGTGCCTGGCAGGGAGTCGGTGAGGTCCATGCCGCCTCCGGGCAGGGCCCACAGGTCGTTGTCGCGGCGGCGCTGGAGGAGGATGCGGCCGTGGTCGTCGGTGACGACGGCGGATGCGGCGACGACCATGCTGTTCGGCTCGGGCGCGTTGGGGTCGTCGTAGTACTCGGTGCGGGCCACGGTCAGCCTTCCTCTCGCACGGGGGTTGCCGCCGTCCACACGGCGTCGAAGCTGTCGGCGTAGGTGTCGAACATGCCGCCTGCCTCGTGTCGGCGAAGATGCCATACGGGGGCGGCGTAGGCGTTGACGCCCCAGACGTGTGCGTTGACGAGTTGCTGGTCGTCGGCGCGGTAGAAGGAGTTGTAGAGGGTAGTTGCGTGGGTGCGGACTTCGATGCCGGGGGTGTCGGCGAGCGGCTTGTAGTGCATGAGTGCGAGGCGGCAGCGGGATTCGATGCCGTGGCCGAACCGCTCCTCCTGGCCGCGGGCTTGGACGTTGTCGCTGTCGGGGTCCCCGATCGTGATGCGGACGGTGCAGCCTTCGGCGGCGCGTTCGGTGAGGAGTTCGTTCAGTCGCGGGTACGCCTCGTGGAGGAAGACGGCCGCGTAGACGAGGATGTCGATCCGTTCTCGGGCCTGGGCCATCAGGTCGGTGAACGTCGAGACGGGGAGGTCGGCCCGCTGTTCGTAGAGCGCCACCAGTTCGGGGCTGATGGCGCGGGCGGGGCGGGCCTGGCGGAGCGCCGGCCAGAGTGCGTGCACGTCTTCTCCCAGGGCCTTGGCCGCCTGGAGGGCGGTGGCACGACGTGGGATACGTCCGAGGTGCACCCAGCGCTCGACCGACTTGGGGTCGACCTCGACCTCCTGGGCAAGAGTCGCGTACGTCCAGCCTCCGGCTGCCATGACGGCTCGTAGTCTCTCGTTCGGCACGAGTCTCCCCCTACATCTCAGGACGGCACCAGGGACGTTCTACACGGTGCGGGACGTCCCGGAGTGGGGTTTGGTGGAGGTTCCTTCGTCCCGGTGACCGGCGTGAGGATCGGTGCCAACCCTGCGGCACCAACAGGCCCAAGGGGCACGCATCAACGCCGCCGAGGAGCGTCACCGTGCGAATGAGCGCCACC
Source organism: Streptomyces sp. KMM 9044 (assembly GCF_024701375.2). Lineage (NCBI taxonomy): Bacteria > Bacillati > Actinomycetota > Actinomycetes > Kitasatosporales > Streptomycetaceae > Streptomyces > Streptomyces sp. KMM 9044. The sequence continues at coordinate 6,339,695 of NZ_CP113910.1, read as the reverse complement.
CCACGTGTTCCCGCCCTGCGACTGGACGCCCGGCCCCGCGCCGCCTCGCCGGGGTGGTCACGATGACGGCCCCCACCCCTGATGCCGACGGGCACACCGTCTCGCCCGATGCCGGCGCCCTGGTGGTCGACCGGCGAAGCGGCAAGGTGGGCGTGGTGATAGGGCATGTGGGGCCGTACGTGCAGCTTCGGCCACCGCACGGTGGCCAGGAGTGGGACGTACCGCCCAAGGACGTACGTACGCCGACCCCGGCCGAGGAGCTGAGCGCCAAGGTGGCGGTGGCCAACCGGAGGTGGGGACGGTGACCCCGCGCTCGGTCCTGCGCTACGAGACCTGGACGCTCCAGCCCGACCGCGAGCCGGACGCGGAGCCGGTCCTGTACGCGATGCAGTGCGCCGTGGACGGAGAGACCTCACCTACAAGCGAGGACTTCGCCGAACCGCAGAACTGGGTCCTGCGCCACTGCGGCCAGAACCCGTCCCACCACACCTACCGGGAGATCATCACCCGCCCCTGGCGGACCTGGCGCCAGACGTGACCCGCCCCGCTGGCCCACGCACCGGACCGGGCCGACCCACCCGACCCCCGTCCCTGCCAGGCGTGACCGATTGAGGCTCCCCCATCCTCATCAGCCCCGGCAGGGACGGGCAGGGCCCCGGCGAGTGTCGGGAACATCCTGTTCTGGGGTGTTGATCTGGAGGGTGGGCCCGGGAAGCAGGTGAACACGGCACCTGTGGATCATGGAGTTCTCTCCGCTTCAAGATCCACGAAGGTGCCGTGTTCGTTCCTCCATCATCCCCTGTCGCTGCCCCCGCTTGCGCGGTGCCCCGCCTGGAAGCCCTCGGCGAGGGAGCCGCCAAGGACCAAGTCCGTGACCTGATCGTCGAGTTCGAGTCGGTCACCGATCCGAGAGGGGCGCGCGGGGTGCGCTACCGGCTCTCCTCGCTGCTGGCCCTGATGGTCTGCGCTATGACCCCGTCCGGACACGACTCGATCACCGCGGCGGCGGAGTGGTGCCGACGCGCGACGCCGGAGGAACTGGCTGCCTTCGGCCTGCCCTACCATCCGCTCCTCGGCCGCTACCGGGTGCCGAGCGAGAAGACCCTGCGCAGTGTCCTGGGACGCCTGGATCCCGGCGAGATCAGCGCGGCGGCCTATGGCTACCTTCGGCCCCTGCTGTCCCCACGGCCCCGCCGGCCGGAACCGGTCATGCCCGACGGCGGCACCGAGCGCGAACAGCGCCGGGCCCACCGGACAGCCGCCCACGCCGATCCGGTACGCATCCGGCGGCGGGCGATCGCTGTGGACGGCAAGTGCCTGCGCGGCGCCCGCCGCCCGGACGGCAGCCGGGTCTTCGTCCTGTCCGCCGTCCGCCACGGCGACGGCGTCACGCTCGCCTCCCGCGAGATCGGCGCGAAGACCAACGAAATCCCCGAGTTCGCACCCCTCCTCGACGGAATCGACGACGCAGATCTCGCGGGGACGATCGTCACCGCCGATGCACTCCATGCCCCACGCGACCACGCCACCTACCTGCACGAACGCGGCGCTCACTACCTGCTGACCATCAAGAACAACCAACGCGCACAAGCCCGTCAGCTCCACGCCCTGCCCTGGAAGAAGATCCCCGTGATCCACCGTGACGACGCCCGGGGCCACGGCCGACACGAGCAGCGGCTCGTGCAGGTCGTCACCGTCGACGGCCTGCTCTTCCCGCACGCGGCCCAGGTCCTGCGCATCCAGCGCAGACGCCGCCTCTACAGGGGCGAAGAAGTGGTCCAGCGAGACCGTCTACGCGATCACCGACCTGCCCGCCGAGGAAGCGAACGCCGCCGAGATCGCGTCCTGGGCTCGCGGGCACTGGACCGCGGAAAACACCGTCCACTGGTGCCGCGATGCCACCTTCAACGAGGACAAGTCCCAGGTCAGGACCCACAACACGCCCGCCGTACTCGCAGCCCTCCGCGACCTGATCCGCAGCACACTCAAGCTCGCGGGTTACATCAACACCGCCGCCGGACGACGAGCCCACACCGAACGCCCCCGCGCCCTCGCCCTCGCCCTCACCCTCGCCCTCTACGGCATCACATGATCAAACCGGACGATCCAGGCACTCGCCGGGGCCCTGGGGCCTTAGGTAGGTGCGGAGTTTGCTGGCCAGGCGGCCGATGGAGTCGGCGGCCTTCAGCTGGCGGACCATGTCGTCGAGGGTGGTGAAGTAGATCGTGTAGCCGGCCCGGCAGGCGGCGACCGCCAGCGCGACAGCGATATGCGTCTTGCCGACCCCGGGCGGGCCGAGCAGAGCGACGTTGGACCTGGCCTCGACGAACGCCAGGGTGGCGAGGTCCTTGACCTTCCGCGGGTCGAGTTCGGGCTGGTAGGAGAAGTCGTACTCCTCGATGGTCTTGTGGTGCGGCAGCCGGGAGACTCGCAGGGCATGACGGAAGCGGCGCTCTTCGCGGACGGCGAGTTCTTCTTCCAGGACCAGGTCGAGGAAGTCGAGGTAGGCCATCTGACCTGCGTCGGCCCGGCCGACGTGCTCGGCCAGGGCTTCGGTGAGGTGCGGCAGGCCGAGCTTGGTGGCGGTGGTGCGGATCCGGGAGGTGACCAGCTCGCTCAACGCATGTCCTTGGGGTCGACAGGGGTGGGGGTGAACGGGCGGGTCCCGGTGATCTGGTCGTAGAGGGCCAGCGGGCGGGTCCCGACGTGGACCTGCGCGGCGCGGGCCCGGGCCAGCAGCGAGATGAGCCCTCCCGGTTCCTGCTCGGGCGGACGGGCCGGCCTTGGGCTCGGGGTGCCGGGGTCGGTGGTGGTGGCGCGGGTATGCCCGTCGGGCAGAGCCTTCCAGTGGTCCTCGTCCACGATCCTCGCGCCGCGGCCGACCGCGCGGGAGTGGACGGCCAGCAGCGTGATGCCCTGTGCGTCGGGGACCGTGGAGTGCAAGGCGACGGTGGCGGCCGAGGCCCGCACCTCGACGAGCTGGCGGTGGCGGACCCTGGTGGCGGGCACCGAGTAGAGGTTGGCGTCGAAGGCGACCAGGCAGTCCTTGGCGACGTGCCGAAGGAAGCGGTCGGCGACGATATAGGGCTTGGCGGGCAGGGCTCGCAGCGCGGCACGGTCCCGCTCGGCCCGCACCCCGATCACCTCGCCGTGGGTGCGGTGCGTCACCGCCCGGCGCCTGGGCACCCAGGCCATGAACGCCCCGTCCATGTCCTCGATCGAGGAGAAGGACCGCCCGGCCAGCACATGATCACGAACGATCCGCACCTGCCGCTCCACCCGCCCCTTCCCGGTCGGGCGGTAGGCGGCCAGGACGTCGATGTCGAAGTCGTAGTGCCCGGCGAACGCGACGGCCTCCGGGTGCAGGGGCACGGCCTCGCCGGGTGCGACGTGACGGCGTACGACGGTCTTGGTCCGGTCGTAGACGATCACCCCGGGCACCCCGCCGAAGTGCGCGAACGCCCGGCGGTGGCACTCGAAGAACGAGGCCGGGTTCTGACTGGTGGTGAAACAGCAGAACGGATCCCGGGAGTAGGACAGCACCATGTGGAAGGAACAGACCTTCTCGATGCCCATGTGCGTAAGGATCCTGCCCTCGTCGCCCCAGTCGACCTGGGCCTGGGCCCCGGGAACCACCTCGAAGCGACGATGCAGCTTCGCCAGCTCGCGCGGGGTGAAACCGAGCTCCTCCGCAACCCTGGGACGGGCCTGCCGCACATACATCTTCACCCGCTGGTAGTGGTGCGGGAAGCCGTACTGCTCAACCAGGCGCTCATGGATGACCGCGGCCTTCAACAGGATCTCGGCCCGCAGCCAGGCATCGATGACATGCGCCCACGGCTTGATCACCTGATTGCCCAGATCGGAACGCGGAGCCGGCGCCGGCGCCGGCGGGAGGGCCGTCGCTCTCCAGGTACTTCTTGACCGTCCGCCAGTTCAGGCCGGTCTCCCGGGCGATCTCGGAGATCGTCGCGCCCGCCTCGTGCAGAGCTCGGAAACGCCGCAGCTCCAGCCACCGCTCCGGTTCCAGCAACACCCGCCCAAGCCCTCCTCAACGCCGCACACGATCAGCGCCAGGCTCCTCCCATCACCCCCGAGCACCGTACGGACACGCCGGATGATCTCTGTACATCAGCCCGTACGGACCCCTGCATCAGAGCCCGTACGCCGACATCGACCACCTCCAGGCCCTGACCACAAGTCGGCGCCGGGTGCGACGGGTCACCGGCTGGGCCATCAACGAGGTGGACGAACAGGCCATCGCGCTGCTGCCCGAGCGCGTGTGGACCACCGCGCTGCGGCAGGACGGCCGCGTGCACGAGATCACCGGGCCCGACGGCGACCGGATCTCCTACCAGGTCGCCGAGATCACCGGCCTGCGCGACCTGACCGGCCGGCCGGAGGGGACGCGGCTGATCGTGCGGCGGGTCAAGCCCTCGCGCCGCGACGCGAAGAAGTTGACCGCCTTCGAGAAGCAGACCGGCCGGCGCTACCAGATCGTTGCCACCAACATCCCCGCTCACCAGGGGCTTTGCGGGGTTCCCGGCTCCGGGCAGGCCTGGTTCGTCGACGCCCTTTACCGGGACCACGCCGAGGTCGAGGACCGTGTGAAGGCGATCAAGCGGGTCGGGCTCGGCCTGATGCCGTCCAAGTCCTGGCAGCTCAACACGGCCTGGGTGCTCGCCGCCACGATCGCCGCCGACCTCGATGCCTGGATGCGGCTCCTCCTCCTGCACGACGAGCCCGAACTCGCCGCCGCCGAACCGGAGACAATCCGGATGAAGCTCTACCACCTGCCCGCCCGCCTCAGCACCCACGTCCGCCGCCGCACCCTGCACCTGGACCAAACCTGGCCCTGGGCACGCCAGTTCACCACCGCCTGGCAGCGGGCCACCCAGCTCCCCGCCCTCGCCTGACGGCCGGACACCATCCCGACGATCCCGGAGAGGAGAGGACCGCACCACCTCGGGCCCGTGGAACCCGACGCCCCCGCAGCGGATGCGAAGGCCCCCGCGCCAACCGGCTGGACAAACCGGGGCAAGCCGCCGGAGCAGCCGAACCGATCAGCCCACAGACGAATCCAGGTCGAGGCCTGGCGGGTTTACGCCAGAGAGTCCGCCTCCGCATGATTCTCGGCGATCATCCCACGAAAAAAATCGGAGAAGGTTCGATACCTTTCGATTTCCCCGCCTGCAAGCCAGATAACCGGGGTCGGTCGATTCGACTCTCTCGCACACGGCATGACGAGGATGTCGATGTCTGCCCGTGAGGCACCGATGGGAATCAAGCGGGTGAAATTTTCTCCGCGCTCGATCTCCACCTCATCCTCGATCACACGCACCAGTTCCTCGGCCTCCACGTAAGCGGCGGTACCGAAGTCTGCTGTCCCAAAGAGGTCGATGTCCTGCAAAATGGCTGGCCAACCATCCGCATGCAGCAGGAAATCGGCATACTCAGGGTCCACAGGGCAGTGCGTCACCGTAGCGATCTCTGTGATCCGCTCCGACACGACTGGAGGTCGACGTGACTCATGACGCCAGAGCCCGTCTCGGTCACTCACCGCCAACCTGCGCTTAGCCGTTTCCATTTCCGCAAAAAGCGCCGACCAGTCAGACACCGCCGCCCCTATTATCCACCAGTACGAACCTCCTAGGACTGCACCCCACGGGACAGCGCTGCCCCTGGGCAGAAAGACTGCTGTTCACCCGCTTCGTCATATCGATCCAGGTCGGCGGCTTTCCATGGCCCAGCCACATCGCGTCAGGTGCATGCCCGGCAACACCGGAGTAGGGGATGCCGGCCGCCGCCGCACGGCGCCGCTCGCTCGCTGCCTCACGAGCTGCCTCCCTCCTGATTGCACCAGCAGTAGAAACCCGGCCCGTGGGTGACATCTGCCCCTGGGCAATGGCGTCACTGGCTGCATCTACGTAGTCCGCGAACTGCTGTGCCTCGTCATCTGTAGCCCACTCGGGGATCCTGACCTCGGCTTCGCCGTTCGCATTGCAGTTGTGAACGAGAACCGGAGTCTGGCCCGCGAGTACATAGTACGTGTGCTACGCGACACCCCTCTACCTGCTTCTTCGCTGGTCAGTGCTGGTTTTGCGATCCGCTGGCGTCCGTGGTTGTGCGTGGAAATCCGTGGTTGTTGCCGTCGCTACTGCCGTCAGGACGTACGGGCGGCGGAAGGGCCGCTACTGCCAGGCGCCGGGTTCAGCCCGGAGGATGGCGCGGGTGGTCCGGTGGTAGAAGTCGTGGCCGGTCCCGGCGCAGTGCTCGGCGATCCAGCGGGTCAGTTCGTCCTCGGCGTGGAGTTCGCCGGAGGTAGCGCCGCAGTCCTGGTCTTCGCCGGTAACGCAGACGGCCGCGAAGGTGGGCAGGGTCATAGGGTCCACGACCGCGGTCACGTGGTACTCGCGGAAGCGGTAGCGCTTGCGGGCTGGCGTGCCGGTGGTTGCCGGGTCAGGCATGCTCGGCCGCCTCTTCCTGCGGGTCGGGGATGCGCTGTCCTCGCGATTCAGCCACCCGGAGCGCGTCGGTGAGGGCTTCGGCCAGCCGTAAGGCGAGCCAGCGATACTCGGTGGCCGACAGGGCTCGTGCGCCGGGCGCCAGGACTTCGCGAGCGTGTTCCAGCAGTTCTTCGCCCATGCCGAGTTGGACGGCTTCGATGCTGTCGGCGAGTGTGGACAGGTAGCCCCTGCCGTCGGTGCTGAGGTAGCAGGGGTTCCCGTCCGGGGTGGTCCACGGGAGTAAGCGGGGACCGGCCACGCCTGCTGCCGCGTCGTACAGCTCCCTGCGTCGCATGCGGTCCACGTCGCTCCTGGGTTTGGTCACCGTGCACCCCCGGCTGGGTCGCTGATAGAGACACGGTGACCGTAGGAGCTGACTGACCGTCACTCCATGTATGGACCAGGGCAGTTTGCGACACAGGGTGTGCGAAGTGCTGCGCTGCGTGGTGACTATCCGACGACGCCCAGGTAGGAGGCCATGTCGCGCATCGCGGCGGTGAGGGTGCGCTTGCGCTTCTTCAGGATCTCCTGCATGGTCTCGGCGGCCACGTGCTGATGCTGGAGCCACTGGGGGGATGCTCGGCGTACTCCAGTCAGCTCGTCCATGGCCGCGGTCAGGTCGCCGGTACGGGCGTGGGCGCGTGCTACGTCCATGCGGTGGCGGTTCCAGTTGTCGTCACTCGGCCGCCCGGTGCTCTTCCACGCCTTCGGCGACAGTGCGTCCTCGCCGGCCTTGCAGACAACGGTCCGCGCGTCCCCTACGACCATGGCGTCCTCCACGCCCTTCATACCGACGGTCAGCGGACCGAAAGTCGTCCAGTGCCGGAAGAACGAGCCGGTGTGTTCCCGTCCCACCGCTGATGCCGCCGTGGTGGCCACGCGGTGGTAGTGGCGGGCCTCCTGCGGGCGGTTGTTGCGGCCTGCGGCAGCCGCAGCCCGTAGTGCCAGCCAGCCCCACGCCGCGCATTCGTCGGGGGTGGCCCTGGACAGCCTCGGCTCGATCATGTCGGCGGTCTGGGCGGCGAGGGTTTCTGCCTCGTCCAGTCGGCCCTGGCGCAAAAGCAGCCAGCACATGCCGATCACGCCGGATGCTGCGGTGAGGGTGTCTGCGGCACGGCGGGCGTCGGTGATCGCCCCGGCCAGGGCGGTGTAGCCGAGGTCGTACTGCCGGACCTGAGTCAGGTACCGCCCTGCCAGTTGCAGGGCTTCAGCTCGGGCCAGAAGCGCCTGACGGTGTTCCTCACCATTGTCGTAGTAGGCGACCGCGCTGTTGGCGTCCCGTAGAAGGCCAGGGAGTTGGGAGGCGACGCTCTTGTAGCTGTCAGAGGGCGTTTGATCTAGATGAATTGCCCTTTATCTCCTAGTAGGTTCCTCGCCAGGTGGGTGTGACTTCGCCCGTTATACGCTTGGCGAGGTTGTCGATCGAGGCGATGTGGATCATGGCTTTGGAGCTGGAGGGCAGCGTCTCGTAGTCGCGGGCAAGGCGGCGGTGCATCATGATCCATCCGATGCTTCGCTCCACTACCCAGCGCCTTTTGACTACGTGAAATCCGCGAACGCCTGGGTTTCTGTTGACGACTTCGACGTCGATTCCGAGGCTGGCTCCGTGCTCGATGACGGCGTTCTTGAAGCCGGTGTCGACCCAGCTTTTGGAGATGGTCGGATAGGCCTCCTTGGCCCGGTCGAGAAGGCGAATTCCTACAGCGTTCTCGGAGAGGCTCGCGGCGGTGACGGTCACGGCGAGGAGGAGCCCGATCGTGTCGGTGAGGATGCCTCGCTTCCTGCCGACGATCTTCTTCGCCGCATCCGTTCCCTGGCTGGTCACAGGCACGTTGGAGGAGGTCTTCACGCTCTGGGTGTCGATCACGGAGGCCGTCGGTTCGGGCTTGCGCCCATCCTTCACCCGGGCGAGGCCGACGAGGTCGTAGTTGAGCTGTTCGAATATTCCCTCGTCGCGCCAGGCGGCGTAGTAGAAGTAGGCGGTGCCGTGGCTCGGGAAGTCGTGGGGGAGGTATTTCCAGGGGATTCCGGTGCGGTTCACGTAGAGGATCGCGTTGAACACATCGCGCAGTTCGACTTTGGCCGGCGCACCCGTGGGCCGGCGGTCGAGCCGGGCCTGTCGCCAGGCCGTCAAGGTCGGCTCGATCAAGGCCCATCAGGCGTCGGACAGGTCACTGGGGTATGGCTTGCGCTGACTCACGCCCAAGATCGATCACATCGATGCTCGGAAGGCAGCGTTCCGCCGATCGTTAGGAGAGTCTGGAGCATTCTCAAATCAGACGTACTTCCGGGCATGGAAGCGGATGAGATGGACACCGCCCCTCCCTGTCGGATGCAGTGTAAATGTTGCGCACGCGATCAAAGGCCCCAAATTAGGGCAGCGATGAAAGCCGCATTCAGGAGAAAATCTGGATGAACGCCCTCTGGGAACTCCATGCTGCCCACCGGCAGCGCCACAGGCACCCTGAACCGCAGACGCCCTCGACTGCGCCTGCCGACTCCACCTCGCCGCCCCCGACATCTGACGAGTGCCGCATCAAGCAACGCTGGCCCTGTTGTGTGACGTAACGCGCCACTCCGCGGCCGATCCTGCGCCTTGCCCTGCACCGCGCCGGGCGCCGATTCTCCCGGACACACCTGCCGACCGGCACTGGTCAGTCCCACATGTTGAAGATCACGTCACCGACAGATCCAGGCCGCCAGTACTTCAGATCCTCCTCGTGGGCCACCTCCGCCGGCGGGTGGGTGGCCGCCCGTGACCAGTCCAGTTCCAGCTCGGCCGCCGTCAGCAGGCGAACCCGCAACAGGGCCGCGATGGTCGGTCCAATGGCGGGGTCGTCGACGAAAGAAAGCGGCCAGATCGACGACTCGACGGGAGGGGTCGCCAGGGCGAGCAGCGCCAGGGCCTGATGGCACAGGACCGCCACCCGGCGATCACGGAAAGTGATCACCACGTGGTGGAAGTTGGGCGGGAAGCGACCGTCGGACGCCGACTCGACGTGCCCACCGGTTTGGCGAGCGACCTCGAAGCAGACGTTCTTGAAGTCGGCCAGCTCCGGCGCCTCTTCGTCGCCGGACGGCCACTGCCAGCGTGGGTTCGTGACCCTGCTGCGCTGTTTGCCCCGGCCCATGGCGCAATGCTAGCGCCCACGTCAGGCGGGCCTGTCCGGGAGGATCGGTGTCCGGCGCGGTGCAGGGCAAGGCGCAGGATCGGCCGCGGAGTGGCCCCGCATGGGTGACCCGGAAGAGCGCGGCCAGGCGCACGACGGGGCCAACGTTGCCTGACGCAGCGCTAGCCGCCTCCACAGCACCGCCTCCGCAGTCAACCCCCGAAGGACTTACGGAGCGGACCACTAAGTCCCCGATCGAGGGAATCGACGTCCGAGGCATTGACGCGACGACGCGCATCGACGACGAAGGCGCCGGTGCTTTCGGGGCACGACGGCGCCTTCGTGCGCGTGGGGGCAGGGACGGAAGTCAGCCGAGCCGGGCCTCCAGCTCGGCCACGATCTCGTTGACGCCCACCGCGGTCTGCTCGCCGGAATCCATGTCCTTGAGCTGGACGACTCCCTCGGCGAGGTCGCGCTCGCCGAGCACCAGGGCGTAGCGCGCGCCCGAGCGGTTGGCTGCCTTCATCGCCGCCTTCAGGCCCTTGCCGCCGTAGGCGAAGTCGGCGGCGACGCCGTTCTTGCGCAGTTCGGTGACCTTGGCGAACAGTACCCGGCGGGCCTCCTCGCCGAGCGGGACGGCGAACACGCTGGTGGTGGCCGGGAGTTCGAGCTCGACGCCCTCTGCCTCCAGGGCCAGCACGGTGCGGTCGACGCCGAGCGCCCAGCCGACGGACGGCAGCGCGGGGCCGCCGATCATCTCCGAGAGACCGTCGTAGCGGCCTCCGCCGCCCACCGCGGACTGGGAGCCCAGACCGTCGTGGACGAACTCGAAGGTGGTGCGCGTGTAGTAGTCCAGCCCCCGCACCAGCCTGGGGTCGCCCTCGTAGGCGACGCCCGCGGCCGTGAGCAGCTCGCGGACCTCCTCGTGGTACGCCTTGCAGGCGTCGCACAGGTAGTCGCGCAGCAGCGGGGCGCCGGTCAGCTGCTTCTGCACCGCCTCCCGCTTGTCGTCCAGGACACGCAGCGGGTTGATCTCCGCGCGGCGCAGGGTGTCCTCGTCCAGGTCGAGACCGCGCAGGAAGTCCTGGAGCGCGGCACGGTAGACGGGGCGGCACTCCTTGTCTCCCAGGGAGTTCAGCAGGATGCGGAATTCCCTGAGCCCCAGGGAGCGGTACGCCTGGTCGGCAAGGATGATCAGCTCGGCGTCGAGCGCCGGGTCCTCGGCCCCGATCGCCTCGGCGCCGACCTGGGAGAAGTGACGGTAGCGGCCCTTCTGAGGGCGCTCGTAGCGGTAGTACGAGCCGGAGTACCAGAGCTTGACCGGGAGGTTGCCCGCCTTGTGCAGGTTGGCCTCGAGAGCCGCGCGCAGCACGGAGGCCGTGCCCTCGGGCCGTAGGGCGAGCCGGTCGCCGCCCTTGGTCTCGAAGGCGTACATCTCCTTGGTGACGATGTCGGTGGACTCACCGACACCGCGCGCGAACAGCTCGACGTTCTCGAAGCCGGGCGTCTCGACGTAGCCGTAGCCGGAGCCGCGCAGCGGGGCGGCGATGGCCTCGCGGACGGCGAGGTACTTGGCGCTGTCCGGCGGGATCAGGTCGTAGGTGCCCTTGGGGGCCTTGAAGGTGCTCACGGAAGGTCTTGTCACATTCCTCGTCGGGGAGCTTCGGCGGCGCCGCGTCCTTGACGGTCCGCCGTCACCTGCCGCAGATACGGGTTGGTGGCGCGCTCCTGGCCGATGGTCGTCTGGGGGCCGTGTCCGGACAGCACCACGGTCGAGTCGTCGAGCGGCAGGCACACGCGGGCCAGCGAGTCGAGCAGGTCGGCCATGTCACCGCCGGGCAGGTCGGTGCGTCCGACGGAGCCGGCGAACAGTAGGTCGCCCGAGAAGAACACCGGCGGGATGTCCGCCGCCTCGGGCAGGCCGAAGGCCACCGACCCCCTGGTATGGCCCGGCGCGTGCGCGACCGTCAGCTCCAGTCCGGCCAGGCCGAGCTTGGCTCCGTCGGCCAGTTCCTTGACGTCGGCCGGTTCCCCGACGCTCAGCTCGCCCATGAGCGGCATGCCGATGGCACGGCCGATGCCCTTCTCGGGGTCGCTCATCATGTACCGGTCGTCGGGGTGGATCCAGGCCGGCACGTCGTGCGCGCCGCACACGGGGACGACCGAGGCCACGTGGTCGATGTGGCCGTGGGTGAGGACGACGGCGACGGGCTTCAGCCGGTGCTTGCGGACCGCCTCCTCGACTCCGGGGGCGGCCTGATGGCCGGGGTCGATGATCACGCACTCCTCACCGGCGGCGGGGGCGACGAGATAACAGTTCGTCCCCCAGGCCCCGGCGGGGAACCCGGCAATGAGCACGTTCGTCCTTCGTTGTGTCGGTACGGGAGGCTTGCCACGGGGCTCGCGCCCGTGGGCAGAGCCTACCGGCGCTGCCGTTTCCTCAGCCAACCCATATACGGTACGGGACACACGCAGTCAGTCGGCCCGCCGCCCGCACGCGTATTCGGTCGGCACACGAGAGGCATGAGGAGTAACCCGGTGGTCAGCCAGGAGCAGCGGCGGCGTCAGCTCGCCCGGGAGAAGTTCTTGCGGCAGCAGCAGCGGCGTACCGAGGCGCGCCGCAAGTCGCGGGTCCGCAACTCGGTGATCGCGTCCGCCCTCGGTGTGGTCCTGGTCGGCAGCCTCGGGCTGTACACGGCCGGGGCGTTCGACCAGGACGAGGACCAGGACAAGTCCAACGCGAACGCGGAGGCCACACCCAGCGCCGAGGCGCCGAGCAAGGCGCCCGATCCGTGCGAGAAGCCGGCGGAGGGCAAGGTCGCCTCGAAGACCTGGAAGAAGGAGCCGGCGATGTCCATCGACGAGTCGGCGAAGTACACGATGACGCTCGAGACGACCTGCGGCACGATCGACATGGCGCTGAAGGCGTCGGCGGCCCCGCACACCGTCAACTCGTTCGAGTTCCTCGCGGGTGAGGGCTACTTCGACCACAGCACGTGCCACCGGCTCACCACCAACGGCATCTACGTGCTGCAGTGCGGTGACCCGACGGGCACCGGCACCGGCGGCCCCGGCTACACGATTCCGGACGAGAACCTGAAGGACAAGAGCCTCAAGGACGACACCTACCCTGCGGGCACCGTGGCCATGGCGAACACCGGGCAGAAGGACAGCGGCGGCAGCCAGTTCTTCCTGGTGTACGAGGACAGTCCGCTGCCGCCGAGCTACACGCCGTTCGGCACCGTCTCGGCGGACGGCCTGAAGGTCCTGAAGAAGATCGCCGAGGCCGGTGACAGCACCGGAGCGGGTGACGGTGCCCCCAACGCGACGGTCGTCATCGACAAGGCCACTGTCAGCGAATCCTGACCGCTTCACCGCGGAATTTCGGTCGCGCGGGATGCGGACAGGCATCCCGTCGGTCGCCTAGATTGGCCGTGACGAAAACTGTGGACGATGCCCGGGGGCAGCAGAGCCCCCGCAGGCATCATGTGGAGGAGGCGCTGTGAGCAGCGACCCGTGGGGCCGCGTCGACGAGACGGGGACCGTGTACGTGCGTACGGCCGACGGAGAGCAGGTCGTCGGTTCCTGGCAGGCGGGCTCCCCCGAGGAGGCTCTGGCCTACTTCGAGCGCAAGTACGAGGGCCTGGTTGTGGAGATCGGCCTCCTCGAGAAGCGGGTGAGGACCACCGACCTGTCCTCGAAGGACGCCACGACGGCGATCGGGCACCTGCGCGAGCAGGTCGACGCCCATCACGCGGTCGGTGACCTGGCTGCCCTCCGGGTGCGGCTGGACAAGCTCGTGGAGCTGGTGGACGCCCGGCGCGAGGAGCGCAGGGCGCAGCGGGCGAAGCAGTCCGACGAGGCGCGCAAGGCCAAGGAGGCTCTGGTCGCCGAGGCGGAGGAGCTGGCGGGTTCCGACCAGTGGCGGGCGGCCGGTGAGCGGCTGCGGGCGCTGGTGGACACCTGGAAGGGCCTGCCGCGACTGGACCGCAAGTCCGACGACGAGCTGTGGCACCGCTTCTCACACGCGCGGTCGGCGTTCTCCAAGCGGCGCAAGCAGCACTTCGCGCACCTGGACGCGCAGCGCGAGGAGGCCCGCAAGACCAAGGAACGTCTGGTCGCGGAGGCCGAGACGCTGTCGAAGTCGACGGACTGGGGTGCGACGGCGGCGCGCTACCGGGACCTGATGTCGGAGTGGAAGACCGCGGGCCGCGCCCAGCGCGAGCACGAGGAGGACCTGTGGAACCGCTTCCGCGGTGCCCAGGACGTCTTCTTCGCCGCTCGCGGCTCGGTCTTCGCCGAGCGTGACGCGGAGCAGACGGAGAATCTCAAGCTCAAGGAGGAGCTGGCCGGGGAGGCCGAGAAGCTCCTGCCGATCACGGACCTGAAGGCCGCCCGCGCCGTGTTCCGCGCGCTCAACGAGCGGTGGGAAGCCATCGGCCACGTGCCGCGGGACGCCCGGCCGAAGGTCGAGGGCCGGATGCACACCGTCGAGCGGGCCATGCAGGAGGCCGAGGAGGCCGAGTGGCGCCGGAGCAACCCGGAGGCCCGCGCGCGTGCCGAGGGTCTGACCGGTCAGCTCCAGGCGGCCGTGGACAAGCTGAAGGGCCAGATCGAGCAGGCACGGGCGCAGGGCAACGACGCCAGGGCCCGGAAGCTCGAGAGTGAGCTGGAGGGGCGCCAGGCACTCCTGGACCAGGCTCTGAAGGGTCTGCAGGAGTTCGGCGGCTGACGACCGCCGTCACCGTCACCGCGAGGTGAGAGGGGCTCCCGTACCGCGTGTACGGGAGCCCCTCTGCCGTGCGTGTCGTGCGCTGCGGCCGGACGGACCCTACGTCCGGTTGCGGGCCGAGTTCACCCGGTACACGTCGTAGACGCCCTCCACGCCCCGCACCGCCTTCAGGACGTGCCCGAGGTGCTTCGGGTCGCCCATCTCGAAGGTGAAGCGGGAGGTGGCGACTCGGTCACGGGAGGTCTGGACAGCCGCAGAGAGGATGTTGACGTGCTGGTCGGACAGCACGCGGGTGACGTCCGAGAGCAGGCGGGAGCGGTCCAGGGCCTCCACCTGGATGGCGACGAGGAACACCGAGGACTGGGAGGGCGCCCACTCGACCTCGAGGATGCGCTCGGGCTCACGGGAGAGCGAGTCGATGTTCACGCAGTCGCTGCGGTGGACGGAGACGCCGCTGCCACGGGTGACGAAGCCGATGATCGGGTCGCCGGGGACCGGTGTGCAGCAGCGGGCCAGCTTGACCCAGACGTCGTCGACGCCCTTGACGACGACGCCGGGATCGGCGTTGGAGCGGCGCTTGCGTCCCCGGCCGCGGGCCGGCGGCACCGACTCGTCGATCTCCTCGGTGGCCGCCTCCTCGCCGCCGAGGGCCTGCACCAGCTTCTGGACGATGTTCTGCGCGGCGACGTGGCCCTCGCCGATCGCCGCGTACAGCGCGGAGATGTCCGAGTAGCGCATCTCGTGCGCGAGGGTGACCAGGGAGTCGCCGGTGAGGATGCGCTGGATCGGCAGGTTCTGCTTGCGCATCGCGCGGACGATGGCGTCCTTGCCCTGCTCGATCGCCTCGTCGCGGCGCTCCTTGGAGAACCAGGCGCGGATCTTGTTGCGGGCACGCGGCGACTTGACGAAGCCGAGCCAGTCCCGGGAGGGGCCCGCGCCGGCCGCCTTGGAGGTGAAGACCTCCACCAGGTCGCCGTTGTCCAGGGTCGACTCGAGCGGTACGAGCCGGCCGTTGACCCGGGCTCCTATGGTGCGGTGGCCGACCTCTGTGTGGACCGCGTACGCGAAGTCCACCGGGGTGGCGCCCGCGGGGAGCGCGATGACGTCGCCCTTGGGGGTGAAGACGAAGACCTCGTTGCGGGACAGGTCGAAGCGCAGGGACTCCAGGAACTCTCCGGGGTCCTCGGTCTCCTTCTGCCAGTCGAGCAGCTGCCGCAGCCACGCCATGTCGTTGACGCCGGCGGAGTCCTTGTCGGCCTTGCCGGACCTGCCCGGGGCGGCGTCGGTGCGCACCTTCGAGGCGCCGGCGACGGCCTCCTGCTTGTACTTCCAGTGCGCGGCGATGCCGTACTCGGCGCGGCGGTGCATGTCGAACGTGCGGATCTGCAGCTCGACCGGCTTGCCGCCGGGGCCGATGACCGTCGTGTGCAGCGACTGGTACATGTTGAACTTGGGCATCGCGATGTAGTCCTTGAACCGGCCGGGGACCGGATTCCATCGCGCGTGCACCGTGCCGAGGGCCGCGTAGCAGTCGCGGACGGTGTCCACGAGGACGCGGATGCCCACCAGGTCGTAGATCTCCGCGAAGTCCCTGCCGCGGACGATCATCTTCTGGTAGACGCTGTAGTAGTGCTTGGGGCGGCCGGTGACGGTCGCCTTGATGCGGGCCGCGCGCAGGTCCTGCTGGACCTCGTCGGTGACGATCGCCAGGTACTCGTCGCGCTTGGGGGCGCGCTCGGCGACCAGGCGGACGATCTCGTCGTACATCTTGGGGTAGAGGATCGCGAAGGCGAGGTCCTCCAGCTCCCACTTGATGGTGTTCATGCCCAGCCGGTGGGCGAGCGGCGCGTAGATCTCCAGGGTCTCGCGCGCCTTCTTCTCCTGCTTCTCGCGCTTGAGGTAACGCATGGTGCGCATGTTGTGCAGACGGTCGGCGAGCTTGATGACCAGGACACGGGGGTCCTTGGCCATGGCGACGACCATCTTGCGCACGGTCTCGGCCTGCGCGGCCTCGCCGAACTTGACCTTGTCCAGCTTGGTGACGCCGTCGACCAGCAGGGCGACGGTGTCACCGAAGTCGCGGCGGAGCTGCTCCAGCCCGTACTCGGTGTCCTCCACCGTGTCGTGCAGCAGGCCGGCCATCAGGGTGGCCGGGTCCATACCCAGCTCGGCGAGGATGGTGGTGACGGCGAGCGGGTGCGTGATGTACGGGTCGCCGCTCTTGCGCTTCTGGCCGCGGTGCCAGCGCTCGGCGACCTGGTAGGCGCTCTCGATCTGGCGGAGCGTGGCGTTCTCGATCTTGGGGTCGTTGCCGCGCACTATCCGCAGCAGCGGCTCCAGCACCGGGTTGTACGGGTTGGCGCGCTGGACACCGAGCCGGGCGAGCCGGGCACGGACGCGGTTGGAGGAGCCGGAACGGGACGGCTGCCCGCTGTTGGGGCGGCCTACGGGGGCGGGGCGGTCGGGCGACGGGGATTCCCCCGCGCGGTCGGCGTCGGGAGCGGGGAACGGTTTGGGGCGTGGCTGCTCGGGCTTCTCGGCGGCGGCGGCCTGGGCATGCCGGACCGGCCCGCGCGGGTCGTTCTTCGCGTGGGGCGCGCTCGGCACGGGCTTGGCCGCGGCAGCCGAGCCGGACTCGGGCTTGTCTGCGGTCAGGTGCTGGGCCTCGTCTGCCAAGAGGACTCCTCGTACGCGATCCGGGTCCCCAGGTCAGGTTCCGGAGCCCCCATGGTAGCCATCCCGGGCCGGCGGATCTCCTTCGGACCGGTGTGCGGACCGTTTCCCCGTGAAACGCACGGGGCGGGCGCCGGATTCCTCCGGTGCCCGCCCCGTGCGGTGTCCGTCGCGCCCGTCCCACGTCGTGCGGCGCTGGGGAACGGCGTTCTGCGTCGCTTGTCAGATCGTGAGCAGTGCCTCCAGCGGCGCGCCGGCCAGAGCCGGTTCCACGCGCGCCCGGCCACCGAGGAAGCCGAGCTCCATCAGCACGGCGAGGCCCACGACCTCGGCGCCCGCCCTGCGGATGAGCTGGACCGACGCCTCGGCGGTGCCGCCGGTGGCGAGCACGTCGTCGATCACCAGGACGCGGTCGGTGGCGTCGAGGTCCTCGGCGTGCACCTCGATCTCGGCGGAGCCGTACTCCAGGTCGTACGCCTGGCTGAGCGTGGCTCCGGGGAGCTTGCCCGCCTTGCGCACGGGGATGAAGCCGAGGCCCGCGCGGACGGCGACCGGGGCACCGAGGATGAAACCGCGGGCCTCCAGGCCGACGACCTTGGTGGCGCCGGTGCGTCCTGCGATCTCCGCGAGGGCGTCACTGAGGGCGCCGAACGCCGCCGGGTCGGCCAGGAGCGGGGTGATGTCCTTGAACATCACGCCCGGCTCCGGGTGGTCCGCCACGTCCCGGATGCGGCTCAGCAGCAGTGCGGGGACATCGGTGAGTTCGGTCATCGGCGCTTTCCCGAAGGTCGGCCGCGGCCACGGGACGCGGACTGGCTGCGGGGGCCGACGACGGCGGCAGCGGCGGCGTCCGGCCCGTCGTCGTGACCGTCGTCGGGCACCCGGGCCTCCCCCGGCTCGTCGTCCGTGCCGGTGCCCTGGGCGCGCTTGGCCAGGACGCGCTTCTTCAGGGACTTCATCGACGGCTCGAGTTCCTTGAGGTCGGCGACGAGCGGGGTGGCGATGAAGATCGACGAGTACGCGCCGGCGGCGAGGCCGACGAACAGGGACAGCGAGATGTCGTTCAGCATGCCGGCGCCGAGGACACCACCACCGATGAACAGCAGGCCCGCCACCGGCAGCAGCGCGACCACCGTGGTGTTGACGGAACGGACCAGGGTGCCGTTGATGGAGCGGTTGGCGATCTCGCTGTAGGTCCAGCGGGACTGTTTGGTGATGTCCTTGGTCTGTTCCTTGAGGCTGTCGAACACCACGACCGTGTCGTAGAGCGAATAGCCGAGGATGGTCAGCAGACCGATCACCGTGCCCGGTGTGACCTCGAAGCCCACGAGGGCGTAGACACCGACGGTGATGGTGATGTCGTGGATCAGCGCGATGAACGCGGCGAGGGCCATGCGCCACTCGAAGGCGATCGCCAGATAGATCACGACCAGGACCAGGAAGATGCCGAGGCCCTGCCACGCCTTGTTGGCGATCTGTTCGCCCCAGCTGGGTCCGACCAGGTCGGCGTTGATCTGCTCCGCCTCGACGCCCAGGTCCTCGGAGAGCGCCGTCTTGATCCTGTCCGAGGTGCTGGTGTCGATGGCCGCGATCTGGATGCGCAGGCTGCCGTCACCGAGCTTCTGGACGATGGCGTCGTGCCCGGAGGCCTCTTCCGCGTACTCCTCGGCCTGGGAGACCGAGGCGCTCATGTTCTTCGGGGTGGTGAAGACCGCCCCGCCCTGGAACTCGATGCCCATGTGCAGGCCGCGCACCGCCAGGCCGACGATGGCCACGACGGTGATCAGGATGGAGACGCCGTACCAGATCTTGCGGTTCTTGATGAAGTCGTAGCCGACCTCACCGTGGTGCAGCCGGGCGCCGAGCTGACCGAGCTTCGACATCTCTCACGCCTCCTTCGTCTGGGCGGGGGCGGAGTGGCGGCGGGTACGGCGGATCGGGGGCTTCGCCCCGAGGGCCTTCGGATCCAGGCCGGACCACTTGTGGCCGCTCGCGAAGAACTTCCGGCGGGCCATCAGCGTCAGCAGCGGCTTGGTGAACAGGAACACCACCACGACGTCGAGCAGCGTGGTCAGGCCGAGTGTGAACGCGAAGCCCTGGACCTTGCCGACGGAGACCACGAAGAGCACCGCGGCGGCGAGGAAGGACACGAAGTCCGAGACCAGGATGGTGCGCCGGGCACGCGGCCAGGCACGCTCCACGGCGGTGCGCAGGACGCGGCCCTCGCGGATCTCGTCCCGCACCCGTTCGAAGTACACGATGAACGAGTCCGCCGTGATGCCGATCGCGACGATGGCGCCGCAGACGGCCGGCAGGTTCAGCGCGAAGCCGATGGTCGGGCCGAGCAGCGCCATGATCACGTAGGTGAGGGAGGCGGACACCAGCAGCGAGACGATGGCGATGAACGACAGGCCGCGGTAGTAGAGCAGCAGGTACAGAACGACCAGGGCGACGCCGATCGCGCCGGCGATCAGGCCGGCCTCGAGCTGTTCTCCGCCGAGCGCGGCGGTGACGGTGGTGACGCTGTCCTCGCGGAACGTCAGCGGCAGGGCGCCGTAGGACAGCATGTTGGCGAGTTCCTCGGACGACTTCTGGGTGAAGTTGCCGGAGATCTCCGCGTTGCCGCCGGTGAGGGCCTGACTGACGTACGGGTCGGAGACGACCTCGTTGTCCAGGACGATGGCGAACTGGTTCTGCGGGGACGGGTTCTGGGCGAGCTGGCCGGTGATGTCGGCGAACTTCTTGCTGCCCTCGTCCGTGAAGTCCATGGTGACGGTCCAGCCGGCACCGGTCTGCGTGTTGAGGATCGCCTGGGCGTCGTCGACGTCCGTGCCGTCGACGGCGGCTGGGCCGAGGACGTACTTCTGCCACTGGCCCTGGGAGTTCTGGCCGCAGGCCACGGTCGAGTCGGTGGCCTTGGCTCCGTCACCGGCGGTGGCGCGGACGCTCGCCTTGGTGCAGTCGAGCGCGGCGTACTGGGCCTGGAGTTCGTTGTCGGCCTCGGCGGCGCCGTCCGTCGCGGGCCCGGAAGGGCTGGCCTCGGCGGAGCCGCCGGCGGTCGTGGACGGGGTGGGGTCGGCCTTCAGGGCCTCGGTGACCGCACGGCCCTGGGTGGTGGCGCTCGCCGAGGGGCTGGTGGAGGCGGACGGGGACCCCTCGTCGGTGGTCTTGTCCGTGGCCTCCCCCTCGCTCGCGCCGTCGGTGGCCTTGTCGCCGTCGGTGTCCTCGGCGCCCTCGGCGGAGGTGTCACCGGTGCCGCTCGGCGTGGGAGCGGCACCGCCCGCGGCGAGCTCGGTGGAGACGACCGGACGGAAGTAGAGCTTGGCGGTGGTGCCGACCTGTTCCCGGGCCTGTTCGGAGTTGGTGCCCTTGGGAATGTTGACGATGATGTTGCGGTCACCCTGCGTCTGGACCTCGGCCTCGGAGACACCGAGGCCGTTGACACGACGCTCCA
Organism: Streptomyces sp. KMM 9044; assembly: GCF_024701375.2. Classification (NCBI taxonomy): domain Bacteria; kingdom Bacillati; phylum Actinomycetota; class Actinomycetes; order Kitasatosporales; family Streptomycetaceae; genus Streptomyces; species Streptomyces sp. KMM 9044. Next base: position 6,319,220 of record NZ_CP113910.1, on the reverse strand, counting down.
TGATGGAGACCGCGGTCGCCATGTTGGTCGGGTTGATCGCGGATTCCTGACCGGCCTCGGGGACGGCTGCCAGCGTGATGCTGGTGCCGCCGGCGAGGTCGATGCCCAGACGCGGAGTGGTGTGGCCGGAGGCGAACATCCCCCCGGTGAGCGCCACGATGGCGATCAGGATCAGGGCCAGCGAGCGCCACGGTTTGCCTGTGGCGCTCGCGTTGCGTCCCTTTTTGAGTGCTGCCACCTTCTCGTACTCCCTCTCGGGCCGCCTCGCGCCCGGTCGACGGACGGGCGGCCGTGCCATGGTCTCGGGGTGCCGCGCGAGCTGGGCATGTCCCGGGGTGCGCGGGCGGTACGGCCCGCGCACCCCGGGACACGACTACTTCGCCTCGGAACCGCCGTCGGACTTCTTCGCCTGCTCGTCCGTCTTCGTCTTGTCCGCGGTGTCGGCGTCGGCGTCGGCGGGCTCTGCGCCGGCGGTGTCGGCGGGCTCTGCGCCGGCGGTGTCGGCGGGCTCTGCGCCGGCGGTGTCGGCCGCGTCCTTCTTTCCGAAATCGACCGGCGCGTCGTCGGAGGCGGCGGAGGAGGAGTCGTCGTCGGTCTCGGTGAGGGAGGAGGCGTCGTCGGGAACGGCATCGGCGTCGGACTTCAGGTCGTGCTCGATGCCGTGAACGATGCGGTTGTACTCGTCGTCGGTCAGGACGGCGCCGATGGAGTTCTTCGCGAACAGCAGCTCCACGCCGGGACCGGAGTCGAGGAGAACTGTCTCGTCACTGACCTCCTTCACCGTGGCGTACATACCCCCGATCGTGCGGACACCGGAACCCGGCTGCATCTGGTTCCGCATATCGATGGCCTGCTGCTGCTTCTTCTTGGCCGACCGGGTCATCAGGAACATGGCCCCGATGAGCACAATGAACGGGAGGAGGGTCAGGAGACTCACGGGTCGGACTTCCTTCACACGACCGCGATGGTGAACGGCCTGATGGTTGGGGGTATGTGATGCCGCCGACAAGGGTGGCACCGGCGGAGTCTAGGCGAGTTCGCGCGCAGGGAACAACGCTCAGCATGGCACCGGGGTTCCTGGCGTGGCCAGTGCCGTCCGCCTCACGCCCCGAACAGGTCCCGTTGTCCGTTTCCGGCAGCCTGGGAGCCGGGCGGGGCAAGGCCGAGATGCACCCAGGCAGCCGGCGTGGCGACCCGGCCGCGCGGGGTACGGGCGAGCAGCCCCTCCCGTACGAGGAAGGGTTCGGCGACCTCTTCCACGGTCTCCCGCTCCTCCCCCACCGCGACGGCGAGCGTGGACAGGCCGACGGGGCCGCCGCCGAACAGCTTGAGCAGGGCCTCCAGCACCGCCCGGTCGAGCCGGTCGAGGCCGCGGGCGTCGACCTCGTAGACCGCGAGGGCCGCCTCGGCGATCTCCCTGGTGATCCATCCGTCGGCCTTGACCTGCGCGTAGTCGCGGACGCGGCGCAGCAGGCGGTTGGCGATGCGGGGCGTGCCGCGCGAACGGCCGGCGATCTCGGCGGCGCCGTCGGCCTCTATCCCCACGTCCAGGAGGCTCGCCGAGCGGTGGACGACCCGCTCCAGCTCGGTGGGCTCGTAGAACTCCATGTGCGCGGTGAAGCCGAAACGGTCACGCAGCGGGGGTGGCAGCAGGCCCGCCCGGGTGGTGGCGCCGACCAGGGTGAAGGGCGGCAGTTCGAGGGGGATGGCGGTGGCGCCTGGGCCCTTGCCGACGATGACGTCGACGCGGAAGTCCTCCATCGCCATGTAGAGCATCTCCTCGGCGGGCCGGGACATGCGGTGGATCTCGTCGAGGAAGAGGACCTCACCCTCCTGGAGGGAGGAGAGGATCGCGGCGAGGTCGCCGGCGTGCTGGATGGCCGGTCCCGAGGTGATGCGGATGGGGGCTTCCATCTCGGCCGCGATGATCATGGAGAGGGTGGTCTTGCCGAGGCCGGGGCCGCCGGAGAGCAGCACGTGGTCGGCGGTGGCGCCGCGCGCGCGTGCGGCGCGCAGCACGAGGTCGAGCTGCTCGCGGACCTTCTCCTGGCCGATGAACTCGTCCAGGTCCCTGGGGCGCAGGGCGGCCTCGACTGCCTGGTCCTCCCCGTCGGCGACGGATCCCACCAGCCGCTCGGCGGCCGTGGGGTCGGTCGTGTCGTCCCAGTTCACTGAAGTCTCCTAGCCGGGCGGGGCGGCGGGCGGTGCGAGGGATACAGGGCTAGCGGGCGCGGTTCAGGGTCTGCAGGGCCACCCTCAGCAGGGCGCCCACCTGGGGTGTGCCCTCGGCCGCCTCTGCCTGGGGGGTGACGGCGGCGACGGCCTCCTCGGCCTCGCGCGCCGCGTAGCCGAGACCGATCAGGGCGGCGTGCAGCTGGTCGCGCCAGCCCGCGGTGACGGGGCTCGCCGAGACCGCCGCCCCCACCGGTGCGCCGAGGCGGTCCTTCAGCTCCAGGAGCAGCTTCTGGGCGCCCTTCTTGCCGATGCCGGGAACGGCGGTGAGCGCCTTCTCGTCTGCGGTCGCGACCGCGCGGCGCAGCGCGTCCGGGGTGTGCACGGCCAGCATGGCCTGGGCGAGGCGGGGGCCGACACCGCTGGCGGTCTGCAGCAGGACGAAGGTCTGCCTCTCGTCGTCGTCCGCGAAGCCGTAGAGGGTGAGCGAGTCCTCGCGCACGACGAGGGAGGTGGCGAGCCGGGCGGCCTGGCCCACGCGCAGCGTGGACAGCGTGTTCGGCGTGCACTGGACGGCCATGCCGACACCGCCGACCTCGACGACCGCGACGTCGGGTGCGAGTGCGGCGACGGTGCCGCTGACGAAGGCGATCATGCGGTGCGCCCCTTCGATGGGTCGGGCGATGGGCCGGGCAACGGATTCGGTGCTGTGTGTGTTCTCGGGCCGGACGCCCTGGAGACGGCCGTGCGCACGGCGGTGCGTGAGGCGTGCAGGGCGGCGGCCTGCTGGAGCCGGTTCTGCGCAGGGGCCCGCCAGATGTGGCAGATGGCGAGGGCGAGGGCGTCGGCCGCGTCGGCGGGCTTCGGAGGCGCGTCGAGCCGGAGCAGGCGGGTGACCATCGCACCGACCTGGGCCTTGTCCGCACGCCCGGAACCGGTCACGGCCGCCTTGACCTCGCTGGGGGTGTGCAGGGCGACCGGGATCCCGCGGCGGGAGGCGCACAGCAGGGCGACGGCGCTCGCCTGGGCGGTGCCCATCACCGTACGGACGTTGTGCTGGCTGAAGACGCGCTCGACGGTGACGAACTCCGGCCGGTATTCGTCCAGCCACTGCTCGAGGCCCTGCTCGACGGCGACGAGACGGTGCCCGAGGTCGGCGTCGGTGTGCGTGCGCACGACACCCACGCCGAGCATGACCAGCGGCCGCCCTGCGACCCCTTCGACCACCCCGACACCGCACCTCGTCAGTCCCGGGTCCACCCCCAGCACGCGCACCCTGCACCCCTCTTCGCGGCTGACCCGCCGCCGCTCTCGCAGACCTGGTTGATCACCGTCGGGGTTCCTCAATCGATGGTTGCGGTCCGGCGGACGGTGATCCTTGACGTGTGCCAGGCTAACGGCTGCCACGGACAGGAGCGGCGGGCCGGTGAGGACCCGTCCCCCACCGGCCCGCCGGGATCGTCGTGCACGCGGCGGCGCTACGCCTCGACCTTCTCCATGATCTCGTCGCTCACGTCGAAGTTGGCGAAGACGTTCTGCACGTCGTCGCTGTCCTCCAGTACGTCGATGAGCTTGAAGATCTTCTTGGCGCCCTCCTCGTCCAGCTCGACCTGCATGGTCGGGACGAAGTTGGCCTCGGCGGAGTCGTAGTCGATCCCGGCGTCCTGCAGAGCGGTGCGGACCTCGACCAGGTCGGTGGCCTCGCTGAGCACCTCGAAGGACTCACCGAGGTCGTTGACCTCCTCGGCGCCCGCGTCCAGGACGGCGGCGAGGACGTCGTCCTCGGTCAGCCCGCCCTTGGGAACGATGACGACACCCTTGCGGTGGAACAGGTACGACACCGAGCCCGGGTCGGCCATCGAGCCGCCGTTGCGGGTCATCGCGACGCGCACGTCGGAGGCCGCGCGGTTGCGGTTGTCGGTGAGGCACTCGATGAGTACCGCGACGCCGTTGGGACCGTAGCCCTCGTACATGATCGTCTCGTAGTCGGCGCCACCGGCCTCGAGACCTCCGCCGCGCTTGATGGCGGAGTCGATGTTCTTGTTCGGCACCGACTGCTTCTTGGCCTTCTGGACGGCGTCGTAGAGAGTCGGGTTGCCCTCCAGATCGACACCGCCCATTCGCGCGGCGACCTCGATGTTCTTGATCAGCTTCGCGAAGAGTTTGCCGCGCTTGGCGTCGATCACGGCCTTTTTGTGCTTCGTCGTGGCCCATTTAGAGTGGCCGGACATCTGCCTGTCTCCTTCGCGTAACCCATCTCTGCAACGAACGCAGGAATCTTACAAGGGCCCGGTCCGACATTTCCCGTCGTCCGCCCGCCGGGCAGGCAGAGGACGCCGGACCAAGCCCTACCGGGAGCCGGCCGCCCCGTGTCCGCGCGCCATGTCGACGAACAGGCCGTGCACCCGGTGATCGCCTGTCAGTTCCGGGTGGAACGACGTGGCCAGCGCGTTGCCCTGGCGGACGGCGACGATGTGGCCGTCGTGCTCGGCGATCACCTCCGCGCCGGCGCCGACGGACTCGACCCAGGGAGCACGGATGAAGACCCCGTGCACGGGGCCGCCCGTGATGCCCCGGACGTCGACTGCCGCCTCGAAGGACTCGTTCTGCCGTCCGAACGCGTTGCGGCGCACGATCATGTCGATGCCGCCCACGGTCTCCTGGCCGGAGCGCGGGTCGAGGATCTTGCCGGCGAGCAGGATCATTCCGGCGCACGTGCCGTAGACCGGCATGCCGTCGCGCACACGCGCGCGCAGAGGCTCCATCAGGCCGAACAGGACGGCCAGCTTGGAGATGGTGGTGGACTCCCCGCCGGGAAGGACGAGGCCGTCGACCTCCGCGAGTTCCTCCGGGCGCCGCACCGGCCTGGCGACGGCGTCGGCCGCGGCCAGGGCGACGAGATGCTCTCGTACGTCGCCCTGGAGGGCCAGGACACCGATGACGATGTCACTCATGCCCGGGACCTACCAGCCGCGGTTGGCGTAGCGCTCGGCCTCGGGGAGGGTGTCGCAGTTGATGCCGACCATGGCCTCGCCGAGGTTGCGGGACGCCTCCGCGATCACCTCGGGGTCGTCGAAGAAGGTGGTCGCCCTGACGATGGCGGCCGCCCGCTTGGCCGGGTCGCCCGACTTGAAGATGCCGGAGCCGACAAAGACGCCCTCGGCACCGAGCTGACGCATCAGAGCGGCGTCGGCAGGAGTGGCGACACCGCCGGCGGAGAACAGCACGACCGGCAGCTTGCCCAGTTCGGCGACCTCCCTGACCAGTTCGTGGGGGGCGCGCAGTTCCTTGGCGGCGGCGTACAGCTCGTGGTTGTCGAAGCCGCGCAGCCGGGCGATCTCGTTCTTGATCTGACGCAGGTGGCGGACCGCCTCGACGACGTTTCCGGTGCCGGCCTCGCCCTTGGAGCGGATCATCGCGGCGCCCTCGGTGATACGGCGCAGGGCCTCACCGAGGTTGGTGGCACCGCAGACGAAGGGGGTGGTGAACGACCACTTGTCGGAGTGGTTGACCTCGTCGGCGGGGGTGAGGACCTCGGACTCGTCGATGTAGTCGACGCCGAGCGACTGCAGCACCTGCGCCTCGACGAAGTGGCCGATGCGGGACTTGGCCATGACCGGGATGGAGACGGCCTCGATGATTCCCTCGATCATCTCCGGGTCGGACATCCGGGCCACGCCGCCGTCCTTGCGGATGTCGGCGGGGACGCGCTCCAGGGCCATGACGGCGACGGCGCCCGCGTCCTCGGCGATCCTGGCCTGCTCCGGCGTGACGACGTCCATGATCACGCCGCCCTTGAGCTGCTCGGCCATGCCGCGCTTCACGCGGGCGGTGCCGGTCTCGGGACCCTGGTTTTCGGAGAGCGTGCTGGACACGAGTGACCTCACTGACGGCGAAGAGGGGGTTTCTGCAGCACTGAGGAAACGCGAACGCACCAGTCCACAGCAAGAGCCAATGCAGGGGCGGTGGATCCTTTTGGGCGGAGCTCCCGGTCCGGCTCCGGCGCGGGCGTCCGGCGCGGACTCCCGGTGAGTGCTGCCGGTGAGTGCTGCCGGTGAGTGCTGCCGATCAGGTCGCGCGTTCGACCAGGGCGGCCGGAGGTTCGTCGTCCATTTCGAACGCCATCGGGAACGGCGCGTGGCCCGCCAGCCGAAACCAGCGCACCTTGCGGTGCCGGCGCAGGGCGCGTGCGGCCCGTACGGCGTCGTTGTGGAAGCGGCGGGCCATGGGCACCCTGCGGACCGCCTCGGCGAGTTCCAGGGCCGCGTCCTCCCCTCCGGGCGCTTCCCTGACCACGTCCACCTGCTGCGACTCGGCGAATACCGCCCGCAGCGCCTGGCTCAGTTCGCTCTCGGCGACCTCCCGCTGTTCCTCCGCCGTCTGCCGCGCGGCGTGCGCGGCCTCGTAGAGCACGATCGAGGCGGCCGGGTCGAGCACCCCCGACGTGGCCAGTTCCTGGGCCACGGAGGCACGGCGCAGCAACTGCGCGTCCAGTGCGGCACGGGCGGCGTCGATCCGGGCGTGCAGCCGGTCCAGCCGTCCCGCCGTCCAGCTCAGGTAGAGGCCGATCACGACGAGGGCGACAAGGATCCAGATCAGGGTTGCGGTCACGGGCGGCAAGGCTACCGGGGCGCTCCGCCGGGGTTCGCCGGGTATCCGGGCGCGGACGACGGCACCGGTGAAGTGCCGTTCACCGGTGCCGTCTTCGCGGGCTGCGCCGTCAGTCCCGCGCCGGCCCGAAGCGCGACCACAGCCCCGTCGTCCGCTCGTCGGCCGCCACCGCCGCGGCCCCGGCGGTCACCGTCTCGTAGACGGACATGATGTCCGCGCCGACGGTCGACCAGTCGAAACGGCGGACGTGGGCGCTGCCCCGCTCGCACAGCTTCGCGCGCCGTTCCGGGTCCCCCAGGAGGCGTACCGCGGCCTCGGCGAGCCCGTCGGCGTCCTCGTTGGGGAACAGTTCGCCGGCTGCGCCCCGGTCGAGGACCTGGGCGAAGGCGTCCAGGTCGGAGGCGAGTACCGGCGCGCCCGCGGACATCGCCTCGACCAGGATGATGCCGAAGCTCTCGCCGCCGGTGTTGGGTGCCACGTACAGGTCGACGCTGCGCAGGAAGCGGGCCTTGTCCTCGTCGCTGACCACGCCGAGGAACTCGACCCGGGAACGGAGTTCGGCGGGCAGGGTGCGCACCGCCTCCTTCTCGTCGCCGCGTCCCGCGACCAGCAGCCGTGTCTGCGGGCGGGCGGCGAGGATTTTCGGCAGGGCGCGCATCAGCACCGGCAGGCCCTTGCGGGGCTCGTCGATGCGGCCGATGAAGCCGATCGTGCCGCCCTGCCAGTTCGGCTCGGGCTCGGCGCGGGCGAAGAAGTCGACGTCCACTCCGTTCGGGATCACCACGGCGTCGCCGCCGAGGTGTTCGACGAGCGTGCGGCGGGCGTACTCGCTCACCGCGATCCGCGCGCTGATCTTCTCCAGTGCCGCCTGCAGGATGGAGTACGCGGCGACCATGGCCCTGGAGCGCGGGTTGGACGTGTGGAAGGTCGCGACGATGGGCCCCCGGGCCGCCCAGCAGGCCAGCAGGCCGAGCGAGGGGGAGGTCGGCTCGTGGATGTGGATCACGTCGAAGGCGCCCTCGTGCAGCCAGCGCCGCACCCGGGCCGCCGACAGGAAGCCGAAGTTGAGCCGGGCCACCGAGCCGTTGTACGGCACCGGCACCGCGCGGCCGGCCGAGACGACGTACGGCGGCAGCGGGGTGTCCTCGTCGGCCGGGGCGAGGACGGACACCTCGTGACCCTGGCGGATGAAGTACTCGGCCAGGTCCCGGATGTGGAACTGGACGCCGCCCGGCACGTCCCAGGAGTACGGGCAGACGATGCCGATCCTCACGGGGTCCCCTTCCGGGCGTCCTCGTCGGGGTCCCGCGCGGGACCGAGATCCTTGAGCCACAAGCGCTGCAGCATGTGCCAGTCCTCCGGGTGGTCGGCGATGCCCGTGGCGAAGGCGTCGGCCAGCGCCTGTGTCATGACGGACGTCTTCTCGGCCCGCGTACCTGACGTCGGAACCGGGACCGCCGGATGGACCCGGCCCCGCATCACGGGCGAGTCGTCGTACCAGAGCGTCGCCGGCAGCAGCAGCGCCCCTGTGTGCTGGGCGAGCAGGGCGGGGCCGCCCGGCATCCGCGCGGTCTCGCCGAAGAACTCGACCTCCACGCCGGAGGCCGACAGATCGCGGTCGGCGACCAGGCAGACCAGTCCCCCGTCACGCAGCCGTCGGGCCAGCGTGCCGAACGCGCTGCCGCCGCTGTGCGGGAGCACCTCCATGCCGAGGCCCTCACGGTAGGCGACGAACCGGTCGTACAGCGTCTCCGGCTTCAGGCGCTCGGCGACGGTGGTGAACGGGATGCCGAGCCCGGTGGTGGCCCAGGCTCCCGCGAGATCCCAGTTGGCGAGGTGCGGCAGCGCGAGGACGACGCCCTTGCCGGCCGCCATGCCGTCGGTCACGTGGTGGATGTCCTTGATGTCGATGCCGTTCGCGATGTGCTCCGGGCTCCAGGCGGGCAGCCGGAAGGACTCCATCCAGTACCGCAGGTACGAACGCATGCCCGCGCGGGACAGTTCGGCGAGCCGCTCGGGGCTCGCGCCCGGCACCACGCGCGCGTAGTTGCTCTCCAGTCGCAGCACGCCCTGGCCGCGCCGTTTCCAGACGATGTCGGCGATGGTCCGGCCGAGCCGCACGGCGACGGGTTCGGGCAGCTTCTTGACGGTGGCCCAGCCGGCACCGTACAGGGCGTCGCTCAGGCGGTCCCGCACACTCACTTCGCGGCCCCGCTCCCGCGGGCCTCCTGCTCCCCGGCGGCCTCCTGTCCCTGGGCGGCCTCCGCCTCGGCGGACTCCCGGCGCACCGTGACGACCCGCTGGATCAGCGTGATCAGGCTGCCGACGGCGACGATCCACAGGGCGACCGGCAGCAGGTACTGGATGCCGGGCACGCCGAAGGCGTGCAGGCCCGCCAGGCCGGCCGCGACCAGGGAGACGACGAGCCGCTCGGCCCGCTCGATCAGCCCGTTCACGGCCACCGGCAGTCCGATCGACTCGCCGCGCGCCTTGGTGTACGACACCACCTGGCCACTTGCCAGGCAGAAGATCGACACGGCGCACAGGACGAGGTCGTCGCCGCCGCCCGCGTACCACAGGGCGAAGCCGCCGAAGACGGCCCCGTCGGCGACCCGGTCGAGGGTGGAGTCGAGGAAGGCACCCCAGCGGCTGGAGCGGCCCAGCTGGCGGGCCATGTTGCCGTCGACGAGGTCGGAGAACACGAACAGCGTGATGACGACCGTGCCCCAGAAGAACTCGCCCATGGGGTAGAAGACCAGCGCGCCCGCGACCACACCGGCGGTGCCGATGAGCGTGACCGTGTCCGGGCTGACCCCCCGCCGGATGAGAAACGCGGCGAACGGTGTGAGGACACGCGTGAAGAATGCACGCGCGTACTTGTTCAGCATGGCCTTCCCGACGGTCGGTGTGGCCGCGTGGCCCCACTGGCCACCGGCTGGCCCATCGTAGTCACGCGCGCGGACGACCGGCGCCGGGCACCCGAGGATCCGGCACGGGGGACGGCCGGCGTGCGGATCCCCGTCCCGAAGCGGCGCCGGGAGGGGGATCGCGTCCTTCGTATGGACGCACCGTGACGGGAGTGGAAAGCTCGAAGGACCGCGGGCGTCGCCGGAGCCGTCACCGCTCGGGGTGCCCCGGGCCGGCCCCGGGGAGGATTCCGCGAGTCCGCGCCCACAGTGACCTCACCGTGCACGGGAGGCAGGACCATGGGCGACAAGGCACGCACACACCCCGGAGCCGCCGGAAGGGCACAGGCGGCCGACCACCCCGCGTCCGTACGGAACGTGGTGCTGGTCGGCCACTCCGGATCGGGCAAGACGACCTTGGTGGAGGCTCTCGCGCTGACCGCGGGAGCGGTGAACCGGGCGGGCCGGGTGGAGGACGGCGGCACCGTCTCCGACTACGACGACATCGAGCACCGGCAGCAGCGCTCGGTACAGCTCTCCCTGGTGCCCCTCGAATGGGACGGCATCAAGATCAATCTGTTGGACACTCCCGGGTACGCCGACTTCGTCGGTGAGCTCAGGGCCGGTCTGCGAGCGGCGGACGCGGCCCTTTTCGTCGTCTCGGCCTCCGACGGGGTGGACGGTTCGACCCGCATGGTGTGGGACGAGTGCGCGGCCGTGGGCATGCCGCGGGCCATCGTCGTCACGCACCTGGAAGCGGCCCGCGCGGACTTCACCGAGATGACGCGCGTGTGCGCGCAGACGTTCGGCGGGGACGACCCCGATGCCGTGCTGCCGTTGTACCTGCCGCTGCACGGCCCGGAGGGGCCCGACGGACACGCGCCCGTGACGGGTCTGATCGGGCTGCTGACGCAGAAGCTGTTCGACTACTCCTCCGGCGAACGCGAGGAGCACGAGCCCGACCCGGACCGGCTGCCCCTGATCGAGGAGGCCCGCAACCGGCTGATCGAGGGGATCATCGCGGAGAGCGAGGACGAGACCCTCATGGACCGCTACCTCGGCGGCGAGCCGTGCGACGTCGGAACCCTGATCGAGGACCTGGAGAAGGCCGTCGCGCGCGGTGTGTTCTTCCCCGTCCTGGCCGCCGCCCCCGCGGCCGGGGGCGCCCGCCAGGGCCTCGGCACGGTCGAACTGCTCGGGCTGGTCACCGGCGGCTTCCCGACCCCGCTGGAACACAGCGCACCGCGTGTGACCACGGTCGGCGGCGCACCGCGTGAGCTGAAGCCGTGCGACCCCGACGCCCCGTTGGTCGCCGAGGTCGTCAAGACCTCGTCCGACCCGTACGTCGGACGGCTCTCGCTGATCCGGCTGTTCTCCGGCACCCTGCGCGCCGACCAGACGGTGCACGTCTCGGGGCGCGGACTGGCCGACCGGGGCCACGAGGACCACGATGTCGACGAACGGATCGGTGCCCTGTCCACACCGTTCGGCAAGCAGCAGCGCCCGGTGTCCCACGTCATCGCGGGGGATCTCGCGTGCGTGGCGAAGCTGGGCCGCGCGGAGACCGGGGACACCCTGTCCGACAAGGACGACCCCCTCCTGATGGAACCCTGGGAGATGCCCGACCCACTGCTGCCCCTGGCCATCCGGGCGCGCAGCAAGCCGGACGAGGACAAGCTCTCGCAGGGACTGGCCCGCCTCGTCGCGGAGGACCCCACGACGCGCCTGGAGCACAACCAGGACACCCACCAGGTGGTCCTGTGGTGTCTGGGCGAGGCCCACGCGGACGTGGCCCTGGAGCGGCTGCGCGGCCGGTACGGCGTCCAGGTGGACGTCGTGGCCCACCGGGTACCGCTGCGCGAGACGTTCGGCTCCAGGGCCTCGGGGCGCGGACGGCACGTCAAGCAGTCCGGCGGGCACGGGCAGTTCGCCATCTGTGAGATCGACGTGGAGCCGCTCCCGGGCGGTTCGGGCGTCGAGTTCGTGGACAAGGTCGTCGGCGGCGCGGTGCCGCGGCAGTTCGTCCCGTCCGTCGAGAAGGGCGTACGGGCGCAGGCCGCCAGAGGAGTCGCGGCCGGTCACCCGCTGACCGACGTACGGGTGACGCTGCGGGACGGCAAGGCCCACTCGGTGGACTCCTCGGACGCGGCCTTCCAGACGGCCGGCGCGCTGGCGTTGCGGGAGGCGGCTGCGGACGCGCGGATCCATCTCCTGGAGCCGGTGGCCGAGGTGAGCGTGCTGGTCGGTGACGACTACGTGGGCCCGGTGATGAGCGATCTGTCCGGCCGGCGCGGCCGGGTACTCGGCACCGAGCAGTCGCCGGGAGGCCGCACCCTCGTCCGGGCGGAGGTCCCGGAGATGGAGATCGGCCGGTACGGCGTCGCCCTGCGGTCGCTCTCGCACGGCACCGCGCGCTTCAGCCGCCGGTACGTGCGGCACGAGCCGATGCCGGCGCAGGTCGCCGAGCGGGTCCGGGCGGGGGTGCTCAGCGCCTGACGGCAGGTGGCGGACAGCGGGCGGCCGACGGCGGCCGGTGCCTCCTCATGGCCCGGACGAGGCACCGGGAGCCCGCCGGCCGGCTCCTGCAGCCCCGCGGGCGCCCGCGCATCACCGCGCCCGGACACGCACCCGGCAGCCGCGGAATGCGCCCGTGGAGAGGCCGCGCTTCGTACCGGCGGGCGGCTTTCGGCCGTCAACCGACGGACACCGGTGGCTGCGGATACCCTGAAGACCAGTCCAACAGGTGTGCGCGGCAGGGAAGTCGGGAAGGCCGCAGGACGACAGTGGCGGCGATCGGGGGCGGGAATGGCCGTTGAAGGCGGTTACGCGGAGTTCTTCGGTCCGCAGGTGCCGAGCACCGGCGACGACGGGCAGACCCCGACGTTCGCGCTGGCCTCGGCCGCCTACCGGGACAACGAGGCCGACGAGATACTCAAGGCCAACAGCGAGTGGCACAAGTCGTCCGTCGGCGAGCCCCGGATCGCGCTGTTCCGGCCGAATCTGGGCGAGGCGTTCTCCCGGGCGATCATCGACCGGATGCTGGGTTCCGGGCGGGCACCGCTCATCCAGTCCTTCGGCACCCAGCCGCAGGTGGTCGTGGAGCACAGCCTCGCGGCACACCGCATCCGCAGGGAGCGGGACAACTGGCTGAGTGCCGTGATGGTCCTGTGCGGCCTGCTGTTCCTGCCCGGCCTGCTGGTCTGGCTGCTGGTCTTCCAGATCCGCACCACCATCGCCAGGCGCGAGGACAGGCGGGCCGGCGCGCTCGCCACCGTCCTGCTGGTCGCGATAGGACTCCTCGCCGCACTCTTCCTGCTCCGGATGCCCTTCGACGGATTCTGGGGCTGGTACGCGCGTGCCTGTGTCGTCGCCCCGGTGGTCGGCTGGTTCTGGGCCAAGCGGATCTGCGAGCGCACGGCCCATGACCTCAGGGAGCGCTGGAGCAGCCTGCTCTCCGGCGGCAGTGTGGGCGCCAAGGTGCCCGAGGCGGTACCGAGCAGCCCCGGTGAGACGGCCGCCGAGCAGTTGCGTCAGTCGCTGGCCCGGCTCAGCGCCGAGCAGCAGTCCAACTCCGTGTTCTACGCCGGGCCCAAGGGGATACTCGGCATGGGCACGCGCTGGGGCAGCTGGCAGCTCGCCGAGGAGCTGGTCCCGGTCGACCCGGACCGGGAGATCAACCCGTTCCGCAGCTGGGACGTCATCAAGGCCGTTCACGACCGGCTGCGCATGCTGGAGCGCGGCCCGCTGCACACCGGGGGCTTCCCCAAGCCGACGGTGCGGCACTGGATCGTCACCCCCATCGGGGAGAACGCGGGAGCGGTGTCCCGGCCCGACGGCACCGACGTCGAGGCGTACCAGATCAAGTCGCACGCCATACAGGAGATCTGCAACAACCAGCAGTTCGGCGCGGGTGACCGGCACTACCTGGGCGTGCAGTGGACGCTGTGGGACGGTCAGTTGGTCCTCACCATGCTGATCACGGTGACGGTGCTGCACGAGACGCTGCGCATCGAGGTCACCGGTCATGCGTTGGGCCCGGTGCACCCCCTGTTCACGAGCAAGCCGGCGGCCAAGGAGAAGTCGGTCCAGAAGTCGGTCAGGTTCTGGGAGACCAGGACGGTCAAGCTCCCGCTGGTCGACACCGACGAGGTGGTGCGCCTGGCCGCCCGCGCGCCGCTGACCTGGTATCCGCCGCTGCTCTACTGGCTGGGCGGCAAGCTCTCGCTGCCCGAGCCCTTCGGCCTGCGGCACGCCTGGGCGGACAAGCCGTGGCGGCACCGTTTCATGGCCGACGACGCGCTGCGCGCGGCCACGCCGGTCCTGCGGGCGGTGCACTCGGCGGCGATCAAGGTGCTGAAGGAGAACGGCGTGGACACGGAGAAGTTCGGTGCCCGGTCCTCGTCCCTCAGCGGAGCGGTCCAGGACGCGGCTCCCAAGAAGGCCGACGTGTACGACGCGTGAGGGGTGCCCCCGGCCGGGGGCACCCCGCCGCGGCTCAGGAAGGCCAGGCCTCCGCCAGCATCTTGCGGGTGTCACCCAGCAGTTGCGGCAGGACCTTCGTGTGGCCCACCACGGGCATGAAATTGGTGTCGCCGCCCCAGCGGGGTACGACGTGCTGATGCAGGTGCGCGGCGATACCGGCACCCGCGACCGCGCCCTGGTTCATGCCGATGTTGAAGCCGTGCGCACCGGAGGCGGTGCGCAGAGCGCTCATCGCGTGCTTGGTGAACCCGGCGAGCTCCGCCGTCTCCGCCGCCGTCAGATCCGTGTAGTCGGCGACGTGGCGGTACGGCACCACCATGCAGTGACCACCGGTGTAGGGGTAGAGATTGAGCACCGCGTAGACCAGCTCGCCGCGCTGGATGATCAGCCCGTCCTCGTCGGACTTGGCCGGAATGGAGCAGAAGGGACAGCCGTCGTCGGCGCCCGGGCCGCTCGGCTTGTTCTCGCCCTGGATGTAGGCCATCCGGTGGGGCGTCCACAGACGCTGGAACGCGTCCTGCGTGCCCACTCCGATCTGCTGCTCCGGCTCACTCGTCATGCGTGCAGCATATGGCGTCACTGTGGGGGTGCGGCAAAGGCCGCCGGGGGTCCCCCCGAGGGCCGCTCCCCGCCTGCGCGGGGAGCGCTCGCGCCGACGTCACGAGGACGAGGGCTACGACGGGCCATCCCCGCGCCGGCGGCGATCACATCAGACCTGAACCCGACGCTCCCCCACGTCAACGATCTCGGCGATCGCTTCGTCACGGGGAATGCCGTTCTTCTGCGACCCGTCGCGATAGCGGAACGAGACCGTGCCTGCGTTCATGTCGTCGTCGCCGACGATCACCATGAACGGCACCTTCTGCTTCTGGGCGTTTCTGATCTTCTTCTGCATGCGGTCCGAGGAGGAGTCCACCTCGACCCGCAGGCCCTGCTTCTTCGCGTCCGCGGCGAACCTCTCCAGGTACTCCACGTGGGCGTCGCCCACCGGGATACCCACCGCCTGCACCGGCGCCAGCCACACCGGGAAGGCGCCCGCATAGTGCTCGAGGAGCACCGCGAAGAACCGCTCGATGGAGCCGAACAGCGCGCGGTGGATCATGACCGGGCGGGTCTTGGAACCGTCCGCGGCCGTGTACTCCAGGTTGAAGCGCTCCGGCAGATTGAAGTCGAGCTGAATGGTCGACATCTGCCAGGTGCGGCCGATCGCGTCCCGGGTCTGGACGGAGATCTTCGGGCCGTAGAAGGCCGCGCCCCCCGGGTCCGCGACAAGCTCCAGGCCCTGCTTCTCGGCAACCTGGCGCAGCGTCTCGGTCGCCTCCTCCCAGGCCCCGTCGCTGCCGACGAACTTCTCCGGATCCTTGGTGGACAGCTCCAGGTAGAAGTCGGTCAGACCGTAGTCGCGCAGCAGGCCGAGCACGAAGGTGAGCGTCTTGTCGAGTTCGTCCGCCATCTGTTCGCGGCTGCAGTAGATGTGCGCGTCGTCCTGGGTGAATCCGCGGGCGCGAGTCAGACCGTGCACGACACCCGACTTCTCGTAGCGGTAGACCGTGCCGAACTCAAAGAGCCTCAAGGGCAGTTCACGGTACGACCGGCCGCGCGCGTCGAAGATCAGGTTGTGCATCGGGCAGTTCATGGGCTTGAGGTAGTAGTCCACGCCCTCGTCGAGCTGCATGGGCGGGTACATGCCGTCGGCGTACCAGTCCAGGTGGCCCGAGGTCTCGAAGAGCTTCCCCTTCGTCGCGTGCGGGGTGTAGACGAACTCGTAACCGGCCTCCTCGTGCTTGCGCCGCGAGTAGTCCTCCATGACCCGGCGGATGATGCCGCCCTTGGGGTGGAAGACGGCGAGGCCGGAGCCGATCTGCTCCGGGACGGAGAACAGGTCGAGCTCGCTGCCGAGCTTGCGGTGGTCGCGCTTCTCGGCCTCGGCGAGGAACTCCAGGTGCGCCTTCAGCTCGTCCTTGGTCGGCCAGGCGGTGCCGTAGATGCGCTGGAGCATCGGGTTCTTCTCACTGCCGCGCCAGTAGGCGGCGGCGTTACGCATCAGCTTGAACGCCGGGATGTTCCGGGTGGTCGGCAGGTGCGGGCCGCGGCAGAGATCCCGCCAGCACAGCTCGCCGGTCTTGGCGTCGAGGTTGTCGTAGATCGTCAGCTCGCCCGCGCCGACCTCGACGTCCGCGCCGTCGTCGTGCGACGCGGAGCCCTTGAGGCCGATCAGCTCGAGCTTGTACGGCTCGCCGGAGAGCTCCTCACGGGCGGCGTCGTCGGTCACCACGCGGCGCGAGAAGCGCTGGCCGCGCTTCTGGATCTCCTGCATGCGCTTCTCGATGGCCTTGAGATCCTCGGGCGTGAACGGCTTCTCCACGTCGAAGTCGTAGTAGAAGCCGTCCTTGACCGGCGGACCGATGCCCAGCTTGGCCTCGGGGAACAGGTCCTGCACGGCCTGGGCCATGACGTGCGCGGTGGAGTGGCGCAGGATGTCGAGACCGTCCGGGGAGGAGATCTCGACGGCTTCGACGGTGTCGCCGTCCCCGACCTCGTGGGCGAGGTCCTTGAGCTCACCGGCCACGCGCGCGGCGACGACCGAGCGCTCACCGGCGAAGAGGTCGGCGGCCGTGGTGCCCGTCGCCACCACGCGTTCTTCCCGCTCGGAATCGCGTTGGATGATCACACGGACGTCTGACACCGGTCTCTCCTGACTGAAGGCTGGGCTGCGGCGCCATACCTGAGCGCACGCACGGGTGCGATCGTACCGACCCGGACCGGTGCGGGTCGAAATCATTGCCCGCCGCCGTCTCCGCCCCGGTCAGCCGCCGCCCCTCTCCTCGTCGGGGCAGTCGCCGTCGGCGCCGCAGGCCTCGCCGAAGAGGGCTGCGGTTTCCGCGTTCTCCTGGAGTGCCTTCATCAGCCGGTCCCACTCGGCCTCGTCGACCTGCACCGGCGCCGCCCGGCCGACCCCGGTGAGCCGGCGGAAGCCACCCCTGCTCTCCAGCCGGCCGCTCACCCGCACCGGCAGTCCGACCAGGTGGGCGTGGACGGCGACGCGGTAGGCGTCCTCGTCGAGAGTGCCGCGTACGTACCCGAGTTCGGCGCCGGCGAGCACCCGCAGCCGTACGGTGCCCACGTCACACGGTCCCGACCTGCGTATCCGGACCACGGCGCCGGCGATCCGGACCGGTACGGAGGGTTCCGCACACCGGAGGCGGGTGCCCGCCTCACGCAGGACGGTCAGGTCGCCGGGGGAGAACTCGACGGGTTCGGGCGAGGTCGCGCAGCCGTCGGGTACACCGGCCGCAAGAGCCCACGCGACGGCGACGCGGGCTCCCTGTGCGCCCTGGACGAGGGGGACGAGGGCGTCGGTGAGCTCGTGGCTGACGCCCGACTCGACGGCTGCGTCGAAGGCCTCCATGCCGCCGGTGGCCCGCCGGTAGTCGATGGCCTCGCGGGCCGCGTACGGGGCCTGGTGGAGGCGCACGGCGAGGGGGCGGGCGGTGGTGACGGGCGCGAAGGCGGTGAGCCGGTGGCCGCCGTCGGCGGGGCCGGATGCCGTGGTGGCCGACGCGTGCGCGGGTGGCGCGGGCGGCGGCGAGGAGCGTCCGGCGGGCGGCGGTCCGCAGGTGTTCCTCGGCGGCCCAGGCGGTCGCGCCGCCGGGGCCGCCGGATGCGTCGCGCCACCAGCGGATCTCGTCACTGGGCAGGGCGAGGGAGACGAGAACCTCGCGGGCGGCCGGGGTGTCGCTGCGGGACAGCGCGGCGAGCGCCTCGGCGAGCAGGTCGTCGCTGTCGGGGAAGGCGCGGCCCTTTGGGAACAGCAGGCTGGTCCCGGTGCCGGGTCCGGTGCCGGGTCCGGGCGTGGTCCAGCGCCCGTAGCGTCCGGCGGCGCCGCCGCGCCGCTGCCAGCCGTGCCGGTGCAGCAGGGCACCGAGGACGGCGGGGTCGATGCCGGCGGTCTCCGGCGGCCGGCCGTGCCGGGCGTCTTCGGTGGGGTGCGGGCGTTCTCCGGTCGGGCGGTGCGTCACGGTGTTCCTCCCGTCCCGACCCGGGCCATGATCTCGCGCAGTGCCCGGTCGTCGAAGATGCGTGCAGTGGGAATGCGCACGGTGGTGCGGCGCAGTCCGGTGACCGGCTGTCCGGCGAGGTTGATCCAGTAACAGCAGCGCCTCAGGTCGAGCCGGTCGTGTCCGGCGCGCAGCCAGTCGTTCTGCGAGCGAGAGACGAGCGTGACGACGAGCGTCTTGTGCACCGAGACCGGGGTGCGGGCGAGCTTCGTCAGGTGCGCGTTGTCGAGAGTGAAGGAGAAGGAGGGGCCGGGCGGGCGGGGCGGGATCTGGTGGGTGGCCTTCAACTGCACCTTGACGGTGATCTCGTCGTCGACGGTGTGCCCGGGTGCGCTGTGGCTGACGTGCCAGTCGATGCCGTTGTCCGGAAAGGGCCGGGACAGTGAACAGCCCGCCGCGACGGCGACGGCGTGCAGATAGCCGACCTGCAGGGTCTCCATGCAGGCGGTGGTGGCGAGAGAGCCGCGAGGGGGTGCTGTGCACTCGGGCAGGAGCCCGCCCCGTTCGGGCTGCGCGATGGCCACGGCCGACAGCATTCCAGAACAAGTGTGTCCCCGTACCGGGCTGCTGAGCTGCGAAGACCCGTAGTTCTGTTGTCTCCGTCCGGCGTACGGCGCAAACGGCCCGGGTATCACCGGAGCGGGCAGCCGACGAGATGTCGACTGCCAATGGTGAACGAGGGGTTGGTGGGGATGACGTGCTGGTGCGAGGGGCCGCTGGCCGCCTTCGACACGGAGACGACGGGGGTGGACGTGGAGACCGACCGGATCTGTCGGCCGCCGTCGTCGTGCAGGACGCGCCGGGCACCCGGCCTCGGGTCGGCCGCTGGCTGGTGAATCCGGGGGTGCCGGTGCCCGCCACGGCGTCGGAGATGCACAGGCTGACGGATGATCGTTTCGGGCTGCACGGCCGTTGGCCGGCACCGGTGATGTACGAGGTGGCGCAGGAGCTGGCCGAGCAGGCGCGGGCGGGCCGGCCGCTGGTGGTGGTGATGATGATGATGATGATGATGATGATGAACGCGCCGCTCGATCTCACCGTGCTGGAGCGGGAGTTGCGCCGGCATCGGGCGATGCCGCTGAGCCGCTGGTTCGAGCGGGCGCCGCTGCTGGTACTGGATCCGCGGGTCCTCGACAAGCATCTGGACCGCTACCGCAAGGGCCGCCGCACACCCACCGACCTGTGCGCGCACTACGGCGTCGGCCTGGAGGGGGGCGCCCACGACGCGGCGGCGGCACTGGAGGTCACCCGTGCGGTGGGCCGCCGCTCCGCGTCCCGCCTGGAGGGCCTGTCCCCCGGCGAGCTGCACGCCCTGCAGGCGGTGTGGCACGCGGGCCAGGCCCGGGGCCTCCGGGCCTGGTTCGCCCGCAACGGCACCCCGGAGGTGGTCGATCCGGCCTGGCCCCTGCGCCCGAGCCTGCGGGCGGCGGCGTGAGGGAACCGCGCCGGGCAGGTGACGCCGGGGCCTGTGCCACAGGACACGACGCGAAGAAGCCGGTCCGCCTGGGGCGGACCGGCTTTCCCGGTGGGCGATACTGGGTTCGAACCAGTGACCTCTTCGGTGTGAACGAAGCGCTCTCCCACTGAGCTAATCGCCCGGGAACGCGGTGAATGATACAGGGCCGGACGGGATCAGTTCAAACCGCTTGGAGGCGGGCGGCCAGGCCGCACCGACCGGAGCGCATCATCAGGGCGTGGTTCGCGCGGAAGAGGGGTCGTCCGGGCACGGCGAGGCGGCGCAGGAGGGGTTTGCGGACGTCGACCTCCTGGTCGTAGCGGGCGAGTGCGCCGGCGGGGCCCACGGGGGTGACGGTCCAGCGGGCCCAGCCGTCGAGGTCCCCGGACAGGCGTACTTCGAGTATTCCGGCCGCGGGATCGCGCCGTGTCTCGCGCAGGGTCGTCCTCAGGTCGAAGGGCAGCACGGAACGGATCCGCACGGCCCCGCCGGTGGCGTCGAGCCGGGTGACCTCCTGCACCTGCGGCCACCAGCGGGGATAGTCCTCGATGCGCTCCAGGGCGTGGTACACCGCTCCGGCGGGCGCGGGCAGGCTCCACAGACTGCGGAAGCGGTAATGGCTGCGGTCCACGGGGGGAGTCTGCCCGCCCGCGCCCGGGGCGTACGGTCCCCTACGGCCTCTCAGCGCCTTCTACGGCATCCGGTCGCCCAGGAGGGCGAGGTTCTCGATGGCGGCGAGGCCGTAGAGCGCGGTGTCGTTGGTGGACACCCAGGTGGCCTCGCTGCCGGCGACCAGGGCGGTGGGACCGGTCACCTTCTCGGTCTTCCAGGGGGCGGATTCCTTGTAGCCGTCGGAGTTGTAGAACTTGTCCCAGGCCCGGTCGGCGAGCCGGTCGTCGCCGGTCTGCACGGCGGCGTAGGCGTCGAGGCGGGAATGGCCCTGGAAGAGGATCAGGCTGCCGAAGTTCGAGCCGTAGCGGGCCGCCTGTTCCGTCTTGCTCGCGTTGAAGTAGCGGCAGTAGTCGTAGTACGCCTCGTTGAAGGCCGGCATGTCGACCAGGTCGATGAGTTCGGCGCACAGTTCGTTCAGGCCGAAGACGGCCGAGAGATGGGAGACACCGACCACGGGTTCCTCGGCGATCGCGAACTTCCCGGTGTCCAGGTCGTACAGTCCGGTGCCCTGGACGAATCCGTTGGGCTGGGCGGCGATGGTCTCCATGGTCGACAGGACGCGCGCCCTGGCCTTCTCCCACTTCGGACCCCGGCGTTCCCATTCGGTGAGCCAGGCCGAGACCAGGCCGCTCCAGTCGGTGCCGAAGCCGATGGACAGGGCGTGCCGGTCGGGGGTGTACGGCTCGGTGCGGATCTTGCGGAGGGGGTCGAGGACGAGGAAGGTCTCGTCGGAGTCGACGTTGGCGTGCATGAGGTCGCCGACGCGTTCGTCGGCGGTGAGGAAGTAGTAGTAGCGCCGGTAGGTGGTGTTGGCGATGCGCTGCTGTTTGGCGCTGTCGGCCCAGTGCTGGACGCCGTGCCGGGTGCCGAGGCCGGCCCACTGGCCCAGGTGGTAGACGTCGACCTCGCCGGTGTGCCGGGTCATCGCCTCGGCGAAGCGGAAGATGTCGGCGCGGCCGGAGCGCAGGTAGGCGTACCAGAGCCAGAGGTCCGGCGAGAGTTCTGAGTTGTCCCAGGCGTAGCCGCCGACGTCGTAGCGCCACTGGTGCCGGGCGGTGTCGTAGGTGTGCATGATGTCGCCGTAGTCCCAGAAGCCGTACCAGCGGCGCATCTCCACCTGGTCCTTGTAGTAGGTGAAGAGGAAGTCGAGGTGGTCCTCGATCTTCGCCTTGGCCGGGGTGGAGCGGTCGGGTGCGGAGAACAGGCCGGGGCCGAACACCTTGGCGTCGATGAGTTGTTCCGGCGGGGCGGCGAGTTGCGGGAGGACGCGGACGGCCTCGACCTGCTGCGCGAGCCTCTCGGCGCTCGGGGTCGACTCGTTGGCCCAGAAGAGGAGTTCGGAGGTACGGGCGATGCCGTAGGGGGTGCCGAACCCGGGCTCGTAGTCCTCGTAGGTGATGTTGAGGCCTTCGAGCTGTTCGGGGAAGGTGTCCTGGCCCATGCCGTGGTGGTAGAAGCGCAGGTCCATGGGCTGCGCCTCTGGTGACCAGAGCCAGAGGGTGATCTCGGCCGCGTCGGTGTGGGCGTCGCGGATGTCGAGCTGGGCGGGGTGCTTCTCCCAGAAGTCGCGCAGACCGAAGGAGAGTCCGCCGCCGGCTCCGCCGACGTAACCGAAGCCGGAGGCGCGCCGGCCGCCGCCGGCCGGGATCCAGCCGTACCCCTTCTTGGTGCGCTTGCGCAGGGCGAAGCCGTCGGCGGAGAGCTGGGAGAGGGTGTAGTCGCCCCATTCGGGGATGTACTGCAGGCGGGTGGTGACCCGCTGGTCCCAGGTGGCGGGGTCGGGGAGCTTCTCGCCGGCGAACTGGGCGGCCTGCACGGCTGCGCCCGGGTCCCGGCGCAGTCCGGTGATGCCCTTGACGGCTTCGCGCAGCAGTCCCGTGCCCTCACCGCCGATGCGGATGTGGCGGTCGTAGGACTCGTCGCGCAGGGGCACGGTGAAACGGACACCGATGCCGCGGATGAAGTCGCCGCTCGCCTTGCCGGGTTCCTGCGTGCCGTCGTAGGTGATGGTGTGCACCATGCGGAAGGAGTCGGCGCCCGCGTAGAAGTAGAGGCGGATGGAGAAGGGCAGCCAACCGCGTCGGCCCTTGCGGTGTTTGCCGTCGACACGGACGACGGCGCGGACCGGCCCCTCCTGTTCGACGGTGACGTCGTCGATGGCGCCGTCGAAGCGCTCGGTCCTGACGGTGGTCTGGTCGCCGTCCTCGAACTCGGGCTGGCGCAGCAGGACGAGGCGTCCGTTTCGGGCGATCTCGGTGGAGCCGCGGGTGACGGACCTGACGATGGTGGTGCCGGACTTGGCGATCCTCGCGGTGATGACGCCGGTGGAGATGCCGATGGTGCCGCCGCGCTGGTCGACGGTGATCTTCTTCTCGGGGGCCGCGGGGGTGCCGGTGGACAGGGTGAGCCTGCCGGTGCCGGAACCCACCGCGTGCGCGGTCCACTTCAGGGAGCCGTCGGGCCAGTGGGCGAGGGGCCAGGACTGTACGGGTACGGCCCTGCCGTCCGCGTCGGTCAGTGCGAAGGTCTGGTCGCCCTGGTGGGCGCCCCTGGGCCAGGGCACGCCGACGGTGGATCCGGGCGCCGCACCCAGGCCGCCGTCCTCGAGCCAGTCCAGGGTCACGGGGTCGCCGTCGGCGGTCTCGGCTCTCGGCGCGGCGTCGGCGTCTCGGCTGCCGAGGGCCCAGCTGAACTGGGTGGCGGCGCCTGCGACGGTGGCTGCCTTCAGGAGGGACCTGCGGGGGATGGGGGACATGGCCTTTCCTTTCCGTGCGGGACGCAAGCTGATGTCAAGGGCATGACAGGCAAAGGCGCAGCGCCGGGGCGTCGGCCCTGGTGCGGAAGGCACCGCCCGTCAGCGGCGCCGGTAGCGCTCCTCCACGGCGACGGCCGCCGCCGCGACCGCTCCGAGGACGGGAAGGGCGAGCGGCGCGCTGAACCAGGCGGAGCAGACCACCACGGCCAGTCCGCCGACGATCAGGAAGGATCCGGCCGGGTCGAGCACGGTGCGGCGGCCGGCCTCGGCGAGCAGCGACCACCAGGAGTCCCCGGGCCGCCAGGAAGCCGCCGCGCGCAGTCCGGCGACGACCGCCGCGATGAGGGCGAGCACGCCGACGGCGCCCACGAGTGCACCGCCCGGCAGCCCGGCCCGTACAACCCGTACGTCCACCAGGACCACGGTGAGGGCGGCCCATCCTGCGAGGCCGACGAGCCACCCGCCGCGCAGCGCCGACCGGAAGTCGGCCGTGAACTCCCGCAGTCCGCCGCGCTCATGGGCGAGCTGCCGCCCGAGGTGCCGCGACCCGGCCGCGAACGCGGCGGGGTAGGTGACCAGCGGGAGCGAGGCCAGCGCGATCCACACCCCGGTCAGCAGGCACTCCGCGAACAGGGCGAACTTCCCGGCGAGCGGTGACTCGCCACGTGCGGCCCGGGCCTCGCGGCGTGCGGCACGGGTCTCGGCGTGCGCCTCCGTCATGATCGGTCCTCCTCAGCCCTTCAGGCCGGACGTGGCCATGCCGTCGATGAGATAGCGCTGGAAGGCCAGGAAGAAGGCCAGCACCGGCAGCAGCGCGACCAGGGACATGGCGATCATGCCGCCGTAGTTCGCCAGTGCTTCCTGGTCGACGAACATCTTCAGCCCGAGCGAAACGGTGTATTTGCCGGGCTCATTGAGGTAGATCAGCGGGCCCATGAAGTCGTTCCAGGCGTTGATGAAGGTGAAGATGGCGCTGGTGATCAGGGCCGGCCGGCACAGCGGGAGCACGATCGACCAGTAGATGCGGAAGTGACCGCAGCCGTCGAGCCGGGCCGCCTCGTCGAGTTCCCTGGGCAGGTTGCGCATGAACTGCACCATCAGGAAGACGAAGAACGCTTCTGTGGCCAGGTACTTCCCCAACAGGAGCGGGGTATACGTGTTGATCATGTCCATGTTACGGAAAAGCACGTACTGCGGGATCAGCAGGACGTGGTACGGCAGCAGCAGGGTACCGATCATCAGCGTGAAGAGCAGATTGCGGCCGGCGAACCTGATCTTCGCGAAGGCGTAGGCGGTCAGCGAGCAGGACACCACGATCCCGATCACCGAACCGACCGCGAGGAAGAGCGAGTTGAAGAAGAACGTGGAGATCGGGATGTCCGCGATGCCGTCGGCGAGGCTCGTGTAGTTCGAGGTGATCGGGTCGGCCGGGAAGAGGTCCAGGCTGCCGACGATGTCCTCGCTGTTCTTGAAGGACCCGCCGATGACCCAGACCACCGGGTAGAGGATCACCGCGAGGATCGCGAGTGATCCGACGTGCCAGGCGAGCGAACCGGGCAGGCGGCGCCGGAAGGCACCCGCCCTCGTGGACCGGGCCGGTGTGACGTCGGGGGCCGACGGGGGTGTCTCCTGACCAAGCGAAGCCGAAAGACCGGGGGAGCTCATCGGCCGCCCTCCTCGTAGTGCACCCAGCGCTTCTGGGACCAGAAGAGCATCGCGGTGACCAGGGCGACCGCGACCAGCAGCATCCACGCCATGGCGGAGGCCAGGCCCATCCGGCTGTTCTCGAAGCCCTGGACGTACAGATAACAGGTATAGACCATGGTTCCGTCCGCGGGACCGCAGGCGTTGCCCCCGGCGCCGCCGCCGACGATGTAGGCCGAGCTGAAGATCTGGAAGGAGTGGATGGTCTCCAGCAGCACGTTGAAGAAGAGGACCGGGGAGATCATCGGCAGGGTGATGTTCCAGAACTGCCGCAGCTTGCCCGCCCCGTCGACGTCCGCCGCCTCGTACAGCTCGCGCGGCACCTGCTTCAGCCCGGCCAGGAAGATCACCATGGGGGCGCCGAACTGCCAGACGGTGAGCGCCACCAGGCTGTAGATAATCAGGTCCGGGTCACCGGTCCAGCCGCCGACCTCGACGCCGAAGATCTTCTGCGTGCGGTCGACGATCGCGCCGTCGGAGAAGATCGCCTTCCACACGATGGCGACGGAGACGCTCGCCCCGATCAGCGACGGCGCGTAGAAGGCGGCCCGGTAAAAGGCCTGTCCGCGCCGCTTCTGGGCCAGCAGCAGCGCCACCCCGAGCGCCGCGATCAGCTTGATCGGCGTACCGACGACCACGTACCAGAGCGTGACCTGCACCGAGTGGCGCCAGCGCGGGTCGGCGAACATCTCGGAGAAGTTGCCGAGGCCTATCCACCGGGGGGCGTCGAACAGGTTGTAGTCGGTGAACGCGAAGTAGAGCGAGGCGGCCATCGGGCCCGCCGTCAGCAGCAGGAACCCGGCGATCCAGGGGGACACGAAGAGGTAGCCGGCCAGGTTCTCCCGGCGGCCCCGCCGCTTGAGGGCGGCGGGGCGCGGGGACTCCACCGGACCGTGCCACGGCTCGGAGTCCCGGGTGGGGCCCTCCGTCACAGGGGCGTGTGTCACGGCGCTTCCCATCAGCCGGTGAGAGCCGTCTTCGACTCGGTGAAGAACTGCTTGACCGCGTCCTGTACGGAGCGCTTGCCCAGGCCGAGTTCCTCCGCGATGCGCAGGAACGCGGCCTCGCAGATGTCGGCGCCGTTCGGGTGCGGGGTGATCGGTTCCAGGACACCCGCCTCGACGAGGGACTCCTCGTACGCGGCGATCGCCTTGTTGACCGGGTCGGCCGGCTGGTACGCGTCGTACTGCGCCTGCGTCGTGGGCACACCGCGGTCGTAGCCCATGATCTTGGCGACCTCGGGGTCGTGCACCATGAAGTCGATGAACTGGGCGACCTCCTTGGGGTGCTGGGTGCGCTTGGAGGCGCTGAGCATCAGGGAGCCGAGGTACTGACCGGTCTTCTTGCCGTCCGTGGTCGGGATGGGTGCGAGGCCGTACTCGCTCTTGCCCTCGGAGGTGTAGCGGACGGTGAAGTTGTCCCAGGTGAACTCGCTGCCGGCGAGTTCGGCGGAGAGCGCCGACTTGGGCTTGATCTGGGCGACCTTCTTCGGGTCGGCGAGCAGGCCGGTCCTGACACCCTTCTCGGCCTTGGTCCACCACCGGGTCAGATCCGCCTCGGTGAAACCCAGGCCGTCCTCCGTGAAGAACGCCTTGCCGTTCTGCCGCAGGTACAGGTCGTAGAGGTACATGACGCCGTACATGCCGCTGTCCCCGGCACGCCCGGCCTTGTCGCGGATCTTCACCATCGCGTCGTCGAAGTCGTCCCACGTCCAACCCTGTTCGGGCTTGACGCCGGCTCGGGTGTAGACCGGCTTGTCGATGACCAGGGCCAGCGAGTTCGACCCCACGGGCACACCGAGGAGCTTGCCGTCCACCTCGCCGAACTTCTCCAGGCCGGCCCGGAATCCGTCCATGGAGAGGTTGCCGGCCTTCACCTGCCCACTGAGATCGAGCAGCACGTTCTTCGCGTCGTATTTACGCAGGAATCCGATGGCATTCTGGAAAACGTCCGGCGGATTCCCCCCGGAAGCCTGCGTATTGAACTTCTTCCAGAAGTCGGGGTACGGCTGGAAGTCCGTCTTGATCTTGATCTTCGGGTGCTTCTTCTCGAAGAGCGCGATGGTCTTGTTGATGCGCTCGGCCCGGTCCTCGGCACCCCACCAGGAATAACGGAGCGTCACCGTCCCGTCGCCCGATCCGCTTCCGCCGCCGCATGCGGTGGCCGTGGCACCCAGCCCCGCGACGGCCAGCGAGGCCCCCGCCGCCTTGAGGACCGTACGCCTCCCGGCCTGCCTCGCAACCCGCCCCTCCGAATTCCCGCCCTGCTGCATACGAGCCTCCCTACGACGTCGCGTCCGCCTCATGAATCGTTTCAAGTAAGCGCTTGCTGGCACAAAGTACGGAGGACCCACGGGCGCGTCAATGATTCGGACAGGAATTGGTGGGCGAACCGGCCGGACACCGTCCGCGAGGGCCCGCACCCTTGCGGCCGTCACGGACACAAACACCCAGGTCCACGCGGTCCGGCCGACGGACCGAACACCACGGGACCTACTGGAACACGGGGCCCGGAAGGTTACGGTTGAGTGAAGGGCGACGCAGGCAGGAGGTCGCACCGCCACCGGGCCGGCGCGGGCGAACGGGGGCGTCGCACGAACGCGCCCACCGCGCGCTCGCGCGCCGGCCGGGGACACGGACACAGACACGCTGCGGCCCGGCTCACTGACAGTGAGCCGGGCCGCAGCGTGATCCGGTGGGCGATACTGGGTTCGAACCAGTGACCTCTTCGGTGTGAACGAAGCGCTCTCCCACTGAGCTAATCGCCCGGACGCAGGGAGAACATTACCCCATGTCAGGGAGTGCCCTTGACGGGCGGGGCCCGGTGGCCGCGCCTTCGCCGGGGCTCACTGGTTCTCGATCCTCCAGGGCATCTCGAGGCCGAACTTCCACAGGTAGACCCCGGCCATCGCGGCCGCGATGACGAGCCCGGCGGTGGTCAGGATGATGTTCCGGCGCCGCACCCGGGGATCGAGTGCGCGCTGCGCCGCCTCGGTGACCTTGCGCTTGGTCCACCGGAGCACCAGCTGGGCCCAGACGAACTCGGTCGCCCAGATCGCCATGCCACCGAAGATCACCACCCAGCCCGGCCCGGGGAGCACCAGCATGGCGGCACCGGCCGTCACGACCGCGAGCCCCACGACGAAGACGCCCACCTGCCAGCTCAGATGCAAGGTGCGGCGGGCCTTCACGAAAGCCGGTGCCCTGGAGCCAAGCGCCCGCTCGTCCGATGCCTGGTCGGCCCTGTCCGTCCCCGCTCGATCCGCCGTCATGGCCGCCTCGCCGGGTGTGTCACTCCCCGTGTTCATACAGCCAAACACTACCGGAGCCCGTCACGCCACCGGAACGGGCGCAGCTCGCGAACGATCTCTCGGCCGGTTGAGCTACGTAAATCCATGCAAAACACCCAGAGGGGTTTACAACGGCACCGTAGGTGGCATGTCGATTTCGCCGACGTGCGAATCCCCGAGCGCACACTGAGCGAAAGGCCCTGGCGCTTATGAACACCACGGTCAGCTGCGAGCTGCACCTGCGCCTCGTTGTGTCGAGCGAGTCCTCCCTGCCTGTCCCTGCAGGCCTGCGGTACGCCACGGCCGACCCCTACGCCGTGCACGCCACCTTCCACACCGGAGCCGAGGAAACCGTCGAGTGGGTGTTCGCCCGCGACCTCCTCGCCGAAGGGCTTCACCGTCCCACCGGCACCGGCGACGTCCGCGTCTGGCCGTCGCGCAGTCATGGTCAGGGCGTCGTCTGCATCGCCCTGAGCTCTCCGGAGGGCGAGGCTCTGCTCGAGGCCCCGGCACGGGCTCTGGAGTCCTTCCTGAAGCGTACGGACGCCGCCGTGCCCCCCGGTACGGAGCACCGGCACTTCGATCTCGATCAGGAGCTCTCGCACATTCTGGCGGAAAGCTAGGCGAGGGTTCACCCAACTGCCCGGCGCCGTTGACTCGGGGTGACGGCTCGGGCCCTGACAGCCGCACGACGGCTTGCAACGGCGCCGACGCCGCGGAGCACCGCGGGCGGCGTCGTTGCACTGTACGCCGTCCCGGCGGGAGGCCCTGGCGAACCGACGGACGTTCCCCGGCAGCTTTCGAAGCCGTGTGCGGGCGAGGAGCGCTCACCGGCTCGCGTGAGCCACTACCATCGGCCAGCATCGGCGGGCGCCCGCCCGACCGTCAGGCCAGGGAGCGAATCGTGCTGATCACCCACGACACCCGGTGCGCGCTGGACACCGTGGTGGATCTGGTGAACTCCGCGCCGGAGGACGGCTCGGCACCGGACGGACTGCCGGACGTCCCGGCTCTCGAGGCCTTCGTGCGCGGCCACGAGGTCAGCGAGGTCGGGGTCCTCACGGAGTTCGACCTCTCGGCGGTACGCAGGATCCGCGGACGGTTCGCGTCGGTCTTCGCTGCTCCCGACGCCCACAGCGCCGCCAGACTGATCAACGAGCTGATCGCGGCCGCGGGCACCACGCCCCGGCTCACCAACCACGACGGCTACGACTGGCATGTGCACTACTTCGCCCCCGGCGCCTCGGTCAGTGATCACCTGGCGGCCGACTGCGGGATGGCGTTGGCGTTCTTCGTGGTCGCCGGTGAACAGGAGCGGCTGCGGCGCTGCGAGGCCCCGGACTGCCGGCACGCCTTCGTCGACCTCTCCCGCAACCGCTCACGCCGCTACTGCGACAGCCGGACCTGCGGCAACCGCCTGCACGTCGCCGCCTACCGGGCGCGCCGCAAGGAGGCGGCGGGCTGAGCCTCGTATGCCGGGCGCAGCCGCGGAGGACCTTCTGATGCCGTGCCGACGCGGTCCCGACGGGTGGCGTCGGGTACCGCGGGTACGGCTCACAGCCAGAGCAGGTCGTGCAGGGCAGCCGTGAGCAGCAGACACCCGATCACCGCAAGGAAGATCATCAGCGGTGGCTGGGAAAGGGCGAAGAGGCATCCGCGCGGCTCGTCCTGCGGCGGCGCGGCCTCGCTCTGTGTAGTGTCCAGCATCTCGCGGCGATCATGACGCATCGGGAGCACCTGATGCGATCGCCACTCACGGACTGAACGCACACGCGTCGTTTGCGCCGGTCACGGTCCGGGTTGTGATCGTTTACGCACGTCGCGGGATTGCCTGTGACGCTTCGGCCCGTTTCCGTCCGCTGCCGCTTCACGCCCGTCACCTGCGGTGCGGCGCCGACGCGCCTGTCCGCGCCACCTTCATATGCCGTGCTTCTTGAGGATCGCCTCGATGTCGCTGAAGTCGTCGTCACCCTTGGGTGAGGCCGCGGGCCGGGGCTCGGCCTGACGGGAGCCGGGGCCCAGGGAGGGGGCCGAGGCCGTGGGTGCCACTGCTCCGGGCCGCGTGGACGCGCCGGCCGTACGGCTCTGCTGTTTGCGTTCCTTCCGCTCCTGGCGGGTGCCGACGCGCCGACGCTCCACCGCGCGCGTGGTCATGAACAGCACCCAGGACAGGCCCAGCACGCCGAAGCCCGCCCAGGCCGTGAGGCTGATGGCGGTGTCGGCCAGCCACTCGACCACACCGGTCATCACCAGGCCGATGGGAACGAGCGCATAGGCGGCGATGCGGGTCGCGGTGAGGAAGCGCTTGCGGTAGGCGGTGATCAGCGCGATGCCCAGGCCTGCCACGGACACGGCGGAGCAGACGGTCTCGGCAATCATCCGGTCCTCCAGGCAGGGGTTCGGTGGCATCGGGCACTTCGTCCCTTCCATCCTGCACCTTCCCGGCCCCGCCGGGCCATGCTCCAGCCGTAGATCAGGGACATCTCCGGGTCGGCTCCTCCGCAGGTGCCGATGCCGTGTGCTCCCCCGCGGCTTTCGGCGGGCCGTGCCGGACCCGCGGGGCCCCCGGCACGCACTCCCCCGAGTTCCTCGGGCGGGAGTGGCTCCAGCCGCGTTGCCGGTTTCTTCGACAAGAACCGCCGGGACAGGCCCACAAGCCCGGCAATCCCCGGGTCCGGTCGGGTGCCGCGGGGCGGGGCTGGAAGACTGTCGGTCATGAGTGACTCCCCTTTCGGTCGTACCGCCACCCCCGTGCTCGACGTGTGGTGCGAGCTGCAGTGCCCGGACTGCCGTGACGCCCTCGACGATCTCCACGCCCTGCGCGCCCGGTACGGCGACCGTCTGGAGCTGCGCCTGCGGCACTTCCCGCTGGAGAAGCACAAGCACGCCTTCGCCGCCGCACAGGCCTTCGAGGAGGCGGCCGAGCAGGGACAGGGCTGGACCTATGCCGAGGCCGTGCTGGGGCGGGCCGAGGAACTGCAACGTGGGGGCGAACCCCTCCTGGTCGAGGTCGCCCGGAAACTCGGTCTGGACGCCGAGGAGTTCGACACCGCGCTGGTCGACGGCCGGCACATCCTGATCGTGGACGCCGACCAGGCCGAGGGCAAGGCGATCGGGGTGACCGGCACCCCGACCTATGTCATCGGCGGCGAGCGTCTCGACGGCGGCAAGAGCCAGCAGGGCCTGCGCGAGCGCGTCGAGGAGATCGCGGACCGGCTCCTCACCGAGCAGGAGGGCTGACCGGGGGCTCGGCCGCCCGGCCCTTACAGCAGGTGCTTGTACATCGTGTACTGCGTCGTCCCGTAGCCGAGTGAGGCGTAGAGCCGCTCCGCCGGGGTGTTGCCCGCGAAGACGTTGAGCCCGATGACACGCTTCCCCGCGGAGATCGCCTGCGCCTCGGCGAGCAGCATGAGGGAGCGTCCGTGCCCCCGGCCGCGGTACGCGGCATCGGCCTCGACGTCGAACACGAAGGCCTGTTCCGCGCGTACCGAGAGCCACAGCGTGCCCACGGGGGTGCCCTCGTGTTCGAGGACGCTGAGGATCATGCTCTCCGAATCCCGCCCGTCGGGCAGCAGGGCCGCGCGGTCCTTGGCCGCCTTGACCCGCGCCTCGGCCTCCGGCACACCGCGCTCGGTCCAGCTTCGCGCGTACTCCGCCTCACTCGTGGCCGACCACGGACCGTACTCGGCGTCGGTCATCGGCCGTCCGCGGCTGCCCTCCGGCAGAGCGGGCAAAGCGTCCCCCAGCGCCTTCTCCATGGTGCAGTTGCGCACGACGTAGCCGAGCGCCGTGGTGAGGCGCAACGCGGGCCCGGCGGGGGCGGCCCCAGCCGTCCCCGTCCCCTCCCCTTCGGCGGGGACCCTCGCCTCGATGCGGCGGCAGCCCCAGCCGCACGCGATCTCCTCGGCGGCGAGCGCGGCCACCGTGCCCCGGCCGCGCCTGCGGTCCGGCTCCTCGATCCACAGGCTCATGATCCGGGCCACGGCGTCGCCGAAGACGGGATGCGTACCGATGTGTACGCGTCCGACGGGGCGGCTGTTGACGCACACCTGGTAGCGGCGGGAGCGCGTGCCGTCGGGATTCTGCTGGAGCGGCTCGGCCGGCCGCAGGGTCGTGGTCATCATGGGTGTTCTACCCACGCGACCGCTCGGATCAGCCGCATGTCATGCACCGGTCCCACCCCCGGCCTTGTCACGGGTCGAGGCCGGTCGCCGCGTGCTCGTCGAAGATCCGCATGGCCTTGGCCGTCACCGGGCCCGGGGCACCGGGCAGTTCACGGTCGTCGACGCGCTGCACGGCCTGCACGTCGCGCAGGGTGGAGGTGAGGAAGATCTCGTCGGCCCGCTGGAGGACGTCCATCGGCAGATCGGTCTCGGCGGCACCGGTCCACTCGACGGCCAGCGCCCGGGTGATGCCCGCGAGGCAGCCGGAGGCGACCGGCGGGGTGTGGATCTTGCCGTCCAGGACGACGAAGACGTTGGACCCCGTGCCCTCGCAGAGCCGGCCGACGGTGTTGCCGAACAGCGCCTCGGAGGCGCCCTGTTCGCGGGCGCGGGCGAGGGCGACGACGTTCTCGGCGTAGGAGGTGGTCTTCAGTCCGGTGAGCGCGCCGCGTTCGTTACGGGTCCACGGGACGGTGATCACGGCGGTGGAGTCGGGGCGGCGGGTGGTGCCGCCCAGGGCGACGACGAGGGTCGGGCCGTGCTCGCCCCGGTCGGAACCGAGGGGTCCGTGACCGCCGGTGAAGGTGATGCGCAGCCGGCCGAGCGGCATCGGGTTGGCCTCGAGAACGGCCGCGCAGGCGCGGCGGACCTCGTCGAGGTCGGGTTCGGGCAGGCCGAGGCCCCGGGCCGAGCGGGCCAGCCGGTCGAGATGCCGGGTCAGCGCGAACGGCCTGCCGTGCACGGCCTTCACCGTCTCGAAGATGCCGTCGCCCACGGTCAGTCCGTGGTCGAAGACGGAGACGTGGGCGGACTCGGTGTCCTGCAGTCCGCCGTCGAGCCAGATCTTCACCCCAGGGTCCCTTCACTCACCTCGTACCTGCCCGACGCTACCGCGAGCAGCCGGGACGCCTTCAGCTCGGTCTCCCGCCACTCCCCCTCCGGGTCGGAGCCCCAGGTGATGCCGGCGCCGGTGCCGAACCGGAGCCGCACGCCGCCGTCCGGCTCCCGGTCGATCCAGAAGGTACGGATGCCCACCGCGAGGCCGGCGGTGCCCCGGTCGGCGTCGACCCAGCCGATGCCCCCGCAGTACGGGCCCCGGGGCACCGGCTCCAGGGCGTCGATGATGCGCAGGGCGCTCGGCTTGGGCGCGCCGGCGACGGAGCCGGGCGGGAAGGCGGCGGCGAACACCTCGGGCCAGCCGGCCCCCGGGCGCAGTTCGCCCCGCACCGTCGACACCAGGTGCACCAGCCCCGGATGCTTCTCGACGGCGCACAGGTCGGGCACGGTGACGCTGCCGGTGGCGCAGACCTGGCCGAGGTCGTTGCGGACCAGGTCGACGATCATCACGTTCTCGGCGTGGTCCTTCCCGAGAAGGTCGGCCTCGGTACGTCCGGTTCCCTTGATCGGCCCGGACTCCACGACACGCCCCGCACGGCTCAGGAAGAGCTCGGGCGACGCGGTGGCGATCTCCACACCGTGCCCCGGCAGGCGAATCGTTCCTGCGTACGGTGCCGGATTACCGCGGGCCAACAGGGCGGTCAGGGCGTCCACGTCGGCGTCGGCCGGGACGGGGGCGGAGAGTACACGGCAGAGGTTGGCCTGGTACACCTCGCCGGCGGCTATGTGCTCGCGGACGCGCCGCACGCCGGCCACGTACGCGGCGTGGTCCAGGGAGGACGTCCAGGCACCGGCGGCCGGTCCGCGCCAGCGGCCCGGAACCGGCGCGGGCACCTGCTGCTCGCGTACGTCGCGGAAGCGCGCACAGGTCAGACGGCCCTCGAAGTCCGCGCAGACGGCCCAGAAACCGTGCGACTCCAGGGCGGCCGGGTCATCGGTGACGTCGAGGAGGCCGGTGGCGACGCGGCTGCCGAAGCGGGCGAGAGGTGTCAGATCGAGCACGCCGTCGAGTCTATGGCGGGGGTCGTCGGAGTGGCCCGGCCGTGTCCGTGAGCAGGCGCAGCGCAGCACGCTGCACAAACGGGTTTTTGTGCTGGCCCCGGAATCCGCTAGAGTTCACCACGTCGCCGGAACGCACAAGCGGGCCGGAGCGACAGGCGGACGTAGCTCAGTTGGTAGAGCGCAACCTTGCCAAGGTTGAGGTCGCGAGTTCGAACCTCGTCGTCCGCTCGAAGGATCGGGGGCCTCCCGGGCCCTCGCG
The DNA here is from genome assembly GCF_024701375.2 of Streptomyces sp. KMM 9044. Taxonomy (NCBI): domain Bacteria; kingdom Bacillati; phylum Actinomycetota; class Actinomycetes; order Kitasatosporales; family Streptomycetaceae; genus Streptomyces; species Streptomyces sp. KMM 9044. The sequence goes on along the minus strand of NZ_CP113910.1, from coordinate 6,284,794 downwards.
CTCCTGGTGGAGTGGCCGAGAGGCGAGGCAACGGCCTGCAAAGCCGTCTACACGGGTTCAAATCCCGTCTCCACCTCCATGGACGATTAGCTCAGCGGGAGAGCGCTTCCCTGACACGGAAGAGGTCACTGGTTCAATCCCAGTATCGTCCACTGGATCTTCGGATCCTCCGCGCGATTAGCTCAGCGGGAGAGCGCTTCCCTGACACGGAAGAGGTCACTGGTTCAATCCCAGTATCGCGCACGCATCACCCACGATCCGCTCCTCGGAGTGATCGTGGCCGGAGGACGATTAGCTCAGCGGGAGAGCGCTTCCCTGACACGGAAGAGGTCACTGGTTCAATCCCAGTATCGTCCACATCGCCCGGAACCCCCGGCCGCTCAGGCGGCCGGGGGTTCCGTCGTGTCGGGGCCCGCTCAGGACGAGAAGAGCATGCGGCCGAAGCCCTTGTTCCGGTGGTGTCCGTGGTGGTGGCCCCCGTGGTGACCGCCGTGCGGGGCGCCCCACGCGGGCTGGGGCGCCGCCGGGTACGCCTGCGGGGCCGCGGGAGGCGGCGGCGCGGCCTGCTGGGACCACTGCGACTCCAGCCGGGTCAGCGACTCCAGCTCGCCATAGTCGAGGAAGATCCCCCGGCAGCCGCTGCACTGTTCGATCTGGACACCGTTGCGGTTGTAGGTGTGCATCGGCGCACGACACTTCGGACACTGCATGATCGGTACAACTCCTCGCCTGTCAGACCTGCTTCGGATATCTCCAGGACAGACTCTGTCCCACTGGGCTCGGTTGCACCCTACTTCGGCGATTCGTGCGCCAATTCGGCCGGGACCGCGGCTATTCGTCGGCAGGAGTCGACCAGGGCGTGGTCCACCTCGTCCAGGGGCCGCCCGTCCGCAACCGCCTTGGTGACCGTCCGCGCGGCGGTCTGCACGGTGAGGGCGCGGGCCGGGACCTCCAGGACGGCCCAGGGGTCGTCGGCGGCGTCGAGTGCGGGCCCGCCGGCGGCCCGGTAGGCGTCGAGGAACCGCCCCCACTCCTGCGGCTCCAGCAGTCCGCAGGCGAACCAGGCGGCGGGACGCCCGAGGTCCCAGGCCGGGTCGCCCGCCCCCAGGTCGTCGACGTCGATCAGCCGCCAGGACTCGGGTACCCGCGCTCCAGATACCCGTACGAGCTGACCGAGGTGGAGGTCGCCGTGGCACAGGGTGGCCGGCTGCGGCATGGGCGCCTCGGCGCGCGCCCAGCCGGGCAGGGTCGCCCAGGCGGCCCGTACGGGGGCCACGGCCGGGTGTGCGCCGACCGCGCGGAGCCCGGCGACGGCACGGGCCGCCTTGAGGGGGCCGCGCATGACCGGCGCAGACTCGGGGACGGGTGCGCGGTGCAGCAGGGCGAGCAGGGTGCCGACGGCTTCCCAGGGGGCTGCGTCCGGGTCGTCCGGGTCGACCGGGACGCCGTACGGCCAGAAGGTCACGAGCCTGCCGTGCAGGTCGGCAGGTGCCGGACCGAGCGGGGGCAGGAACACGTCCGGGAGGTGGGAGGCGAGGGCGAGGCGCCGGGTCAGCCCGGCGGCGTCGGCGTCCGGTGCGTGGGCCTTCGCGACGGTGTCCGCGTGCCGGACGACGGTGCCGTCGGGGCGGTCGGCGAGGGTGCCGCTCGCTCCGCAGGGGCAGGTGGGGGTACGGGTGTGGGCGACGTCTTCGGCCCGGGCGGTGAGTTCGGGAAGGAGGGTGGCGGCTGTCACGGGGCTCCCTGGGTGCGGCCTGGGGAGAGGGTACGCGGGAGCGTGACCGGTGTTGGCCAATCACGCGGGGAAAGGCACGACTGCCCGCAGTGACGGTGCACCGATGGGCGGTGGCGGCTGCCGACCCGGCAGCACTCACGGACACCGCCGGCCGCAACACGTCGGTAGGTACCCGCAACCACTCATTGGAAATCCCCCACTCATGGGGGAATCCCCACAGCGTGCAACCACCCCCGCGAAAGCGCGCGCCGGTTCAGGCACGGAAAGATGCCGGCGCAGCTCCCCAGCTGCGCCGGCATTCCTGCCGTCCGCCGCACCCCCGTCCCCACGGGGTTTCATGGGTGGATGTCCCCGCCCGGACCGCTCTTCCGGGCCTGGGGTCGCCGCTCAGCGCCCCAGCATCTCTCCCACGGACGACGCCTGTATGGCCACGGTCTCCCACCCGTCGAAAACGAGGAGGAGCAGGACCGCCAGGGGAAGAGCCATGAGTGTCGCCACCACGGGGTGGCGACGGCCCTCGCGGCTCGGGCGGAACATGGCGGCGCCCGCCTTGTGTGCCCGTGTGCGGACGACCGTCCGCGATGCCGTGTGGGCCATGACCCCTCTCCTGGCCGTTTCTTGTTGTCGTAATGCCTCGGGCGCTGTGTGCGAACCTTTGGCAGCGGCGGACGTCCGACCTCGGGGGACGAGTACCGCACCCGCCGCTTGACCTCAAATCTAGGGGCCCGGCACTTCCCGGACGTCATGCCCTCGTACCGATTGCCGGGCCTCCCGGAGGATGAGCCATGACCTGCGGCGTACTCCCCTGGGTGGAGACGAGCCCCTCCGTGTCGGGGACATCCCCGAGGGGTCGTCCGGTCCGCCCCTTCTCGTCCCTCATGTCTCCGAGTCGTCCACCCGCGGCACCGGGTGCTCGACCAGCGCGAGGACCCGGTTCGCCATGAACCTGGCCGTGCGCACCGCCGTTCCCGTACGCGTGACTTCACTCACTTCGACCACGCCCCGGCGCACCGCTGTCTCCACCCTGCGGCCCGCCCTGCTCGCCACCACCTCGTACGTGCGCGTCGTGTCCCCGGCGTCCACGACTATCTCCACCCGGTCACCCTTCACTTGACCAATCCCCCTTCGGCGTCGAGTGGTTGGGATCGCCACGACGTGCGAACCCGGCCTGCCCGCACGTCCCCTGACCACACTTCAAGTCTCCCACCCGCCACTGACAATCCGTCGCTTCGAGAGGGCGCGGCCTCTGCGCAGGGGCGCCCGGGGAAACGTAAGCTGTGGCACGTCACAGGACCGGGCAGCGGGGATGAACATGGCGATGATGCGCCTGAGGCGCGAGGACCCGCGCGTCGTCGGCTCTTTCCGACTTCACCGACGGCTCGGCGCGGGCGGGATGGGCGTCGTCTATCTCGGCTCCGACAAGAAGGGGCAGCGGGTCGCGCTGAAGGTCATCCGGCCCGATCTGGCGGAGGACCAGGAGTTCCGTTCACGGTTCGCGCGGGAGGTGTCCGCGGCGCGCCGCATCCGCGGCGGGTGCACGGCCCGGCTGGTGGCCGCCGACCTCGACGCGGACCGGCCGTGGTTCGCCACGCAGTACGTTCCCGGCCCGTCGCTGCACGACCGGGTCGCCGACGGGGGGCCGCTCGGCGCGGCCGAGGTCGCCGCGGTCGGCGCGGCCCTGTCGGAAGGGCTGGTGGCCGTGCACGAGGCCGGGGTCGTGCACCGGGATCTGAAACCGTCCAACATCCTGCTGTCCCCGAAGGGGCCGCGGATCATCGACTTCGGCATCGCCTGGGCCACCGGCGCCTCGACGCTCACCCACGTCGGTACGGCGGTCGGCTCGCCCGGCTTCCTCGCACCGGAGCAGGTGCGCGGCGCGGCCGTCACGCCGGCCACGGACGTGTTCTCGCTGGGTGCCACGCTGGCGTACGCGTCGATGGGCGACTCACCCTTCGGGCACGGCAGTTCGGAGGTGATGCTGTACCGCGTGGTACACGAGGAGGCCCATCTCCGGGATGTCCCGGACGCGTTGGCGCCGCTCGTACGCGCATGCCTCGCGAAGGACCCCGAGGAGCGGCCCAGCACGCTCCAGCTGTCGCTGCGGCTCAAGGAGATCGCCACGCGGGAGGGGCAGGGATTCACCGACGCACGTCCGCCGGCTCCGCGCGGCGCGGAGCCGGAGCGGAGGGCCGGGCGCCTGGCCGACACCTACCCGGACCGTGCGCAGCGTCGCACGACGGGGCAGCGGAGTGCGTCCGAAGGGCAGGTCGCTCCCTCTCCGCACGGCGCGGCTGCGGGTCGCGGTGCCGGTCCGGCCGGGGGCGGAGCGCCGTCGCGGCGCGGCGACCGGAGCGTGCCGTCGTCGCGGGGGGGCGGTGCCTCGCGCGGTGGAGCCTCGAGCGGCGGCAGACCGTCCCGGTCGGGTTCCCGGTCCGCGTCCGGGGCACGGTCGGCGTCCGGGTCCCGGTCGGCGTCCGGGTCCCGGTCCGGGTCGGGGTCGGGGTCGGGGTCGGGGTCGGGGTCGGGGTCGCGGAACTCAACGCGGTCGGGCACCGGTTCCCGTCGTCCCGGGCCCCGGACGAGGGGTACCGGTCTGCGGCCGGCCAATCCGCGGCTGCTCGCGCAGCGACTGTTCGTGTTCGTCGTGGTGACGCTGGTGGTCGCGGCCGGCATCGCCCTGATCCAGGGCTGACAGGGGTCGGCACGCGGCCTCGTCGACGGCTGCAGGAACAAAACGGCCACCGGCCGCTGGAGCAGGGGGCCGGCCGGCTCGGGGCCGTCGGCGCGGCCCGCGTCAGCGCCCGGGCCTTTGCCCGGTCCCGGTCGCCTGCCCGGCTGCCCGCCCGCGGGTCCGGCAGCCTCGGTGTGCTCACGGCGCCGGTGGGCTCACCGCTTCCTGTCCCGTCGGCCGTCCCGTCGCCGCCGCGTAGAAGGCGACCGCGGCCGCCGCGCCCACGTTGAGCGAGTCGACGCCGTGGGACATCGGGATGCGGACCCGTTCGTCGGCGGCGGCCAGGGCCCGGCCGGTCAGCCCTGCGCCCTCCGCGCCCAGCATGAGGGCGACCCTGTCCATCCGGTGCGGGGCGACCTCGTCGAGGCTGCGGGCCTTCTCGTCGGGGGTCAGGGCCAGGAGCCTGAAGCCCGCCTCCCGGACCGGTTCCAGGCCCCTGGGCCAGTTGTCCAGCCTGGCGTACGGCACGGAGAAGACCGCGCCCATGGAAACCTTGACGCTGCGGCGGTAGAGCGGGTCTGCGCAGTCCGGGGACAGCAGGACCGCGTCCATGCCGAGGGCCGCCGCCGAGCGGAAGACGGCTCCGATGTTGGTGTGGTCGTTGACCGACTCCATGATCACCACCCGGCGGGCGGTGTGCAGCAGTTCGGCCGTCGTGGGCAGGGGGGTGCGCTGCATGGAGGCGAGCGCGCCGCGGTGCACGTGGTAGCCGGTGACCTGTTCGGCGGTTTCCGGGCTCACGGCGTAGACCGGCGCGGGGACTTCGTCGATGACGTCGCGCATGACGTCGACCCACTTGGCCGAGAGCAGCATGGAGCGCATCTCGTAGCCCGCGTCCTTGGCGCGTCGGATGACCTTCTCGCCCTCGGCGATGAACAGGCCCTCGGCGGGTTCGCGTGTGCGGCGCAGCTCCACGTCGGTCAGGCCCGTGTAGTCGTGCAGGCGCGGGTCGTCGGGATCCTCGACGGTGATGAGATCGGCCACGGGGGTGCTACTGCCTTGTCCTGGATGGTGTGGTGCCGACGGCCGGGTCCGGCCGCGTTACCGGGGGTTTCTTTCGGATGCGTCGCCTGGCGTCCGCGAGGACTGCGCAGGCTTACGAGGACTGCGCGGACCGCGAAGGTTTCGCAGCCTGCGCGGCCGGGGGGCCGACGCACACGACCTCGCCGATGACGATGACCGCCGGTGGCTTGACCTCTTCGGCGCGGACGGTCTCGGCGACCGTGGCGAGGGTGGCGTCGACGCGGCGCTGGGCGGCCGTGGTGCCCTCCTGGACGAGGGCGACCGGGGTGTCCGGCGGCCTGCCGTGCGCCACGAGGGTCTCGGCGATCCGGCCGATCTTGTCGACGCCCATGAGCACCACCAGGGTGCCGGTCAGCTTCGCCAGGGACGGCCAGTCGACCAGGGAACGCTCGTCGTCGGGCGCGACGTGGCCGCTGACCACGGTGAACTCGTGGGCCACGCCGCGGTGGGTGACCGGAATCCCGGCGGCGCCCGGGACCGAGACGGAGCTGGAGATACCGGGGACCACGGTGCACGGGATGCCCGCCTCGGCGAGCGCCTGGAGCTCCTCCATGCCGCGGCCGAAGACATACGGGTCGCCGCCCTTGAGCCGGACGACCGACTTGCCCCGCCGGGCGTGCTCGATCAGCGCGTTGTTGATGGCCTCCTGCGCCATGAACCGGCCGTACGGGATCTTCGCCGCGTCGATCACCTCGACGTGCGGCGGGAGTTCGGCCAGCAGGTCGCGCGGGCCGAGCCGGTCGGCGATGACGACGTCCGCCTCGGCGAGCAGCCGGCGTCCGCGCACGGTGATCAGGTCCGGGTCGCCGGGGCCGCCTCCGACGAGGGCGACGCCCGGGGTGCGGGTGCGGTGGTGCGGGGCGACGAGTGTGCCGTCACGCAGGCCCTCGACCACGGCGTCGCGGATCGCGGCGGTGTGGCGGGGATCGCGGCCCTTGGCGTCCGTGGTGAGAACGGCGACCGTGACGCCCTCGCTGTGCCCGGTGGCCGGGGTCCAGGCCGTGGCCCGGTCCGCGTCGTCGGAGCGGACACACCAGACGCGGTGGCGTTCGGCCTCGGCGGAGGCGAGGGCGTTGGCGTCGCCGTCGCTGGTGGCGATCAGCGCGTACCAGGCGTCCGCGAGGTCGCCCTCGGTGTAGCGGCGCCGCTCCCAGGTGATCTCGCCGGCGTCCGCCATCGCCTCCACGGAAGGCGTCGCCCCGGGTGAGATCAGGACGATGTCCCCGCCGGCTGCGATGAGGGCGGGCAGCCGACGCTGGGCGACCTGGCCACCGCCGAGCACGACGACTCGGCGGCCGGTGAGGCGGAGGCCCACGGGGTAGGCAGGGTGTTCGGCCATGAGGCTGCGGCTCCTCGTACAGGCGGGCGTGCGAGGGGCGCTACGGCGCTGGAGCGGCCCTGACGTGCGGTGTGTGGTGTGTGGTGTGTGGTTGCGGAATCAGCGTACGGCGGGGGGGACGACTGCGACGGAACACCTGCCGCCGCCCCACCCCGCTTCGGGGTGCCTGCTCCTTCTGCTCCTGCTTCTACTTCTCGGTGACGCCGGCCGAGTCGAACGTCGCCACCTCGTGCATGACGCGCGCGGTGCTCTGCACCATCGGCAGGGCGAGCAGCGCGCCCGTGCCCTCGCCGAGGCGCAGGTCGAGGTCGATCAGCGGGCGCAGGCCCAGCTTGTTGAGGGCGGCCACATGGCCGGGCTCGGCGCTGCGGTGTCCCGCGATGCAGGCGGCCAGCACCTCGGGGGCGATGGCACGGGCCACCAGTGCCGCGGCCCCGGCGCTGACACCGTCCAGGATCACAGGCGTACGCAGGGACGCGCCACCGAGGAGCAGGCCCACCATGGCCGCGTGCTCGAACCCGCCGACGGCGGCGAGGACGCCGATGGGGTCGGCCGGGTCCGGCTGGTGCAGTTCGAGGGCGCGGCGCACGACGTCGGTCTTGCGGACCAGGGTCTCGTCGTTGATGCCGGTGCCCCGGCCGGTGACCTCGCCCGGGTCCACGCCGGTGAAGACGGAGATCAGGGCGGCGGACGCGGTGGTGTTCGCGATGCCCATCTCACCGGTGAGCAGTACCTTGTTGCCTGCGGCGACCAGGTCACGGGCGGTCTCGATGCCCACCTCGATGGCCTGCTTGGCCTCCTCGCGGGTCATCGCGGGGCCGGCGGTCATGTCGGAGGTGCCGGCGCGGACCTTGCGCGGCAGCAGTCCCGGGGTGGCCGGAAGGTCGGAGGCCACCCCGACGTCGACCACGCAGACCTCGGCGCCCACCTGGGTGGCGAAGGCGTTGCAGACTGCTCCGCCGCCGAGGAAGTTGGCCACCATCTGGGCGGTGACCTCCTGCGGCCACGGGGTGACGCCCTGGGCGTGGACACCGTGGTCGCCCGCGAAGACCGCGACGGCCGCGGGCTCCGGGATGGGCGGCGGGCACTGGCGGGACAGCCCGGACAACTGCGCGGAGATGATCTCCAGCATGCCGAGCGCGCCGGCCGGCTTGGTCATCCGCTTCTGCCGTTCCCAGGCCTCGCCAAGCGCCTTGGCGTCCAGCGGGCGGATCTGCGCGACGGTCTCGGCGAGCAGGTCGTGCGGTTCCTCGCCGGGCAGCACACGCCTGCCGTACGTCTCCTCGTGCACGACCCACGACAGCGGGCGGCGCTTGGACCAGCCGGCCTGCATCAGCTCCGGCTCGGCCGGGAACTCGTCGACGTAGCCCACGCACAGGTAGGCGACCACTTCGAGGTGCTCGGGCAGGCCCAGCGAGCGGACCATCTCGCGCTCGTCGAAGAAGCTGACCCAGCCGACCCCGAGGCCCTCGGCGCGCGCGGCGAGCCACAGGTTCTGGACCGCCAGGGCGGCGGAGTACGGCGCCATCTGCGGCTGGGTGTGCCGGCCCAGGGTGTGCCGGCCGCCGCGGGTCGGGTCGGCGGTGACGACGATGTTCACCGGGGTGTCGAGGATGGCCTCGATCTTCAGTTCCTTGAACTGTTTCGCCCGGCCCTTGGGCAGCGACTGTGCGTAGGCGTCGCGCTGGCGCTCGGCCAGTTCGTGCATGCTGCGCCGGGTCTCGGCGGAGCGGATGACCACGAAGTCCCAGGGCTGCGAGTGCCCCACGGAGGGCGCGGTGTGGGCGGCCTCCAGGACGCGGAGCAGGACCTCGTGCGGGATGGGGTCGTCACGGAAGCCGTTGCGGATGTCCCGGCGCTCCCGCATGACCTTCTGCACGGCCGCGCGCTCGGCGTCGTCATAGCCGGGGGCGGCGGGGCCGACGGGCGGCGCGGCGTCCGCCACTCCGGCGCCTTGGGTGTCGAGGTCGTCGGGGTCCTGCGCGAGTACGGGCTGGGCCGCTCCGGGCTCCGTGGGCGGGTGCTCGGCCTGCGCGTTCTCGGCGGGTCCCTGCTGGGCCGGCGGTTCGGCGGCCGGTTCCGGGGCGGGAGCCACGGTGACGGCGCCGGTGTCGGCCTGGCGCTGTGCGGGAACCGGAGCGGCGGCCTCCGGCCCGGACTGTTGCGGTTGTTCCTCGATGGGAGGGCTCAGGGGCTGCGTCGGGGTCGGCGCGAGCTGCGGGGCGGTCGGCACGACTCCCTCGGCGGGGGCGAACTCCCCCAGGGGCTGGTCCGGCACCGCCACCAGGGAGACACTGCCGGGAAGCGGCGTGGCGGCGCCGTCGGGAGCGGGCACGGCCACGGCGGGAGCGGTCGCGTCGGTGACGGGGGCCTCGGGACGAGGCGGGGCGGGCGGCACGGGAAGCGGCGTCCACGCCTCCTGAGCGGGTGGGGCGGAGGGGGTGGCCGGTGTCTGCTGGGGCCCCTGGACCGGGAGCGCGGCCGGGACGCACCGACCGCTCGCCTCCTCGGCAAGGGGTTCGGATGCCGCGACGGGTGCCACCCCCGTGCCGAGGGCGGGCTCCATGCCGGGAGCAGGCGTTGCTTCCGGGACTGAGACGGCGTGCTCCGGTGCCTCGGCGTGCTCGGGCGTCCGAAGGACCGCGGCTTCGGGAGCCCGTGCCTCCTCGGCGGGTGCGTCCGGTTCGGCGGGTGCGAGGGCGGACGCCCCGGCGTCGCCGTCGCTCCGGGCGACAGCGGCGGCTGCCTGCGGATCTGCCGGGTCGGTGAACGGACCCTGGGGCTCGTGGGCCGCGGCGGAGGTGATGTCGTCGGATCCGTCGGTGGCGGTGACGCCCTCCGGCTCCTGGACAGCCACGGTCTCCTGGGCCGGGGCCTCCGGTTCCATGGCGACGACGGGGTCGGCGTCCGCCTCGGGAGCCTGTACCTCGTCGGGCACCTGTGCCTGCGGCTGCGCCTCGGCAGCCGACGCAGGAATGGTCTCGGCACGCGGTCCCTCGCCCGGGACGAGGGACGGCACGGCGTCCTCGGCCGGTCCGGCTTCGTATCCGGGGTCCTCGGGCGGCCCGGCGATCCCATCGGCCGCCGCACCCGCATCCGAACCCGGACCCGGACCCGGATCGGCCCCGGCCGCGTCGGCCGTCGGGAGGGAGGAGCCCTCGGGCCCCCCCGGGGCGCCCTGCCAGTCCACCGCGGCCACGGCGGCCACGGCGGGCCGCGGCGCGTTCTGCGGCTGACCGGCACCCGCCTCCGTCGCGACGCGTGCGACCAGAGCCTGGGCGGCGCCCATGGACTGCTGAGGCGGAGCAACCGTTTCCGCTTGGGCGGTCGCGCCCACCGCGGCCCGGACGCCCCAGGGCTGTGCCGTCTGCGGGGCCGTCTCCCGGGTGCGCGGCACGTCGAGGTACTCGGGGCCGACGGTCGACGGGCCGACCTGGCGCACCGGCACGTCGGCCGGGCCGCGGTCGGCGAGGGAACGGACCGGACCGGCGGTGGTGCTGGGGATGGGCGGGCCCAGGTGCAGTGGACGACGCGGTGCGGCCGGTGTCTGCGACTCGTGCGGGACCGCGGGACCGGGCGCCTGCGGCTGCCCGGGGTCGGGCAGCCGGACACCCCCGAGGTCGACCGAGCCGGTGTCCCGGCCGCCCGTCTCGTGCGGTCCCGGCTCGTGCACGGTCTCGACGACCGGCTCCGGCGCGGGTGGTGCGACCTCGTTGCCCCAGGCACCCCGGGCACCGGGCAGCAGCAGGTCTTCGTCCTCGGCGGAACTCTCGGAGAGGTAGGTGTACGAGTCGGGCGCGGGGACGCCCGGCTGCTCCACCCTGCCTGCGTTCTCCGGCTGCCCCTCGCCCGGGACCCGGCCGGTGTCGGTCATGCGTACCCCTCGCCCATCGGTTGGTGCTCCTACGACCAGCTCACCCGGAACGGCGCGCCCGACCGCCCCACACTGAAGAACGAGCGTGCGTCCCCAGCGGCACGAACAGCCTGCCCAAAATGGCGACAAAGCCATTCACAGGCATTGTCGCTGCCGTACGACCGCCGCGTCAGCTTGATCCGCGGCGGTTCCGCTGTGGACTGCGCCACGTTGCGCGTCCTTGGGTAGTGCCGTACCACACACGCCTCGGAAGGGGCGCGTTTTCAGGACATCGGCCGACGGGTCGGCGTGCGTCCGAGTTGCGGTACAACGATCGGTCAGCCTACCGCGAGCGGTACGACAATCCGATCGCGGGGACGGTATCGGAACAGGGCGGCGCGATCAGGGAGTACGCGTCGGCAGCACGCCGCTGAGCAGGAACGCGATGCTCCGCTCGGTCTCCGTCCAGGCCCTGGTGTCGAGTTCGACGGACTGCAGAAGGGCGCACTCGGCCCGGTAGCCGTGCTCGGACAGTTCCCGGCCGATCCGTTCGGCGGCGTCGCGAGTGGCGGCGTGCGTGACGATGCGCTGCGGGCGGCGGTCGGCGACCGCCAGGACCACGGCCGCTCCCCCGCCGCCGACCCTGACGACGTCCGGTTCGGGGAGGTCCTCCAGCGCCTGTGGAGCGGTGCCGTGCACGATCTGGAGCTGGACGCCGTGCCGACGGGCGGTGGAATCGGTGCGCGCGCAGGCCCGCGGGTCGCTGTCGACGGCGATGACCGCGGCACCGGCCCGCGCCGCCTCGGTGGCGAAGGCGCCGCTTCCGCAGCCGATGTCCCATACGAGGTCACCGGGGACCGGTCCGAGCCGGGCGAGCTGGGAGACACGCAGCGGCTCCCGTTCGCCCTCGCCGAGGTCGCCGCCGTAGGCGTCGGCCGGCAGCGTCCAGCCGCGCGGGCCGGCTGCGGGGTCGCGGCCGGCGATCCAGCCGCCGGACGCGGTGGCGGCGGCCTGGCCGCCGATGACGATGACGACGTTCGGGTCGCGCCAGGTGTGGTCGGCGGCCTTGTCGGAGGTGACGACGCTGACCTGCTCGCGCGTGGTGCCGAGCTCCTCGCAGATGACGAAGGTGCGGTGGACGCCCTCCAGGAGCAGGCCCAGTTCGGCAGGGCCGGCGCCGGGAGAGGTGAGAACCGCTACCTTGGTGTGGGCCCGGCACACGTTCACCGCGCGTCGCAGGGTCCGGGGATGTGCGACGACCACGTGTGCGTCGTCCCAGGGCATTCCGGCTCGGGCGAAGGCGGTGGCGACGGAGGAGACCGCGGGGACGACCTCGACCTCCAGGCCGAACTCGGGTGCGCGCAGGGTCCGTACGACGCCGAAGAAGCCGGGGTCACCGTCGGCGAGGACCACCGCCGTGCCGCGGTGGCCGGCAACCCGGCGGGCGGCCAGGGCGGCGCTGCCGAGCCGGATGCGTTCGGCGCCGGGGGGTACCTCGGGGAGTTCCAGGTGGTGCGCGGCGCCTGCCACCAGAGTGGCGGCGCCCAGTGCGGCGCGGGCCGCTGCGGTCAACGGCGAACCGTCCCAGCCGATCACCGTGACCCGGTCGGCCATCGTTGTCAGTCTCCTGGTGTGCGCGGGGCGTCTTGGGCGTGCGGGCGCGGGCGGGCCGCTCCGCCTGCGGGCGGGCAGGCTTGGTGAGAGTACCTGGTACGGCCGTCGACCGGGGTGACCTGCCGTCGGCCGTCCCCCGGGAGGGATTCAGCTCCAGTCGGTGAAGGCGGTGAACTGTCCTGTGTCGGCGAGGTGCTCGGCCGAGCCCTCGAGGTCCTCCGGCAGCAGGCTCCATACGATGAAGTCGGTGCGCACGTCCGTCCAGACGCCGTCGTCACCGCGGACGTGGGCTATACAGGCGTTGCGCAGGACGCCCTCGCTGATGCAGCCGATCTTCTGGGCGACCTGCTGCGAGGCGGTGTTGTCGGCGGCGGTGCGCAGCTCGACGCGTTCCAGCTTCTGGTCGCCGAAGAGCCACTGGGCAGTGGCCATGGCGGCCTCGGAGGCGTAGCCCTCGCCGCGTGCCCAGGGGGCGACGGCGTACGAGAGCTCGGTGGACCGGATGTGCCAGTTGGTCTTGGTGAGCTGGATGATGCCCACCAGACGCTGGGTGAGGAACTCCGTGACGGCGAGGTCCAGTCCGCGTCCGGCCGCGCGTTCGGTGGGGGCGTACTCGGTGATCCAGGTGCGGGCGGCCTGCTCGGTGAAGGGCTGGGAGACGTCGGTCCAGGCGGCGATCTGCTCGTCGTTCATCATCTCGGTCAGGGTGGGCACGTCGTCCACGTCGAGGGGACGCAGCACCAACCGCTCCGTGCTGATGGAGATGTTGGGGAAGGTGCTGCTCGTCATGCGCCGCTCCATAACCTTCGTGACCGTCAGATACCGCTGAACTGCCCAGCATGCAGCATGAAAGCAGCGGGCCGCACCATGGGGTCCACTCCGTGTACCGGAGTGGACCCCGAGAGTGCCGGACGGGTGCCGGGCGCGGCGCGGACCGCGGTGCGGGCGGTCGGGGGGAACGGTTCAGAAGGATCAGAAGGAGGGGACGACGGAGCCCGCGTACGTGTCGTCGATGAACTTCCCGACCTCGTCGGAGGTGGGGAGCCCGGCGAGCTGCTTCACGCGCGGGTCCTCCTCGTTGCCCTCCTTGACGGCGAGGAGGTTGAGGTTCGGGTTGCCCTTCGCGGACTCCAGGACGAGGGCGTCCTCGGACGGCTTGAGATCGGCCTCGATGGCGTAGTTTCCGTTGACCACCGCGGCGTCGACGTCCTCGAGGGAGCGCGGCGTCTGGGCCGCCTCCAGCTCCTTGAACTCGAGGTTCTTCGGGTTCTTGGTGACGTCGGCGGGGGTCGCCGCGGTGCCGACGCCCTCCTTGAGGGTGATCAGGCCGTGGGCAGCGAGCAACTGCAGCGCGCGCCCCTCGTTGACGGTGTCGTTCGGGACGGCGACGGTCGCGCCGTTCTTCAGCTCGCCGGCCTTCTCGACCTTGTACGAGTACAGGCCGAGCGGCTCCAGGTGCACGTCGACAAGGGGCACGATGTGCGTGCCGTTCTTCTTGTTGAAGTCGTCGAGGTACGGCTGGGTCTGGAAGAAGTTCGCACCGACCGAGCCGTCCTCCGTCGCCGTGTTCGGCGTGACGTAGTCGGTGAACTCCTTGACCTCGAGGTCGAGGCCGGCCTCCTCGGTCAGGTTGTCCTTGACGAAGGTGAGGATCTCGGCGTGCGGCACGGGGCTCGCCGCGACGATCAGCGGGCCGGAGGCGTCGGAGCCGGATCCGCTGTCCGAGCCGCAGGCGGAGAGGCCGAGGGCCAGGGCTCCGGCGGCGAGAACGGCGGTGGCGGTCTTGGCGGTGTTACGCACGAAAAGTGCCTTTCCCGGTGGTGGTGCGGCCCCGCCTCGGTGGTACGGGGGGGCGGAGGGGTTACGCGGCCCTGTCGGCGTCGGCCGTCACGGGCTCCTTGGCCCTGAGCAGCCACAGCCTGGGCGCGGCAACCGAGCGGCCGCGGCGGCGCAGGGAGCGGACCGCGAGGTCGCCGGCGAACTGGATGACCGAGATGACCACGGCGAGGATCGCGACGGTGATCCACATCAGTTCGCTGTCGAAGCGCTGGTAGCCGTAGCGGACGGCGAAGTCGCCGAGACCGCCGCCGCCCACGGCGCCTGCCATGGCCGAGTAGCCGATGAGGGCGATGACCGTGGTGGTGGCGGCGGCGGTCAGCGAGGGCAGGGACTCGGGGACGAGGACCTTGCGGACGATCGTCCAGGTGTTGCCGCCCATGGCCCGCACGGCCTCGACGAGCCCGTGGTCCACTTCGCGTACGGCCGTCTCGACCAGGCGGGCGAAGAAGGGGATACCGCTGATGGCGAGCGGCACGATCGCGGCCTCGCTGCCGATGGACGTCCCGGTGATCCAGCGGGTGAAGCTCGTCAGGGCGACCATGAGGATGATGAACGGCATCGAGCGGCCGACGTTCACGACCTGCCCGATGACCTTGCTCACGGGCGCGTTCTGCAGCAGTCCGCCCCGGTCGGTCAGGACGAGCAGGATGCCGATCGGCAGGCCGACGAGTACCGCGATCAGGGTGGACCAGCCCACCATGGCCAACGTTTCCCGACATGCCTGCACCAGCAGTGGCTGCATCTGGGACCAGGTCGCTTGGCCACCTCCTTCACGAGCGCCGACGAAACCCGCGCCGCCCTGCTCACCTGCGGTTGCGGGGAGGCCTTCCGCGACCGGCCCGCGATCTCGACGTGCAGCCCCTGTTCGCGCAGGAAGCCGACCGGTACGACGTTGTCCTCGTAGCGGCCCGGGAGTTCGACGCGCATCCTGCCCGTCTGGAGGCCGCCGGCGGTGTCGATGGCGGCGCCGAGGACGGAGATGTCGATGTTGTAGGTGCGGGACAGCTGGGAGATGACCGGCTGGGTCGCGCTCTCGCCCTGGAAGGTGATGTCCAGGACGGTGCGGTGGTCGCCCGAGGTCTCGCCGGCGACCGGGAACAGCGCGGAGGCCAGTTCGGAGCCGGGGGTCGCCAGGAGATCGGTGACGGTGCCGGACTCGACGACACGGCCGCGTTCCATCAGCGCGGCGGAGTCGCAGATCGACTTCACGACGTCCATCTCGTGCGTGATGAGCAGGACGGTCAGGCCGAGATGGCGGTTGAGGTCGCGCAGCAGCGCCAGGATGGAGCGGGTGGTCTCCGGGTCGAGGGCACTGGTGGCCTCGTCGGACAGCAGCACCTTGGGGTCGCCGGCCAGGGCACGGGCGATGCCGACGCGCTGCTTCTGGCCGCCGGAGAGCTGGGCGGGGTAGGCCCTGGCCTTGTCGGCGAGGCCGACCAGACCGAGCAGTTCCAGCGCCTTGCGGGAACGCTCCCTGCCCGGCCGGCCGAGGATCTCCAGCGGCAGTTCGACGTTGTCCTGCACGGTGCGCGAGGAGAGCAGGTTGACGTGCTGGAAGACCATGCCGATACGGCTGCGCGCCTGCCGCAGTTCCCGGCCGGCCCGTGGCCCGCGTCCGGCCAGGGCGGTGAGGTCCTGCCCGGCGACGGTCACGGTGCCCGAGGCGGGGCGCTCCAGCAGGTTGACGCAGCGGATCAGCGAGGACTTTCCGGCGCCGGACTGACCGATGACGCCGTAGACCTCGCCTTCACGGACATGCAGGTCGACGCCGTCCAGAGCGGTGACCTCGCGTCCGCGCGAGCGGTAGACCTTGGTGAGGCCCGAGGTGGTGATCACGTGGGTATCCGTCACTGCCGAGTGCGCGGCACGTCGTGGGTGCCGGGCACGAGGCATTCGGGGGTGAGGCGGGCGGGGGCCGGGGACGGCCCGGACGCGGCACGTCCTCTCGCGGGCGCCGTGAAGGGAGCGGCGGAGAGAGGTGCGCGGGGGGCGGGGTCCGGTCGCACATGCGGGACGCGGGGGCCCATGTGCGGGACGGACCGGCTCTCGCTCCGGGGCGCGAGGCTCAGATGCTGCGGGGGCTCTCTAGAAGGCGCGCATCCGGAGCGGATCCATACATCCGGAACCGAGCGGCACATGCACCTCGGTTGCAGGGATGCGGTCGCTCGTCGCGGTCATGCGAGCAGTGAACCAGATGTTCGGTCCTGACCGGACACGGCCGTCCACATTCCGGACAGCCGTGGACAGTCGCGGTCGCACGTCAGGAATGTGCGGCGATCTCCACACCGGTGTCCGTGACCAGTACGGACAGGGCCGACAGGTCCTCGACCACGAGATCGGCGGTCAGCTCGTGGGCCTGGTGGGTTGTGGCCAAGGCCACGGTCGTCATCCCGGCCGCCCGCCCCGCCTGGAGCCCGGCGGGGGCGTCCTCGAAGACGACGCAGTCGGCGGGGTCCACGCCGAGGGTGCGGGCGGCCAGCAGGTAGGGCTCGGGGTCGGGCTTGCCCCGGGTGATGTCGTCGGCGGAGACGAGGGTCTTGGGCAGGATGCCGGCGGCGGCGAGGCGGGCCTCGGCCAGCCGCCGGGTCGCGGAGGTGACGACGGCCCAGCGTTCCGCCGGCAGCACGCCGAGGAGGTGCCGGGTGCCCGGCAGCAGGACCGCCCCGCCGTTCGGCACGTCCTCCACCTCCAGGTCCTCGATCCGTGCGACGGCCCCGGGCACGGCATGGGCGGGCAGCAGGTCGGCGGCTATCTCGGCGGCCGGGCGGCCGTGCAGCTCGATCCGCCCGAACCGCTCGGCCGTGATCCCGTACTCGACGGCCCACCGGGTCCAGCAGCGCTGCACGGACTCGAGGGAGGAGACGAGGGTGCCGTCGTTGTCGAACAGAAGGGCTTGCGCATGGATGGTCATGCCATCGACCTTACGGTGCCCCGGTCCCACCACGGTCCCCGTGCCCGGCCCCACCGCACACGGGCGCACCCCCCGACGGGGCCGGGCACGGCAGGGCCGTTACGGCGTAATAGGGTCGCTGCCATGCTTGATGCCCTGACGCTGGCGACCGGCCTCGCCGCGCTGCTGCTCGCCGTGTGGTGCGGCTGGGCCGCCTACCGCGACCAGCCGACGAAGGACTGGCACTTCATCGGTATGGCCGTGGTCACCCTGCTGACGCTGGTTCAGCTGACGGTCGGGATCGTGTGGCTGGTCCGGGGCGAGGAGCCGGCGCAGGGGACGGTCATCTTCGTGGCCTATCTGCTGGGCTCGTTCGCGTGCGTCCCGGCGGCGGGCTTCATGTCACTGGCCGAGCGCACCCGGTGGGGCTCGGTCACGGTGGCCGCGAGCGGTGTCGTGCTGGCCGTGCTCGAGGTGCGGCTCTATGACATCTGGAAGGGCTGAGATGACCGCGACGGAACACGAACCGGAGCGGGAGCCGGATCGGGAACCGGGCGGCACCCGGCTGATCGGCGGGCCCGGACTGCTGCTGGTGTGGCTGTACGGCGTGATGGTCGTCGGCGCCGTGTCGCGTTCGGCGTACCAGATCGCCACCGAGTTCGACCGGGCGCCGCTCGCGTACTCGCTCTCGGCGATCGCGGGAGTGGTCTACGGATTCATCACGTACACCCTGGTCCGCGGCGGGGAGAGGGCCCGCCGGGCGGCGCTGGTGTGCTGCGCGGCCGAGTTGGCGGGCGTCCTGACGGTCGGTACCTGGACCCTGGCGGATCCGTCCGCCTTCCCCGACGCGACCGTGTGGTCGGACTACGGGATGGGCTACCTGTTCGTCCCGGTCCTGCTGCCCCTCACCGCCCTGTACTGGCTGCGCAAGGCCCACGCCCGCACGGTGTGACGGGGCCGCCTCCCGGGCGGACGGCGGGCCGCCTCCCGCACGGGCGACGCCCCCGTCACACGCCGGTTCGCTTCCCGGTCAGGCGGTGGCCACGTACGAGTCCGCCGTCTTCTCCAGGACGATCGTTGGCACGCCGTCCGCGCCCCGGGACGTCCCGACCCGCTGGTAGCCGACCTTGCTGTACAGCTGGAGGTTGCTCTCGCTGCGGTGCCCGGCCTGGAGGCGGAACATCCTGGCGCCCCGCTCGCCGGCGAGGGCGGACTCGGCGGCGCGCAGGAGCCGGGCACCGATGCCGTGGCCCTGGAGGCGGGGGTGGACGCAGAGCTTGCCGATGGCCGCGGCGGCGTCCTCGGTGCTCCTGCCGTGCACCGAGCCGACGATCTCGTCGCCGAGCCGGGCGACGAAGACCAGGTCGGTGGTGACCTCGTCGCGGACCGAGTCCAGACTCTGGACGAGCGGCGCAATGCGGTAGTTGCCGTACAGTGCCGCCTCGCTCTGGAAGCACAGGTACTGCAACCTGAAGATCTGCTCGGCGTCCTGCTCCGTCGCCGCAGAGATGGTCACGCTCATGCCCATGTGCGCACGCCTCCCGCTCACCTGATCACCTGTGGTCCCTCACTCCTATCCCCGTCCTCACCCGGACGCAACCTCCGGCGCGAGTAAACGGCGCAGACATCCCAGACATCTGGAGCGTTCCGGCCCCAGGCTGCCTTGTGAGATACCCAACTCCCCTGCGATTTCCCGGTATGTCGGGTCGTGCGGGGACAGCAGCGCCTCCAGCAGCCGGGGACAGCGGCCGGGCAGTCTGCGCACCGCCTCCCGCAGGGCGTGACGGCGGGCGCCGGCGAGGGCCAGGAGTTCGGGGTCGCCCTCGCCGGTGTCGGCGGGGTCGCCCGCCCACGGCGTCTCGTGCCGGGTGGCACGGCGGGTGCGCCGGGCCTCGGTGCGGACGGTCCGGCGGAGCCAGCCCGGGGGATCGTGCGGCGGGTCGTGCGCGTCGAGGCGTTCCAGCAGGCGCAGCCAGACCGTCTGTTCCAGGTCGGCGGGTTCGGCGCCGGACGCGTACGCCTCGGCGGAGGCCTCCGCGGCGAGCAGCGGGCCAAGGACGGTGACCAGGTCGTGCGTCATACGCGCAACGACGCCGGCCGCCCCGGGCCGGGTTGCCCGTGGCGGCCGGAACTCACCCCAACCGGGGCGGAACGGCTCGGCGGTTGACGACAGGGGCCGGCACTGTTCGAACTCAGCCGGTGCGGAAGTCCTCGCGGGCCAGCAGACCCGTGTCCGGGTGGTCGGTGAAGACGCCGTCGATGCCGGTGGCGAAGTAGGTCCGGAAGGCGCCGAAGACGTCACCGTATGCGTCGGGGTCGCTGCCCTTGCGGAAGTCCGCGGGCAGGAAGGGGTTCTCGTTGCGCATCGTGTAGGGGTGCAGGACCAGGCCGGCCCGGTGCGCGTCGCGGACCAGGGTGGTGGGCTCGGTGAGGTTTCCTGCCGCGTCCTTGGGGATGATCAGGTCCAGGGTCGGGCCGATGCCCTGCGCGTAGGAGGCGATCTCCTTGAGCCCCTTCGGCGTGACGAGGTCGGCCACCGTGCGAGGATCACCGTTCTCGGCGAAGTCCCAGGGGCGGCTGTTCGCACCGGAGAGCAGCACGGCGAGCGGGTTGCCGACGAGCCGGCTCATCCGCTGGATGCTGGTGGGCTCGAAGGACTGGATGACGACGGGCGAGTTCTTCTTGTCCTTGCCGTGCCTGCGCAGCAGTCGGGCGAGGAGTTCCTCGGTGCCCAGGCCCAGCTTGCGGAAGTAGGTGGGGTGCTTGAGCTCGGGATAGATCCAGACCTGCTTGCCGCGCCCCCGGGTCTGCTCGTTCTGCCAGCGGAGCACCTCTTCGAAGGTGGGAATCTCCCACCGGCCGTCGTAGAGGGTGTTGTGCGGGCGGTTGGCCGGAATGCGCTCGACGGCGCGGAGCCGCTTCAGTTCGGCGAGGGTGAAGTCCTCGGTGAACCAGCCGGTGACAGAGACGCCGTCGAGCAGCTTCGTACGCTTGCGGTCGGCGAACTCGGGGTGATCCGCGACGTCCGTGGTGCCGCCGATCTCCGGCTCGTGGCGGCAGACGAGGTGGCCGTCCCTGGTGGGCACCAGGTCGCCGGCCTCGACGATGTCTGCGCCCAGGTCGAGGGCCAGGTCGTAGGCGCCGAAGGTGTGCTCGGGCCGGTAGCCGCTGGCTCCCCGGTGACCGATGATCGTCGGGACGGGCAGGCCCTTCAGCCCTCGCCCGCCGTGCCGGGGCCCCGCGGCTCCCGCCGTGCCGCTCAGCCCGAGGACCGTGCCGCCCGCACCGAGCACCGCCGCGCCGAGGAGCGCCCGCCGTCCGGTTCCGCCGGACGCCGTTGTTTCTGTCCGCTCGCCCGACTCATGCGTTCCCATGGGGACCCTCCTGCCGTTGACCGTCAGTGCGGGGCGATCGTAAGGGCGCGTACATGACGAACGGGATACCGCGGCCGGAACACACGGGGGGATACGGCTGTACGGGGTGCCGCGCGGGCCGGCCCCGGCCCGAAAGGACGTAGGGGACAGAACGTGTGACATTCCGTCGGGGTCGTCAGCGCCGCGCCGGGGCACCCGGCCGGTCCGGGCGGCCGGCGGCGCGCCTCCCGCGCTCCGCGGGACGCGCGTGGTTCCATCCGGCCGTGCCCGTGCCCCGGCCGACGGCGGTCCGCACCCCGGTCCGCTCCCCGGACCGCCGTCGCCGGCTTCGCGGACGCGACATGCCTCACATCCCGGCGCGCGTGTTACGGCCGCGCAACACCGTGTCACCGCAGGTGAACATGCGTGGACATCGTGCGATACCAGGTGAACCCGGCGTGCGGGGCCCCCTCCGCCGCGAGTAATGTCCTTACCTGCACAGACCCATACCGCATCCCCGACACCGGAGGACCCGTTGTCCCGCTTCGCGCTCATCAAGGCAATGCTCGGCCCGGTCATGCGCCTGATGTTCCGCCCACGGGTGGAGGGCCTGGAGCACATCCCGGGTGACGGTCCGGTGATCCTGGCGGGCAACCATCTCACCTTCATCGACTCGATGTTCCTGCCTCTGGTCTGCGGGCGTCAGGTCTTCTTCATCGGCAAGGACGAGTACGTCACCGGCAAGGGGCTCAAGGGCCGGCTGATGGCCTGGTTCTTCACCGGCGTCGGCATGATCCCGGTCGACCGCGACGGCGGCCGGGGCGGGGTCGCGGCGCTGATGACCGGCCGTCAGGTACTGGAGGAGGGCAAGGTCTTCGGCATCTACCCGGAGGGCACCCGCTCCCCCGACGGCCGTCTCTACCGGGGCCGCACCGGTATCGCACGGCTCACCCTGATGACCGGCGCGCCCGTCGTTCCGTTCGCCATGATCGGCACCGACAAACTCCAGCCGGGCGGCGCGGGCCTGCCCCGGCCGGGCAGGGTCACGGTCCGCTTCGGCGAGGCGATGGAGTTCTCCCGCTACGAGGGCATGGACCGCGACCGCTACGTCCTGCGGGCCGTGACCGACTCGGTGATGACCGAGGTCATGCGCCTGTCCGGCCAGGAGTACGTGGACATGTACGCCAGCAAGGCGAAGGCGGCCTGACGCCCGGCGCCCCGGAACTTCCGCGGGGCCGGGCGCCGCGACCACACGGGCGCCCGGCCCCGCGGCGGGAACCGGGCCGCTTTGGCGACGGCCCGTCGTCGGAGGAACACCGGGGCGGTGGGCTCCTCAGTGCCAGGCCAGCCGTCCGCGCCGCTCCCAGTACGCGTGCGGGTCCTCGGGCAGCGCGGCGAGGCGGGCGAGCTGCTCGTCGTCGAGGTCGACGACCGCCGCGTGCAGGTTGGAGGCGAGCTGCGCGGTGGTGGCGGCGCCGGAGAGGACCACGCCCGCCCACGGCCGGCGCAGTACGAGCGCGAGGGCGACGGCGTCGCACGCCAGACCGGTCTCCTCGGCGACGGACCTGAGCGCGTCGGGAGCGTGGGCCCCGGCCAGCCGCCCGTTGGCCATTCCCTCCTTGACGATCACCGTGAGCCCCGCGTCATGGGCCTCGGCCAGTGCGGACTCGACGGAGGTCTCCAGCGCGTTGTAGGTCGACTGGACGGTGCGGAAGAGGGGTTCGCCGTCGACGGTGACGGCGAGCGCGGCGCGGACGGCGTCGGCCTGGGCCGGACCGCTGGTGGAGAAGCCGACGGTGAGGCCCCGGGCCGCCGCCTCGGCGAGCCGGACGTGGAGGTCCTTGTCGGTGAGAGCGGGACTGTCCGGGGTCACCGAGTGGATCTGGTAGAGGTCGAGCCGGTCCCCGAGCAGCGCGTCGGACTCGGCGCGCTGCCGCTCGTAGGCGGCGAGGGAGTGCTCCTTGCTCTCGTGGTGCTCGGCGTCGGTGGACCAGTCCGCGGTGTACGTGTAGCCCCATTTGCTGCCGATGACGACGTCGTCGGCGTCGGGCCGTTTCGTCAGCCAGCCCGCGAGGAACTCCTCCGACCTGCCGTACGAGCGGGCCGCGTCGAAGTAGCGGACGCCCTGGGCGTAGGCGGCGTCGAGGAGGTCGTGGGTGCGGGTGCGCAGGGCCTCGACGCTGCGGTCGCCGCCGAGGTCGTCGTCGCGGCCCAGGTTGATGTAGCCGGGCCGGCCGACAGCGGCGAGTCCCAGGCCGATGTGGCAGGTCGGGGTGGTGGCCGAAGCCAGTTTGGCGAAGGGCATCGGGGCTCCGATCGATCGGCTCCTTGCGGCTGCCCGACCAACGTAACCCGCGATGCCCTTCCGGAACCGGACCGGCGGCCTCCCGGCGACCGGTCTACTTCTCGGCGTCCTGCTTGCTCTTGGCGTTGGCCCAGGCGTGCTGGGCGGCCACGTCGGCCTTCACCTCGTCGAGCTGGGCGGCGACCGCGCCCGGTGCCGTGCCGCCGCGGCCGTCCCGGGAGGCGAGGGCGCCGGGGACGTCGAGGACGGTGCGCACCTCGGGGGTGAGGTGGGCGGAGATCCTCACGAACTGCTCGTCGGTCAGCTCGTCGAGTTCCTTGCCCTCGGCCTCGGCGGCCTTGACGCACTCGCCGGCCACCTCGTGCGCGACGCGGAACGGCACACCCTGCTTGACCAGCCACTCGGCGATGTCGGTGGCCAGCGAGAACCCGGCCGGGGCCAGCTCCTCCATGCGTTCGCGATGCACGGTGAGGGTGGCCATCATCCCGGTGAAGGCCGGAAGCAGGATCTCCAGCTGGTCGATGGAGTCGAAGACCGGCTCCTTGTCCTCCTGGAGGTCGCGGTTGTACGCGAGCGGGAGGGCCTTGAGGGTGGCCATCAGACCGGTCAGGTTGCCGATCAACCGGCCCGACTTGCCGCGCGCCAGCTCCGCGATGTCCGGGTTCTTCTTCTGCGGCATGATCGACGAGCCGGTGGAGAAGGCGTCGTGCAGGGTCACGAAGGAGAACTCCTTCGTGTTCCAGATGATGACCTCCTCGGCGATCCGGGAGAGGTTGACGCCGATCATCGCGGTGATGAAGGCGAACTCGGCGACGAAGTCCCGGGATGCGGTGCCGTCGATGGAGTTGGCCACGCTGCCGTGCTCGAAACCCAGGTCGCGGGCGACCGCCTCGGGGTCCAGCCCGAGGCTGCTGCCGGCCAGCGCGCCCGAGCCGTACGGCGACACCGCGGTCCGCTCGTCCCACTGGCGCAGCCGTTCGGCGTCCCGGGACAGACCCTGGACGTGGGCGAGGACATGGTGGGCGAAGAGCACCGGCTGGGCGTGCTGGAGGTGGGTGCGGCCGGGCATGGCCACGTCCTGGTGGGCCTCGGCGAGACCCACCAGGGCGTCCTGGAGATCGGCGATCAGGCCGCCGAGCGTACGGGCGTGGTCCCGCAGGTACATCCGGAACAGGGTCGCGACCTGGTCGTTCCTCGACCGTCCGGCGCGCAGTTTGCCGCCCAGGTCGGGGCCGAGGCGCTCCAGCAGGCCGCGCTCCAGGGCGGTGTGCACGTCCTCGTCGGCGATGGTGCCGGTGAACGAGCCGTCGGCGACGTCCCCCTCCAGCCGGCCGAGGCCCTCGATCATGCGGGTGAGCTCGTCCTCGGTGAGCAGACCGGCCTTGTGCAGCACGCGCGCGTGCGCCCTCGAACCGGCGATGTCGTAGGGCGCGAGCCGCCAGTCGAAGTGGACGGACGCGGACAGCTTGGCCAGGGCCTCGGCGGGACCGTCGGCGAAGCGGCCGCCCCAGAGCCGTACGTCACCGCTGTTGCTGCTCACTTGTGTTGCTCCTCGAAGACAGGCAGATCGTGGACGGGCCGCATCATGGATGCGCCACCGCCTCCTCACCCGGGCGCAGAAGAGTGAGGAGGCGGTGCCAGAGTAGTGCGTGACGGGTCGTCAGCCGGTCAGGCCAGATCGCGCTTGGCGGCGATCTTCGACGACAAGCTGTAGATGTCGATGAAGCCCTTGGCCGCCGCCTGGTCGAACGTGTCGCCGGTGTCGTAGGTGGCGAGGTTGAAGTCGTACAGGGACGACTCGGAGCGTCGGCCGGTGACGACGGCCCGGCCCCCGTGCAGCGTCATCCGGACGTCACCGTTGACGTGCTGGCTGGCCTCGGTGATGAAGCCGTCCAGGGCGCGCTTGAGCGGGGAGAACCACTGGCCGTCGTAGACCAGTTCGCCCCAGCGCTGCTCGACCTGCCGCTTGTAGCGGGCGAGTTCGCGCTCGACGGTGACGTTCTCCAGCTCCTGGTGGGCCGTGATCAGCGCGATGGCGCCGGGAGCCTCGTACACCTCGCGTGACTTGATGCCGACGAGGCGGTCCTCGACCATGTCGATCCGGCCGACGCCCTGGGCGCCCGCGCGCTCGTTGAGCTGCTGGATGGCCTGGAGGACGGTGACGGGCTTGCCGTCGACGGCGACCGGCACGCCCTCCTTGAAGGTGATGACGACCTCGTCGGCCTCGCGCGCCACGGCGGGGTTCTGCGTGTACTCGTAGACGTCCTCGATCGGCGCGTTCCAGATGTCCTCGAGGAAGCCGGTCTCGACGGCGCGCCCGAACACGTTCTGGTCGATGGAGTACGGCGACTTCTTCGTGGTCGCGATCGGCAGGCCCTTGGTCTCGCAGAAGGTGATGGCCTTGTCGCGGGTCATGGCGTAGTCACGGACCGGGGCGATGCACTTCAGGTCGGGGGCGAGGGCGACGATGCCGGCCTCGAAACGGACCTGGTCGTTGCCCTTGCCGGTGCAGCCGTGGGCGACGATGCCGGCGCCGTGCTTGTGCGCGGCGGCGACGAGGTGCTTGACGATCGTCGGCCGGGACAGCGCGGAGACCAGCGGGTAGCGGTCCATGTAGAGGGCGTTGGCCTTGATCGCCGGGAGGCAGTACTCGTCGGCGAACTCGTCCTTGGCGTCCGCGACCTCGGCCTCGACGGCACCGCAGGCGAGCGCGCGCTTGCGGATGACGTCCAGGTCCTCGCCGCCCTGGCCGACGTCGACCGCGACGGCGATGACCTCGGCGCCCGTCTCCTCGGCGATCCAGCCGATGGCGACGGAGGTGTCCAGACCGCCCGAATAGGCGAGTACGACGCGCTCGGTCACGGGATTCTCCTTACAGTGCATTCGCTGACATGCATGAGTATGCAGAAGAGCGCATGATTCGTCAATCCAGCTCCGCCCGGAGGGCCCGAATCGGATCCGAAGGGTCGATTTCGGGCGGAGTCCGGGGTTGATCCGGCGGAGGGTTGAACACGGGTAATCGCTTTCCCGTATCTCCCGCCGGACGCAGGCGCCGCGTCGGCACAACCGGCCCTCCCCCACGCAACCCCGAACCCGAACCGAGTGAGGCATGCGCATGTCCAGGGCTCTTCCGAAGTACAACAAGCGTCGCGTCGGTCTCATCGGCGGCGCCGCCGCGGTGGCGCTGTCCGGTGCGGTGATCGCCGGATCCGCCCTCGCCGGCGAGTCGTCCGACGACAACGAGGCGAACGCCCGGACACTCGCGGGACCGGGCACGGTCAGCTGCCCCTCCGTCGCCCCGGAGCTTCCCGCGATCCCTGCCTCCGCCCAGGCCGAGGTCGACCGCAACCTCGGCCAGCTCGACGCCCAGATCGACGAAGCCAACCGGCGCCTCGTCGACACCGCCGGCCAGGGCGGACCCGACTTCGTCCAGAACGCCGTCCTCGGCCCCCTGGAAGACAAGCGCGTCGCCGTCATCAACCGCATCGCCACCGCCATCGGCCGCACCGCCGAACGCCCCGCCGGACTCGGCTCCCTGGCCGCCTGCACGCTCACCAAGTGACGTGACACGCGCCGTGGCCGTCCCGCACACGCCGGCCGGGGCGGCCACGGGCGGGTTCCCCGCACCGGCCGGACTCCCTCTCCACCGCTTTCCTTTTCCTCAGACAGGCGAACGAACCGGGTCCATACTCGGCGGCACGGGAAAGATCTATGAGCGTATAGACGGCCGTCTGCTCACGTTCATCGAGGCGCAGCCGGTCTTCTTCACCGCGACCGCACCCCTGTCCGTCGACGGCGCGGTCAGCCTCTCGCCCAAGGGCCTCACGGGGTCCTTCGCGGTTCTCGACGAACTCACCGTGGCCTACCTCGACTTCGCCGGTTCCAACGCCGAGACCATCGCCCATCTGCGGGAGAACGGCCGCATCACCCTGATGTGGTGCGCCTTCCAGGGGCCGCCCGCCATCGTGCGCGTGCACGGCCGCGGCGAGCCCGTCTTCCGGGACGACCCGCGTTTTCCGGGACTGCTCGCCCGCTTCCCCGCCATCGATCCGGCGGTCCACGGCCTGCGCGCGGTCGTCGTCGTGACCGCCGACCTCATCCGCGACACCTGCGGCTACGCCGTCCCCATTCATGGCGTACGAGGCGGACCGCGACCTGCACGGGAAGCGGTTCGCACGCGAGGACGACGCCTCGCTGGACGCGTACTTCACCAAGAAGGACCACGTCGCGACGAGCCTCGACGGCCTCCCCGGACTGCCCCTGCCGCTGCCTCCGTCCCCGTTCCCCTCCTCCACACCCGCCTCCACACCCGCCTCCACACCCCAGGACGGGTGACGGCCGCACGCTGCCGCCCCGCTTCCTGCCCTCTACCTCCGGATACCGCTGAACGCTCCCGTCTCACGGCACGTATGTGTGGGCCAAGGGTCAAGTCCCACGGAGGAACCGTGACCACCACGCTCGCAGGCGGACGTGCCGCCCGACGCCAGACGATGCGCCGCATCCGTCCGCGCCGCTCCCCCGCCGTGCCCCTGCTGCTCGCCGTGGGGGCGGGCGCGGTGGCCGTGCTGTGGTTGTGGTGGAACAACACACCGTCCATCTCGGACACCACCGGCCGGATCATCGCCGCGGGCCGCATCACCGGTCTGCTGGGCGGCTATCTGATGGCCCTCGTCGTGCTGCAGATGGCCCGGGTGCCCGCGCTGGAGCGCCGGGTGGGTTCGGACCGGGTCGCCCGCTGGCACGCGATGAGCGGGCGCTACACCGTCAGCCTGGTCGTCGCCCACGTTTTCCTCATCATGTGGGGCTACGCCCTCCAGGCGGGCAAGGGCCTCGGCGACATCGTCCAGCAGACGATCACCTCGATCGATCAGCTGCCGGACATGGGCAAGGCCGCCATCGGCACGGGTCTGCTGTTCCTGATCGCCTTCCTCTCGATCGGCCCGGTCCGCCGCCGGCTGCCGTACGACAGCTGGTACCACGTGCACCTGCTGACGTACGCGGTGATGTACCTGACGTTCTGGCACCAGATCACCACCGGCAACGAGTTCGCCGTGGAGCCGTCCGCGAAGACCTTCTGGTACGGGCTCTACGGCGTCGTCACCGCGCTGGTCCTCTGGTACCGGGTGATTACCCCGATCCGGCTGAACCTGCGGCACCGGATGCGGGTCGAGGCGGTCATCGAGGAGACGCCGGGCATCGTGTCGGTGCTGATCAACGGGCGCAGGCTGCACCGGATCGGCGCCGAGGCGGGGCAGTTCTTCCGCTGGCGGTTCCTGGCGCCGGGGATGCGGTTCAGCTCCCACCCGTACTCGCTGTCGGCGACACCCCGCCCCGACATCCTGCGGATCACGGTGAAGGCGATCGGCGACCACACCACCCGGCTGCGCGAGCTGGAGCCCGGCACCCGGGTGTGGGCGGAGGGTCCCTACGGGGCGCTGACCGCCCAGCGCCGCAGCCGCGGCAAGGTGCTGCTGGTCGCCGGCGGTGTGGGCATCACTCCGATGCGGGCCCTGTTCGAGACACTGCCCGGCGCCTCCGGCGACATCACCCTGCTCTACCGGGCCAACAGCACCCATGACCTAGCCCTGTGGAGCGAGCTGGCCAAGATCGCCGACGAGCGCGGCGCCCGTCTGATGTACGCGGTGAACAGCCCCGAGGGGGAACGCCCCGACATCTCCGCAGAGAGCCTGCGCCGCAAGATTCCCGACATCGACGACCACGACGTCTTCATGTGCGGCCCACCCGGGTTCGCCCAGTCGGTCTACGACGCACTGCGCGGCGCCGGGGTCCCCGCCCGCCGTATCCACCACGAGTCGTTCGAGATGTGAGCGACGGGTCATCCACACCCATCAGGAGCTTGAGAAACGATGAGGAAGAGCCACCCCGTCCGGCGTGCCGTGCTGGCCACCGCCGCCACCGTCTCCGGGATCGTGCTGCTGCTGACGCTGAAGCCCGATTCCGACCAGGGCTCGGCGGATGCGGCCGGCGCCGTCCCGCCCGCGGCCGCGCAGTCCCCGCAGGGCGGCGCCCAGGCCATCGCGAACGGCACGGTCACCGGTGACGCGGTCGACACCCAGTACGGCGCGGTGCAGGTGCGCCTGACGGTGAGCGGCGGAAAGATCACCAAGGCCGAGGCCGTCCAGTCCCCCGAGGGCGGCCAGAGCGACCAGATCAACGCCAACGCCGTACCGAAACTCAACCAGGCCGCGGTCGCCGCGCAGAGCGGCGAGATCGACGCGGTGTCCGGTGCGACGTACACCAGCGCCGGATACAAGAAGTCGCTGCAGTCCGCACTGGACAAGGCGAAGGCAGCCGGAGCGGCCGGGAGCGGGACCGGTGAGGGCGGCGCGGGGAGTGCGCAGGCCCTCGGCGACGGCACGGTCACCGGTGACGCGGTCGACACCCAGTACGGCGCGGTGCAGGTGCGCCTGACGGTGAGCGGCGGAAAGATCACCAAGGCCGAGGCCGTCCAGTCCCCCGAAGGCGGCCAGAGCGACCAGATCAACGCCAACGCCGTACCGAAACTCAACCAGGCCGCGGTCGCCGCGCAGAGCGGCGAGATCGACGCGGTGTCCGGTGCGACGTACACCAGCGCCGGATACAAGAAGTCGCTGCAGTCCGCACTGGACCAGGCGAAGGCAGCCGGAGCGGCCGGGGCCGCCGGGAGCGGGGGCGACGCCATCGGAGACGGTTCCGACGGAGACAGTTCCGACGGGAGCGGTCAGGGCGAGGGCGGCGGGAACGCCCAGGCCTCCCTCGAGGACGGCACGGTGACCGGTGACGCGGTGCAGACGGAGTACGGAGCCGTGCAGGTCCGGATCACCGTCGAGGGCGGGAGGATCACCAAGACCGAGGCCGTGCAGGCGCCCAAGGGCGGCCAGAGCGACCGGGTCACCAACCTGTCGGTCCCGAGGCTCAACCAGGCCGTCGTGAAGACCGGCGGCGCGGACATCGACGCCGTGTCGGGCGCCACGTACACCAGCGCCGGATACAAGAAGTCGCTGCAGTCCGCACTGGACCAGGCCGGTGGCTGAGACGGTGGCCGAGTCCGCACAGGCTCCCGCCGCGGTGCGTCGCACGGAGGAGACGATGGGGACCGTCTTCTCCTTCGACGTCCGCGGCGGGGAACCCGCCGCCGTGCACGCGGCGTTGGAGGATGCGGCCTCCGGGCTGCGCCGCGTCGACCAGGTGTTCAGCACCTACCGCGACGACTCGCAGATCTCGCGGCTGGCGCGCGGCGAGCTGACGGTCGGGGAATGCGACCCCGAGGTCGCCGAGGTGCTGGAGCTGGCCGCGGAGGCGGAGCGGGTGAGCGACGGCTGGTTCAGCACGCGCTACCACGGCCGGCTCGACCCGACCGGCATCGTCAAGGGCTGGGCGACCGAGCGGGCCGCGCGACGGCTCGCTCGGGCCGGGGCGGTCGGGGTGAGTCTCAACGGCGGCGGTGACGTGCAGCTGCTGGGTACGCCGGGCGCCGGGCGGCCGTGGCGGGTGGGTGTGGCGGACCCGCTCCGTCCGGGCGGCCTCGCGGCCGTCGTCTCCGCCGCCGGGGCCGACGAACTGGCCGTCGCCACCTCGGGCACCGTCGAGCGCGGCGATCACATCGTCGACCCGCGCACCGGCCGCTCCGCGGTCACCGACCTGGTCGCGGTGACCGTGGTGGCGCCCAGGCTGACCTGGGCCGACTGCTGGGCCACGGCCGCCTTCGCGATGGGGTCGAGGGAGGGCCTCGCGTGGTTGGAGACCCTGCCCGGCGTGGAGGCGCTGCTGATCACCGCAGGCGACGAGGTGCGCTGCACGGGGGGCCTGGCGTCCCGGCTGGGGTGAGTGACGCCGGGCCCCGTAAACCACAGGCGGCCCTGCGGCCCGTTCAGTTCCCGTTCTGCGCCAGCCTCAGCATGTGCTCGGCCAGCGCCTGTCCGCCCACCGGATCGCGGCTGATCAGCATGAGGGTGTCGTCACCGGCGATGGTCCCCAGGATGTCGTGCAGCTCGGCCTGGTCGATCGCCGAGGCCAGGAACTGCGCGGCCCCCGGCGGGGTGCGCAGGACGACGAGGTTGGCGGACGCCTCCGCGGAGATCAGCAGTTCCTGGGAGAGCCGCCGCATCCGTTCCTCCTTCGCGGACTCCCCGAGCGGTGCGCGCGGAGTGCGGAAGCCGCCCTCGCTCGGCACCGCGTAGATGAGGTCGCCGTCGGTGTCGCGGATCTTCACCGCGTTCAGCTCGTCCAGGTCCCGGGAGAGCGTCGCCTGGGTGACGGTCAGTCCGTGGTCGGCGAGCAGCTTCGCCAGCTGGCTCTGTGAGCGCACGGGTTGCCGGTTGAGGATGTCCACGATCCGGCGGTGGCGCGCGGTGCGGGTCTGCGGTACGGCAGGCCCGGCAGGCTGTCCGTGGTCCTGATCGTGGCTCATCGTCGTCTCATTCTCCGGTCGTCCTCGGGGCATGCTCCGGACGGCTCGTGATCCGGTTCATCGCCCTGCTCGTCGTGCGGGTCTCGCCCGGTTCGTCCTCCGGCTCACTGTCCGGCTCGTCCTTCCGCGTCCGCCGCCCGGTCGACGGTGTCCAGGATGCCGGGCAGCGCCCCGAGGAAGGCGTCCACCGCGTCGGCCCCGAGGATCAGCGGCGGCATGAGCCGTACGACATCGGGGGCGGGCGCGTTCACCAGGAAACCGGCGTCCTGAGCCGCCTGTTGCACCTGGGGCGCGAGCGGTTCGGTGAGCACGATACCCAGGAGCAGGCCGGCGCCCCGGACATGGCTGATCAACGGGTTGCCGAGGGACTCGATCCCGTCGCGCAGCCACTCGCCCTGCCGCTTGACGTTCTGGAGCAGTCCTTCGTTCTCGATGGTGTCGAGGACGGCGAGTCCGGCGGCGCAGGCGACCGGGTTGCCCCCGAAGGTCGTGCCGTGCTGGCCGGGGTGCAGCAGGACCGCGGCGCGCCCGAAGGCGACCGTCGCGCCGATCGGCAGCCCGCCGCCGAGCCCTTTGGCGAGGGTGACGACGTCGGGCAGGACACCTTCGTGGGCCTGGTACTCGAACCAGTTGCCGGTGCGGCCGATACCGGTCTGCACCTCGTCCAGGACGAGCAGCGCGCCCGTGGCGGCCGTGATGGCGCGGGCGGCCTTCAGATAGCCGGGCGGGGGCACCACGACCCCGTTCTCGCCCTGGATCGGCTCGATGATCACCAGCGCCGTGTCGTCGGTGACCACGGCGGCCAGGGCCTGCGCGTCACCGTAGGGGACGTGGGTGACCTCCCCGGGCAGCGGCGCGAACGGCTCCCGCTTGCCCGGCTGGCCGGTGAGCGCGAGGGCGCCCATGGTGCGGCCGTGGAAGCCGCCGTCGGTGGCGACCATGCGGGCCCGGCCGGTGAGCCGTCCGATCTTGAAGGCGGCCTCGTTGGCCTCGGCGCCCGAGTTGCAGAAGTACACCCGGCCGTCGCGGCCGAAGAGCCTCAGGAGCCGTTCGGCGAGCGCGACGGGCGGCTCGGCGACGAACAGGTTGGAGACATGGCCGAGGGAGGCGATCTGCCGGCTGACGGCCTCGACGACGGCCGGGTGGGCGTGGCCGAGCGCGTTGACGGCGATGCCGCCGACGAAGTCGGTGTACTCCTTGCCGTCGGCGTCGCGGACGGTGGCACCCGCGCCACCGACCAGGGACAGCCTCGGAGTGCCGTAGTTGTTCATGAGCGCGCCCTGCCACCGGGCGCTCAGCTCCTCGTTGCTCATGACTCCCCCTGTGCGTGCGGTGTCTCGTCGGGCACGACCATGGTTCCGATGCCCTCGTCGGTGAAGATCTCCAGCAGGATCGAGTGCTGGACCCGGCCGTCGATGACGCGGGCGGTGGTCACGCCGTTGCGTACGGCATGCAGGCAGCCCTCCATCTTCGGCACCATGCCCGAGGACAGCTCCGGCAGCAGTTTCTCGAGCTGGGACGCGGTGAGGCGGCTGATCACCTCGTCGGAGTTCGGCCAGTCCTCGTAGAGCCCCTCGACGTCGGTGAGGACCATGAGGGTCTCGGCGTCCAGAGCAGCAGCGAGTGCCGCAGCCGCCGTATCAGCATTGACGTTGTAGACATGGTGGTCGTCCTTGCTCCGGGCGATGGACGAGACGACCGGTATACGGCCGTCGGCGAGCAGGGCCTCGATGGCGCCGGTGTCGATCTCGGTGATCTCCCCGACCCGGCCGATGTCGACGAACTCGCCGTCGATCTCGGGCCGGTGGCGGGTCGCGGTGATGGTGTGCGCGTCCTCGCCGGTGAGGCCGACGGCGAACGGTCCGTGCCGGTTGAGCAGTCCGACCAGCTCACGCTGCACCTGCCCGGCCAGCACCATCCGTACGACGTCCATGGCGTCCTCGGTGGTCACCCTGAGGCCGGCCTTGAACTCGCTGACGATGCCGTGCCGGTCGAGCGCGGCGCTGATCTGCGGGCCGCCGCCGTGCACGACGACGGGCTTGAGGCCGGCGTGCCGCAGGAAGACGACGTCCTGGGCGAAGGCGTTCTTCAGTTCCTCGTTGACCATGGCGTTGCCGCCGAACTTGATGACGACGGTCCTCCCGTGGTGCCGGGTCAGCCAGGGCAGCGCCTCGATGAGGATCTGCGCCTTGGGCAGGGCGGTGTGCTTGCGTGTGGTGCTCATGAGGAGTACGCGCTGTTCTCGTGGACGTAGTCCGCGGTGAGGTCGTTGGTCCAGATGGTGGCGGTCGCGTCACCGGCGCCCAGGTCGGCGACGATGTGGACCTCGCGGTAGCGCATGTCCACCTTGTCGCGTTCCTCGCCGACACCGCCGTTCTTGCACACCCAGACGCCGTTGATGGCGACGTCGAGTGCGTCGGGCTCGAAGGCGGCCTTCGTCGTGCCGATCGCGGACAGCACCCGGCCCCAGTTGGGGTCCTCGCCGTGGATGGCGCACTTGAGGAGGTTGTTTCGGGCGATGGAACGGCCCACCTCGACGGCGTCGTCCTCGGTCGCGGCGCCCACGACCTCGACCCTGATGTCCTTGCTGGCGCCCTCGGCGTCACGGATGAGCTGCTGGCCGAGGTCGTCGCAGACGGCGCGTACGGCCTCGGCGAACTCCTCGTACGCGGGGGTGACGCCGGTGGCGCCGGAGGCGAGCAGCAGCACGGTGTCGTTGGTGGACATGCAGCCGTCGGAGTCGACGCGGTCGAAGGTGACCCGGGTGGCGGCGCGCAGGGCCCGGTCCAGTGCCCCGGCTTCGACGTCGGCGTCGGTGGTGAGGACGACCAGCATGGTGGCGAGGCCGGGGGCGAGCATGCCGGCGCCCTTGGCCATGCCGCCGACGGTCCAGCCGTCCTTCGTCACCACGGCGGTCTTGTGCGCGCTGTCCGTGGTCTTGATGGCGATGGCGGCCTTCTCACCCCCGTGCTCGGACAACTGGCCGGCGGCCGTCTCCAGTCCCGGCAGCAGCTTGTCCATGGGGAGGGTGACGCCGATGAGCCCGGTGGAGCAGACGGCGATCCCGCCCGCGCCCGTGCCGAGGATCTCCGCGGCCCGCTCGGCGGTGGTGTGGGTGTCCTGGAACC
Organism: Streptomyces sp. KMM 9044; assembly: GCF_024701375.2. NCBI lineage: Bacteria > Bacillati > Actinomycetota > Actinomycetes > Kitasatosporales > Streptomycetaceae > Streptomyces > Streptomyces sp. KMM 9044. The sequence continues at coordinate 6,250,574 of NZ_CP113910.1, read as the reverse complement.
CCTTGGGTCCCGTACAGGCGTTGGCGCCACCTGAGTTGAGGACGACGGCGCCGACCTGGCCGCTCTTGAGCACCTGCTCGGACCAGAGCACGGGGGCGGCCTTGACGCGGTTGGAGGTGAAGACACCCGCGGCGGCGCGGCGCGGCCCGTTGTTGACCACGAGGGCCAGGTCAGGGCTGCCGTTCTCCTTGATCCCGGCAGCGACGCCCGCCGCCGTGAATCCCTTTGCTGCCGTCACACTCACGGCGCGACTCCGATCGTGGTCAGTCCGGTGGACTCGTCGAGCCCGAGGGCGATGTTCATGCTCTGCAGAGCGCCGCCCGCGGTGCCCTTGGTGAGGTTGTCGATGGCGCTGATCGCGATGATCCGCCCCACGGCCTCGTCGTACGCGACCTGGACCTGAACGGCGTTGGAACCGTGGACGGACGCCGTCGCGGGCCACCGGCCCTCGGGGAGGAGGTGGACGAAGGGTTCGTCGGCGAACGCCTTCTCGTAGGCGGCCCGGACGGCCGCGGCGGTGACGCCGGGCCGGGCCTTGGTGGTGCAGGTGGCGAGGATGCCGCGGGGCATCGGCGCGAGCGTCGGGGTGAAGGAGACGAAGACCCGCTCCCCCGCCGCGGCGCTGAGGTTCTGGATCATCTCGGGGGTGTGCCGGTGGACACCTCCGACGCCGTACGGCGACATCGACCCCATGACCTCGCTGCCCAGCAGATGCGGCTTGGCCGCCTTGCCGGCGCCGGAGGTGCCGGAGGCGGCGACGATCACCGCCTCCGCCTCGGCGAGGCCCGCCGTGTACGCCGGGAACAGGGCGAGCGAGACGGCGGTCGGGTAGCAGCCGGGCACCGCGATGCGCTTGGCCCCCTCCAGCGCGGCGCGACCGCCCGGCAGTTCGGGCAGGCCGTAGGGCCAGGTACCGGCGTGCGGGGAGCCGTAGAACCTCTCCCAGTCACCGGCGTCGGCGAGCCGGTGGTCGGCGCCCATGTCGACGACGAGCACGTCCGGCCCGAGCTGCTCGGCGACGGCGGCGGACTGGCCGTGCGGCAGCGCGAGGAAGACCACGTCGTGCCGTCGGCCCTGTCCGGCGAGCACCTCGGCCGTGGTCGGCTCCAGCACCCGCTCGGCGAGCGGCACCAGATGCGGCTGCAGGCTCCCGAGCCGCTGTCCGGCGTTGGAGTTCCCGGTCAGCGCACCGATCTTCACTCCCGGGTGCGCGAGCAGCAGCCTCAAGAGCTCCCCGCCCGCATATCCACTGGCCCCGGCCACGGCTACTCGTACGCTCACGGAAACCTCCTCCTCGATGGCATGACTATACGTACATGCGCAGGTTTATGCAATGAGGGTCGGGCCGCGGTCCCGTGCGGCCGGGCGACCGGGTTCCCGAGGCGGCCCGTGAGCGGTCGAGCCGGCCCGCAGGTGGGCCGAGCCCTCGGCTGCCCTGCCCGGCTTTCGCAACCAGGCCGATGCGCCCCCGCACCCCCGCGTCCCCTCTTCCCCGTGCCCGCTCCGTCCCCGCATCACGTCACCGTCCTCGTGCTCGAGGGTGCGAAGCCTCTCGATGTCGGTAGCCCCGCGCAGGTGTTCACGACCCGCGCGGGCATGCCGTACGAGGTGCGGGTGCGCGGCGCGGAATCCGGTCTCGTGACCGGCGGCGACGGCCCGTCGCACTACGTCGCCCACGGCCTCCGCACACTTGAGCGGGCCGTCGTCGACGCGCTGACCGGCGCCCACGACCGGGGCGCGCTGCTCGCCGCCGTGGCGACGGGCGCCTTCGCGCTCGCCGCCACGGGCCTGCTCGACGGCAGGCGCGCCACGACACACGGGCACTCCACACGGGCACTCCCGGCGAAGCATCCGCTCGTCCAGGTCGACGAGAACGTTCTGTTCGTCGACGAGGGCAGCGTGCTCACCTCGGCCGGCGCCGCCTCCGGCATCGACCTGTGCCTGCACATTCTGCGCGGCGATCTCGGGGGGCCGCGTCGAACCACGCGGCCAGGCGCCTGGTAGCGGCCCCCTACCGCAGCGGCGGTCCGGCGCAGTACGTGCCGCGCAGTGTGCCCGAGCCGCCCGGCGAGCGGTTCGCCGCCACCCGGGAGTGGGCGCTGCACCGGCTCGGCGAGGCCCTCACCCTTGAAGCGCTCGCCCGGCATGCGGCGGTGTCGCCGCGCACGTTCTCGCGACGCTTCACCGAGGACACGGGGTACACGCCGATGCACCGCTCGACACCACCATCGAGCACCTCGTCCGCGTCGCCGGGATGCGCTGGGCCATCGAGGAAGCCTTCCAGGTCGCGAAGAACGAATGCGGCCTCGGCCAGTACGAAGTCCGCCGCTACACCGGCTGGATGCGGCACATCGCCCTGGCCATGCCGGCGCATGCCTTCCTGGCCGTCATGGACGCCGGTGCCGCGGCAAAGGGGGCAGCAGAAACGGTTCCTGCCTCACACCCCTCACCATGGCAGAAGTTCGGCGACTCCTGGCAACTAGCCACTCACCCGTCGCCCTTCACCAACACCTCATCAGCGCACGCGCGCCGAGACGGTCACACTGGCACTCGTCGCGGGCCCTAACCTCGACTCTCACGGCGCAGGGCCACCGGGCCAGCGCCGCAACCCTCGGGCGTCTGCCGCACGGCCTCGGCTACAGCCTGCCGGGCACCGTCAAGACCACCGAAGGCGCCAGCCACCCGGACCGCGACGCCCGGTTCGCCCACCTGAACGCCACGGCCACCGCGTTCCTCGACGACCGGCAGCCGGTGATCAGCGTCGACACCAAGGCCAGGGAATGGCTCGGCAACCGCGACCGGCCCGGCCGCACCTGGCGGCCAGGCAAGGACCCGATCAGAGTCGGCTGTCACACCTTCACCACCAGCGACCAGCCCGTCGCCATCCCCTACGGGATCTACGACATCGCCACCAGCACCGGCTGGGTCAACGTCGGAACTGGCCATGACACCGCCGAGTTCGCGGTCGGGTCCATACCCCGCTGGTGACAGCGCCGCGGACGGGTGCACCACCCACACGCAACCCGGTTGCTGATCACCGCCGACGCCGGCGGGTGGACGGGTGCGGGTGGTGCGTGACATGGGCACTCCGCGGCTCTCGGCAGGAGGGGGCGGAGCTTCGCCCGGCATTCTCGAGATGTGTTCGGCATTTCGAGCGATAGTCAGCACTTCGAACGGTGAGATAGAGGGGAGACAGGGGCACGTCAATGGTTCGTGCGCGACGGAGACGACGGGAGTGCTGCGGGATGGGCGAGTTCTGACCGGTACCGGACGCACCGGCCTTTCCGAGGGGAAGCTGGCGGGTGACCCGGACCGTGCGGGACCTGGCGGGCGGCGGCCTCGGACGGTTCGAGGGCACCACGTTCTTCGGCCCGCTGAAGGGCGGCGGCCCACCGGAGGACGGCGGCCTGCTGCACCAGGAGTCCGGCACCTTCACCCGGCAGGGCGTCCCCCGGCCCACGGAACGCACCCTGCGCTTCCTGCCGGCGACGGGCCGCGGGGCACACCCCGGCGGCGCGGTGGACGTGCGGTTCGACGACGGCCGACCGTTCCGCCGTCTGGACCTCTCGGCAGGCCGGTGCGTCGCCGACCACCGCTGTGCCGCGGACCTCTACCGGGGCGAGTCCACCCTCCTCGACGAGGACCACTGGCGGACGGTCTGGCGGGTGCGCGGCCCGGCCAAGGACCTCGTACTCGACACCGGCTACGTCCGCGTCGGCTGACCGGCCACCACCCCTGGCCGTCGAACGGTCACCGCCGCCCGGGCGGCGGGAGGACCCTAGATCCGCGTCGACCGGGCGGCGACCCCTTCGATGCGCAGGCTCCAGCGGCCCGCCCGTCCGGTGACGCCGACCCGTGACAGCGAGCGGACGTCGATGTTCCAGTAGGTCGCGGGCGGCGCCTTCAACGCGTACACCAGCGCGGCGCGGATGACGGACGGTTCGGCCACCGCGACGACCCGGCAGTCCTCCTCGGCCGGCCGGGTGTCGAGCCAGTTGCCGACGCGGGTGATGAAGTCCAGAAGCGACTCCCCGCCGTGCGGGGTGGCGCGCGGGTCGGCGAGCCAGGCGTCCACGGATTCCGGTTCGCTGGCCATGGCTTCCCCCAGGGTCAGCCCTCGCCAGCGACCCATGGCGCAGTCGCGCAGGGCGAGCTGAACCAGCGGGGCGTAGCCGAGGCCTTCCCCGGTGGCACGGCTGCGCGGGTTCGGCGAGCAGTAGCGCAGATCGGCCGCGGCGAGCGGCAGCAGCTCACGGGCCACTCGCTGCACATCGCCCCACCCTGCATGATCCAGCGGCCGGTCGTCCTCGAAACGCTCGGTCAGTCGCGAGGCGCTCCCCGCTGCGGCAACGAACGTGACCCGAAGTGCCATGCCGCGATGGTCGGCCTCCGAAGTACGCAAATCAAGGGGTAAAGCCAGGGCGTTACCCGGAGTCCGTCAGATGGTGCGGCACCGATCGGGGCATGCCGGACAAGTCACGTGAAGCGCCTGCGTCCGCGCCCCGCCTGTTCCAGTACCTCGTCGCAGGCGGCACGCAGTCGCCGTACGCCCTCCGTGATCTCCCCGGTGCCCGCGACCGCCGCGAAGCTCAGCCGCAGCTGCGGGGCCGGGGGCTCCGCGCTGAAGTACGGGCGGCCCGGGGTGACCGCCACGCCGGCGCGCAGGGCCGCCACGGTCAGGGCGGACTCTCCCCCGGGGCCGAAAGCCTGGGAGGTGCCCCCGGTGCCGTCGGGCAGGCGCAGCCACAGGTGGTAGCCGCCGGCCGGGACGTGCGGCAGGGCCAGTTCGGGCAGCCGGAGCCGGAGCGCGGCGGTCATCGCGTCCCGGCGGACCCTCAGCTCGGCGGAGACAGAACGCAGATGGCGTGGCCAGGCGGGCGAGCCGACGAGTTCGAGCGCGGCCTCCTGGAGAGGGCGGGGGACGAAGAAGGTGTCGACGATCTGGATGGCGCGCAGCCGTTCCAGGACCGGGCCGTGCGCGGCCAGGGCGCTCACCCGGAAGCTCGGCGAGGTCGCCTTGGTGAGCGAGCAGACGTGGACGACGACACCGTCCGGGTCGTCGGCGGCCAGCGGGCGCGGGAGCGGGCCCGCGTCCTCGTGGACCAGGCGCCGGACGAAGTCGTCCTCGACGACGAACGCCCCCGCCTCGCGTGCGATGCGCAGTACCTCGCCGCGCCGTTCGGGGGCGAGTACGGCGCCGGTGGGGTTCTGGAACAGGGGCTGGCAGACGAAAATCCGGGCGCCGGTGGCGCGGAAGGCGTCGGCGAGCAGCTCCGGCCGTACGCCGTCCGCGTCCACCGGGACGGGTACCGGGCGCAGTCCGGCGGCGCGGGCGACGGCCAGCATGCCGGGGTAGGTGGGCGATTCCACGAGAACGGGGGCACCGAGCGGGGCGAGCGCGCGCAGGGCGGTGGTCAGCGCGGACTGGCCGCCCGCGGTGATCAGCACCCCCGCCGCGGTGACCGCGCCCCCGATGCTGCGGGCGAACCACTCGCGCAGCTCCGACAGCCCTTCCACGGGTGGTCTCCCCCAGGCTCCCGGCCGGCGCCCGGCCCGGGACAGCGCCGCCGCCATCGCGCGCTCCGGCTGCAGCGAGGGGTGGAGATAGCCTCCGTTGAACTCGATCACGCCGGGCGCCGGGGCGGCGAGCGAGACCAGGACGCCGGAGGCGTCGACCGAGCGCGGGACGAGATCGGCGGCACCCTCGGCGCTGAGGACGACCTCCTGCCAGGAGGTGTCCCCGGCCGTGGCGGCCGGGGAGGCGGGACGGGCGGCGGCACGGAACGCGCCGGCGCCGGGCCGGGTCACCACCAGTCCCTCGGCGGCGAGCTGCGCCAGCGCCCGCGAGACGGTCACGGGGCTCACCCGGAACCGCTCCACGAGGGCCCGGCTCGACGGGAGCTTTCCACCTGGCGAGTAGCGGTCCAGCTCCTGCCGCAGCCGATCCACCAGTCCGGCAACGCTGCTACGCTCATGCATGAGAACACAGAGTAGCGCTACTGCCATGCCCCCGATAGCGGTCCCCGCCCGACGGGACCGGGCCGGCTTCGGCACCCTGCAGGCCGCCCTCGGCGTCATCGCCTTCTCGCTCACCTTCCCGGCCACCGCCTGGGGACTGGAGGGCTTCGGTCCCTGGTCGCTGGTGGCCGTGCGCTGCGTGCTGGCAGGACTGATCGCCGGCGGCTGCCTGCTCGCGGTGGGGACGCGGGCGGAGGCCCCGGGGGCGGAAGCGGCGAGGGCGGAAGCGGCGAGGGCGGAGGCCCCGGGGGCGGAAGCGGCGAGGGCGGAAGCGGCGAGGGCGGAAGCGGCGAGGGCGGAAGCGGCGAGGGCGGAAGCGGCGAGGGCGGAGGCCCCGGGGGCGGAAGCGGCGAGGGCGGAAGCGGCGAGGGCGGAGGCCCCGGGGGCGGAAGCGGCGGGGGCCGTGGCGCGCCGCCGGAAGGGTCCGACGCGGTGGCGCGGCGTGCCGCTGCCCGCCCGCAGGCACCGGCCGGGGCTCGCGGTGGTCGCCGCCGGGGTCGTCCTCGGGTTCCCGCTGCTGACCACACTGGCCCTGCAGACGTCGACCACCGCGCACGCGGCGGTCGTGGTCGGGCTGCTCCCGCTCACCACCGCGCTGTTCTCCGCCCTGCGCGTCGGCTCCCGCCCGTCACGTACCTTCTGGGCTGCGGCGCTGGCCGGTGCCGCCGCGGTGGCGGTCTTCACGGTGCGGCAGAGCGGCGGCGCGCTGACCACGGCCGATCTGTACCTCTTCGCGGCGCTGGTGGTGTGCGCGGCCGGGTACACGGAAGGCGGCAGGCTGGCCCGGGTGATGCCGGGCTGGCAGGTGATCGGCTGGGCGCTGGTGCTGTGCCTGCCGCTCGCCGTACCGGCCGCGGCCCTGGCGCTGGCCCTCGAGCCGGTGCGGCTGACCACGCACAGCGTGGCCGGAGTGCTGTGGGTGGCGGCGGGGTCCCAGTTCCTGGGGCTGGTCGCCTGGTACCGGGGCATGGCGGCGATCGGCATTCCCCGGGCCAGTCAGCTCCAGCTCGCCCAGCCGCTGCTCACCCTGGTGTGGTCGGTGCTCCTGCTGGGCGAGCACCTGACCGCGGCCGCCCCGCTGACGGCGGCGGCGGTACTGGTGTGCATCGCCGTCACCCAGCGGGCCCGCGGCTGAGGAGCCCCGCCGCACGCACCGGGCGGCGAAGTGCCGGGCCGCCCGTCGGACGTCCTGCCGGGTGGCCCGGCCCGCCGTAGACTCGATACCACGGACCGCTGCACCCGCACGTGGTGAGGAGACCCCGATGCACGCAACCGTGGGCGACCAGCTTGTCCAGCACGGCAGGCTGGTCGGTCAGCACGACAAGGTCGCCGAGATCGTCGAGGTGATGGGCAGGCAGGGCGATCCGCCCTACCGCGTCCGCTTCGAGGACGGGCACGAGGCCGTGTGCTCACCCGGCCCGGATTCCGAGATCCGGCACAGGAACCACCAGCACTAGGCGAAGGACCGGCCCGCCGCTCCTTCGCCCTGTCAGGGCAGGGGCGGTACCGGCTGCCCGTAGTGGTCGGCGACCACGCGGGCCATCGCGCCGGTCCGGTCGGCGGCCACTTCCCGGGCGGCGAAGAAGACGTGCCCCCGCGCCTGCGGGCAGGACGTCGCGAGCGTGAGGTGCCGCGACAGCTCGGCCGGGTCCTGCCAGGCGGCGGGCTGCGCCGGGTCGCCCGCCTTGTAGAGGGCCTCCCCGATGTAGAGCTTCGTGCCGGACCCCCGAACCACCTGACTCCACCAGTCGACCAGGACGGCGTAGTTCGCAGGAACCTGCCGGTCAAGCGGTTGTGTCAACCAATACAGCTGCGGGCAGATGTAGTCGATCCAGTTCTCCCGCGCCCATCGGCGGGTGTCCGCGTGCAGGTCGTCGTAGGTCTGCACGCCCGCCCGGGTGTCCGAGCCGAGGGGATCGGTCGCCGCGTTGCGCCAGACCCCGAAGGGACTGATGCCGAAGCGGGTGCCGGGCCTGGTTTCCCTGATCCGCGCCGCCGTCTCGCGCACCAGCAGGTCGATGTTGTCCCGCCGCCAGGCCGCCCGGTCGGGGAAGGCGCCGCCGTGGGTGTTGTAGGCGGCGTCGTCGTCGAAGGTCTGGTCCGCCACCGGGTACGGGTAGAAGTAGTCGTCGAAGTGGACCGCGTCGACGGGATAGCGGCGCACCGCGTCGAGCATGGCGTCCTCGACGAAGGCACGGACCTCGGGCAGACCGGGGTTGTAGTAGAGCTTCCCGCCGTACGGAACCACCCAGCCGGGGTTCCTGCGGGCCGGGTGCGTGGCGGCGAGCCGGGTGGGGTCGGTGTGCGCAGCGACCCGGTACGGGTTGAACCAGGCGTGCAGTTCCAGGCCACGGGCATGGGCCTCGGTGACGGCGGTGCCGAGCGGGTCCCAGCCGGGGTGCACACCCTGGGTGCCGGTGAGGCAGGCGGACCAGGGTTCGTGCGGGGACGGCCACAGGGCGTCGGCCGTGGGCCGCACCTGGAGGATCACGGTGTTGAGACGGCTGCGGACGGCCGCGTCGAGATGGGCGATCAGCTCGGCCCGCTGTCCGGCGGCGCTCAGCCCCGGGCGGGACGGCCAGTCCCGGCCCGCGACGGTCGCCAGCCACACGCCCCGCATCGCACCGGCGGCCGTGCCCCGGCCGCCCGCCGCTCCCACCGGTCCGGACATCGGCCGACCCGGGGCGGACGACGCGGCCGTCATCATCGTCACCGCCGACAGCGCCGCCGCCGCGAACGCCCTGCGTGACACTCGTCCCATTTCACACCCGTCACAAAAGCCGCGATCCGCCCGAGCGCGGACCGCTCCCCGGCCAGAATGCCCTCCCCCGGCGATCGATCATCGATACTTCCGGGTAACGTGCACGAACGGAGCAGGCGGCCGAAACCCGGTACTCCTGCCAGGAGTCGTAGACAGCGCAGGCCAGAAGGATCCGTGCCGCGCCAGGAAGCGAAAGGGACGATGTGACCGACATCGAACGCGTCGGAGTGGTGGGCTGCGGTCAGATGGGCGCAGGGATCGCCGAGGTGTGCGCCCGCGCCGGACTGGACGTGATGGTCGCCGAGACCACCGGCGAGGCCCTGGAGATCGGCCGCACCCGGCTGTTCAACTCGCTGACGAAGGCGGCCGAACGCGGCAAGATCACGGCTGAGGAGCTGGAGGCCACCCAGGCCCTGCTGAGCTTCACCACGGACCTGGGCGAGTTCGCGGACCGCGATCTGGTGATCGAGGCCGTCGTCGAGAACGAGCAGGTCAAGGCGGAGATCTTCCTGGTCCTCGACCAGGTGGTGACCCGGCCGGACGCGATCCTGGCCTCGAACACCTCCTCCATCCCGCTGGTGAAGCTGGCGGTCGCCACCTCGCGGCCGGACCACGTCATCGGCATCCACTTCTTCAACCCGGCCCCCGTGCAGAAGCTGGTCGAGCTGATCCCGGCGCTCACCACCTCCGAGGGCACGATCAGCCGGGCGCAACTCTTCGCCGAGAAGGTGCTGGGCAAGCACGCGATCCATGCCCAGGACCGTTCCGGGTTCGTCGTGAACGCGCTGCTGATCCCGTACCTGCTCTCCGCGATCCGGATGTTCGAGTCGGGCATCGCCAGCCGCGAGGACATCGACAACGGCATGGAGATGGGCTGCGCCCACCCGATGGGCCCGCTGAAGCTGTCCGACCTGATCGGCCTGGACACGGTGGCCTCGGTCGCGTATTCGATGTACGAGGAGTACAAGGAGCCGCTGTACGCCGCTCCCCCGCTGCTGCAGCGGATGGTCGACGCGGGCCGGCTGGGCCGCAAGACGGGCTCGGGCTTCTACCCCTACTGAGTGTCCTACCGGCGGGCTCGGCGCTCACGCAGCCGGGCCCGCCGGGGCACGTTCCCCGAGGTCAGGACCGTGTGCGGCCCGAAGACCTCCTCTGCCACTGCCAACCCGACGCCGCGCCGGAGCGCTACGGGGCGACGGCACGAATGCGCGGGCCCGAAGCTCTGAGCCTTTCACCGCTGTCGCAGCCTTCCGTGCTTGTACTGCGGAAACTCCCCCGGATGTCCCTCCGACAGAGCTGAAGGTCCCTGACAAGTCCCTGGCGGCTCAGACCCGGGACCTACGCATTGCGAGTACGCGAGCGATCCTGACACACAGCGCGGGAGTGCCGCCAGGTGTCGTTTCGCCTGGTCAGAAGGCACTAGCTAAAAGCGTTCATGATGTCCCGTGTCGGCACGTCCAGAGGGGTCCGCGCTCCCCTTCGCCCTCACTGACTCTGCGACGGCCCCCTCCGGGCGGCGCGGCGACTCACCACAACTGTCCGCGCCTGGGAAAGCATGGGCACTGCAGTCCGGCGGCTCGTTGGCTCATTGGCTCAGAGAGTCGACGTGGTCCGCGCGCTACGGGAAGTACATGCGTCCCGTGTGCCGCAGGGACGTGCTCGGGCTGGACACCGTAAGGCGGGTGATCGGACCAGCCACGCAGCAGGATGCGCGTCAGCGTCGGCGGGTCGAATTGTCCCCGGCCTGATGCGGCGTAACTACCGGCGGCCAGGACAAGGGACGTGGCCGAGTGTGTAGGCCGTCAGGACGCTGCGGAAGAAGGCGCTAGCCGGTCGGGAACACTGCCCCGTGCTGACGTGGCTGCCCATTTCGGCTACCGGACTTCTGTTGAGATCGGATCGAGGAAGAAGAGGCACTGGGCCGCGTTGAATTCGCGTACCTCGGCGATGAAGCGGAACTTGTCGCCTACGCCGACGGTGGCGGGGATCTTCTTGCCGGTCAGGTTCAGGTTCCCGGTGTTGACGTCCTCGTACTTGAAGGCCGGGCCGATCGTCGTGTTCGACCCCTCGTCGCCTGGGCCCAGAAGGAAGTCGTAGCGGGTCTCGTAGTCACCGTGGGGCACCATGTGCCTGATCAAACCGTTGAACGCGACCGTCTGGCCCTCATACCTCGTCGCGAAGTCCAGGTTCACGTCATCGCACGAGTCCGCCTTCAGCAATGCCGCGAACTCCGGTTTGTTCTCGGGCGTGATCACCTCGGCGGCAGCCGACTTGGCCGCGGTCGGCGTCGGCGTAGTGGAAGGCTTCTCGGTCGCAGCAGTCATCGACTTGCCTGCATCGTCCTTCTTCCCGTCTCCGTCACTGAGCACAGAGGCAGCGCCGATGACGACGGCCAGGATCACGAGGACGGCGGCTGCCGAGCCGATCAGGAGCCACGGCTGCGGTTTCTTCGGCCGACGAAATGTGAGGGTGGAGCGAAGCACGCCCTGGGTCTGTTCAACGAGCTCCCAGCCGTCCTTCTCCAGCTTCGAGATCACCAAGCCGTCGGTGCCGCGAACTGTCTGCACGGTCTTATGCTCGTACTTGATCCCGTCGGCCATGAGGCTCCGCTCCCCCTAAATGGACTGTTCATACCAACTGCCTCGCGAGCACAAGCGGACTCCGCAAGGAACTCGCCATCACCGGCGTCACCCTCGGCCCCGCGCTTGCGATTCGGACCACGAGTCGGCCAGTGTGCACGCTGGCCAGCCACCAGTCGTGTCATGTACGCGCGCAGGACACGAGCCATGCGCTGGTCGAGGATGAGCGGGCGCGGCCCCGGCGCATCCACTACGGCGCCGCCGGCGAAGTAGAGGAACTTGGTAAGGAACGCCGGTCCAAGGCCTGCGGTAGCCCGCCACGGCGCCATCGGTCGCCAGCAGCGCAACAGCCTGTGCCAGCACCGCCTCAACCGGCGCTGAGCGCAGGGTCTCACCCAGCCGGTGGGCCCCGTAGCCGATGTCACCCTGTCCCCAGACGTAGCTGGCGACGAGTGTCTCGCGCGAGGAACTCACCTCCGGCGACGGTGGCAACAACCCGCGCCGCGACCCTCGCGGCAATATCGCCGACTGTGACTCCGTCAACCAGGTCATGTTTTACCTCGCCACCGAGGCCGGCATCACGGTAGCCGAGCTCACCAAGGACGGCGTCAAGGGCGACGGCGAAGTCCACGTCGGCACCATGCACCGGTTCAAGGGCCTCGAATACCAGAAACTCGCCATCGTCGGCGCCCGCGACGGTGTCATCCCCCGCACCGCAGCCATCGACCGATACCGCGAATCCGACCCTCAGCGCTACGCCAGCGAGGTACACAAGGCCCGGTCCCTCCTCTTCGTCGCCACCCGCGCCCGCGACGCCCACCGCATCAGCTGGCACGGGGCATCGAGCCCTTATATCTCCCGATAGCGAAAGACGAAGTCCTACTCGTAGGGGACGCCAGACCTCCGTCTGGATGACCTGCGCCCGCCCCCTTGCCCGCGGGCTGCAGGCTGCAGCTACGACGTCCGACTCTCCGACGCCGTCCCTGACGTTCTCCTCGCCCGACAACGCTGTGCTCCGGGGATCGTCTGCAACGCCATCGCATCGGTCCGCAGCGGCGAAGCCTCGTCTTTAGATGCCCGGTCTCGCCACCATGATTCGCGTACGCCAGGGCGGGCCCGGCATCGGATGGAGACGCGGGCGCCCTGGCGTACAGGCTCAGTCAGGCAGCGCCGGGCTCCTCCAGCACCACCATGACCATCACCGGAAGATCGGTGTCATGCTGGATCACACCGGCGGTCAGAATCCGGACGTCGAGTGTCCACTTCTTCAGCTTGATGAACTCGTCCCTGTCCGCCTCCGTCACCTCGGCCTCGATGAGGTGGCCGGCAAGCGGGGACTCCTCGATCTCGGGGAGGAAGTTGGCCAGCACCTGCTCCCCCTGCTCGTAGACGGCATCCAGGTCGTCGAAGTAGCCCGACTCGTCGACGTCGCGGATCCAGACGAAGAACGAGACGCTGACCGCCCCACCGCCGAACGTCTGGATCCAGCCCCCGACGCTGCCCTTGTCCCACGACGTCTCCACGCCGTCACGGACCTTGCCCCCGGGCGTCCACTCCTGAGAGCTCGTAACACGATCTTGTTGAAACGGCCGGGTAGGCCGTGACCGGTGTGATGATTCGGCCGTTCGTGAGGTGTGGGTACTCGACCGTGGATCGTGGACGATGAGTTGTGGGCTCTGATTGAACCGTTGCTGCCGCCGGGGCCGGAGCGGTCGCCCGGGCCGCGGCCGGTGTCGGACCGGCTCTGCCTGCAGGGCATCCTGTTCGTCCTCCACAACGACATAGCCTGGCAACTCCTGCCCTCGGAGCTGGGGTTCGGCTCGGGACAGACGTGCTGGCACCGGCTGGACCGGTGGCAGAAGGCAGGGGTCTTTGACCAGTTGCACCGAGTCCTGCTCGCTGAGCTGAACGCGGCCGGCCAACTCGACTGGTCACGTGCGTGTGTGGACGGTTCCCACATCCGCGCGAAAAAGGGAGCGCCGACACCGGTCCGTCGCCGGTCGACCGGCGGAAGACGGGCAGCAAACACCACCTGATCTGCGACGGACGCGGCATCCCGCTCAAAGTCATCACGACCGCGGCCAACGTTAACGATGTCACCCAGACCCTCGCGCTGGTCGACGGGATCCCTCCCGTCTCGGGCCGTCCAGGCCGCCCCCGCCGACGGCCCGACGCCCTGCTCGGCGACAAGGGCTACGACTCCAACGCACACCGCGACGAGCTCCGTCACCGGCGGATCCTGCCCGTAATCTCCCGCAAGGGATCACCCAACATCAAGGGCATCGGCAAGCTCCGCTACGTCGTGGAGCAGACCTTCGCCCTGCTCCACCACTTCAAACGCCTCGCAGTCCGCTGGGAACGCCGAACTGAACTCCACGACGCCTTCGTCTCCCTCGCCTGCAGCCTCATCTGCTGGAGACGACTCAAGAAGGCCCAATCATGATCGTGTTACGAGCTCTTAGGGCTTGCCGGGAAACAAGTCGTGGCTTCCGGCAGGCGGGCTCGTTGTTCTGGTATGGGGAGACCGGAGGGGGCCGAGGATGTCCTGGCGGCGAAGTTCCAGGTGTTGTTGCCGCATCTGGACGAGCGTCAGCGTCGGCTGGCCATAGGGGCGGAAGCACTGTCGCTGGGGCATGGTGGGATGAGACTGGTCGCTGCCGCGGCCGGCGTTCGGGAGGGCACGGTCTCGCGCGGTGCGGCTGAACTAGCTTCGGGTCAAGCTCTGTTGGGGCGGGTTCGTCGTCCTGGTGGAGGCCGGGAGAAGGCCGTGGACCTTGATCCGGGGCTGCGTCCGGCTCTGCTTGCGTTGGTAGAGCCCGATGAGCGGGGTGATCCGATGTCGCCGCTGCGGTGGACGACGAAGTCGACCCGGAAGCTGGCGGCGGAGCTGACCCGGCAGGGGCACCGGGTCTCCGCCGACACGGTCGCCGGCCTGCTGCGGGAGGAGGGCTTCAGTCTGCAGGCCAACGCCAAGACCATCGAAGGCGCGCAGCACCCCGACAGGGACGCCCAGTTTCACTACCTCAACGAGCAGGCGCGAGAGCACAGGGACGCCGGTGACCCGGTGATCAGCGTGGACAGCAAGAAGAAGGAACTGATCGGCCACTATAAGAACGCCGGCCATGAATGGCAGCCCGCAGGACAGCCCGTGAGGGTCAAGGCGCACGACTTCCCCGGCCAGGCCGCCAAGGCAGTTCCCTACGGAATTTACGACATGACGGCGAACACCGGCTGGGTCAGCATCGGCACCGATCACGACACGGCGGCGTACGCCGTCGCCTCGATCCGCCGCTGGTGGCAGGCGGTCGGCCGGCACGACTACCCCGGCGCCCGCCGGCTGCTGATCACCGCTGACGGTGGCGGCTCCAACGGCTACCGCACCCGGGGCTGGAAGACCCAGCTCGCCGACCTCGCCGCCGAGACCGGCCTTGAGATCACGGTGTGTCACCTTCCGCCCGGCACCTCGAAGTGGAACAAGATCGAGCACCGGCTGTTCTCCCACATCACCATGAACTGGCGAGGCAGGCCCCTGACCAGCCACGAAGTCATGCTCCAGACCATCGCCGCGACCACCAGCCGCACCGGCCTCACGGTCCAGGCCGAACTGGATGCCGGTGGGTACCCCACCGGCATCCGCGTCAGCGACGACGAGATCGCCGCCCTGCCCATCACCCGCCACCGCTTCCACGGCGACTGGAACTACACCCTCGTGCGCCACGAGGCGCCACTTGATACCGGGTAGGGGTGAAAGACCCCTACCGCCGGCCTGTCGCATCAGGCTGGTGAAGCTGAGGGCAGCCGATGCATGGAGATGCACGCGGAGGTGGGAGCAGCCCTGACAACGACGGGACGCGTCGGTACTTCCAGACGGCGCGGGTCCGGCAAGCAAGACGAGACGCCGTACGAGAGGAACCAGTGCCTGACGCCCCGTAAGAGTTCCACCGGCTCCAATCTGGAGGATATGGGCCGGGTGCAGCGCACGCCTCCTTCGGGAGGCGACTCCGAAGCCGACTTCAGGGTGTCGGTGGGGAGGCCACGTTGAAAGCCTGCGGCGTAGGCGTGGCGATGCTGTCGGGGTAGAGCTGGACGGCTCGCTCGTCAACCGGTTGGTGGTGAACGTGGGAAGCGTCCTGGTGTCGCCCTTCCCGTCTGGCATCCAGCCAGGCGGAGGGCAAGGCCCGTCGTCGGCTGACGATGCCAGGACGTGGCGGAGGCCCCGTAGTAGTCCGAGCGTGTTAATGGCGCGCACATGGCGAAGGGGGCCAGCAACTCAGCAGTCGAGGAACTGGAAGACCGGGAGGTCATCGGTGAATACCGACGAACTGGAGCACGCCACGTATGAGGCGGAGCGCCGGGTACTGGAGATCCAGGCCAAGCTGCACCGTTGGGCCCGTGATGATCCTCATCGCAGGTTCGATGACCTCTTCAACCTCTGTGCCGATCCCGCGTTCTTGCTGGTCGCGTGGGATCGGGTGCGGGTTAACAAGGGTGCCAAGACCGCCGGGGTGGATGGCCGCACAGCGGCGTCCATCGCGGAGCGGACGGGCGTTGAGGAGTTCCTCGACGCACTACGAGGCTCGATCAAGGATCGTAGTTTCCGTCCGCTGCCGGTGCGGGAGCGAATGATCCCCAAGACGGGCGGCAAGCTGCGCCGCCTGGGGATCGCGACAATCGCCGACCGGGTGGTGCAGGCGTCCTTGAAGCTGGTGCTGGAGCCGATTTTCGAGGCGGATTTCCTCCCGTGCTCCTACGGGTTCCGTCCGAACCGCCGGGCTCACGACGCGGTGGCCGAGGTCCGCCACTTCACGTCCCACGGATATGAGTGGATCGTGGAAGGTGACATCAAAGCCTGCTTCGACGAGATTTCGCATCCGGCCCTGCTGGACCGGGTGCGGCTTCGGATCGGGGACAAACGCGTTCTTGACCTGGTGAAGGCGTTCCTCAAGGCAGGCATCCTCGGTGAGGATCGCGTGCTGCGAGAAACCAGCGCCGGAACCCCGCAGGGTTCGATCTTGTCGCCGTTGCTCAGCAACGTGGCCCTGTCGGTCCTGGACGAGTACGTCGCCCAGGGGCCGGGAGGACCCGGAAGCAGCAAGCTGGGGCGGGAACAGCGTCGCCGTCAAGG
This sequence comes from Streptomyces sp. KMM 9044, assembly GCF_024701375.2. Taxonomy (NCBI): domain Bacteria; kingdom Bacillati; phylum Actinomycetota; class Actinomycetes; order Kitasatosporales; family Streptomycetaceae; genus Streptomyces; species Streptomyces sp. KMM 9044. The sequence continues at coordinate 6,234,091 of NZ_CP113910.1, read as the reverse complement.
TCTTCCCAACTACCGTATTTCCAGGTATGCGGACGACTGGTGCCTGATGGTCCACGGCACCGAGGGCGATGCCGAAGCCCTGCGCGAGGAGATCGCAGGGGTCTTGTCCACGATGAGCCTGCGCTTGTCCCCGGAGAAGACCCTGATCACCCACATCGATGAGGGACTGGACTTCCTCGGGTGGCACATCCAGCGCCACCGCAAACGAGGAACCAGCCGGTACTACGTCTACACCTACCCCTCACGCAAGGCCCTCGCGGCTGTGATGGGCAAGGCCAAGACGACGTGCCGGAAGATGGCCACAAACCAGCCGCTTGACACCCTGCTCATCCAGCTCATCCAGCTCAACCGGATGCTGCCGGGCTGGTGCGCCTACTTCCGACCCGGCGTGTCCAGCGCGACATTCCAATACCTGAGCTCGTACACATGGAGCCAGGTCATGAAATGGCTGCGCCGCAAACATCGCCGGATCACCTGGAAGGACCTCCGCCGCCGCTACTGCGGGGGAGGCTGGTGGCCGACTGGGGAGGAACGGACGCTGTTCGATCCCGGAAAGGTGCGCACAACGCGCTACCGCTACCGGGGCGCGGCTATCCCTTCCCCCTGGCCGACCATGGCATGAGGACGATCATCGACAGCAAAGCGGGACTTGTGGAGCGCCCGGTGCCATGAGAGTGGCACGCCGGGTGCGGGAAGCGGCCCGAAGAAACGGCTCAATCGAAAGATGAGACCGCGCTTCGGGCCGACTTCACCACCCCCAGCGCCCGACGGACACGGCGACCACCACCAGCACACAGGACGAGGCCCTGGCGGACGGACCGGCCCGCCTCACGCGGCGTTCGCTACAGGACCCGGAACTGACCGGGATGACCCGCCGGCAGCTCAACGAACTCATCGACGTGCTGACTCCAGCGATGGAGATTCAACGCGAGCAAGTGCTCCGCACCCGCAGAGGCCACGAACGCCTGGTGGCCCCCGGCACAGGCGCCAAACCCAAGCTCACCTCAGCCGACCAGGTCCTCGCCACAGTGCTCCACCTGCGAAAACTCGCGACCATGGACCTTCTGGGCCAGCTCTTCAACACCACCGCCATGACCATCAGCCGCGCAGCGAAAGACGTCCGCCCGATCCTGGAAGCCCACGGAGTTCACATCCCCGCCTCGACCGCCCGCTTCCGCACACCGACTGACATCGCGAGATACCTCGACCTCGACAAAAACAAGATCAAACCGACGTGTTGATTCCCGGCAAGCCCTTAGAGATCCCATACAGAAGTCGCTGGTGCTGTGACTGTTGACTTGGATGCTCGTTGGGTTGTTCGTGGGGAAGAGAGAGTCGCGTCTGTGGGTCGCCTCGGATGAACCGTGGTCGCTGATCGAGCCTTTTTTGCCTAATGCGGGGCCGAAACTGGTGACCGGTCGGCCGAGAATGCCTGACCGCCAAGCGCTGTGCGGGATCCTGTTTGTGCTGCATACCGGGGACCCAGTGAAGGTTCCTGCCGCAGGAGACGGGCTTCGGTTCGGGCATGACATGCTTGCGTCGGCTTACGGCCTGGAACGAGGCTGGCGTCTGGGACCGGCTCCACGTCGTGCTGTTGGCAAGGCTGCGAGCGGCGAAACGGCTGGACTGGTCGCGGGCGGTGATCGACTCCTCCCATGTGCGGGCCGCTCGGCGAGGCCCAAAAGCGGGTCCAGCCTGGTTGACCGCGCACGGCCGGGCAGCAAGCACCACATCCTCGTCGACGGGCAGGGCATCCCACTCGCGATTTCCCTGACCGGCGGAAACCGCAACGACGTCTCCCAGCTGATGCCCCTCCGGACGAAGACTCCCTCCGTCCCTGGACTTGTCGGACGACCACGTCAGCGGCCTGACGTCCTTCTCGGCGACCGCGGCTATGACCACGACGAGTACCGCCGCCTGGTCCGGGCTCAAGGCATCAAACCGGTCATCGCCCGCCGCGGAGTGCCGCACGGCTCCGGCCTCGGCGTTCACCGCTGGGGGGGCGAGCGCACCATCGCCCTGGCTCCACGGCTTCCCACACTTCCGCATCCGCATCCGCATCCGCTGGGAACGACGCGATGACATCCAGGAACCCTTCCTCGGTCTCGCCACCGGCCCATCACCCACCGACTCGTCCAACGCCCTTGTTAGGACCTCTTAATGATCTTCTGCTGCGCGCTCTGGAAGAACACCGCGGCGAACGCGTGGCGCTGTACGTCTCCGATCACGGAGTGAACGTCCGGCCCCGAACGACGAGCCACCTAGTGTCCAGCTCCCCGCCACCGTGACGGGCGGGGCTCTCCATATCCGGTTCGAGATGACCACGCTCTATCCCGCCGTGAGCACAGCCATCGGTCCCGACGTACTGCGCAACCCCGCGGGGACACGACGGGCCCGTCACCATCCGCTCCGCCGACCGCGGCGATCTCACCGCCCTGGCCATGCCCGTCAAGGTCGACCACTCATCCTCAGAACGACAACGAGGAACACTTCATGCTTACCGCACCCGCCAGTCCCGACCCGACCATGGAAGCCATCGGCCAGGCCGTTACCGAAGGCCGAACGGGCAACACTCTTTCCGCCCGACAGAAGCTTCTGCACCTGTGGTCGGTGATCGGCGTCACCGGCGACCCGCTGCACCGTTGCTCAGTCGCCCACTATCTGGCAGATCTCTACGAAGATCCTGCCCAGGCCCTCGCCTGGGACGTCCGAGCCCTGGACGCTGCCGGCGCCGTGACCGAGCAGCGCGTCCAAGAGCACCACGCCAGCCTCAGCATCGCCGGGTTCTACCCCTCCCTCCACCTCAACCTGGCCGACAACTACCGCCGACTCGGGTCCTTCGATGCGGCCACCGACCACATCAACGCGGCCAAGGAGCACGCCCCCAACCTCCGTCAGGACGCATATGGCGCCTTCCTGCGCACCGCCCTTGATGAGGTGGCAGAGGCCATCTCCGAGCGGGACACCACCAAACGGCCCTCCGCGCCCGGCCCCACTGCCTGACACACCGGAACGCGCCCCTCACCGTCGAGGGACGCCGTCGCCTGGTCGAGCGTTGCCGGACGAGACCGATTGCCCACGTCTCAGCCGAGATGGGCGCACCCCGGGCGTGCGCGTCGGAGTGGGTCACTCGATGCTGTCCGACAGCCTGCTCGCAGGGACAGACGGCGAGCACTTCACGCCGGCTCCTCAGATCGCCGACGACTGAGCGCCTTGCTCCACAAGGACGACCATCAGTATCTCGGCATGCGGGCGCACGGCATCTCCGCCAACGACACCCGCCTGGGGCGGTAACAACCAGGGTCGCGAGCTTCTGTCTTCTCGGGCTTCGCCGAGCCTCGTAACTACCATCGGATCCAGTTTCGCCCGGACAGCTGGAACCAGGTACCTATTCCAAGGTTGCGGTATTCGGTAGCAGATCTTTTCCTGCCGCTCTGGGACGCCGATCCTGCAAGGACAAACTTGTATGGGCCAGACCCTCCCCTGCGTCGGCGCGAGGCGGTGAGTTCAAGTGGCCGGTGTCCTCCGCCGCCTCCCACGCAGCCGTCCCTCGACCGAGTACGGCGGGGATCCATCATCAAGTCGCTGTCCAGAACAAGGACTTCAGCTAATATCTCAATGAGATGGGCTACCCTTGATCAAGTTCACGCCCCGCCCACAGACGCGGCGCCAGGGCGACTCTCCGTCCAGGGTGTTCGTCGGCCGTTCCCCCAACCGCACGCCGGAGCTCACCGAGGGAGACCACCCCATGCGCCGAATAACCACCTTTGACACAACACTGCGGGACGGCGAACAGGCGCCGGGAAACGCCATGTCTCCAAAGCAGAAGTTGAATATCGCGCTCCTCCTGGAGAAGCTCGGCGTCGACCGTATCGAAGTGGGTTTCCCGGCTTCCTCCCCCAGCGACTTCGAAGCCGCCCAACTAATCTCCCAGCACCTGACGACGGCGCAATTCGCCACCCTCTCCCGAGCGGTCCGCGAGGATGTCGAGACCGCCGTACGGGCGGGCGGCACGGAGCGGCACGAGATCCAGGTGCTCGTCTCGGGCAGCGACCTGCACCTGGAACACAAGCGCGGGATCAGCCGTCGCGAAGGCATCCGTGAGGTCGTCGATGCCGTGGCCTACGCACGCTCCCTCGGCGTGGAGTCCATCGCTCTCGCGATCGAGGACGCCAGTCGCGGCGAGCACGATCTCCTGCGGGCCTACACGGAGGGTGCCGTCGAGGCCGGCGCCACACGCCTCGTACCGGCGGACACCTGCGGGTACTCGACACCGGACCAGTACGCCGACGTCATCGCCGCCTTCCGGGAATGGGCGCCGCCGTCGGTGGGGGTCTCCACCCACTGTCACAACGACTTCGGGCTCTCCCTCGCCAACGCGGTGAGCGGTCTTCAGGCCGGTGCCGACGAGGCACAGGTCACCCTGGGCGGCATCGGGGAACGGGCGGGCAACACCCCCCTGGAGGAGCTGGCCGCTCTGCTCCTCTACAAGAAGGACCATTACGGGTTCTACACCACCATCACAACCGAGGACATGTACGCGGCCTACTCCGCGCTCCGTGACGTGATCCGGCTGCCTGAGCCGCGGACCAAGGCCGTCTTCGGCACCTACGCCTTCGGCACGGCAGCGGGTATCCACCAGCAGGGCGTGCTGCGCAACCCGGCGACGTACGAGTACGTGGAGCCGACCAGGTTCGGCCGTGAGCGCTCCCTGCTGATCGGGCGCCACTCCGGGCGCGCCGTGCTGCGTCACCTCCTGGGAGAGCTTGGGGTCGAGGTCGACGACGCGGAGCTGGCCGAGCTGTACCGGGTCCACATAGCCGAGCGGGTGAACGCTGACTGCGAGGGCCTGGACGTCCTCAAAGAGCGACTCGGCATGGCCTTTGCCGAGCGTGACGGCGCCGCGGCCCGGGCCTGAGTGGCGCCGGCCGAGGGACGCGTACGCATGGGCACCACACTGGCCAGGAAGATCTGGGATCTCCATCGGGTGGCATCCATGGGGGGCGACGACCTCCTCTACATCGACCTGCACCTGCTGCACGAGGTCAACACGCCTCAGGCGTTCGACGGGCTGCGCGCGGCGGGGCGCACGGTTCGCAGGCCCGACCTGACCGTCGGGACCGAGGATCACAACACCCCCACCATCTCCGTCGACCGTGCCGTCCGGGACCCCCGGGCGGTGGAGCAGTCGGCGCTCATGCGGGCGAACTGCCAAGAGTTCGGCATCCCGCTGCACCGCCTCGGGGATCCGGGGCAGGGCATCGTCCACGTCATCGGGCCGGAGCTGGGCCTGACCCGTCCGGGGATGACCATCGTCTGCTGCGATTCGCACACGACCACCCACGGCGCGTTCGGGGCCCTGGCCCTGGGCATCGGTACCAGTCAGGTCGAGCATGTACTGGCCACCCAGACACTCCCGCTGCGGTGGCCGGGCACCATGGCGGTCACCGTGAACGGCGCGCTTCCGTCCGGAGTGACCGCGAAGGATCTCGCCATGGCCCTGATCGCCCGCATCGGTACGGCGGGCGGCCGGGGCAGCATCATCGAGTACCGGGGTGAGGCGATCACCTCCCTCTCCATGGAGGGGCGGATGACGCTGTGCAACATGTCCGTCGAAGCGGGGGCCAGGGCCGGTCTCGTCGCACCCGACGAGACCACCTTCGCGTTTCTGCGCGACCGTCCCGGCATGCCTCAGGGCGCCGACTGGGAGGCCGAGACCGCCTTCTGGGAGTCGCTGCGCACGGACGAGGACGCGGTCTTCGACCATGAGGTCGTCCTGGACGCCGCCGAGCTGAGCCCTTATGTGTCCTGGGGGACGCACCCCGGGCAGAGCGTGCCCTTGCACGACACCGTTCCGGACCCCGCCGCCATCCAAAACGAGGAGGAGCGCGCGGCGGCCGAACGTGCTCTGGAGTACATGGACGTGAAGCCCGGCACCCGGATGCGTGACATCCGGGTCGACACGGTCTTCATCGGGTCCTGCACCAACGGGCGCATCGAGGATCTGCGGGTCGTGGCCGAGGTACTGAGGGGCCGCACGGTCTCCGAGGAGGTCAGCGTGATCATCGTCCCGGGCTCGGCTCAGGTGCGGAGACAGGCCCTCGCCGAGGGGCTGGACCTCGTCTTCGGGGAGGCCGGGGCCGACTTCCGGGCAGCGGCCGGCTGCTCCATGTGCGCCGCCCTGAACGAAGACCGGCTCGGCCCCGGCCAACGTGCCGCGTCGACCACCAACCGCAACTACGAAGGACGCCAGGGCAAGGGTGCCCGTACCCACCTCGTCGCCCCGGCGGTCGCCGCGGCCACCGCCGTCGCCGGCCGACTGGCCGTGCCCGCCGACCTGGAAGAAAGGGGCTGAGCGGCCATGGCCAGGTTCACCGTCCACCGGGGCGCCGCGGTACCGCTGCGCCGCAGCAACGTCGACACGGACCAAATCATCCCGGTCCGCTTCTGCACCCGGTCCACCCGACACGGCCACGCGGACGCGCTGTTCGCGGACTGGCGCGACGATCCGTCGTTCGTCCTCAACCGACAGGAGCACCAGGGGGCGTCGGTCCTCGTCACCGGAACCGACTTCGGCACCGGCTCCTCACGCGAGTACGCGGTCTGGGCACTCCAGGACTATGGCATACGGGCCGTCATCGCCCCCCGCTTCGGGGAGATCTTCCGGGGGAACGCGGCGCTCAACGGCCTGCTGACCGTAGTCGTCCCCACCGAGGTGGTGGAGTCGCTGTGGGCGGCTGCCACCGCCGACCCAGTGACCGAGGTCACGGTGGACCTCGAACGGCTGGAGGTGCGCTGGCTCGACCGGACCCAGTCCTTCACCTTCGACCCGGAGATACGGCGCCGGCTGATGACCGGGCTCGACCCCATCGCCGCCACCCTCTCCCACGCGGAGGAGATCGCGGCATACGAACGCGGGCGCCGGACCCATCTGCCTTTGACGTCATGACGGTTCGCACCGCCGGCAGGCGGTGTCGCGGTCCGGTACGCGAGACGATGACGAGGGCCCCTCCTTCACCCCTTGGCGAAGGAGGGGCCCTGGTGCGTCAGTCACCCTGTGACCAGTCACCCAGCAGCCACTGTCGTTCCTCTTCGGTCATGATCTCGATCGCGTCGATGCGCAGGTCCGGGTCGGCCACCACCTGCTGGAGAACCGTGGCCCACCGCCGCACGAGCGCGTCGATGGTCGCGGTCTCGAAGAGATCCGCCGAGTACTCGATCGTGCCGTCGATACCGGCCGGATCGCCGTCCTCCTCGAACCGCTCCCAGAGACTGAAGAAGAGGTCGAACCTCGACGTCCCCGTGTCCACCTTCTGGTAGGTGGCGGACAGCCCTTGCAGGGACAGCCGCCCCTGCGCGGTGTTCTGCAGCGCGAGCATGACCTGGAACAGGGGGTGGTGGGAGAGAGTCCGCTGCGGATTGAGCCGCTCCACCACGAGGTCGAAGGGGAGATCCTGGTGCGCGTAGGCGGCCAGATCGACCTGGCGCACCCGGTCCAGCAACTCCCGGAACGTCGGATCACCCGATGTGTCGGTGCGCAGCACCAACGTGTTGACGAAGAACCCGACCAGATCCTCCAGCGCCCGGTCCGTGCGGTTCGCGATCGGACTGCCCAGCGGGATGTCCGAACCGGCGCCCATACGGGTGAGCAGCGCGGCCAAGGACGCCTGCAACACCATGAACAGCGTGACGTCGGATTCCTGGGCCATCCGGATGACCCCCCGGTGCACGTCGGCGTCCAGACCGAACGACCGCCACGCGCCCCGATAGGAGCTGACTTCCGGGTACGGCCGGTCGACGGGGAGCGAGATGCGGTCCGGCAGCCCGGACAGGGTCTTCGTCCAGTACTCGACCTGCTGGGTGAGCACGCTGTCCGGTTCGCCCTGGTCGCCGAGCAGCCGCCGCTGCCACAGGGTGTAGTCGGCGTACTGCACCGGCAGCGGCTCCCAGTCGGGAGTGGCCCCCATGGACCGCGCCCCGTAGGCCCGCGCCAGGTCCCGGGTGAGCGGACCCATCGACCAGCCGTCACCGGCGATGTGGTGCAGCACCAGGAGCAGCACATGGGTGTTCCCGTCGATCGTGAACACCCGGGCGCGCAGCGGCGGCTCCTTGCGCAGATCGAACGGCCGGCGGGACTCCTCCCCGACCAAGTTCTCCACGGTGTCGGCGCTGGCGGGTACGACCGCGAAGTCGACGGCCGCCTCGGCCGGGCAGAGGATCTGCTGCACAGGTGCGCCGTCGACCTCGGGGAAGATGGTGCGCAGGCTCTCGTGTCGGGCCATCACATCGTCCAGGGCCCAGCGCAGCGCCTCGACGACCAGCTCTCCCTTCAGATGGAGCGCAATGGGAATGTGATAGGTGGACGACTTCTCGAAGCGCTGGAGGAACCACAGGCGCCGCTGGGCGAACGACAGGGGTAGCGACTCGGGCCGTCTCATGGGAACCACCGGTGGACGCAGAATCGTGTCCGCCGAGGCCTCCAGCCTGCGCGCCAGCCCTTCCACGGTCGGGGCCTCGAAGAGGGCCCGGATCGAGACCTCGGCGCCGAGCACGGCCCGGATCCGGCTGATCAGCTGCGTACCCAGCAGGGAGTGCCCGCCCAGGTCGAAGAAGTTGTCCTCCACACCGACCGAGGGCACATCCAGCACCTCGGCGAACAGGGCACAGAGCGTCTCCTCGTACGGCCCCCGCGGCGCACGGCCCTCGCCGCTGCCCTCCAGCACCGGGACGGGCAGCGCCTGCCGGTCCACCTTCCCGTTCGAGGTCAGCGGGAAGGCGTCCAGAAGGACGACGGCAGCCGGGACCATGTACTCCGGCAGCCGGTCCCCCACGAATCCGCGCAGCTCCCGGGGGTCTGCCTCGGCGCCGCCCTCGGGGACCACGTAGGCGACCAGCCGCACCTCACCCGGGGTGTCCTCCCGCGCCAGGACGACGGCGCCCCGGACGCCGGCGTGCCGAGCCAGCACCGCCTCGATCTCACCCGGCTCGATGCGGAAGCCACGGATCTTGACCTGGTCGTCCGCACGCCCCAGGTACTCCAGCTGGCCGTCCGCGCGCCAGCGCACCAAGTCACCGGTGCGGTACATCCGCGAACCCGCCGGACCGAAGGGATCGGCCACGAACCGCTCCGCCGTAAGACCGGGACGGTTCACATAACCACGCGCCAGACCGGGCCCGGCCAGATACAGCTCACCCACGACCCCGACGGGAACCGGCCGCACCGCCTCGTCCAACACATACGCCCGCTGCCCCTTGATCGGACCCCCGATCGGAGGCGTACCACCCGACTCCAGCCGCTCGCTCAGCGTGGCACAGATCGTCGCCTCGGTCGGCCCGTAGGCATTGAACATCGCCCGCCCCGCCGCCCAACGCCGCGACAGCTCCTCCCCCACCGCGGCGCCCCCGGTGACCACGGAGACGAGATCGGGCAGGTCGGTGTCCGGCAGGGTGGCCAGCAGGGCCGGGGGGAGCATCATATGGTTGACGTGGTGTTCGCGTAGGAGCGCGGCGAGTTCCTCACCCGCGACCACACCCGCCGGAGCCACCACCAACGCGGCGCCCCACGGCAACCCCATCAACAACTCCATCACCGACGCGTCAAAACTCGGAGACGCCACCATGAGCACCCGCTGCCCCGGCACCACCCCGAACCGATCCGCCATCACCGACGCGAAACTCATCAACTGCGCCGACGGCACCACCACACCCTTCGGCATCCCCGTCGAACCCGACGTATAAATCACATACGCCGGATGCTCCGGCCGCACCACCCCACCCCGCACCTCACCAAACCCCATACCCGCGAGACCCGCCACGGTCTCCGGATCATCCAGCACCACCACCGGCAGACCAACGGGCACCACCCCCCGCGTCCCCGACAGCACAACACCCACCACCGGCCGCGTATCAGCCACCATGAACGCCACCCGGTCCAACGGCAACGACGGATCAACCGGCAGATACGCACCACCCGCCTTACTCACCGCCAACACCGCCACGACCATCTCCACCGACCGCGGCAACACCAAAGCCACCAACGACTCAGGCCCCACACCCCGCCCCACCAACAACCCCGCCAACCGGCTCGCCGCCGCGTCCAACTCCCCATATGACAACCGCTGATCACCACAGACCACAGCAAGCGCGCCCGGATCAACCGCCACCCGCCGCTCCACCATCCCCGCCAACGACACCCACGGCACCGCCGCACCACCATCACCGACCCCGTCGAGCAGCGCACGCCGCTCATCCCGGGACAGCACATCAACCGACCCGATCCGACGGTCCGGAGCCACCACGAACTCCCCCAGCAACCGCTCCCAACGCGCCACCAAAGACTCCACCGACCCCCGGTCGAACAGATCCGTGGCGAACTCAACGACCACGTCCAGGCCGGCCGGGGAGCCGTCCGCGTCGCGGGTCTCCGACAGACTCAGCGCCATGTCGGCCCGAGCGCTGCCGGTGCCGACCGGCTGCGGATCGACCTGGAGACCGGGGAGACCGGGCTGGTCCTGCGGGGTGTTCTGGAGGACCAGAGAGACCTGGAACAGCGGGTGATGGGACAGGGACCGCTGCGGATTGAGCACCTCCACTAGTTGCTCGAACGGCAGATCCTGATGCCCGTACGCCGCCAGATCCACCTCCCGCACCCGGCCCAGCAACTCACGGAACGAGGGATCACCGGAGGTATCCGTCCGCAGCACCAGCGTGTTCACGAAGAACCCGACCAACTCATCCAGCGCCTGATCCGTACGCCCCGCCACAGGCGTACCCAACGCGATGTCCGTCCCCGCACCCAGACGCGTGAACAACGCCGCCAACGACGCCTGCAACACCATGAACACACTGACACCACACTCACGCGCCAGCGCCACCACACCCCGTGCACACCCGCACCGAGGACGAACGGACTCACCTCACCCCGCGACGACGCCACCGCCGGACGCGGCCGGTCGAACGGCAGACTCACCTGCTCCGGCAACCCCGCCAACGCATCCCGCCAGAAAGCCACCTGCGCACTGAACAAACTCCCCGGATCACTCTGCGACCCCAGCAACTCCCGCTGCCACAACGCGTAATCCGCGTACTGCACCGGCAACGGCTCCCACACCGGAACCTCACCCCGGCACCGCGCACCGTACGCCTGCGCCAGATCCCGCGTCAGCGGCCCCAACGACCAGCCGTCACCAGCGATGTGATGCAGCAACAACAACAGCACATGCTCCCGCGGACCCACCACGAACACCTCCGCCCGCAGCGGAAGCTCACGCTCCAGGTCGAACCCCCGCCGAGCCGAAGCCGCCAACGCCGCGGTCAACTCCTTCTGTGTCACATCCTGCACAGCACAGGCGACTTGCACACCGGTCAGCACCAACTGGGCCGGAATACCGTCTACTTCCGGGAACAACGTCCGCAGACTCTCATGCCGGCCCACCACATCACCCAGCGCCGCCCGCATCGCCTCCCGGTCCAGCTCCCCCGACAACCGCAGGGCCAGAGGCAGGTGGTACGCCGTCGAGGTCTCCTCCAGCTTCTGGAGGAACCACAGCCGACGCTGCGCGTACGACAGCGGTACGACCTCGGGCCGCCGTACGGCCCGCAGCGGCGGACGCACCTCGCCCCCGTCGTCCAGCGCCCCCACGAGCCCCGCCACCGTCGGCCGCTCGAAGAGCGTACGGATCGGCAGCTCCGCGCCCAGCACCCTGCGCACCCGGCTGATCAGCCGCGTCGCCAGCAGGGAGTGCCCGCCCAGGTCGAAGAAGTTGTCCTCCACACCGACCGAGGGCACACCGAGCACCTCGGCGAACAACTCGCACAGGATCTCCTCGCGCGGGCTGCGCGCCCGGCGGCGGTCGGCGCTCTCGAGCCGGGGCCTGGGCAACGCCCGCCGGTCCACCTTGCGGTTCGTCGTCAGTGGCAACTCGTCCAGAACCATGATCGCGGACGGCACCATGTAGTCGGGCAGGCGGGCGGCCAGCCACTGTCGTGTGGTCGGCTCCTCGATGGCGGCTCCGGCCGAGGACGCGACGTAGGCGACCAGCCGGGCCGGACCGTTGTCCTCGTCGACCACGACCACCGACTGGCCCACGCCCGGGCAGCCGGCCAGTACGGCCTCGATCTCGCCTAGTTCGATCCGGAAGCCCCGGATCTTCACCTGGTGGTCAATACGGCCGAGGTAGTCCAGCTCGCCGTCGGCGCGCCAGCGCACCAGGTCACCGGTGCGGTACATCCGCGAACCCGCCGGACCGTACGGGTCGGCCACGAACCGCTCCGCCGTCAGGCCGGGCCGGTGCACATAACCGCGGGTCATCCCGGCGCCAGTGACGTACAGCTCTCCGGGCACGCCAGCCGGGACCGGCCGCAGCCACGCGTCCAGGACGTAGACCCGCTGACCGGGAATGGGTACGCCGATCGACACCGGCGCCCGCCAGGTGTCGGCGGTGCCTCGCAGAAGGTGCGCGGAAACCGTCCAGGTCTCGGCCGGTCCGTAGAGGTTGTGCAGCTCCACGCCCGGCCGCTCGCCGAAGAACCTGCGGATGTGGTGGCTCAGCGTCAGCGCCTCGCCGGCCTGCGAGATGAGGCGCAGCGATCCCAGCGCGAGTCCCTGCTCGTTGGCCGCCTCGCACACCGCCTCCACGACGAGGTTGGGTGCGTACAGCTCGGCGATGCCGTTCTCGTCCAGCCAACGGGCCAGGAGTTCACCGCTGCGGCGCACCTCCTCGGACGGCAGCCACAGTTCCTTGCCCGCGAGGAGGGAGGAGTAGATCTCCTGGACGGACACGTCGAAGGTCAGCGCGGTGAATTGCGTCACCCGCCGGCCGGCACCGCCGCCGACCACCCGGGCGTGCCATTCCAGCATGCTGGCGACGGCGCCCGCGCGCATGAGGACACCCTTGGGGGTGCCGGTCGTCCCCGATGTGTAGATCACGAACAGGCCGTGGTCCGGGTGGAGCGCCGAGCCGCGTTCGGCATCGGACAGGTCCGTGTCGGGCGAGGCGGCCAGTTCGCTGAGCGTCGCCGAGTCGTCCAGCACCAGCAGCGGCGCCCAGGCGGGCAGCGTTCCCGCCCGTTCCGTCGTCGTCACGGCGAGCACGGGGCGGGCGTCGTAGAGCATGAAGGAGACGCGTTCGGCGGGGTGTTCGGCGCCGAGTGGCAGATAGGCCGCGCCGCACTTGAGCAGGGCAAGCAGCGTCACGATCGCGTCGGCGGAACGGGGCAGGGCCATCGCCACGACGGTGTCGGGGCGCACGCCCCGGCCGGCCATCACCCGGGCGAGCCGGTTCGCGCGGGAGTTGAGCGCGCGGTACGTGAGCGACTGGGTGCCGTCGGCCACCGCGACCGCGTCCGGGTGGCGGGCGGTCTGCGCCTCGACGCTCTCGGCCATGGGGACCCACGGCGCCACGGGGCCGCCGTCGTTGGTCTCCTCCAGGAGCGCGCGGCGCTCGTCGGCGGTCAGGATCTCCAGTGCACCGATGGTGCGGCCGGGGTCGGCCAACGCCTGTTCCAGCAGACGCAGCCACCGTGCGGCCAGCACCTCCACGGACGACCTGTCGAACAGGTCGATGGCGTACTCCAACACACCGTCCAGGCCGGCCGGAGCGCCGTCGGCGTCGTGGCGTTCCGCCAGGCTCACGGACAGGTCGAACCGGGAGACGCCCTCGATGTGCTGCCGGGAGCTGAGGCTCAGGCCGGGCAGGTCGAACCGGGCCCGTGGGGTGTTCTGGAGGACCAGCAGCATCTGGAACAGCGGGTGGTGGGCCACGGTGCGCTGCGGGTTGAGGATCCCGACCAGGTGCTCGAAGGGCAGGTCCTGGTGCGCGTACGCGGCGAGGTCGGTGTCCCGGACGCGGGCGAGCAGGTCGCGGAAGGCCGGGTCGCCGGAGGTGTCGGTGCGCAGCACGAGGGTGTTGACGAAGAAGCCGACCAGGTCGTCCAGGGCCTGGTCGGTGCGGCCGGCCACCGGGGTGCCGAGGGGGATGTCCGTGCCTGAGCCGAGGCGGGTGAGCAGGGCCGCCAGGGAGGCCTGGAGGACCATGAAAACGCTGACGCCGCTGGTACGGGCGAGTTCCGTGAGCTTGCGGTGGACGTCGGCGGACAGGGAGAGGGGCAGGACGTCGCCCCGATACGAGTTGACGGGCGGGCGTGGCCGGTCGGTCGGCAGGGCGAGCTGTTCGGGCAGGTCCACCAGGGCGCCCTTCCAGTACTCGACCTGCTGGGTGAGCACGCTGTCCGGGTCGTCCTGGTCGCCGAGCAGGCGCTGCTGCCACAGGGTGTAGTCGGCGTACTGGACGGGCAGCGGCTCCCAGTCGGGAGCCGCCCCCTGGCACCGGGCCGCGTACGCCCGCGCCAGGTCCCGGGTGAGCGGGCCCATGGACCAGCCGTCGCTCGCGATGTGGTGCAGGACGAGCAGGAGGGCGTGGTCGTCCGGGGCCAGCTCGAAGACGTGAGCCCGTATCGGGATGTCCCGCTCCAGGTCGAATCCACGGCCAGCCGCCTCGGCGAGCAGCGCGTCGAGGCGGCCGGGGTCGGCCGCGCGCACCGTGTAGGCGAGGTGGGCCTCGGCGGGATCGAGGATGTGCTGACGTGGTGTGCCGTCGTCCTCGGGGAAGACGGTGCGCAGGCTCTCGTGCCGGGCCACCGCATCGCCCAGGGCCGCCCGCAGGGCCTCCCGGTCGAGGCGGCCGGTGAGCCGTAGGACAAAGGAGACGTTGTACGTGGAGGTGGCGCCTTCGAGGCGGTGCAGGAACCACAGGCGGCGCTGGGCGAACGACAGGGGCACCGGGTCGGAGCGCTCGACGGCGCTCAGGGAGAGCCGGACGGGGCCTGCGGGTTCGGCGTCGTCCTGGCTCCCCGTGAGCAGGGCGGCCAGCCCTTCCACGGTCGGGGCCTCGAAGAGGGCCCGGATCGAGACCTCGGCGCCGAGCACGGCCCGGATCCGGCTGATCAGCTGCGTACCCAGCAGGGAGTGCCCGCCCAGGTCGAAGAAGTTGTCCTCCACACCGACCGAGGGCACATCCAGCACCTCGGCGAACAGGGCACAGAGCGTCTCCTCGTACGGCCCCCGCGGCGCACGGCCCTCGCCGCTGCCCTCCAGCACCGGGACGGGCAGCGCGGCCCGGTCGAGCTTTCCGTTGGAGTTGAACGGGAAGGCGTCCAGGAGGACGACGGCAGCCGGGACCATGTACTCCGGCAGCCGGTCCCCCACGAATCCGCGCAGCTCCCGGGGGTCTGCCTCGGCGCCGCCCTCGGGGACCACGTAGGCGACGAGCATCGCCTCGCCCGCTCTGTCCTCCCGCGCCAGGACGACCGCGTCCCGTACACCGGGGTGCTCCGCCAGTACGGCGTCGATCTCGCCGAGTTCGATCCTGAAGCCGCGGACCTTCACCTGGTGGTCGATGCGGCCGACGTAGTCCAGCTGGCCGTCCGCGCGCCAGCGCACCAAGTCACCGGTGCGGTACATCCGCGAACCCGCCGGACCGAAGGGATCGGCCACGAACCGCTCCGCCGTAAGACCGGGACGGTTCACATAACCACGCGCCAGACCGGGCCCGGCCAGATACAGCTCACCCACGACCCCGACGGGAACCGGCCGCACCGCCTCGTCCAGCACATACGCCCGCTGCCCCTTGATCGGACCCCCGATCGGAGGCGTACCACCCGACTCCAGCCGCTCGCTCAGCGTGGCACAGATCGTCGCCTCGGTCGGCCCGTAGGCATTGAACATCGCCCGCCCCGCCGCCCAACGCCGCGACAGCTCCTCCCCCACCGCGGCGCCCCCGGTGACCACGGAGACGAGATCGGGCAGGTCGTCGTCGGGGACGGTGGCCATGAGGGCGGTCGGCAGCAGTGCGTGACTGACGTGGTGTTCGCGTAGGAGCGCGGCGAGTTCCTCACCCGCGACCACACCCGCCGGAGCCACCACCAACGCGGCGCCCCACGGCAACCCCATCAACAACTCCATCACCGACGCGTCAAAACTCGGAGACGCCACCATGAGCACCCGCTGCCCCGGCACCACCCCGAACCGATCCGCCATCACCGACGCGAAACTCATCAACTGCGCCGACGGCACCACCACACCCTTCGGCATCCCCGTCGAACCCGACGTATAAATCACATACGCCGGATGCTCCGGCCGCACCACCCCACCCCGCACCTCACCAAACCCCATACCCGCGAGACCCGCCACGGTCTCCGGATCATCCAGCACCACCACCGGCAGACCAACGGGCACCACCCCCCGCGTCCCCGACAGCACAACACCCACCACCGGCCGCGTATCAGCCACCATGAACGCCACCCGGTCCAACGGCAACGACGGATCAACCGGCAGATACGCACCACCCGCCTTACTCACCGCCAACACCGCCACGACCATCTCCACCGACCGCGGCAACACCAAAGCCACCAACGACTCAGGCCCCACACCCCGCCCCACCAACAACCCCGCCAACCGGCTCGCCGCCGCGTCCAACTCCCCATATGACAACCGCTGATCACCACAGACCACAGCAAGCGCGCCCGGATCAACCGCCACCCGCCGCTCCACCATCCCCGCCAACGACACCCACGGCACCGCCGCACCACCATCACCGACCCCGTCGAGCAGCGCACGCCGCTCATCCCGGGACAGCACATCAACCGACCCGATCCGACGGTCCGGAGCCACCACGAACTCCCCCAGCAACCGCTCCCAACGCGCCACCAAAGACTCCACCGACCCCCGGTCGAACAGATCCGTGGCGAACTCAACGACCACGTCCAGGCCGGCCGGGGAGCCGTCCGCGTCGCGGGTCTCCGACAGACTCAGCGCCATGTCGAAGCGGGAGCCACCGCTGCCCATCGGGCGGTACCGGGTCCGCAGGCCGTCGAACGCCGCCAGTTCGCCCGTGGCGCTCTGGAGCACCAGCATGATCTGGAAGAGGGGGTGGTACGCGAGGGACCGCAGCGGGTTGAGGACCTCGACCACGTTCTCCAGCGGCACGTCCTGGTGGGCGTACGCGGCCAGATCGGCTTCCCGCACCCGCTCCAGCAGGTCACGGAACGTCGGGTCGCCGGAGGTGTCGGTGCGGAGCACGAGGGTGTTGACGAAGTAGCCGACGAGGTCGTCGAAGGCCTGGTCGGTGCGCCCCGCGACCGGGGTGCCCAGCGCGATGTCCGTGCCGGCGCCCAGCCGTGTGAACAGCGCCGCCAGCGATGCCTGCAACACCATGAACACGCTGACCCCGCACCGGCGGGCCAGGTCGGCGACACCCTGGTGGACGGCGGCGCCGAAGCAGGTCTCCAGGCCGTCCCCCCGGTAGGAGCTCACCTCGGGGCGGGGGCGGTCGGTGGGGAGGGAGTGCTGCTCGGGCAGTCCGGCCAGCGCCTCCTTCCAGAAGGCGAGCTGGGTGCTGAGCAGGCTGTCCGGGTCGTCCTGTGCGCCCAGCAACTCCCGCTGCCACAACGTGTAGTCCGCGTACTGCACCGGCAACGGCTCCCACACCGGCGCCTCACCGCGGCACCGCGCACCGTACGCCTGCGCCAGATCCCGGGTGAGCGGGGCCAGCGACCATCCGTCGCCGGCGACGTGATGCAGCACCAGCGACAGCACATGCTCCCGCGGACCCACCGAGAACACCTCCACCCGCAGCGCAAGCTCACGCTCCAGGTCGAAGCCGTGCCGGGCGGAGGCCGCCAGTGCGGAGTCCACTTCCTCCGGCGTCACGTCCGTGAGCGAGAAGGCGAACCGGTCCCCGGCCTCGGCGGGGCCGAGGATCAGCTGACATGGCACCCCGTCGATCTCGGGGAACACCGTGCGCAGGCTCTCGTGCCGGGCCATCACGTCACCGAGGGCCGTCCGCAGCGCCTCGACGTCGAGCGCCCCGGAGAGCCGGACGGCGGTGACCATGTTGTAGGTGGCGCTGATGCCCTCCAGGCGGCGCAGGAACCACAGGCGGCGCTGGGCGAACGACAGCGGCAGCACCCCGGGACGTGTCCCGCGCGTCACGGGCGGACGGACCTGCGTCTCGGTGTCCAGCCGCCGGGCCAGCCCTTCCACGGTCGGGGCCTCGAACAGCGCCCGGATCGAGACCTCCGCGCCCAGCACGGCCCGGATCCGGCTGATCAACCGCGTACCCAGCAGGGAGTGCCCGCCCAGGTCGAAGAAGTTGTCCTCCACACCGACCGAGGGCACGCCGAGCACTTCGGCGAACAGCTCGCACAGGATGTCCTCGCGCGGGCTGCGCGCCCGGCGGCGGCCGTCCGTGGTGAAACGCGGCTCGGGCAGCGCCCGCCGGTCCACCTTCCCGTTCGAGGTCAGCGGGAAAGCGTCGAGGAGGACGACGGCCGCCGGGACCATGTACTCCGGCAGCCGCTCCCCGACGAACCCGCGCAGCTCCCGGGGGTTGGCCTCGACGTCCTCCCCGGGGATCACATAGGCGACCAGCCGTACCTCACCCGGCGTGTCCTCCCGCGCCAGGACGACGGCGCCCCGGACGCCGGCGTGCCGAGCGAGCACCGCCTCGATCTCACCCAGTTCGATGCGGAAGCCACGGATCTTGACCTGGTCGTCCGCACGCCCCAAGTACTCCAGCCCGCCGTCCGCCCGCCGGCGCACGACGTCACCGGTGCGGTACATCCGCGAACCCGCCGGCCCGTACGGGTCGGCCACGAACCGCTCCGCCGTCAGGCCCCGCTGGTCGGCGTAGCCGCGCGCCACACCGTCGCCGGACACGTACAGCTCGCCCGTCCCGCCCACCGGCACCGGACGCAGCGCGCCGTCCAGTACGTACAGGGAGAGGTCGGGCAGCGCGAAGCCGATGGGGCTCCGGGAGGGCTCCGGGCCGGTGGCGTCCGCGACGACGAGCGGCAGCCGGGTGACATGCACGGTCGTCTCGGTGATGCCGTACATGTTCACGAGCGTGGGCACGGTGTCGCCACGCCGGGCGAACCACCCGGCGAGCCGGGCGGGTTCCAGCGCCTCGCCGCCGAACACGACCCAGCGCAGCGCGAGCCGGCGCTCCGCCTCGGGGTCCCGGCCGCCGGCCTCGACGAGCTGGTAGAAGGCCGACGGGGTCTGGTTGAGCACCGTGACCCGCTGGTCGGCGAGGAGCCGCAGGAAGTCGTCGGGCGACCGGCTCACGTCGAAGGGCACGACGACCACACATCCGCCGTGCAGGAGCGCGCCCCACATCTCCCAGACAGAGAAGTCGAAAGCGTAGGAGTGGAACAGCGTCCAGACGTCGTCGGGGCCGAAGGCGAACTGCCGCGCGGTGCCGGTGAAGAGCCGCCGCACGTTGTGGTGGGAGACCACGACGCCCTTGGGTGTTCCGGTGGACCCCGAGGTGTAGATGACGTACGCCGGGTGCTCCGGCCGCAGCACCCCGCGCCGCTCCTCGTCGCGGATGTCGGCGGGGCCGAAGGCCGCCGCCCGCTGCGCGGTGCCGGGATCGTCCAGGACGAGCACCGGCAGCGAGGCGGGAAGGGTCTCCCGCGTGGCGGACAGGGCGAGCCCCACGACGGGCCGGGTGCCGGCGGCCATGAAGGCGATCCGGTCCGCGGGCAGGGACGGGTCGATGGGCAGGTACGCGCCGCCGGCCTTGCTCACGGCGAGCGCCGCGACGACGGTCTCCACAGACCGGGGCAGCGCCAGCGCCACCACCGTTTCCGGGCCCACGCCCGCCTCGATCAGGAGCCGGGCCAGCCGGTTGGTCCGGGCGTCGAGTTCGGCGTACGTCAGCGTGGTGCCGCCGCAGACCACGGCCGTTGCCGAGGGGTCTCGGGGCGCGGCGGCGTAGGTCTGCGGGAGGGTGCGCGGGGTGGCCGCGCGGGGCCCGGGGGCCGCCGAGGGCAGCACCCGGCCGAGCTCGTTGGCGGACATCACGTCCAGGCGGCCCGTCGGCCGGTCGGGGTGGTCCGCGAGGGTGCGCAGGGTGGTGATGAGCCGGGAGCCGTGCGCGTGGAGGTCGTCGGCGGTGTACAGCCGCGGGTTGCCGTTGACGTCGATCCGCAGGCCCTCGGCGTCGGGGCGGTCGTAGGCGACGATCGACAGGTCCTCGAGCAGCGGGGCCGCGGGATTGTGCATCGTGCTGGCGCACTCGCCGAACCGCAGCGTCTCGAAGCGCATGACGTTCAGGACGGGGCCGAAGAATCGCCTCGGGGCGCCCGGCAGCTGAAGGTCACGCCGGATGTCCTCGCCGCGGCGCCGCTGATGGCGCAGCGCCGACCTCAGCTCGCCGGAGACCTGGGCGACGAGTTCGGCGGCGGTCATGGCCGGGTGCACGGTGACGCGCAGGGGCACGACGTTGGCAGTCATGGCGGGGGTGCGCCGGGCCTCCGGGTCGAGACGCGTGGCGACCGGCAGGCCGAGGACGACGTCCCGGCTGCCCGTGAGGCGGCTCAGGTAGAGGGCGGTGGAGGCGATCAGCAGGCGTGACGGGCGGGTGCCGAACGCACCGGCGGCCTCCGTCAGCGACCGGGTGGCGTCCGCGGTCATCTCGTGGCGGTAGCGGACGAAGCGGTTCTGCGGCTCGGCGGACGCGCGGGTGAGGCTGATCTGCTCGGGCCGGTCGGCGAAGCGCTCGCTCCAGAACTCCTGGTCCGCCTGGTGCTGCGGGGAGGCGAGGTAGGACCGCTCCTCGGCGAGGAGCGCGGCCATGGAACCGAACGGATTGTCCGGGGAGACCTCGGCGCCTGCCCGCAGGGCGCTGTAGAGGTCGGCCACCCGGCGGTTGATCAGGGCGGACCCGTAGGCGTCCAGCACGATGTGGTGGTAGCTCTGGTACCAGAAGAACCGGTCGGGCGCTGCACGGAAGAGCACCTGGCGGAAGGGACGCCCGTCGCGCAGGTCCGGTGCGGCCGCCAGGTCGTCGCGCACCCAGGCGTCGACGGTCCGCAGGGGGTCGGGCCCGTCGCTCACGTCGACGACGGGCAGGGTCCAGTCGGTGGGCGGAACGGATATCTGACGCGGTCCGTCGGGGCCGTCCACGAAACGCGCGTGCAGTGTCTCGCTCTCGGCGACCACGCGGGCCACGACCGCCTGGAACAGGGGGACGTCGATCGGGCCGTGCAACTCGAGGTAGTTGCCCCACAGGTAGGCGGGGCTCGATGGATCGAGGGACTGCCCCATCCAGATACCAGTCTGCGCTGCGAGCAGCGAGTGCGAGGTGCTCTGCGATTCGGACATCCTGGTTCTCGTTCCCCTAGACGATCGGCCCCTCCGCGTCGCCGCGCGAGGGCATGCGTACGAAGCGGCGCCAGCGCGGTGGAGCGCCGGCGCCGTTACGGCCCTGACAAGGACCTCGGGCCTCAGATCAGTCGAGCGCCGTGGTCAGCGGCTCGTGCAGCTTGGTGTCGGCCGGCTCGGTGGAGTCGAGCCCGGGGTAGACCGGGCACCCGTACATCGGCTCGTACGGGGAGAAGGTGCTGTTGTCGGGCAGGTCGCGCAGGTGACGGCCGAGCGGGTTCTTCTCGCTCCAGAAGTCTCCGCCCAGGAGCCGGGCGACCCACATGGGGGCCACGCGGGCACCCGTGCTCTTGAGGAACTTGCCCAGGTTGTAGTCATGGTCGTAGAAACCGTGAATCAGCCGGGTGTAGGTGTCGTAGCCCGTCTTGTAAAAGCGCTGGTACTCGTCGACGGTGGACTCCTCCTCCCGCTCGCCGCTCAACAGCCCGGCGGTCAGCTCACCGGCGTGGGTGCCGGAGACGAGCGCGAGGTACACGCCAGCGGAGAAGATCGGGTTGGCGAAGGCGCCCGCGTCGCCGACGACGAAGAAGCCGGGGCCCGCGACCTGGTCGGAGTAGTACGTGAACTCGCTCTCGACGAGGGTCCCGTCGTGCTCGGCACCCTCGATGCGCTGCCGGATGCGGGGGACGCGGCTGACGTGCTCCTCGAACAGGGCGTCGGGCGACTCGACGCTCTGCAGCATGCTCGCGGGGACCACGGTGCCGACGCTGAGCTTGTCCTTGCGCACGGGTATCGCCCACAGCCAGCCGTCCGCGTGGGCGCCGACCTGGATGTCGCCCTCGACACCGGGGTTGGTCGCCTCGTCGACACCGGTGTAGTGGCGGAAGACGGCGACCGTCCGGGTGGTCTGGGGGTACTTGCGGCTGCGCAGCACGTTCTTGGTGATGAGGCCGGCGCGGCCGCTGGCGTCGATGACCCGGCGCGCCCGGACGCTGTGCTCGGTGCCCTGGGCGGTGTAGGTGACGCCGACGACCCGGTCGCCCTCCATGTCGACCTTGGTGACCCGCGCCTCCTGGACGACCGTGGCCCCGCACTCGGCGGCATGGTCCAGCATGATCACGTCGAAGTCGGCGCGCTCCAGCTGGAAGGTGGTCAGGGCGCGGCCCGTGCCCTGGTCGGTGAAGTCGACCCGGTGGAAACCCTCGCCGGTGTGACAGAACTCCGCGCCCGTCTTGACCGGGAAGCCCTCGGCCTTCACCTTCTCGGTCACGCCCAGCTTGTCCAGCATCGCGGACGTGTAGGTGAGCATGGACTCACCGATGTGGAACCGAGGAAACGCCGCACGCTCCAGGACGAGGACGGAGAGTCCTTTGCGGGCCATCGTCACCGCGGCGGACGACCCCGCGGGGCCACCGCCCACGACGACGACATCGAAAGTGTTCGCATCCGGATTCGCCACTGACACTCCTTTGCTTCCTGGCTCGCGCCGCGAAGGACGAGCCAAGGGGACGAGGGAGAGAGGGCGTCACCGAGGGCGCCCGGCCGAACCGCGTCTCCCCCGTCACGCCCGGCATCTTCCGCATTCTTGTGCGACAGGGTCATCTTGGCATATCCACTGGTCGCCGAGTAAGCGATCAAGGGACCTGACATGCTGTCAACTCACCCTTGACAGGCCTCAGTACGCGACTCGACGCCGGAGATCAACCGACGACGTCACCGGGGCCGGCCCCTGGATCAGGAGACAGCAGGAGGACCCTCCCGTCCTTGTCGTACGACCCCAGGAGCAGGAATTCGCTGGCGAATCCGGCGATGCGCTTTCTCCCGAGATTGACGGCGCCCACCACCAGACGGTCCTTCAGCTCGTCGGCCGGATAGTCGGTCACCTGCGCGCTGGTCGACAGCTCCCCCATCGACGGGCCGAAGTCCACGCGGAGTTTGCAGGCGGGCCTGCGCGTCTCCGGGAAGGGTTCTACCGACACGACCCGGCCGACCCGGATGTCGATCGAGAAGAAGTGTGCCGGATCGCTCTGCGGCTTGGGTTCCTGGCTGCTGGTCATGTTCCAGGGGCTCCGGTTTCTAGTAGGACATCCGGACTGGCATGATGACGCACTGGTAGTCCGCCACGTCCTCGCCGTCGGCGGTCCGCCCGGTCAGCACGGCCGACTTCAGCGGGGCCTGGCAGTTGAGCACGGCCACCTCGGTCTCGACGGCGCTGAGCGCGTCGAGGAGGAACTGCGGGTTGAAGGCGATGGCGATGTCCTCGCCGTCGATGTGCGCGTCCATCGACGCCATGGCCTGGGCCTCATCGCCGGTCGCCGCCTCCAGGATCACCTCACTGCCCTGGAAGCTCAGCCGCACCGGGGAGTTCCGGTTGGCCACCAGCGACACCCGCTTGATGGCGTCCATGAACGGCGCGGTGCGCACGGCGGCGCGGGTGGCGAACTCGCGGGGCAGCCGCTGCCGGTAGTTGATGAACTCGGCACCGATGAGGCGCGAGGTGGCCCGCCGGCCCTGGAACTCGAATCCGATGGTCTCGGCCCCGCCGGACTCGCTGTTCCCGCTGAGGCTGAGCGAGATGGCGGCCCCGGACGGCATGGACTTGGCGGTCTGCGCGATCGCCTTGGCCGGTATGACGGCGCTGAGCGACACGTCGGGATCGACGGGGTTCCACTTCAGCTCCCGCATGGCGATGCGGTAGCGGTCGGTGCAGGCCAGGGTGAGCACATCGCCCTTGGCCTCCAGGTGGAGGCCGGTGAGGATGGGGACCGACTCGTCGCGCGAGGCGGCGAGGGCGACGTGCGCGACCGCGGCGCTGAAGGCGTCACCGGCGACCGTACCCGCCAGGCCCGGTACGACCGGCAGGGCAGGGTAGTCCTCGACGGGCAGCGTCTGGAGGGTGAAGCGGGTGCCGCTCCCCTCCAACGTGACCCTGGTCGCGTCGCCCACCAGCTCGATGACGCCCGGCGGCATGCTACGCATGATCTCGGCCAGCAGACGGCCGGAGACCAGCGCGGTGCCGGGCTCGATGACCTCGACGTCGACTTCGGCGCGGGTGGAGACCTCGTAGTCGTAACCGGAGAGCGTCAGCCTCTCGTCGGCCTTCAGCAGAATGCCGGCGAGGATCGGCACTGTCGGCCTGGAGGCCAGACTGCGCGCCGCCCACGCCGTCGCCTCCACAATCTCGTCGCGCTCCACTCGGAATTTCATGGTGCCCCCCTACCTCTGGGTCGTTCACGTTCTCTGTCAGGGGACCGAGTCAAGCATGACCGGCCCCGTGGCGCTCAAGCTACGGGGTGGCGTCGTCGTCGCGCGCCGGCCGCCGGGTCCAGGCGTCGGAATCGTCCCCCAACGGCAACGGGCCGACGACCCGGGCGGGGTTCCCGCGCACAAGGACACCGGGCGGCACGTCCCGGGTGACCACGCTGCCGGCTCCCACCACCGCGTCGTCGCCGATGGTCACGCCGGGGCAGACGATGGCACCGCCGCCGATCCAGACGTTGCCGCCGATGACGATCTCCTCGCCGAACTCGTACCCCTGCCGGCGCAGTCCGGGTTCGAGCGGGTGGGTCGCGGTGAGCAGCTGGACGTTCGGGCCGATCAGGGTCCGGGCGCCTATCCGGATGGGGGCCGTGTCCAGGAACACGCCCCCGAAATTAACGAACACTTTGTCGGAGAGGGAGATGTTGCGGCCGTACAGGCAGTGGAACGGAGAACGCACCTCGATGTCCTCGCCCACGGAGCCGAGGAGTTCCTCGAGAATCTTCCGGCGTCCGCCCGAGTCACCGACACTGGTCGCGTTGTACCGCTCGACGAGAAGCGCCGCGCGAAGGCGGTCGTCCGCCAGCTGTTCGTCGCCATATACGAAGAGGTCACCCGCGGTCATCTTTTCCCGGTACGTCGTCACCAGTGAACTTCCCCTGCTGGACCGCCTTGTTTCACCGGCGAGCCTACCTCCTGCGCCGGTCCCCGCTTCACGGTCGTGGGAGACTCGGACCTCAACTGATGGGGGATCAATGTCGCAGACTAGCTGCATACTTACGGATGATCGGACTCCGTTTACCGATGATCGGGTACCGCTTGTCGCGGTTCTCGGAGCGGGCCACATCGGCGGCACCGTGGTGGCCCGGCTTCTCGCCGGCGGACATCCCCCGTCCCGCCTCCGAGCCACGACCCGGTCCCGCGCTCACGCTGCGGAAATCGCCGCCGCATACGGGATCGCGACCGGCGAGGACAACGCCGAGGCGGCCTCGGGGGCGGACATCCTGGTCCTCGCTGTACGCCCGGACCAGGCCGACGCCGTCCTGGCCCAGGCGC
The DNA here is from genome assembly GCF_024701375.2 of Streptomyces sp. KMM 9044. Lineage (NCBI taxonomy): Bacteria > Bacillati > Actinomycetota > Actinomycetes > Kitasatosporales > Streptomycetaceae > Streptomyces > Streptomyces sp. KMM 9044. The sequence continues at coordinate 6,208,611 of NZ_CP113910.1, read as the reverse complement.
TGCGGGTGGCGGAGCCGGCCCGATACGTCGTCTCCTTCGTGGCGGGCTTCTCACTGGCACGGCTGACGTCGGCCGCGGGCCCCACGCCGGTGCACGCGTTCCGTGTGGCCACCAACGTCGCGGCGCTGGAGAAGTCCGGGGTGCTGGCCGTCTCCACGGCGCCGTCCAGCCCCGCCGAGTCTCTGGAACACGTCACGGCCGCCCTGCGCCCTCTGGGCACCTTCGTGCCCCTTCCGGAGTCCCAGCAGGACACGGCCGCGTCGACCCTCGGCAGCGGGGCGGCGTTCCTCGCCCTCGCGGCCGCCGGCGTCCGCGAGGCGGCGAGCGCCGCCGGCGTCGCACCGGAGCACGCCCTGCTCTTCACGGTGGAGGCCCTCGAATGCGCCGCCGCCCTCCTCCGGCAGGCGGGCCCCGCGTCGGCCGAACCCTGGGCATCCCTGGTCACCCCCGGCGGGCTCACGGCCGCAGGCATCGACTCGCTGATGAGTCACGGCGTGTCGGACCACATGGCCGAGGCGGTGCGGGCGGCCGTGGACCGCGCCCGGGTCGTCACACCGACGCCGGCCGAAGCTACTTGACCCCCGTCAACTCCCCCTGGAGGATGACCTTCTCGCGCGAATGATCAACTCCAGCGGGAACCGCCCCGCCGGACCGGGCCCGGAGCGGCCCCTCGCCGGCTCACGCTCGGCCCGACCTCCGCGCACCTCTCCAACACCTCAGTGAACTCATCCCATCGGATCCGAAGGCGGCACGCCGTGTATGACGTGATAGTGGTGGGCGCCCGATGCGCCGGCGCCTCGACGGCCCTTCTGCTCGCACGGGCGGGCCACCGTGTACTGATGGTCGACCGGGCCACGTTCCCCCGGGACACGCTGTCCACCCTCTACATCCATCAGCCAGGGGTCGCCCGGCTCGCCCAGTGGGATGTGCTGGACGACATCGTCGCGACGGGAGCCCCCGCGCTGGACCGGGTCACCTACCGGGTCGCCGACGTCGAACTCTCCGGCTGCTCCTGGCCGGTGGCCGGGCAGCGCGCCGCGTACGCCCCGCGGCGCCACCACCTCGACACGATCCTCGCGCGTGCTGCCGTCGCGGCGGGCGCGGAGTTCCGTGAGGGCTGCACCGTCGAGGACGTGCTCTTCGAGGACGACCGCGTGGTGGGCGTGCGCTGCCGCACCTCCGGTGGCGCGGTGATGGAGGAGCGCGCCGCGCTGGTGGTCGGCGCGGACGGCATGCGCTCCCGGGTGGCCGAGGCGGTCAAGGCGCCCTTCGTCGCCGAGGACCCGCTCATGACCTGCGCGTACTACACCTACTGGGAAGGCGTGTCCGACCACTTCGAGCTGCACGAGACGCCCGGCCGCTGGATCGGCGTGATCCCGACGAACGACGGACTGACCCTGGTCGCCTCGTACTTCCCGCAGGCCGAGTTCAACCGGGTCCGGGCGGATGTCGAGACGGCCTACCTGGACGCCGTACGGACCACGGCCCCCACGCTGTACGACCGGATGGCGGGCCAGGAGCGGGCGGACAAGTTCTACGGCAGCGGAGACCAGCGGAACTTCTTCCGCAGGGCAGCGGGCCCCGGCTGGGCCCTGGTGGGGGACGCCGCCCACCACAAGGACTCCATCACCGCGAAGGGCATCACCGACGCCTTCCTCCAGGCCGAGGCACTCGCCGGGGCGGTAGGGGAGGACCTGCGCGAACCGGCGCGGCTGGAGGAGGCCCTGCGGACCTACGCGGAAGGCCATGAGGACCTGCTCGTCGACGGTTACCAGAGCACGCTGTTCACCGCGGCGCTGACCGTGCGCAAGGACCGGCTGGCCATGCTCCGGGCGGTGGCGAGCAAGCCGGAGTTCACCGAGCGCTACTTCGCCGCCGTGGCCGGGGACTGCGCGACGGAGGATCTGTACACGCCCGATCTGCTGGACCTCCTCTACTGATCGCCGGCACCGCAGCCGTATCCGCCTCGAACCCACCGATTCCCGGAGTCCCGTCATGATCGTTTCGACCGGCCCCGCCAGCCGCTGGATCCGACGCCATCTGCCGGTCGGCGATCCTCGGATCAGGCTCTTGTGCTTCCCGCACGCCGGCGGCACCGCGAGCTTCTTCCGCAACTGGCCGAAACAGGTGCCCTCCGACGTGGAGGTGCTGTCGTTGCGCTACCCGGGCCGCGAGGACCGCCTGGCCGAACCCTTCATCAAGACGATGGAGCCGCTCGCGGACGCGATAGCCGAGGCGGTGACACCGCTGCTGGACCGGCCGCTGGCCTTCTTCGGGCACAGCATGGGCGCCTCGATCGCCCACGAGACGGCCGTCCGCCTGGAAGCACGGCGCGGCTTCACGCTCCACCGGCTCATGGTCTCCGCGCGCCCCGCCCCCCAGCTGCTGCCCGCCTACCACTTCGACCTGGACGACGAGGCGCTGGTCGCCGACGTACGGCGGCTGGACAGCAACAGCGGCGCCGCTCTGGACGACCTGGCCCTGCGCGAGCTGGTCCTTCCCGCGATCCGCGCGGACTACGGCCTGGTGCGCGACTACCAGCCACGGGAGGTCCGGACCGTCAAGAGCCCGATCACCGCGTACAGCGGTGACGCCGACCCCGAGGTCTCCACGGCGGACGTGGAGGGCTGGAGCGCGGTGAGCGCCGCCGGTTTCCGCCTCCGGGTCTTCGAAGGCGACCACTTCTACGTGGTGCCGCGCGAGAAGGCTCTCGTCGCGGACATCACCGAGCAACTGCGCCAGGACTGAACCGACCCACCCCCGAGCTCGGTCCTCTTCACACCATCCACGTCAGCCACCACGGGTGAGGTCATCCTTATGCGGAACGAATACATCGAGGCCTCGGGGCGCGTCGCCCACCAGCACGGCGAGCCGTCCGACCTCCGGTACATCGGACGGGCCGCCTTTCGGCGCACGCTCTTCGACATGGCCACGATCCGCGCCTTCGAGCAGCGGCTGCTCCAGTGCGCGGACCGGGGCGAGGTCTCCGGTCCCCTGCACACCTCCATAGGCCAGGAAGGAGTGGCCGTGGCGGTCTGCCGGCACCTGCGGGACGGCGACCAGGTGGTCGGCACCCACCGTTCCCACCACCACTTCCTGGCCCAGGGACTGGCCCGTACGGTCGCGGACGCCTGGAACCCCCTCACTGACGCCCCGCCCGCGGCTGCGGAGGCGCTGCTGACCTCGGCGTTCGCCGAGATCCTGGGCCGCCCGACCGGGGTGAACCACGGCGTGGGCGGTTCCATGCACCTGCGCCACGAGAAGGTCGGCTTCATGGGGTCGAGCGCCATCGTCGGCGGCGGGATACCCCTCGCCGCCGGTCTGGCGTACGCGAACCGACTCCGGGAAACCGGCGCCTGCGCGGTCTGCTTCATCGGCGACGGCGCGGTCAACCAGGGCACGTTCCACGAGACGGCCAACCTCGCGGGCGTCCTGGGCCTGCCCCTCCTCATCGTCATGGAGAACAACGGCTACGCCGAGGCGACCCGGCCCGAGGAGGCGTCGGCCGTCCTGCCGCTGGCCTCCCAGGGCCTCGCCCACGGGCTGCGGGCCGCGACCGTCGGGGGCGGTGACCACGCCGGGCTGCACCGGACGGCCGAGGACCTCCTCTCCTCGATGCGGCGCGGAGCGGGGCCCGCGATCATCGAGGTGGAGACGTACCGGCACTTCGACCACACCGGCCCCGAGCGGGGCAGCGCCGTCGGGTACCGCAGCGCGGCCGAGGAGGACGTCTGGCTGGAACGCGACCCCATGGCCTCGCTACCGAGGACGCTGATGGCCCACGGACTGCTGACGGCCGACGAGGACGAGGCGATCCGCGCGGCCGCGACGGCGTTCGTCGAGCGGGCCTTCGACGCCACGCCGGCGCCGAGCACGGTCCCGCCGGTCCTGGACGTCCGCACTCTGCTGCGCGGCCCCGCGCGGGAGGCGCGAGAGGAGCGCGAGGAGCGCGAGGAGCGCGAGGAGCGGGCGAGCACGGAGGAGCAGGCACCGCGCACCAAGTGGACCTTCAAGAACGCCATCGCGGAGGGCATAGCCGGCGCCCTGCGGCACTCGCCCGACGTGGTCTTCCTCGGTGAGGAGGTCGCCAACCCCGGCGGTCTGCTCTGGCAGGCCGGCCGTCTCGACCGGACCCTGGTCGGCTCTCGCATCGTCAACATGCCCATCTCCGAGGCCGGTTTCGTGGGCATGTCCTGCGGGGCCGCCATGGCGGGCGTGCGCCCCGTCGTGGAGCTGATGTACGGCAGCTTCGCCCTGATCGCCGCCGACCAGTTGTTCAACCACATCGGCGTGATCCGCGCGCTGTACGGCAACACGGCACAGGCGCCGGTGATCGTGCGGGCCAAGGTGCCGATCGGACGCGGCTACGGACCGCAGCACGGACTGAATCCGGCCGGCCTGTTCACCTCATTCCCGGGCTGGCGCGTGTACGCCCCGACCGACCCCCGGGAGTATCTGGGCACGCTGAACTCCGCGCTGCGGTGCGACGACCCGGTCCTGCTGATCGAGTTCGCCTCGCTGTACGACGAGGTCTTCGAACTCTCCGAGGACGATTTCACCCGCCGCCTGCCACTGGAGGGCGCACGGGTCGTCAGCGAGGGCACCGACGTCAGCATCTTCTCGTACGGCATCGGGGTGAACTGGGCGCGGGCGGCCGCCGACGAGCTGGCGGCGGCGGGCCGCTCGGCCGAGGTCGTGGACCTGCGGGCGCTCGACACCCTCTCGACGGACTGGGCCACCCTGGAGTCGTCCCTGGCCCGCACCGGAGGACACGGTCTGTTCGTCGACCCCGCGGCACGTGGCCAGTCGATCGCGCCGCGGCTCATCGCCGACCTCGTGGGCCGGCAGGCCGGGGTCCACCGCCTGTCGTACCTCGCCTGCGCCGACGTACAACCGGTGACACCCGTGCTGGAGCAGCAGGCGGTCATCGGCACCGCCGACATCGTCACCGCGGTCCACGAACTGCTGAAGGCCCACTGACCCGGGAGGTCGCTATGCGCTGGAACCATCTCTATCTGGCGGGCACCGGGGCGTACTTCCCCGAGCACGCGGAAAGTGCGGAGGAGGCGATCGCGGCGGGGCGCTACTCCGCCGAGGAGCACGCGTCCAACGGCATCCGCGCGGTGCGGACCGCCGGAAAGGACGAGGCGCCGGCCGTCCTGGCGGCGCGGGCGGGACAACGGGCGGTGGAGCGCTCGGGGCACGCCGCCGAGGACTTCGCGTGGGTGCTGCACGGGTGCATGGGCTACCAGGGGCGGGACTTCTGGACCCCGGCCCACTACGTGCAGCGGGAGACGGTCGGCGGGCACGGTCCGGCGGTCGAAATCCGGCAGGGCTCCAACGGCGGCCTCGCCGCGCTGGAGCTGGCCGCCGCGCAGCTGACCGCCCGGCCCGACGCGACCGCCGCGCTGATCACCACGGGCGACGCCTTCCGGCTGCCCTACGTGGACCGCTGGCGCACCGAGAACCAGCAGGTGTACGGCGACGCCGGCACCGCCGTGGTGCTGTCCCGCCGGGAGGGTGTCGCGCGCCTGCGGTCGACGGCCTCCCGCTCCGTGCCCGCGCTGGAGCCTGTGTACCGGGGCACGGGCGGCTGGTCCGCCGGCCCCGACCCGGCCGAGTGGCCCGTCGACCTGCGCACCCGCACCCGGGACTACCTGCTGGCCGACCCGTTCCGCTACGACGAGGTCATCGCCCGGACCGGCGAGAGCCTGGAGCTGGTCGTACGCGAGGCGCTCGCCGACGCCGACACCAAGCTGGAAGAGGTGGCGTTCGTGGTGCACCCGGCCATCGGGCGGACCATCGTGGAGTACTCCTACGTCGCCCAGCTGGGCATCGCCCCGGAGCGCACCGTCTACGCCTGGGCGCAGGACTACGGTCATCTCGGCGCGGGCGACCAGTTCGCGGGCCTCGATCACCTGCTCGCCGGCGGGCGCGCCGACCGGGGCGACCTGATCCTCACCATCGGGGTGGGCATCGGCTATCTGTGGACGGCGGCGGTTTTCGAGGTGCTCCGGGCGCCCGGCTGGTAGGCCGGCCGGCATGTCGATGCCTCGGGCCCGCGCGGGGCCCGAGGCATCGATGTCCTGGGGGTCTCAGCGGGCGTGCCGGACCAGCGTGATGCCGTCCTTGACCGTCAGCATCACGGCCCGCACCCGCGGGTCCTTGGCCACCTTGTCGTTGAAGGCCACCACATAGGCGCCCCATTCGGTGAGCATGGTGGAGAGCCACTCGTCACCGCTGACGGCCTGCTGCTCGTCCCCGGCGGCGAGGATCCGGTCCGCGTCCTCGGACTTCTGGGTCAGCGAGTCCACGACGATGCCACCCCACAGGGTGTTGTCGATCGCGAGGATCCCGTTGTCGGCAAGCAGCCCGCGTTCGAGGATCGTGTCGAAGTACTGGGCGTAGTTCGGCTTGTCCGCGTCGACGAATATGAAGTCGAACGGGCCCTCCAGGGTACGCAGGGTCTCCAGCGCGTCGGCCTCCACGAGCTTGATCTTGTGGCCGTGGGCACTGCGCGCGAAGGCCTTGAGGGCGAGGTCCCGCGCCCGCTCGTCGGCCACGTAGCTGTCGACGGTGACGAGTTCACCGTCGTCCGGCAGCGCGGCGGCGAGTCCGATGGTGGCGTGGCCGGTGAACGTGCCGATCTCCAGGATGCGTCTGGCGCCGACCGTGTCGACCAGCATCGACAGGAAGGACACTTGCGCCGACGACGTCGCGATGTCCGCCCACTCCGGGCAGAGCCGCTCGGTGTCGGCGTGCAGCTCCTCCAGGTCCTCGGACGACGGCGTCGAATGAGCCTCCGCGTACTCCTCGATTCCCGGCCGGAAGATCGACGGCTTCTTGAAAACTACGTCCTTGCGATGGAACACGGAGTTCCCCCTCTTCATTTCGTGGATCAGTTGGGTACGACGGGTGATGAGTCCTGCTGCGGCAGGCGTCGGTTCAGCAGGTCTTCCTCGCGGAACTCGGTGTCCCTCCGCTGCCCGGACGACGTCTCGAAGGCCTTCAGCACGGAGCGCTCGATCTTGCCCGAGGAGTTCTTCGGCAACTCCGCGAATTCGATCCGGCGGATGCGCTGGTAAGGAGCCAGGCGCGTGGACAGGAAGGTGAACAGCTCGGTGGCCGTCTCGCGCGACGGTTCGGCGGTGGCGGCCAGGGTCACGTAGGCCTTGGGCACGGCCAGTCGCCTCTCGTCGGCCGCGGGCACCACCGCGGCCTCGGCCACGCTCTCGTGCTGGAGCAGCACGCTCTCCAACTGAAACGGTGAGATGCGGTAGTCGGAGGACTTGAAGACGTCGTCCTGCCGCCCCACGTAGGTGTAGTAGCCGTCGACGTCCCGCTGGGCCACGTCCCCGGTGCGGTACCACCGCCCGGCGCAGGGGTCCAGCGGCTGTCCCTCGTCGTCGGCGTAACCGGTCAGCAGGCCCAGCGGGCGCTCGGTGACGTCGAGGCAGATCTCTCCCTCCTCTGCGGGGAGTCCGTCCGGGCCCAGCAGTTCGACCCGGTAGCCGGGCAGCGGGCGGCCCATCGCCCCGGGCTTGACCGGGAGGCCCGGTGGGTTTCCCACCAGTCCGGTGGCCTCCGTCTGCCCGTAGCCGTCACGGACGGTCACCCCCCAGGCCCTCCGGATCCGTTCGATGATCTCCGCGTTGAGCGGTTCGCCGGCGGAGACGGCCTCGCGCAGCGAGACCTTCCACCGGTCCAGTGGCTGCTGCACGATCATGCGCCAGACGGTCGGCGGCGCGCAGAACGTGGTCACCTCGCCCCTGACCAGCGCGTCCAGTGTCGCCTCGACGTCGAAGCGGGGCTGCGCGAGGGCCAGTACGCCCGCCTCGGCGGACCACGGCGCGAAGACCATGCTGCACGCGTGCTTGGCCCAGCCGGGCTGGGCGATCGTCGTGTGCGTGTCGCCGGAGCGCTGGCCGACGAGGTACATGGTCGTCAGCTGACCGACGGGGTATGAGGCGTGGCTGTGCTGCACCAGCTTCGGCCGGGAGGTCGTGCCGGAGGTGAAGTACCGGAAGAGCGGGTCCGTGGCGAGGGTCGTCCCCTCGGGCCGGAAGGCGGAGCCGACCCGAGGGGCCGTGGCCAGGTCGTGCCAGCCCTCGGGGGCGCGGCCGTCAGTGGCGGACAGGCTGACGATCCTCGTCCGGATTCCCGGGATGCGGCGGAACTTCGGGGTGTCGGCGGCCCTTGTCACGACGTGCCGCACGCCGGCCTGCCGCATGCGGACGCTCAGGTCGTCCTCGCCGAGCAGGGTGGTGGCGGGGACGACCACCGCGCCGAGCTTGAGCGCGGCCAGCAGGGTGATCCACAGGTCCACCCGGTTGTCCAGCATCAGCAGCAGCGGGTCGCCCCGCCGTACGCCCAGCTCCGCCAGCCAGGTGGCGACCTGGCCGGAGCGCTCGGACATCTCGGCGTACGTCAGGGACGTGTCACCGCCCGTGCCGGCCGCCAGGTCCATCACGTGCAGCGCGGTCGCATCGCGGCGCTCGGGTGTGCGCGCCACCACGTCGAACCAGTCGAGGGCCCAGTTGAAGGCGGTGAGCCGGGGCCAAGAGAACTCCCGGCAGGCCCGCTCATGATCGTCGTGGTGGGTCAGCAGCACGTCCCGGGCCTGCCGGAACGCCGTGGTGGGATCGCCGGGTGCGGCGTCCGTGCCAGGTACGGTCACGTCACACCGCCAACGTCTGGGCGGCACCCGGGCACAGCCTGGTGCGCACCGGCATGTGTTTGATTCCGGCCACGAAGTTGGAGCGCAGGTGCTCCACGGGCCCATCGAGCTCGATCGACTCGAACAGGGCGAACATCTCCTTCACGAGCATGCGCAGCGTGATCCGGGCCAGCGAGGCGCCGACGCAGTAGTGGTTGCCGTAACCGAACGCCAGGTGCCGGTTGCCGGTGCGGGCCACCTCGAAGCGGTACGGGTCCTCGAAGACCGACTCGTCGCGGTTGGCGGAGCCCAGCCAGACCGCGACCGCGGAGCCGGCCGGGATGTGCTGTCCGGCGAGGGTGACGTCCCGCAGGGTGTACCGCATGAAGTGGTTGGCCGGTGACGACCAGCGCAGCCCCTCCTCGACCCCGCTGGGTATCAGGGAGGGTGTCTCGGCCATGCGGCGGAAGCTGTCCGGGTCCTCGATCAGGGCGAGGAACAGGCCCGTCAGGACGTGCGGGGTGGTGACATTGGCCCCGAGGAGCAGGCTGTAGCAGTTGTAGACCAGTTCCTGCACGTCGAGCGGTTCGCCGCCCGCGTTCATGGTCATGAGGAAGCCGATCAGGTCGTCCGGCGGGTCGCCCGCGCGTTCCCGGATCTCCCCGGCGAAGTATTCGAACAGCTCGTGATGGACGCTCATCAGCGTCGTCGCGCTGTCGCCCTCCTGGAACTCGGTGTCGTCCGGGGCGACAGCCATCGTCGTGCACCGGGTGAGCCGCGGCCAGTCCTGTTCCGGGACGCCCATCAGGGCGCCGGTGAAGGCCATGGGGAACGCGGCCGCGGCCGCGGCGAGATCCCAGCGGTCTTCGGTCAGCGCCGGGGCGAGCATCGCGTGGACGGCGGCCCGCAGGAGGTGCTCGCGTGACGCCAGTGCCTTGGGTGCCAGGGCGCGGGCCAGCGGGTCCCGCATCGCTGAGTGCCGGGGCGGGTCGGTGGCCGCCATCATCTTGCCGCCGGCCGGGTCGCCGAGGTCCAGGGCGGAGAGCAGGGTGCCGCGCTGGGAGGTGAAGTCCGTGTGGTCGTCGAGCACCCGGCAGGCGTCGGCGTAGCGGGTGACCGACCAGAAGGCACGGCCATCCGGGAGCACCTGGTGGTGGACCGGTGCCTGTGCGCGCATCACCTTCCAGATCGGGTGCGGATCGCCGTCGGCGTACAGACCGGGGTCGAAGAGGTCGATCTTCTCCAGGTCGACGTCCGGCCGCTGCGGCGGAACGGTGATTCTCACAGCTGCTCCTCTCCGCCGCGGCGGTCGGCGAGGAGTTCCTCGACCGCCCGGGCGAGACCCGCGACCGTGGCGTTCTCGTAGAAGCGCTGCGCGGTCATGGAGACGCCGTACTCGGCGGCGATCTCGGCGGTGATCTGCATGCCCACCAGCGAGTAGCCGCCCAGCTCGAAGAAGTCGTCGTGCACGCCGACCTCCGTCAGGCCGAGCCGGTCCGTCCAGACCGTGGCGAGCGCGGCCTCCAGTGCGGTGCCGGGCGGGGTGAACCCGGCCGTGACCTCGGGCCGTTCCTCGCTGACACGGTCGGCCAGCTCGGCCCGGTCCACCTTGCCATTGGCCGTCAGCGGCAGCACGTCAAGCTGGACGAAGGAGGCCGGTACGGCGTAGCCGGGCAGGATCTCGGCGAGCCGGCGCCGCAGAGTCAGCGTGGAGGGCCGCGCGCCGCGCTCGGGTACGAAGAAGGCGACGAGCTTGCGGTCGCCACCGGGGCCCGGCTGCGGTACGACGACGGCGTCGCGCACCCCGGGCTGCGCGGTGAGCACGGCCTCGGTCTCGCCCGGCTCCACGCGGAAACCACGGATCTTGACCTGCTGGTCGATGCGTCCGAGGAACTCCAGCGTGCCGTCGGGACGGCGGCGCACCAGGTCGCCGGTCCGGTACATGCGCGCGCCGGGGCGGTCGGCGAGGAAGTCCGCGACGAAGCGCTCGGCGGTGGCGGCGGGGCGCCGCGCGTAGCCACGGGCCAGGCCCTCGCCGGTGGCGTACAGCTCTCCGGGTTCGCCGTCCGGTACGGGGCGCAGCTTGTCGTCCAGAATCCGGATGCCGGTGTTCAGGACGGGACGGCCAATGGGCACGCCGCCGGCTCCGGGCGGGCCGGTGACGAGATGACAGGCGGTGAACGTGGTGTTCTCGGTGGGGCCGTACCCGTTGACGACGTCCAGGTCCGGGAGCAGGGCCCGTACCCGGTCGACCTGGGCGGCGGAGAGGACGTCGCCCCCGGCGAGCAGCCGGCGCACGCTGGACAGCTTCGCGATCTGCCGCTCCGTGAGCCGGTGGAAGAGGCCCGCGGTGAGCCACAGCACGGTGACCCCCTCGCGGTGCACCGTGTCCACCAGGGTGGTGAGGGAGGCGCCGGAGTCCGGATACACGGCGAGACGCGCCCCGCACAGCAGCGGCACCCAGATCTCGAAGGTCGACGCGTCGAAGGCAGGCGAGGCGAACTGGAGGACGATGTCGTCGCCCGCCACGGACACGTGGTCCGGGTCGAGGGCGAGCCGCAGGACGGCGCGGTGCGGGACGGCGACCCCCTTGGGGGTTCCCGTGGAGCCGGAGGTGTACGCGAGGTAGGCGATGGTGTCGCCGTGGACGTCGACGGCCGGGGCGGTGGCGGGCATCCGGTCCACCTCGGCGCGGTCCCGGTCGAGGCAGACGACGTCGAGGCCGTCGGCGAGGACGGGCAGAAGGCTCTCCTGCGTGAGGATCGTCGTCACGCCGGCGTCTTCGAGGACGGCGCGCTGCCGCTCCGTCGGCATGGTGGCGTCCAGGGACAGGTAGCTGCCTCCGGCCTTGAGGATGCCGAGCAGGCCGACCACGAGGTCGAGGGAGCGCTCGACGTACAGCGCCACGGGCGTCTCGAACCGTACGCCCCGCGCCCGCAGGTGGTGCGCCAGCCGGTTGGCCCGGGTGTCGAGTTCCTCGTAGGTGAGCGTCAGGTCGCGCCAGGTCACCGCCAGGGCGGTGGGGGTGGCCACGGCCCGTGCCGCGAAGAGCGCGTGCACGCTGGATGCGTCGGCCCGCGCGGCCGGTGTGAGGTCGGCGGTCACTGCCTGCCCTCCAGGGCGGTCTTGAGGTCCAGTTCGAGTTCGGCGCGCAGGGCCAGCGGCGCGGTGAGGAAGCTGTGGTGGGAGCCCTGGAGCGTGGTGAAGCGCACGTCGTCGGCGTACTGACGCCAGCCCGTCATCAGGGCGGGCGCCACCTCGGCGTCGTCTTTCCAGCCGAGCACGGTGATGCCGCTGGGCAGCGGCTCCGGGGCGGGGAGCCGGTACCGCTTGTTCGCCTCGACATCTGCACGCATGACACCGAGGCCGAACCGGATCATCTCGGGGTCGGGTTCGCCGCCCATCGCCCGGGTGAGTCCGGCGAGTTCGGCCGCCAGCTCGTCGTCGGTCATGCCGAGGAAGCGGCCGTAGGGCCCGTCGTGCGGCGCGACCTGGGAGGAGATGAAGAGCCGGTCGGGCACCGGCATGCCCTTGCGGTGGAGCTGCCGCGCGGTCTCGAAGGCGGCGAGTGCCGAGCTGCAGTGGCCGAAGAAGGCGAAGGGCACGTCGAGGTACGGCTCCAAGGCCCCGGTCAGCGATTTGGCGAGCGCCTCGTAGGTGCCGTAGTGGGGGTCCTTCGCCCGGTTCTCCCGGCCAGGGAGCTGGATCAGGCAGACCTCGGCCGGGCCGATCCGCCGCGGCCAGCGCGCGTACATGGATGCCCCGACACCGGAGTACGGCAGGCAGAAGAGGCGGGCGGCAGCACCCTCCCTGGGACGGCGGAGCAGCCATCGTGGTGGTGTGGACCTGGTTTCCATTTCTTTACCTCGAAGTAGCGCGTGCCGTTGTCTCCGGTGTGCGGGTCACCACGGCGTCGTCAGCTCGCGGAACCCTCCATGGCCTCGATCAGGCTCTTGGGGCGCATGTCCGTCCAGTTGGCCTCGATGTAGTCGAGACAGACCTGTCGGGTGTCCTGTTCGTGGGCGACGGTCCAGCCGGCCGGGACCTCAGCGAAGGCGGGCCAGAGCGAGTACTGCGCCTCGTGGTTGACGAGCACGAGGTAGGTGGCGTCCGGGTCGTCGAACGGGTTCGTCATGTCGTTCCCTCTTTCTCGGTGCGGCTTGTCGGTGCGTTTCTGGTACGACGTCTCGCCCTACGGGCTTCTCGGTACGGCTTCCGGTCCGGCCGGTGGGCGCGGCGCGCGCCCACCCCGGCGGTCGGGGAGGTCGGTGGGGGTCGGTCCGGACCCGGTGGGTGTCAGTCCAGATCGGCCGCGACGACCGGGCCATACGCGGCCAGTGCCTCCGCGTCCAGCAGCCGGCCGTGCTCGGTGGCGACGTCGTGGACGTGCAGTTCGCCGTCCACGTACGGCCGCCAGGTGTCCTGTCCGGGCCAGTCCTTCTGGTGGGTGTTCGCGCTGGTCGTGATCAGCCGGACCGGCCCCTGGAACACCTCCGGCTGGTAGGCGCGCTGGAGCACGATGTTGTTCTGGAAGGTGTCCACGACCCCCTCGATGGCCCGGTCGTCCAGAGCCGCGAGGGCGCTGCCCCGGCCGCGCATGATCTGCACGGCTTCGGCGAAGTCGAGCGGGACGCCCTCCTCGACCGGGTGTCCGAGGAAGGCCAGCAGGCCCGAGACGATCTCCCGCTTGTCGGGCACCGGCACCTCGCGGGCCAGGGCGCTCAGCGGGTAGGCGTCGAGGATGGTCAGCATCCCGACCTTCTCCCCCTCCCGCTGGAGCCGCGTGGCGATCGCGTGGGCCACGACACCGCCGAAGGACCAGCCGAGCAGGTGGTAGGGGCCCTCGGGCTGCACGGACCGGATCTGCCGGAGGTAGTCCGCGGCCATCTCCTCGATGCCGGACGGGCGCGGTTCGCCGCCGGTCAGGCCACGCGCCTGGAGCGCGTACAGCGGCCGGTCCGCCGGCAGGTACTGGGCGAGCCGCGCGTACGACCAGCTCACGCCGGAGCCCGGGTGCACACAGAAGACCGGCTGCCGGTCGCCGCGCGGGCGCAGGGGCAGCAGCACGCCGAGGGGATCGGTGCTCGTGCCCTGGTCAAGCTTGACGGCCAGTTCGGCCACGGTCGGTGCCTCGAACAGGTCGAGCACGCTGACCTCTGCCCCCAAGGTCTCCTGGACGCGCCGCACCAGGCGTACCGCCAGCAGGGAGTGTCCGCCGAGTTCGAAGAATCCGGCGTCCACGCTCACCACCGGCCGTTCGAGGACCTCGGCGAACACGGCGCACAGCAGCTCTTCGCGCGGCGAGCCGGGCGGGCGGACCGCGGCGGCGCCGAGCGCGTCGGCCGTGTCGTACGGCTCGTCGTCCTCGTCGTCGGCCGGCGGCTGCTCGAAGAGCACCGCCGAGGACGGCAGCAGCGCGTCGGGCAGGCGCAGCCGCAGGTGGGCCATGAGCGCGCCTTCGTCCAGCCCGTGTCCTTCGCCGACGGTCGCGTAGACGACCAGGCGCGGCTGCCCGGGCTCGTCCTCGCGCACGGCCAGCTCGGCCTCGACGACCTCGGGGTGCGCGGTGACCGCCGCGGTGATCTCGGCGAACTCGACGCTCCCGGCCGACGGCGCGGTGGCCGGCCGGCCCGCCGCGGCGCTGCGCCGTCCGATCCGGCTGACGGGCTCGTCGGGGGCGGCCACCAGCGCTTCCATCAGGCTCCGCCAGCGTGCCAGGAGGGCGTCGACGGTAGCCCGGTCGAACACGTCGGTGGAGTACTCCACCGCTCCCTGGATGCCGGCGCTCTCTCCGTCCGCCCTCCGGCGCTCGTAGAGCTGGAAGGACAGGTCGAACTTGGCGGACTTGGCCTCGACGCTCGCCATCTCCACCTGGAGACCGGGCAGTTCGAAGGCGCCCTGGGGTGTGTTCTGGAGCGCCAGGGAGACCTGGAACAGCGGGTGGTGGGAGAGCGAGCGCTGCGGATTGAGCAGCTCCACGAGGTACTCGAAGGGCAGGTCTTGGTGGGCGTAGGCCGCCAGGTCGGCTTCCCGCACCCGTTCCAGCAGTTCCCGGAAGGTGGGGTCGCCGGTCAGGTCGGTGCGCAGCACGAGGGTGTTGATGAAGAAGCCGACCAGGTCGTCCAGGGCTTCGTCCATCCGGCCCGCGACCGGGGTGCCCAGCGGGATGTCGTCGCCCGCGCCCAGCCGGGACAACAGCGTGGCCAGTCCGGCCTGGAGCACCATGAAGAGGCTGGTGCCGCTCGTCCGGGCGAGGTCGGCCAGGTCCCGGTGCAGCGCGGCGTCGAGCGCGAAGGCCGTGACGTCGCCACGGTAGGAGTTCACGGCGGGGCGCGGCCTGGACAGCGGCAGCGCGATCTGCTCCGGAAGCCCGTCCAGCGCCTGCGACCAGTAGGCCAGCTGGCTGCTGATCAGGCTGTCCTCGTCGTTGTCCGCGCCCAGGAGCCGCTGCTGCCACAGGGTGTAGTCGGCGTACTGGACGGGCAGCGGTTCCCAGCCGGGCCGCTGTCCGCGGCAGCAGGCGGCGTAGGCCCGTCCCAGGTCGCGGGTGAGCGGGCCCATGGACCAGCCGTCACCCGCGATGTGGTGCAGCACGAGCAGCAGAACGTGCTCGTCGGGGCCCAGCCGGAAGACCGTGGCCCGGACGGGGAGGTCGCGCTCCAGGTCGAATCCCCGCTCGGCGGCGGCGGACAGCGCCGGATCGAGTCCTTCCGGGTCCACGTCGGTCACGGTGTAGTCGGTCCGCGCCCGGCCGGCCTCCACCACGAGCTGGTGGGGGGCGCCGTCCCGCTCGGGGAAGACGGTGCGCAGGGACTCGTGCCGGGCCAGTACGTCGTCGAGCGCCCGGTGCAGGGCCTCTTCGTCGAGGCGGCCGGTCAGCCGCAGCACGAGCGGGATGTTGTACGCGGTCAGGCCCGGCTCGATGTGCTGGAGGAACCACAGGCGGCGCTGCGCGAACGACAGTGGCAGCGGGTTCTCACGCTCGGCCGGCAGCAGCGGGGGCCGCACGGTGCCGGCGCGCATCTCGTTCATCAGGGTGGCCAGCTCCCGGGCCGTGGGGGCCTTGAAGAGGTGTCCCACGCCCAGCTCGGCGCCGAGCACGGTCCGGATGCGCGAGGTGAGGCGGATGCCCATCAGCGAGTGGCCGCCGAGGTCGAAGAAGCTGTCGTCCACGGAGACCTCGGGGACGCCGAGGATGTCCGCGAACAGCTCGCACAGGATCTCCTCCTGCGGCGCCCGGGCGATGCGGTGCCGGGCGGGCCCGAAGCTCGGCGCCGGCAGTGCCGCGCGGTCGAGCGTGCCCCAGGCGGTCACCGGCAGGGCGTCGAGCGTGAGCACCACGTCGGGGACCATCGGGTCCGGCAGCCGCTCCTGAAGTTGCCGGCGCAGGTCCACCGGGTCGATCACCGCGCCGGGGGCGGGGACGACGTAGCCGACGAGCAGCGCGTCCTCGCGGGCCGGTGTGTCCGTCGTGCCGGAGCCTGCGGTGCGGACGGCGAGCGCGGACCGCAGCACCCCGGGGCACGCGTCCATGGCGGCCTCGACGGCCGGTCTATCGACCCGGACTCCGCGGATCTCGGCCTGCTCCTCCACCGGGCCCAGGCGGTACAGCGTTCCGTCGGCGTCCCGGCGCGCGATCTCACCGGTACGGAACATCCGGGCCCCCGGCGCCCCGTGCGGGTCGGCCACGAAGCGGGCGGCGGTCAGGGCGGGCAGGCCGGCGTAGCCGCGCGCCAGCTCCGGCCCGGCGAGGTACAGCTCGCCGGGCACCTGGGGCGGCACGGGCCCGAGCCGGTCGTCCAGCACATGGGCGCGGGTCCCGCCCTCGGCACGGATGAGGTCCTGGCGTGCCGCGGACGCCGCCGGATCATGATCCTCGGCCGTGGTGAGGTCGAGCGTCCCCCCGGAGGTGAGCGCGGCCAGCAGGTCCCGTACGCCCGTCTCGGTGGTGAGGACGGACCGGTGCGGCCGTACGTCGCCGGTGGCCGGGGTCGCCTCCGGCTGAGTGAGGCGGGTGCCGGGAACGACGACGGGCAGCAGAGGTTGCCGGGGCCCCGGTGCGTGGACGACGTACGCGGCCTGAGCTGCGGTACCCGGGGCGGGGCGTTCGGCGTCCGTGAGGTCGTGGGCGGGCCGTTCACGCAGGTCGGCGAGCAGCACCGGGTCGTCCAGGGTCAGCTTCGGGATCGCCGGCCGGAAGGCCGCCGCCGCTCCGGACACGGTGACGGCGAGGACGGGCGACGTGCCGGCGAGGACGGCCTCGGCCCACTCCTGCGGCCAGTCGGGGCCCATGGGCTGGAACGCGGCGTACGTCTTGGCAGTGGCCAGCAGGGCGACGACAAGGTCGGCGGAGCGGGGCAGGGCGAGAGCGACCACCGTCTCCGGGCCCGCGCCACGCTCCAGCAGCACCCGGGCCAGTTGGTTCGCCCGCGCGTTCAGCTCCTCGTAGGTCAGCTCCTCGTCCCCGCACACCACGGCGAGGACACCCGGCTCCCGGGCCACCTGCCGCTCCACGGACACACCGAGCGGCACCCAGGGCGCCGGGGCGCCACCGTCGGCGACGCCGTCCAGCAGCGCCCTCCGCTCGTCCGGGAACAGCACGTCGGCGGAGCCGATCGGGCCGTCGGGGGCGCTGATCAGCGCCTGGAGAAGGAGTTCCCAGCGCCGGCCGATCAGCTCGACGGTGACGCGGTCGAACAGGTCGGTGCTGAACTCGGCCACCACGTCGAGGCCGTTGGCCTCGCCCTGGGGACCGTAGGTCTCGGTGACATTGAAGAACAGGTCGAAGCGGGAGGTTCCGACGCGCTCGCCGTGCTCGTCGGCGTGCTCCGGCCGCTCGCCGGCTCCAGGAAGCTCCGCCTGTCCGCCGGGGGCGTTCTGCAGGGCGAACATGACCTGGAACAACGGGTGATGGGACAGGGACCGCTGCGGATTGAGCACCTCCACCAGTTGCTCGAACGGCAGATCCTGATGCCCGTACGCCGCCAGATCCACCTCCCGCACCCGGCCCAGCAACTCACGGAACGAGGGATCACCGGAGGTATCCGTCCGCAGCACCAGCGTGTTCACGAAGAACCCGACCAACTCATCCAGCGCCTGATCCGTACGCCCCGCCACAGGCGTACCCAACGCGATGTCCGTCCCCGCACCCAGACGCGTGAACAACGCCGCCAACGACGCCTGCAACACCATGAACACACTGACACCACACTCACGCGCCAGCGCCACCACACCCCCGTGCACGGCCTGGCCGAAGCGCAGGCCGAGGGCGTCGCCCCGGTAGGTGTTCACCGCGGGGCGTGGCCGGTCGGCGGGCAGGTTCAGCTGCTCGGGCAGCCCGGCCAGCGCGTCCTTCCAGAAGGCGAGCTGCGCGTTGAGGAGGCTGTCCGGGTCGTCCGGCGCGCCCAGCAGCTCCCGCTGCCACAGCGTGTAGTCCGCGTACTGCACCGGCAACGGCTCCCACAAGGGTGCCTCGCCGTGGCGCCGCGCGTCGTACGCCCGCTCCAGGTCCCGGGTGAGCGGCCCCAGCGACCAGCCGTCGCCCGCGATGTGGTGCAGCACGACGAGGACCAGGTAGTCCTCGGGACCACGCACGAACACGTCGACGCGCAGGGGCAGTTCACGCTGCAGTTCGAAACCGCGGCGGGCCGAGCGGGCCATGGCGGCTCCGAGGCCGCCGGCGGAGGCGTCGGTGACCGTGACGTCGACCTCCGCCTCGGCGGGATCGAGAATCAGCTGACGCGGTACCCCGTCGATCTCGGGGAAGACGGTGCGCAGGCTCTCGTGCCGGGTGACCACGTCACCCAGCGCCGCCCGGAACGCCTGTTCCTCCAGCGGGCCGGAGAGCCGCAGCTGGGCGGGCATGTTGTAGGTGGGCGTGGCGCCTTCCAGACAGTGCAGGAACCACAGCCGACGCTGCGCGTACGACAGCGGTACGACCTCGGGCCGCCGTACGGCCCGCAGCGGCGGACGCACCTCGCCCCCGTCGTCCAGCGCCCCCACGAGCCCCGCCACCGTCGGCCGCTCGAAGAGCGTACGGATCGGCAGCTCCGCGCCCAGCACCCTGCGCACCCGGCTGATCAGCCGCGTCGCCAGCAGGGAGTGCCCGCCCAGGTCGAAGAAGTTGTCCTCCACACCGACCGAGGGCACACCGAGCACCTCGGCGAACAACTCGCACAGGATCTCCTCGCGCGGGCTGCGCGCCCGGCGGCGGTCGGCGCTCTCGAGCCGGGGCCTGGGCAACGCCCGCCGGTCCACCTTGCGGTTCGTCGTCAGTGGCAACTCGTCCAGAACCATGATCGCGGACGGCACCATGTAGTCGGGCAGGCGGGCGGCCACGTACTCGCGCAGCGCGCCGGAGGACAGGTCGCTGCCGTCCGCCATCTGGACGTAGGCGAGCAGCCGTGCGGGGCCGTTGTCGGTGTCGGTGAGCACGACGGCCTGGCCGACGCCTGGGCAGGCGGTGAGGGTGTTCTCGATCTCGGCCGGCTCGATCCGGTACCCGCGGACCTTGACCTGGTGATCGGTACGTCCGAGGTAGTCGAGCTTGCCGTCGGCGCGCCAGCGCACCAGGTCACCGGTGCGGTACATCCGCGAACCCGCCGGACCGTACGGGTCGGCCACGAACCGCTCCGCCGTCAGGCCGGGCCGGTGCACATAACCGCGGGCGGCGCCCCGGGCGGCCACGTACAACTCACCGGGCACGCCCGGCGGCACGGGCCGCAGCCCCTCGTCCAGGACGTAGACGCGCTGACCGGGGATGGGCAGGCCGATGGAGGCCGCAGGGGGCCACTCAGCCACATCCCGGGTGAGCACCTCGGCGGTGATGGCGTACGTCTCGGTGGGGCCGTAGACGTTGTGCAGCTCGACGTGCGGGTGCGTGGTGAAGAACCGCCGGATGTGCCGGCTGAGCTTCAGCGCCTCACCGGCCTGGGACATCAGCCGGAGCGCGGGCATCGGCAGGTCGTGCTCGTCGGCCGCCTCGCAGACCGCGTCGATGACGAGCGTGGGGGCGTGCAGCTCCACGATGGCGTTCTCGTCCAGCCAGCGGGCGAGCAGCTCACCGCTGCGGCGCACCTCCTCGGAGGGCAGCCACAGCTCCTTGCCGGCGACCAGGCTGGAGAGCATCTCCTGGACCGACACGTCGAAGGTGAGCGCGGTGAACTGGGCCACTCGGCGGCCCACCCCGCCGCCGACGATGGACTCGTGCCAGACCAGCATGTTCGCGTACACACCGGCGCGCATGACCACACCCTTGGGGATGCCGGTGGTGCCCGAGGTGTAGAGGACGAACAGGCCGTGGTCGGGCGTCAGGGGCGCGCCGCGCTCGGCGTCGGTGACGTCGGTGGCGGACCGCCCGGCCAGGTTTCCGGCCGACTTCGGATCGTCCAGGAGCAGAAGCTCGGTGGTTTCGGGCAGTACGTGCGCCCAGGGCGCCACCGTCACCACGGCGGCGGGGGCGCTGTCGGCCAGCATGAAGGCTATGCGCTCGGCCGGCAGGTGGACGTCGATCGGCAGGTAGACGGCGCCCGCCTTCAATGTGGCGAGGAATCCCACCACAAGGTCGGCGGAGCGGGGCAGGGCGAGAGCGACCACCGTCTCCGGGCCCGCGCCACGCTCCAGCAGCACCCGGGCCAGTTGGTTCGCCCGCGCGTTCAGCTCCTCGTAGGTCAGCTCCTCGTCCCCGCACACCACGGCGAGGGCACCCGGCTCCCGGGCCACCTGCCGCTCCACGGACACACCGAGCGGCACCCAGGGCGCCGGGGCGCCACCGTCGGCGACGCCGTCCAGCAGCGCCCTCCGCTCGTCCGGGAACAGCACGTCGGCGGAGCCGATCGGGCGGTCCGGAGCCGCGACGAACTCCTCCAGCAGCCGCTCCCAGCGGGTGACGAGGGTCTCGACCGTGCTGCGGTCGAACAGGTCAGTGGCGAACTCCACGACGCCGTCGAGGCCGCCCGGGGAGCTGTCGGCGGCGCGACGTTCCCACAGGCTCAGAAAGAGGTCGAAGCGTGAGCTGCCCGTCGATGTCGGTTCCGGGGCGAGTTCGAGGCCCGGAAGTTCGAACGTGCCCTGCGGGGTGTTCTGGAGGACCAGAGAGACCTGGAACAGCGGGTGATGGGACAGGGACCGCTGCGGATTGAGCACCTCCACCAGTTGCTCGAACGGCAGATCCTGATGCCCGTACGCCGCCAGATCCACCTCCCGCACCCGGCCCAGCAACTCACGGAACGAGGGATCACCGGAGGTATCCGTCCGCAGCACCAGCGTGTTCACGAAGAACCCGACCAACTCATCCAGCGCCTGATCCGTACGCCCCGCCACAGGCGTACCCAACGCGATGTCCGTCCCCGCACCCAGACGCGTGAACAACGCCGCCAACGACGCCTGCAACACCATGAACACACTGACACCACACTCACGCGCCAGCGCCACCACACCCCCGTGCACACCCGCACCGAGGACGAACGGACTCACCTCACCCCGCGACGACGCCACCGCCGGACGCGGCCGGTCGAACGGCAGACTCACCTGCTCCGGCAACCCCGCCAACGCATCCCGCCAGAAAGCCACCTGCGCACTGAACAAACTCCCCGGATCACTCTGCGACCCCAGCAACTCCCGCTGCCACAACGCGTAATCCGCGTACTGCACCGGCAACGGCTCCCACACCGGAACCTCACCCCGGCACCGCGCACCGTACGCCTGCGCCAGATCCCGCGTCAGCGGCCCCAACGACCACCCGTCACCAGCGATGTGATGCAGCAACAACAACAGCACATGCTCCCGCGGACCCACCACGAACACCTCCGCCCGCAGCGGAAGCTCACGCTCCAGGTCGAACCCCCGCCGAGCCGAAGCCGCCAACGCCGCGGTCAACTCCTCCTCGGACATCTCTGTCGGCAGGAAAGGTATCCGGATGTCCGTCAGCACCGATTGAGCCGGGACACCGTCCACTTCCGGGAACAGCGTGCGCAGGCTCTCGTGCCGGCCCACCACATCACCCAGCGCCGCCCGCAACGCCTCCCGGTCCAGCTCCCCCGACAGCCGCAGCGCCAGGGGGATGTTGTAGGCGGGCGAGTCCTCGAACTTCTGGAGGAACCACAGCCGCCGCTGGGCGTACGACAGCGGCACCAGACCGGGCCGTTCCATCGGCCGCACCGGGGGACGTACGGTGCCGGAGCTGTCGATGCGCCGGGAGAGGCCCTCGACGGTGGGTGACTGGAACAGCATCCGGATGGCCAGTTCGGCACCCAGGGTGGCCCGGATGCGGTTGATCAGGCGGGTGGCCATGAGCGAGTGGCCACCAAGGTCGAAGAAGCTGTCGTCCACGCCGACCGAGGGCAGACCCAGCACCTCGGCGAAGAGGTCGCAGAGGATCTCCTCCTGCGGATTGCGGGGTCTGCGGCCCATCGAGATCGTCCCGGCGTCGGGTTCCGGCAGCACGGAGCGGTCGAGCTTGCCGTTCGCGTTCAGCGGGAAGGTGTCCAGGACGACGAAGGCGGACGGGACCATGTGCTCCGGCAGTCGCCGCTGGAGGTAGTCCCGCAGCAGCCTGGCGAAGGCGAACTCGCGCTCGGCCAGCTCCTCGTCCCGCTCCGCGACGACGTAGCCGACCAGGCGCTTGTCCCCGGGCCGGTCCTCGCGCAGCGCCACCACGGCCCGGGCCACGGCGGGATGCTCGGCCAGCACCGCTTCGATCTCGCCCAGCTCGACGCGGAAGCCGCGTAGCTTGACCTGGCCGTCGGCGCGGCCCACGAACTCCAGGCGGCGGTCGGAGCGCCAGCGGACGAGATCACCCGTCCGGTACATCCGCTCGCCGGGTTCGCCGAAGGGGTTGGCCACGAACCGGGTGGCGGTCAGGCCGGGGCGGGCGAGGTAGCCGCGGCCGAGTCCGGCTCCGGCGACGTACAGCTCGCCGGTGACCCCGGGGAGCACAGGACGCAGCGACGCGTCCAGGACGAAGACCCGTGAGCCGTCGACCGGGCGCCCGATCGACGGAGGGTTCCCGTCCGGTTCCACGTAGCCGACGGTGGCGTGGACGGTGGTCTCGGTCGGTCCGTAGATGTTGACCGCGCGGCAGTCGGGCAGCACCTCGTGCAGCTCCGAGACGGCGCGCGCCGACAGGGCCTCGCCGCCGAACACCACGCGGCGCAGGGCGAGCCGGGGCCAGATCCCCGTCTCGACACCGGCGGCCAGCAGTTCGTCGAAGGCGGACGGCGTCTGGCTGAGGACGGTGACCTGCTCCCGGGCGAGCAGGTGGAGCAGCTCGCCGGGCGAGCGGCTGACGTCCCGGGGTACGACCACGAGCCGTGCCCCGGTGAGCAGGGCTCCCCAGATCTCCCACACGGAGAAGTCGAAGGCGTACGAGTGGAACCACGCCCAGACGTCCGAGGGGCCGCACTCCAGCCAGTGGTCCTCACGGCGGAAAAGCCGCAGGGCGTTGGCGTGCGTGGTCAGAACGCCCTTGGGGACGCCGGTCGATCCGGAGGTGTAGATGACGTACGCCGCCTGACCGGCGTCGCGGGTGCCGCCGCGCTCGTCGTCGCCGACCGGTCCGTCGCTCAGCCCGGCGAGGCCATCGGCCGTGTCCTGGTCGTCCAGCACGAGGACGGGAACGTCGAGCGAGGGCAGGCCGGGTGCCGTCGCGGCGTCGGCGAGGACGCAGACGGGGGCGGAGTCACGGACGATCAGCGAGATGCGCTCGGCCGGATGGCCGGGGCTGATGGGTACGTACGCGGCACCCGACTTGACCACGGCGAGCAGGGCCACGACGGTATCCGCCGCTCTGCCGAGGACGAGCGCGACCAGGCGCTCGGGCCCCGCTCCCCCAGCCAGCAGCCTCCGGGCCAACCGGTTGGCCCGAGCGTCGAGTTCGGCGTAGGAGAGCCGCTCGTCGCCGCAGACGACGGCGGTCGCGGACGGACTGCGCCGCGCCCGCTCCTCGAACAGTTCACCGAGGCTCATGTCTTGCACTCCTAGCGACGAGTCAGCGGCTGAACCACCGTCGGTCCGAATGACCATCGTACCAATGTGCTGTCGAACGAATTGACGAAATAAAAATACTGATGGCGCATCAAAGCCTTTTAATCACAAGGCATTTCACGCCTAAGCGTCCTTGCGATGGATCTCCAGCGTCGAGGGACCCTGGAAGAGATACTGCGGCTGCGGTTCGGAGATGACGGTGTCGATTCCGAAGGTGCGGCAGTACTCCTGGGCGAAGTGACAGCCTGAGACCGCGAACACGACCAGCCGCGTGCGGTGTCGACGTGCCGTCAGCACGAGTTCTTCGAGCGTCTCACTGGCCAGGGTTTCCCCGCACACCAGCGCGACATCGCTCTCCGCGACGAGCCGCGCGCTCTCGTCGCCGGACACCACGGGGACTCCGAGGACCCCGCGCTCGATCAGCTCCGGGTCGAAGTCGCTCACCGTGAGGGAAACGTCCTCTTTCTGGAGGAAGTGGATCAGATTGCCCAT
Source organism: Streptomyces sp. KMM 9044 (assembly GCF_024701375.2). Lineage (NCBI taxonomy): Bacteria > Bacillati > Actinomycetota > Actinomycetes > Kitasatosporales > Streptomycetaceae > Streptomyces > Streptomyces sp. KMM 9044. The sequence goes on along the minus strand of NZ_CP113910.1, from coordinate 6,184,481 downwards.
GACCCCGACCTGAGCGACCCGGCGTCCCCCGGTCCGGCGCAGCTGCTCCATCGCCTCGCCGACCACGACCTCGGCCCGGGCCAGCGCCTTGCGCTCCGGCGTGCCGTCGATGCTCAGTGTCCGGTACGGCTCGCGGGGCAGGACGCCGAAGGCGGAATCGAGGATCGCGATGTCCTCCGCGACCGTGCCGCCGCGCACCTCGCGGGCGTCCCGGCCGATCAGCGCGTCGTGCGACTCCCCGAGATCGACGGTTCCGAAGTCGGCGTAACAACAGCCCTGGCGCACCGTCTGCGCCATGACGAAGCTGTAAACCATGAACCGTTCGTACGCCGTGGGCTGGGACCGGTAGTCCACCCCCCACATGCTGCGCAGCACGAAATCCTCGTCCGGCAGCCCCTTGCCGCGCTCGGCCACCACCGCGCGCAGCGTGTCCAGGATCTTCTCCATGCCCATGCTCTCCTCAGGCCTCATACGGTGACCGCGGCAGCGGTCCGGGGCTCCGGCTCGGCGGAGTTGCGCACGGTGCCCCAGCGTTTCGCGGTGGCCTCATGGATGAACCAGACCTCCTCCTCGCTCAGCCGCAGCGAGACCACGCCCGGGAACGCCTCCTCGAAGAAGGTGTAGGGCGGGCGGTTCTCCACGTCCGGCGAGTGGTAGTCGAGCTTCTCCGTCATCCCGTGCGCCCTGGTGATGGGGGTGCCGGGGTGGTACGTCAGGATGTTAGGGCTGGCCAGGACCAGCAGGCCGTCGTCGATGAGCTGCCCCACCTCGGCGATCGTCTCCTCGATGGACCGCCTGGTCTCGCCCTCCAGGCCGAACAGCACCGAGCTGCCCACGGGGATACCGGCGTCCCGGATACGTTCCAGGGCCATGCGCACCTTGGCGTTCCAGGGGAAGTCGGTGCTGCGGCGGACGTTCTTGTGCACGTGCTGCATCACCTCGGCCGACATGCTCTCGATACCCATGTAAAGGTAGGTGCACCCGGCCTCGCGGAGCGCGTCCAGGACCTCCCGGACGTCCTGCTCCTTGTGCAGTGTGGTCAGCAGGTCGACCGTCACCTGACAGCCGACCTGGAGGTTCCGCAGGCGCTCCCAGTCCGCGTCGTCCCTGATCCACTTCCGGCAGCGCTCCGGCAGCTCCTCGGACCCCGACGCGGTGCGGGCGGCCCGCAGCGCCGCGCAGAAGGCTCGGATGGCCGGGAAGGTGCCGCTCCAGAAGATGGAATCGTCGAAGAAGACGGCCTCCGCGCCGTAGCTCACGTACTCGCAGACCCGCTCCAGCGCCGCCTCGGCCGGCGACTTGACGAAGCGCTTGAGGCCGCCGGCGAGCACCGCCGACTCCGAGCAGAAGTCGCAGTGGTATGGGCACGCGTTGGAGACGGTCATATGGGCCGTGCGGGCGGCGCTGCCGTCGGCCAGCGGGAAGACAGGGAAGCGGGAGCGGACGGCGAAACCCTGGTACGGGGAGGGCAGGTTGGCCAGGTCGAACTGGGGGCCACGGACGGGAAAGGCCTCCACGGCCTCGGGCAGCACGGCGCAGATCAGGGACGACCCGGGTATGCGCTCACCGGCGGTTCCCAGCAGGTCGAGCATTCGTACCACATCGCCAACGCCGGCCCGGGTGCGCCCCAGGTCCATGGCGAGGGCGATGGCCCGCATCAGCAGGTCGAGCGCGAAGTAGCCCTCACCGGAGACCAGGAAGTCCACGACCGGGCCCACCCGGCCATCGTCGATCGCGCGCAGGGTGCTGCTGTACTCCAGGGCGAGGGTCTTCCCGGCGGGCACATACCGCATGGTCTCGTCGATGTGGCGGCCGCCGAAGACGACCAGGCAGTCGGGCACGACGTCGCGGGCGACGGCGGCCATCTCCAGGGCGTAGCGATGCCCGGGCGAGACCGTGCTGATCAGTAAGACGCGCGGCTGACGGCGGACGAGTTCGGCGCGCAGGTCGGCCTGCGCCCGCTCGTCCCACACCCTGGGGTCGAAGACGGTGTGGTCGGGTGTGCTGTCGTTCTCGTCCCACGCGCGCAGACCGTGTTCCGCGGTCAGCCGCTGCCGCTTCGTCACCGGAGTGCCCCAGTCCGGGCAGAGGTCCGAGAACGGTGAGGCGTCGCCCGCGCCGTGCCGGGCCGAACGGAGCCCGTTGTCCACCACCACGCTCAGCGCGGCGTACAGGCACATGGGATCGCCGGGATAGGTGATCTCACCCTCCACGGAGGTCATCACCGGAGCGAGCGCGGCGAGGACCGGAAATCGTCGCGCGTTCCAGTCGATCCGCGCCGGATCACGGTGCCCCGACAAAGCCGCCAGTTCCGCGAGTCGGCGCTCCCTCAGAAGCCCGACTTCCCTTTTCGCCGCCTCTGTTGACGCCTCGTCGAAGCTCGGAGTTCCTGCGTAACAGGAGTGAACGATGACCCTTCGAGCGAGCATGACTTCCCCTTCCGGTGAGCCTGCGGCCGTTCATCGGCATGCGGCGAGCGGGACGAACGCGGGAGCAGTGACAGAGCGATCGCGGAGTGAACAGGGCGTGGATGTCACGGTCTCGACGGCCGGGCCAGGGGCGGATCAACGCGAACACACGTCTTGTCGGCCTCATTGGCCGTACACGGTCCCGTCACCACAGCCCCCCAACTGTCGCTGCCCGCCCTTTGGTCCCCGGGGACAGAGATCCACCGGTCGGCGAGCAATTTTTTGGATCTTACATGGCCCAACTTGATCCTTGGCGACTATCTTATGACCGCCTACGATCAACTCCGTCGCGTCGTGTGGTCGCGTCAGTTTCCTGTGTACGACAAGGAGTTACGAGTGACAAAAGCGCCACTCGCCCGCCTGCGTGACCTTGCCGGCCAAGGTGATCTTGCCGAGCACTACGGCTCGGTGGCCGGGATCCTGGCCGACATTGCGGCAGACGGCACAGCCGCCGACCTGATACGTGCCGGGACGCTGCTGAAACGGCTTGACCCCGATCTGATCAAAGAGCGCCATCCCGGGACACAGACGGTGTCGCTCGCGGTGACCGGCTGGTCCACCCTCGATGGGCTGATCGCTCCGCTGACCGCCGAACTCGCCAGGCATGGCTGGGTACTCGATCCTTACGTCAGCGATTTCGCCTCGTATCGCAAGGATCTGAGCGACACGACAGGCCGGCTCTACACCGGCAGCTTCGAAGCCGTGCTCTGCGTCCTGGACGCACAGGCGGTACTCGACCGACTCCCCGGGCCATGGACCGCCTCCGATGTGGAGGCGGCGGCATCCGACTTCGGCACCGAACTCGAAGAGCTCACCGAGCGTTACCTGACCGAGGGCTCCGGACGATTGGTGCTCAACACCATCGCCCTGCCGCGCTCGCTGACCCATCAGGTCATCGATTACGCGACGCGCTGTCAGATAGGTATTGTGTGGCGGGAGTTGAACATCCGGCTGCTCAGGCTCGCCGCCCGCTCCGACCGTATCGCGGTCATCGACATGGAGCCGCTGATGGCCGCGAGCGGTCCCCTCAGCGACGCGCGGATGGCCCAGTACGCGAAGATGCGCTTGAGTGACGAGCTGCTTGCCGCTTACGCCCGCGAAGTGGCCCACCTTGTCCGTGCGTTTCGTGGCCGGAGCAGGAAGATCCTGGTTGTGGACCTCGACAACACGCTGTGGGACGGCATACTCGGCGACGACGGCCCGGACGGCATCGCGGCGGCCTCGACGCTGCGCGGTGAGGCGTTCGGCGCCTTCCAGCGCGTTGTTCGGCAACTGTCATCGCAGGGCGTGCTGTTGGCAGTGTGCAGCAAGAACGACGAGGCGCTCGTCCTCCAAGTTCTCGCCGAGCACACGGACATGGCGTTACGTCAGCGGAATTTCGTCAGGATTGTGGCCAACTGGCAGTCCAAGGATGCGAATCTGCGCCTCATCGCCCAGGAACTCGATCTTGGTCTGGACAGCTTCGTCTTCGTCGACGATTCCCCGGCCGAGTGCGGCCTGGTCGCGTCCACGCTGCCGCAGGTCGCCGTGGTAGGGCTGGACGACGAACCCGCCCTGCACGTCGAACGTCTGCTCATGGACGACTGGTTCGCGACCCCTCGGCTCACCGACGAGGACCGTCGCCGGAGCGAGAGCTACCACACACAGACGGCGCGTCAGCAGCTTCGTGACGCCGCCGGATCCGCGGAGTCCTACCTCCGGGACCTCGGTGTCACGGTCGCCGTATCGCGCACCAAGGGATTCGAAACAGAGCGGCTCTCACAACTGACGTTGCGGACTAACCAGTTCAACCTCACCGGTGAACGTCTGAGCGCGGCCGAGGTCACGACACGATGCGCGGACCCCGAGTGCCTGGTGCTCTCCGTACGGTCGGCCGACCGCTTCGGCGACAACGGACTGATCGGCGCCGTCTTCGCCCGCCGCCGGGGCAGCGCACTGCACATCGACAACATGCTGCTCAGCTGCCGCGTCTTCGACCGGGGAGTCGAGACGGCGACCATGGTGTCCCTCCTGACCCACGCCCGCGCGCTCGGCCACACGGCCGTCACCGGGACGTATCGCGCCACCGAGCGCAACCGCCGGTTCGCGGACTTCTACCCCACACTCGGTTTCACCCGCAACGACAGCACCGAGGCGGAGGCCGAGTTCCGCCACAGCCTCGAAGAGGTGCCCGGTGTCCCCGACCACCTCCAGCTCGCCAACGACTTCGAGGGGCCCTCGTGATCACCCGCTCGGCCTTCCTGGACATCGTGCGCGACGAGCTGGGTCTCCCCCTGACGAAGCTCGAACTGGGCACCGATTTTGATCAGTTGCTGCACTGGGAGTCGCTTCACGTGCTGCGTCTCGTGGTGGCACTGGAGCGTGAGACCGGCCACCGCATCTCCGTGAGCCGGCTGCTCACGGAGCAGTCCCTCGAAGGCGTGTACCAACGGGTCATCGAGGGCGGCGACCCCAGGTGACGACCTCGCAGACGGTCTACCTCCTCCTGGACCTGGCCCTCATCCTGGGCCTGGCCCGCGTCATGGGCGCGGTGGCGCGCGCCCTGGGCCAGCCGTCGGTCATCGGCGAAATCCTGGCCGGCGTACTGCTCGGGCCCACGCTGTTGGGCGAACACCTCTCCGGCGCTCTCTTCCCCACCGAGGTTCGGCCGCTGCTGGGTGCGCTCGCCGGTGTGGGCATCGCCCTCTTCATGTTCATCGTCGGCATGGAGGTCGATCTCGGCATCCTGCGTGGAGGAGGCCCGGTCACCCTGTGGGCCACCCTCTTCTCGACCGCGCTGCCACTGGGTCTGGGCGCGGCGCTCGCGTGGCCGCTGATGGGCATGCACCAACATGTGTCGTCCGTGGGCTTCGTGCTGTTCTTCGCGGTCGCGATGGCCGTGACGGCGTTCCCCGTACTGGCCCGGATCATCGCCGACCGCAAGCTGGCCCACACCCGGCTCGGCACGACCGCTCTCACGTGCGCGGCGATCACCGACCTCCTGGCATGGACCCTGCTGGCAGTAGTCGTGGCCGTCACCACGGGCAAGCAGCTTGACTGGCGCCTCGCGCTGCTGGTGCCCTACGTCGCCCTGATGGTCACCGTCGTCCGCCCGCTGCTCCGCGGGGCGAGCGAGCGGGGCCCCGGTTCGGAGCCGGACGGCCCGGGATCGGGACGGGACTTCCTGGCCTTGGTCCTGGGCGGGCTACTCGTCTCGGCGGCCTGCACCGAGTGGCTGGGCCTGCACTACATCTTCGGGGCGTTCCTGTTCGGTGCCGTCATGCCTCGAGGCAGCGGCGGCACGCTGCGCGCGGGCGTACTCCAACGGGTCGAACCGCTGTGCGGCCTGCTCCTGCTGCCCGTCTACTTCGTGCTCTCCGGCCTCAAGGTCGACCTCTCCCGGCTGAACGCGTCGGACCTCGGTGAACTGGCCGCCATCCTCGTCGTGGCCGTCACCGGCAAGTTCCTCGGCGCCTACCTCGGAGCCCGGCTCGGCGGCTTGGACAACCGCCACGCCGCCGCGCTGGGCACCCTGCTGAACACCCGCGGGCTCACCGAACTCGTGGTGCTCGGCGTGGGCCTGGAACTGGGCGTACTGGACAACAGGCTCTACTCCCTGATGGTGGTGATGGCGGTGACCACCACAGCGATCACCGGCCCCCTGCTCACCCGCATCATGCGCACCGAAACGTCCGAGCCCGCCTCGCCTCTCGTCCCATGCACCAACAGCCCTGTCCTCACGAAGGCCAGCAAGTCCGAGTGAAGACGCCTGCTGACCTCTTCGACGCGTTGTCGAAGGATGACCTGGGTAGACGTCGGCGGCATGCCGGAAATGCGGTACACAGGCATTCGTCCTGCTGCAGTCCGGCCGTCGCCAGTACCACCTGCCAGCCGCGTCCCCAACCTCCGTGGACAGAACACCTAGCTCTCTCGGTCTTCGGCGAACTCAAGCGTCAGGAGCTGACGGCCACAGCCGACTCCGCAGTCGAGCGCCTCGGTGGCGAACTACCCGAGTCCGGAGTGGTCGTCCTCGGGAACCTGGCATCGGCACTTCTGCGCGGCGGCGACGTAAACCGCGGAGCGTACGTCGCCCACCAGTTCGCAGCTGCGGCGGAGTCGAAGCCCAACACCATGGGCCGTCAGCGGGCACAGGCCATCGCCGCTGTCCTTCCGGGCACCGAGCACGACCTGGCCTGCCACCTACTGACGTTCGCGACGTCGTGACACGCACCAGGACGCAGGTTCGACGAGAGCAGGGCGCTGGATCGCGGACCCTTTCATGCCGGGCGCAGGCAAGCGCGGACTGGCCGCGATGGATACGTGGCTCGTGTGATGCGGGATCGAAAGTCCCCGAGAAGTCCCTGGCGCCGTCAAAGCCGCCACACAACCGAAGAAACCGCAGGTCACAGCGCTACATGCAGCGCCGACCAGTTGTACGCGGAGTACAAGGAGCCCCTGTACGCCGCTCCCCCGCTGCTCCAGCGCATGGTCGACGCGGGGCGGCTGGGCCGCAAGAGCGGCTCCGGCTTCTACACCTACGGCTGAGACAGCCGTAGGTGACGGAGAACTGACGCCCCGACACGTTCGCCGAACGCGACACTCCGGTCATGCGAACGGGCCCGGCTTCCCTGGACCACCGAGGGCGCCGGGCCCGCGGCGTTCACACACCGTGTGCGCTCCGGGCTCGCATATGCCCCCCGCACACTCTTACTCCGCACCCGCCAGGGGAGTTGACTCACCCTACGCAGGCAAGGGATGAGAAGGATGACGGAGAGGAGCGGACTTGTGACCGCTGATCCCGAACAGCCCGCCGTCCAGGGTGAAGTCGCGGAGTTACGGCGCCGCCTCGATGTGGCATACGCCCGCGTCGAGGGCGGACTGGCACTGCTCAGCCATCGCACCGAGGAGGCGGCCAGGGAACTGGACGAGCTGAACACCCGGCTCGTCGCCCTGGAACACGCCCGCTGGCCGCTCCAGGCGGTCGCGGCCGTCACGGCCGTGGGCGCGCTCGTCGTGACGGCCTGGCAGGCGTTCGGCCGCTGAATCACGCACCCGGGCCGGACGGCTGACGGCCGCGGAGGGGTCAGGGCATGATGTCCTGACCCAGCCTGAGATGGTGCAGCAGGAGTAACGCGGCCGCCATGTTCGCGGCCGGGACCTCGCCACGGGCGACCAGGTCGGGGACCACCTTGAGCGGTACCCACTCCCGGCGGTCCGACTCGAAGTCGTCCACCGGATGCCCGAGGTACTCGCCCTCGTCGGCCCAGTAGATGTGATGCCGGGCGTCGGTGAGACCGTTGGACGGCTCCACGCTCATGAGGTGGTGCAGGGGCCCCGGCCGCCAGCCGGTCTCCTCCTCCAGCTCCCTGGCCGCCGCCCGGACGACGTCCTCGCCGTCCTCGACGACTCCGGCCGCGAGTTCCCACCCCCAGCTGTCGGTGATGAAGCGGTGGCGCCACAGGAGGAGGACCTCGTTGGCCTCGTTCACCACCGTGGCCACGGCGACGGGCCGCAGCCGGATGAGGAAGTGGTCGAGCTGCCGGCCGTCCGGCAGCTCGACATCCGCGAGGTTGACGCTGAACCAGCGGTTGGCGTACACGGTTTGTTCGTTCTTGTTCGTCCACTGCACGGTTATGCCACCTTCCGTTCGGTAGGTGGCAATATCGCAGCAGTTACGGCGCGACAGCAGGCGCACAGGAGTGCGCCCGCGGCGCAGCGGGCGGCGCGGCACGGGCGCACGGCGCGGAGCACCCGGCTGCAGCCGGCCACAACTACAACGGTACGCGCAGTGCCCCGTCGATGAGTTCGGCCGCCTCGGCGGTCCCCTCACAGCCGTTGCGCACCAGGTGCTCACGCACGGCGCGGAGTCTGTCGCGCAGCCGTTGCGACTCCATTCCCCGGGCCTGCTCGGCCATCTGCATGGCGATGGCGACCGCTCTGTCGGCGTTGCCCTGCCGCAGTTCCACGGTGCTGAGCATGGCGAGCCGGTGCACCCGGCCCCGGTCGTGCGCGGGGTTGTCGACGGCGGCGGCCGCGTGCTCACCCGCCGCGGCCAGCTCACCGAGGCTGAGCAGGGCCTCCGCCACCTGTACGTTGACCAGGCCGGGCTGGACATAGCCGGTCTCGTCGGGTTCGTGGCCGCGCCGGATGCGCTCGGCGGCCTGCTCGGCACGCCGGATGCAGGACAGCGCGCCGGTGCTGTCGCCGAGGTGGGCGTAGGCCTTGGCCTGCATCGCGTACAGGTCGGAGGCGAGTGCCGGGGTGATGTGCTTGCCGGCGGCGCGGAGCGCGGCCTCCGCGAAGGCGACGGCCTGCCGGTACTCCCGCATGAACAGCGACTGGTTGACGAGGAGTGCGATCACGTATGCGCCAAGCCCCCGGTCCTCACTGGCTTTTGCCAGTCTCAGCGCCTGGTGGAAGTAGCGCTGGGCGAGGCCGTGGGCGTCGGAGTCGTATGCGCAGATCCCGGCGACGGCCACCAACCCGCCGGTGGCCCGGTGCAGTTGACGGCCCACGGCGTCGGTGTAGCCGCCGCGGAGCAACGGGGCGGCCTCGGCGTTGAGGAAGCCGACGATGCGGTTACGGATCGCGACGCCGCCTGCCTTGCGGTACATCTGCTCGTAGTGGCTGCGGGCGGCGCGCAGCATGTCCAGGTCGCCGGGTGTGACCCGGTGCCGGCCTCCGCGTGAGACGTCGACGTCCTCGGGCGGGTTCTCCCACTCCCAGACGGGCATCACGGCGGGGGTGCCGGTGACGGCGGGCGCGCCCAGTATGTGCGGGCGCCGCTGCTGGTCGGAGCGCCACAGCGCGGTGGCCCGCTCGACGAAGCCACAGAGTGTGCCCGCGTGCGGGGCGGCGGGTTCGCCGGGGACACCGAGGCCGATGTCGTCGAGGGTGACCGGGCGCTGCAGCCGGACGGCCAGCACCTCGCAGATCAGGTCGGGTACCTGGCCCCGGGGCCGCTGCCCTTTCAACCAGCGGGCCACGGCGGTGTGTTCGTATCTGAGGGACAGTCCGCGCGTCCGGCCGGCCTGGTTGACGTGCACGGCCAGGCCCGCGTGCGAGACACCGGCCTCGTCCAGGACCGCGTCGAGCAGAGTGTTGGGCTGCATGAGGCCCCCCGGGGGGATCGGTGCCGACAGAGTAGTGGGCGGGCGTTCACACGGGGTGTGAACGGAGTGCCCGCATCCTCAGGGTGCGCGCACTGTCGCGGAGAGTTGCCGTCCGGTTGACTGAGGTGTCTCGAAAGAGGCCGGCCGGGCCGCGACTCCCCCTCGCACACTGCGGCGGCCCGCTTGTGCGCCGTCCGCCCGGCTGCCTGCCCGACACTCCGTGGCAGGGCGGACGGCACCGCCGGCCCCGACGACGATCGCGCCGGGCACGCCGGTCACGCCGGGTGCTGCAGCGGGCCCGTCGGGGAGGGGCCGGCCGGGTCCGGGCAAGCAGCGCCCCGAGGCTTTGCGGGTGCGCGGGGGGACGGGCGCTCGTTCCTGAGAACCAGCAGGGCGACGTCGTCCTTGGGGGGACCGCCCGTGTGGCGGACCAGCGCCGTGAGGATCGTCCGCAGGACGGACTGCGGTGCGGGCGGGGCCTCGCACGCGGCCGAGGCGAGCACCTCGGGCAGTGGGAAGAAGGTGCCGTCGGCGTCCCGTGCGTCCTCGACTCCGTCCGTGTGCAGGACGAGCGTGTCCCCTGGCAGCAGCCTGCCGCAGGAAACGACAGGGAGCTTCGCGGGCAGCGGGAACGGGCCGAGCGGCGGGAGCGGGCCGGTACGGGCGAGCGGTTCGGCCCGTGCACCGCTCAGCAGATGGGGCCAGGGGTGCCCGCAGTTCAGGGCGCGCATCTCCCCGTCGGGAAGGATCTCGAGCAGCAGTACGGTGACGAACTCCTCGGCGATCCACAAGCCGTGGTCGGTGCCCGCCGGCAGGCGCTCGTCACGCGCCCGCTTCCGCAGGTGACGGCCCATCGCCCGTTCCAGCTGGCGCAGGACTCCGCTCAGGTCGGACTCGCCGTGCGCGGCCTCGCGGAAGCCGTCGAGAACGGCGCTGACGGCGGGGACCGCTACGAGCCCGTGTCCGCGGACGTCGCCGATGATCGCCCGTACGCCGTACTCGGTGGCGACCACCTCGTACAGATCGCCGCCGAGCCGGGCGCCCCGGTCGGCGGACAGTTGGACGGCGGCGACGGCCAGCCCGTCGACACGGGGAGGCGGCCTCAGCATCCGCTGCGCGGTGCGGGCCGTCGTACGGTTCTGCCGCACCTCCCGCAGCAGGCTCCGCCCGACGTGCAGAGCCAGCCCGGTACCGAGAGCGCCGAGGACGCCGGGCTGCAGTCCACGGGCGAGCGCCCGGCGCAGCGGACAACAGTGGTCGGACGCCCACGGGCTGGTCCTGGACCGCCCCGTGCGGGGCGCTCCAGCCTTGAAGCGAATCATGCCGATGGCCCCCCACTCTTGGCCCTGACAGCGTAGACCGGCCTGGAAAGGCCGGTCCGATTCTGTCGTCCGGATCACCCGATCCGGACGTATCGCCCGGAAATGTCATCCGAACGAGTGAGGTGCCCCTCGGGAAGGGAGGTGAACAGATGTGTATGGGGCGCATGGGTCCCCGAGGGACGGATGGGCCTGCCCGCCCCGTCAAGCCCTGAGGCGGCCGACGGTGCCCGTCCGGTGAAGCCGGGCCGGGTGGGCCGGTCCCAGCGGCACCGGTGTGAGCCACCGGTCGTCCCTCCAGGCCCTCCCCCGCCCCCAGGAGCAGTGAGCCCTGGAACGCGCGGGGACCGCGCGGCCCGCCGCGGCACGGCGAACCGTGCCCGGCTGATCACGCGGTCCCCGGGGGACCCGTCGTCTCCGGCGAGCTTCTCCGGGCCCCGGAGGATGTCAGCCCCGGAGAACCGCCCCGGTGCGCTCGCCCGCGAGGGCGACCGCCGCGTCACGGGCCGCGGACGCCTCGTCGACCGTCAGTGTCCGGTCGGCCGCGCGGAACCTCAGCGCGTATGCCAGGGACTTGCGGCCCTCGCCCAACTGCTCGGCGTTCTCGTACACGTCGAACAGCCGGATGGACTCCAGCAGTTCACCGGCCCCCTCGCACAGCGCCGCCTCGACGTCCGAGGCCGGCACGGCCCCGTCGACGACCAGGGCGACGTCCTGTGTGGCGACCGGGAAGGTGGAGATGGCCGGTGCCTGCGGGATGCCTCCGCCGGCCTGCTCCAGGGCGTCCAGGTCGATCTCCATCGCGCAGGTACGCAAAGGCAGGCCCAAATTCTTCACCACGCGCGGGTGCAGCTCACCGGCGTGGCCGACGACCCGCTCGGTGCCGTCGGCGGTGACCGCCAGTTCGGCGCAGCGGCCCGGGTGCCACGGGCCGTACCGGCCCTTGCGGACGACGAGTCCGGCGCCCGCCTCGGCGGCGACGGTACGGGCGGCCTCGACCGCGTCGGCCCAGCCGGCCGAACGGTCCGCGCCCCACCAGCCGGCCTGTTCGCGGGCACCGGCGAGGACGACCGCGACGTGCCGCGGCTGGTGTGGCAGCGCCGCGTCGAGGCCGGCGAGTTCCTCGTCGGTGGGCCGTCGGTCCACGGGCAGCCGGACGGCGGTCCGCTGCTCCTCACGCGGCTTGAAGACGAGGCCGGTCTCGAACAACGCGAGGTCGTGGCTGCCGCGTCCGTCGTTGCGCCGCAGCGCGCCGAGCAGGCCCGGCAGCAGCGAGGTGCGCAGCGCGGGCTCCTCGTCGTTGAGCGGGTTGGTCAGCTTCACCACCCTGCGGGCCGGGTCGTCGGCGTCCAGGCCGAGCTGGTCGAAGATCTGCTCACCGACGAACGGGTGGTTCGGCGCCTCGACGTATCCGGCACCGGCCAGGGCACGGCCGGTCCGGCGGTGCAGCCGCTGCCGGGAGGTCAGCCCGCGTCCGGCGGGCGGCCGGGGCAGGGTGGCGGGCAGGTTCTCGTAGCCCTCGAGCCGGATGACCTCTTCGGCCAGGTCGTTCGGATCGGTGAGGTCGGGCCGCCAGGAGGGCACGGTGACGATCAGCTCGTCCTGACCGTAGACGTCGCAGCCCACCTGCTGGAGGCTGCGTACGACGGTCTCCCGGCCGTAGGCGACACCGGCGACCTTGTCGGGGTGGTCGGCCGGGATGGTGATCGTGTGGGGCGCGGACGGGGCGACGACCTCGGTGACCCCGGCCTCGGCGGTACCGCCGGCGAGCAGCACCAGCAGGTCGACGGTGCGCTGCGCGGCGGCGGCGGCGGCCTGCGGGTCGACGCCGCGCTCGAAGCGCCGGGACGCCTCGGAGGGCAGCTTGTGCCGGCGGGCCGTACGGGCGATGGACACCGGGTCGAAGTGCGCGGCTTCGACAACGACCTCGGAGGTCGCCTGGTCGAGGCCGTGGCCGGCGATCTCGGTGTCGGCGCCGCCCATGACACCGGCGAGGCCGATCGGACCGCGCTCGTCGGTGATCACCAGGTCCTCGGCGTCGAGGGTGCGCCGCATGCCGTCGAGGGTGGTGAGCTTCTCGCCCTGCCCGGCCCGGCGCACACCGATGGCCCCCCGGAGCAGGGAGCGGTCGTAGGCGTGCAGCGGCTGACCGAGCTCCAGCATCACGTAGTTGGTGACGTCGACGGCGAGGGAGACCGGGCGCATGCCGGCCTTCTGCAGCCGGCGGGTGAGCCAGATCGGGGACCGGGCGTCGGGGCTGAGCCCGGTCACCGTGCGGGCGGTGAAGCGGTCGCAGCCGACGGGGTCGGAGACCTTCACCGGGTGGCCGAAGGCGTTCGGGCCGGGGACGTCGAGCAGGGCCGGGTCGCGCAGCGGCAGCCCATAGGCGGTGGCGGTCTCACGGGCCACGCCGCGCATCGACAGGCAGTAGCCGCGGTCCGGGGTGACGGCGATGTCGAGGACCTCGTCGACCAGCTCGAGCAGTTCGACGGCGTCCGTGCCGACCTCGGTCTCGGGCGGCAGGACGATGATGCCCTTGCTGCCGTCGTCGCCCATGCCCAGCTCGTCGCCGGAGCAGATCATGCCGTGCGAGACCTTGCCGTAGGTCTTGCGGGCGGCGATCGCGAACCCTCCGGGCAGCACCGCGCCGGGCAGCACCACGACGACCTTGTCACCGACTGAGAAGTTGCGGGCGCCGCAGACGATCTCCTGGGGCGCACCGGTGCCGTTGGCCCTTCCGACATCGACGGTGCAGAAGCGGATGGGCTTCTTGAAGCCCTCCAGCTCCTCGATGGTGAGCACCTGGCCGACGGCCAGGGGGCCCTTGAGGTCGGCGCCGAGGTGTTCGACCGTCTCGACCTCGAGGCCGGCCGAAATGAGCTTGGCCTGGACGTCGCGCCCGGTCTCAGTCGCCGGCAGGTCGACGTACTCCCGCAGCCAGGAAAGCGGGACCCGCATCAGATCTCCATCCCGAACGGCCGGGTGAACCGGACGTCGCCCTCGACCATGTCTCGCATGTCCTCGACGTTGTGGCGGAACATCAGCATCCGCTCGATGCCGAACCCGAAGGCGAAGCCGCTGTACTTCTCGGGGTCGACGCCGCAGGCGGTCAGCACCCGCGGGTTGACCATGCCGCAGCCTCCGAGCTCGATCCAGCCCTCGGAGGAGCAGGTGCGGCAGGGGCGGTCGGTGTTGCCGACGGACTCTCCCTTGCAGACGTAGCAGAGCATGTCCATCTCGGCGCTCGGCTCGGTGAAGGGGAAGAAGTTCGGCCGCAGCCTGGTCTTCATGCCCTCGCCGAACAGCGACTGCACCATGTGGTCCAGGGTGCCCTTGAGGTCCGCCATGGTGAGGCCCTCGTCCACGGCGAGGAGTTCCACCTGGTGGAAGACGGGGGTGTGGGTCGCGTCCAGTTCGTCGGTGCGGTAGACGCGGCCGGGGCAGATCACGTAGACCGGCAGCTCGCGGCCGAGCAGGGAGCGGACCTGCACGGGCGAGGTGTGGGTGCGCAGGACGACGCCGGACTCGGTGCCGCCCGAGCCCGCGGCTGAGCCGCTGTCGGGCGCGGTCTCGACGAAGAAGGTGTCGGCCTCGCCGCGGGCCGGGTGGTCCGGGCCGATGTTGAGGGCGTCGAAGTTGAACCACTCGGCCTCGGCCTGGGGGCCCTCGGCGACCTCGTAGCCCATGGCCACGAAGATGTCCTCGATGCGTTCGGACAGCGTGGTCAGCGGGTGCCGGGCGCCGGGCGGTACGCGGTCGTGGGGCAGGGTGACGTCGACCGCCTCCTCCACCAGGACCCGGGCGTCCCGCTCGGCCTCCAGTTCGCTCTGACGGCCGACGAGGGCCTTGTTCACCGCGCCGCGTGCCTGGCCCACGCGCTTGCCCGCGTCGGCCTTGGCGTGCGGGGGCAGGGCGCCGATCTCCCGGTTGGCGAGGGCCAGCGGCGAGGCGGGGCCGGTGTGGGCGATCTTGGCCTCGTGGAGCGTGTCGAGGGAGTCCGCGGCGGCGAAGGCGGCGAGCGCCTCGTCCCGCATGCGCTCGATCTCTTCCGGTTTCAACGCCTCGACCTCGACAGGGTCGTACGACTTATTGGGTGCCGACATCTCTTCCCGTACTTCCGATTGGCTGGCTGATGGTCCCCGTCACCGGCTCGTGGCCGAAGCGTCTCCGTCTGTGGGACACAAAGGTGCCAGAGGCCGAGTCTAACGGGGTGAGGGACCGTGAACGCGCCCGTGGGGCCCGGGGTGCGCGCTAGGTGAGATACGCGGGGGCCGCCACGGGCAACGTAAATCGGAGCTCCGCGCCGCCACTGGGGGCGCGGCCGACCGTGATGGTGCCGCCGTGGGCCTCGACGATGCCCTTGACGATGTACAGCCCGAGGCCGGTGCCGCCGCGCTTGCTGCCCCGCCAGAAGCGGGTGAAGACGCGGTTCATGGACTCCTCCGGGATGCCGGGGCCCTCGTCGCTCACGGTGACCGACGTGGCCGCGTGCTCGCCGTTCTCCCGGTCTCGGGGGGACGCCGAGGGCGTGATGTCGATGGTGACGGTTCCCTCACCGTGGCGCACCGCATTTTCCAGCAGGTTGCTGAGCACCTGGTCGACCTTGTCGGGGTCGGCCCACAGGCCGGGCAGGGGGTGCTGGACGCGCAGCAGGAACCGGTCGGCGCTCTGTCCGGCGGCGACGTAGGCCTGGATGTGCCGTCCGACGGCGGCCCCGATGTCGACGGGCTGGCGGCGCAGTTCGAGGCGCCCGGAGTCGATGCGGGATATGTCGAGGAGTTCGGCGATGAGCCGGGTGACCCGGTCGGCGTCGGCGTCGACGGTCTCCAGCATGAGCTGTTTCTGCTCGTCGGTGAAGCGCTCCCACTTGGCAAGCAGGGTGGCGGTGAAGCCCTTGACGGAGGTGAGCGGGGAGCGCAGTTCGTGGGCGACGATGGCGATCAGTTCGGCGTGGCTGCGTTCGGTGCGGCGGCGGGCCTCGGTGTCGCGCAGCGACACGACGACGCGCTGGACGGGTCCGGTGGGCCGGGTGCGGACGTAGCGCGCGGAGACGAGGACCTCCCGGCCACCGGGCAGCAGCAGGTTGCACTCGGGCTGGCCCACCCGGATGGCGAGGCCGCCGTAGGGATCGGTGAGCTGCCACCAGCGCCGGCCCTCCAGGTCCTCCAGCGGCAGGGCCGTATCGAGCCGTCTGCCGAGAGCCCGCTCGGCGGGGACGGCGGTGATGCGGGCGGCGGCGGCGTTGAAGCAGATGACCCTGCCGTGCTCGTCGGCGACGACGAGGCCGTCGGGCAGCTGGTCGGGATCGACGCCCAGCTCAGCGGGGCCGGCGGACCGGGGCGCGGGCGGGTGCGCCGCCCGCGGTGCTCCCGGTGCGCTGCTCGTGCCGACGGTCATCCCCGTACCCCACCTCTCCGTACTCCCTCGGGGTGCCCCGTGCCCGTGCGGGGTGCCCCGGTCCGGTCGGAGCCGGGAAGCCTGGGGTACGGCCGAGAGCGGGGGGAGGGTCCCCGGGCAGGTCACCTTACTAGCTCTCGGTGACGGAGCGGCACCCTCCGACGGCGCGCTGTGCACGCGCCGACGCGTAGAGACATACGGCGGCGGCGGTGGCGAGGTTCAGACTTTCGGCCTTTCCGTGAATCGGAACACGGACGACGGCGTCGGTGAGGGCCCGGGTCTCCTCGGGAAGTCCCCATGCCTCGTTGCCGAAGACCCAGGCGGTGGGCCCGCCCATGGTGTCCCGGTCGAGTTCGTCGTCGAGGTCGTGGTCGCCCGCGCCGTCCGCGGCGAGCACCCGTACTCCGGTGTCCCGCAGGGCGGCCACGGCGTGCTCGACGGGCACGCCGACCGCGACGGGCAGGTGGAACAGCGATCCGACGGAGGCGCGGACGGCCTTGGGGTTGTAGAGGTCGACGGAGGCGTCGGTCAGGACGACGGCCTCGGCGCCGGCGGCGTCGGCGCACCGCAGGACGGTGCCGGCGTTGCCGGGATCGCGTACGTGGGCGAGGACGGCGACGAGCCGGGGGCGGGCGGCGAGGATCTCCTCGAAGGGGGTGTCGAGGAAGCGGCACACCCCGACGAGGCCCTGCGGGGTGACGGTGGTGGAGATGTCGGCGACGACCTGCTCTGCGGCGAGGTGGATGCGGGCGCCGGCGTCCCGGGCGGCGCCGATGATGTCGGTGTACCGCTCGGCTGCCTCCGGGGTGACGAACAGCTCGACGAGAGTGGCGGCGCCGCCGTGCCCGCCGGTACCGCGGTGCACGGCGGCCTCCCGCACGGCCTGTGGCCCCTCGGCAAGGAACAGCCGCTCCTTGCCCCGGAAGTTCCGCTTGGCCAGCCGCCGCGCGGCCAGCACGCGGGGCGAGCGGGAGGAGATCAACTCGGGGGTGGCGGGGGCATTCGGTTCACTTTCGCTCACAGCTTCGGCGACGGCTCCCGCATGGGTGCCACCCCGGCTTCCGGACCCGGACGGACTACGGACCCGCAGGCAGCGCCTGCGGGTCCGTTGGATCACGCCGGTTTCGAGGCCGGCGCGGCGTCACGCGGCCTTGGGCGCGTTCACGTCCGCCGGCAGCGCCTTCTGGGCGACCTCGACGAGCGCGGCGAAGGCGGTGGCGTCGTTGACGGCCAGCTCGGCCAGGATCTTGCGGTCGACCTCGACGTTCGCGGCCTTCAGACCCTGGATGAAGCGGTTGTACGTGATGCCGTTCGCGCGGGCAGCGGCGTTGATGCGCTGGATCCACAGCTGGCGGAAGTCACCCTTGCGCTTCTTGCGGTCGTTGTAGTTGTAGACCAGCGAGTGGGTGACCTGCTCCTTGGCCTTGCGGTACAGGCGCGAACGCTGACCGCGGTAGCCGGAGGCCTGCTCGAGGATCGCCCGGCGCTTCTTGTGGGCGTTGACTGCCCGCTTGACGCGTGCCACTTGTTAACTCCTTGTAGCGGGGCCGCGGTTGATGGTCACGCGGCCCGAAATCGATTGGGTCCCGGTCCTGACGTACGGACGGCGCCGGAGCGCCGGCACGTCACTTGCCGAGAAGCTTCTTGATCTTCTTGGCGTCGCCCGGGGCCATCTCGGCGTTGCCGGTGAGGCGACGCGTCACGCGGGACGACTTGTGCTCGAGCAGGTGGCGCTTGCCGGCTCGCTCGCGGAGCACCTTGCCGGAGCCGGTGACCTTGAAGCGCTTGCTGGCACCGCTGTGCGACTTGTTCTTCGGCATGGCGCCGTTATCTCCTCGTCGGTGGCGCTCCGGTGCCCGGTCACGAAAACCGGGCACGGTGGAGCGTCGTACTTGTTTCGGTTATGTCCCTGAGGGCCTGCGGCCCCCGAGGTCATGCGGTCACGCGTCCGCGGGAGCCTCGGCCTGGATTTCGGCCGGTGCCTCGGCGTCGTCCGACTCCTCGGCCTCCGCGGCGTTCTGCGAGCGGCCGGGGTTGGCCTTCGCGTCAGCCTTGCGGGCTTCCTGCGCCTGACGGGCCTCGGCCATCGCCTCGGTCTTCTTCTTGTGCGGACCGAGAACCATGATCATGTTCCGGCCGTCCTGCTTCGGGTTCGACTCGATGAACCCGAGGTCCTGGACGTCCTCCGCGAGCCGCTGCAGCAGCCGGTAGCCCAGCTCGGGCCGGGACTGCTCGCGACCACGGAACATGATCGTGATCTTGACCTTGTCGCCCTGCTTGAGGAACCGGACGACGTGACCCTTCTTGGTGTCGTAGTCGTGCGGGTCGATCTTCGGCCGGAGCTTCATCTCCTTGATGACCGTGTGCGCCTGGTTCTTGCGCGCCTCACGGGCCTTCATGGCCGACTCGTACTTGAACTTCCCGTAGTCCATGAGCTTGCACACGGGCGGGCGGGCGTTCGCCGCGACCTCGACCAGGTCCAGGTCGTACTCCTGCGCAAGCTCCAGTGCCTTGGCCAGTGGGACGATGCCCACCTGCTCGCCACTGGGACCGACAAGTCGCACCTCGGGAACGCGAATCCGGTCGTTGATGCGGGGCTCGGCGCTGATGGATCCTCCTAGATAGCACCACGCGACGGCCTGGCGGACAGCCGCGTAACATCTGTATTCGTTAGACCTGACCGAGCCGAAGCAACAAAAACACCCCGGACGATCACAGGCGGGGCTCCTCGAACTACCGGAGCACCGCCGCGGTCACCGCGGGGCGCACGTTCGGGCGGACCGCCGCTGAGCGGCACCGCCTGACCGGTGACCTGCCATCCAGGGGACGGCCAGGTGGGAGTTCGAAAGCCTCCACTTGTGGGCCGGGCGCGTATGCCGTGGGCAGACGGGTCCGACCGGTCGTTACACAAGGCTAGCAGCTTCCGCGAGGGTGCGCTAACCGCCTGCATCGCGCCCTGGTCGGCGCACTCCTGCCGTCAAGGGGACACACCCCGGGCCCTATCGTGTGGGACATGAGTGAGACCTCCCCCGCGGACACCCCCACAACCGCCGACACCCCCGACTTCGACGCCATGGCCCGAGACATCGCCGAGGTCCCGGCCGTCGAGGTGATCGTGACGGTCGCCGTCAACCTGATGAGCGCCGCGGCCGTGAAGCTCGGTCTGACCGAGGAGGGCGACGAGCACAAGGACCTGGACGAGGCCCGCAAGCTGGTGCACGCGCTGGCCGGTCTGCTGGACGCGTCCGCGACCGAGATCAGTTCCTTCCACGCGGCGCCGCTGCGCGACGGCCTGAAGTCGCTCCAGCTGGCGTTCCGCGAGGCCTCGCTCATCAAGGACGAGCCCGGGCAGGGCCCGGGCGAGAAGTACACGGGCGCGATCTACGGCTGAGCACGGCGGGGCACGGACTCCCCGCGTACGTAGAAGGGCTCGCCCGGGGGCGTCGCTTCGGCCGGCAGTACCGCCAGGTCGAGGCCGCGCACCAGGCGGGCCCTCAGTGTTTCGTCGGCGGCGAGTCGCCGTGCCACGGCGCGGGCTGCCTCGGCGACGGGAGCGGCGGGGTCGAGGACCAGGGCGAGGGTGCCGTCGGCCTGCCCCGGCCCGAGGTGGGCACGCAGGACGGCGGGTTCCGCGGCGACGACCGCGTGCAGGGCGCCGGTGACCGCGGGGTCGGCCAGCGGGTCGGTGGTCGTACGCCCCTCGGCGAGCGCGAGCAGCAGCGGGCCGGTCAGTTCGAAGGGCACGGGCCCGGCCAGGTCGAGGACGACCGTGTCCGCCCTCTCGTGCGCGGCGGCCTGCAGGGCCTGGTTCAGCGGTACGGCGACCGGGCGAGCCCTCGGGTCCCAGCGGGCGAGCGAGTCGGTGGAGGTGAAGGCGGGCAGCGCGGTGCGGTCGCCGGCCTTCAGCGTGGGGACGGCCATGTCGCTGGTCTTCTCGCGGCGCAGCCCTCGTTCGTCCTCCTCGGTCTCGCCGAGGACGGCCACCACGGGGACCAGCAGCCGGGTGCCCCTGAGCGCGTCGAGGACCGGGGCGACGGTGTTGCCGTCCTCGGCCCAGACGGCGAGCGCCGCGCTCAGCCGGGGGTCTGCGGAACCGTCGTCGTCACGGTAGCCGGGGTCGGGAATGTTCTTGTTCGCCACGGTCGTCGAGCCTATAGAGGGAGATGCCACCGCGCTTGCGCGGCCCCCCAAACCGTACGGGCACGGGATTCACGGATCTCCCAGGTCCCCCCGACGAAGCTCCCTCCTCCGTCCGACGGCCCGCACGGCCAACCGCCCCGATCACCGCGGGCACGGAGTCCTCCGGAGCGCCCTGGTGCCGCCGCACCCGCCCGTCGCGCGGCTTCCCCCCGCGCACCGCACTCGTCGCGGTCGCCGTACTCGGAGGTACGGCCGCGGGCACCATGGAGGACACCACGCGGGCGTACCCGGGGACCGGCACCGTATCGTCGTCGGCGAAGCCGTCGGCCGAGGGGGAGGTATCGGTGGAACCCGTGGCGGAGCCGGACGTGGACCGGGACCGGTTACCGGCCCGCGCGCCGGCGGCGGTGTCCGTTCCGGCCGGCGCGAAGGTGTCGGTGGCGGTGTTGGACGTGGAGTCCGGGGAGAGCGCCGCCCAGGGGGACGACGCCTTCGACACGGCGAGCATCGTCAAAGTGGACATACTGGCGACGCTCCTGCTCCAGGCCCAGGACGCGGGCCGGCACCTCACCGCGGCGGAGAAGACGTGCGCCACCGCGATGATCCGCCACAGCGACAACGCCTCGGCGTCGGCGCTGTGGCGGATCATCGGCAAGGCGGAAGGACTGGACGCCGCGAACGAGCGTCTCGGACTCGCGGACACCGCGGGCGGCAACGACATGCTGTGGGGGCTGACCCGGACCACGGCCGCCGACCAGCTCACTCTGCTTCAGCAGGTCTTCGGGGACGACTCGGAACTGAGCGGGGCCTCGCGGACGTATCTCCAGGATCTGATGCAGCAGATCGCCCCCGGCCAGCACTGGGGTGTCTCGGCCGCCGCCGACGGATCCGCGTGGGCACTGAAGAACGGCTGGCTGCCACGCAGTACCACGGGGCTGTGGGACGTCAACAGCATCGGGCGGGTGACGGCCGGCGGACGCGACTGCCTGGTGGCCGTCCTGTCCAACGGCAACGCGACGCAGGCGACGGGCATCGCGCTGGTCGAGGCGGCGGCCAGGGCAGCGGTCGCGGAGTTCACCGGCGGCCGCACCGCGGCCTCGGCCTCCGGTCGGGGGCTGTCCGGCGGATCGAGCCCCGCCTGCGTCGACAGGAGCCGTGATCAGTGCACCTGAACGCCGTCGTCGTGCCGCGCCTCGCGGCGGCCGCGCCACAGCACGACCGTGGCGACCAGGAGGACGCCGCCCGCGCCGCCCGCGAGGGGGGCGGCCCAGTCGGAAGTGCCGGTGTCGGACTCGGCGGTACCCGGTCCGGGGCCGAAGTACCGCTCGCCGTGGGCCGCCGACTCCAGGTTCCCGGGCTTCAGGCGGGCAGCGGCCTCGATGGCGGCGGCCGGGTCGACGAAACCGAAGCCGCGGGAGTCGTCACGGCCGTCGGCGGGGGCGTTGCGGGCGGTGTCCTCCAGGAGCTTCTTGAGCTGGGCCGGGGTCAGTCCGGGGTGGGCCGCCTTGATCAGGGCGACGGCTCCGGAGACGAACGCGGCGGCGGCGCTGGTGCCCCAGCCTTCGTAGTACTTGCGGTCGGGGTCGGCGATGATCACGTCGACGCCGGGCGCGCTGACCGTGGCGTACCAGCGCCGGGTGGAGAAGGGGGCGCGGGTGCCGTAGCGGTCGACGGCGGTGACGGCGATGACGCCCGGGTAGGCGGCCGGGTAGGAGACGCGGTCGCCCTTCTCGCCGCCGTTCCCGGCGGAGGCGACGACGGCCACACCCTTGCGGAGGGCGTACTGGATGGCCTCGTCCTCTCCGGACTCGGGGTGTGCGGAGGCGGAGTCGTCGCCGAGGGAGAGGTTGATGACGTCGGCGCCGTGGTCGGCGGCCCAGCGGATGCCTTCGGCGAGGGCGTTGCCGCGGGTGCTGCGGGCCTCGGCGCGGGAGGGGTCGCCGTCCTCCAGGATCACGCGGACGGGGAGGATCCTCGCCTCGGGCGCGATGCCCAGGACGCCTTCGCCGTTCCCGGCGCCGTGTCCGTGACCTGCGATGATGCCGGCCATGGCGGTGCCGTGCCGGGCCCAGGCGCGGTCGCCTGCCTCGGCGCCGAAGCCGACCAGGTCCTTGCCGGCCAGGACGTTGCCGTCGAGGTCGGGGTGCTCGGCGTCGACCCCGGTGTCCAGGACGGCGACGGTGACACCCGCACCCTGCGTGGTGCGCCAGGCCTCGTCGGTGTGCAGGGCGTCCAGGCCCCACTGCCTGTCGCGGATGCTGTCGGCGTACGCGGCGGTGGCGGGGAGCAGGGCGAGGCCGGCGGCCAGCAGGACGCTCAGGGTCGCGGTCCGGGCGGTCGCGGGCCTCATGACGGCTGCTCCGTGGTCGTACCGATGTTCTTGCGCAGGCCGCGTTCGACCCGGTCGGCGAGGCCCCGCGCCTCGTGGCCGAGGCCTGCCTGGGCGGGGGCGGTGGTGGCGCCGGACTCCATGGCGTCCTCGGCGGGCAGGGGGGTGTCGACGCCGCGGCCGTCGGCCCAGCCGGACACGGTGTAGACGACGACGGGGGCGTCGGTGAGGACGGAGATCGCCCAGGCGGCACGCTGTCCGGCGCCGAAGCCGGCGGCCGCGGTGCCCTTCGCCGCGTACGGGCGGGGCATCAGGTCGGTACGGCGGTCCAGGCGCTCCTTGTCGAACCGGTCGGCGAGGGAGGCCATCGCGACGGCGTCGGCCTGGGTGAACAGCAGGCCGACGGTGGTGACATGGCTCTGGGTGACGTCGGTGTAGGTGGCGCGCAGCAGCCGTTCGCAACCGGCGGGAGCGAGCAGCTTGCGCAGCAGCGGATCGAAGGCGTCCTCGCAGCCGCTGTCCGGGGCCACCGCTATCCGGGTCCAGACCCGGTCGGCGTCGCCGGGGCCGGCTCCCTTGCCCTGGAGGGTGGGCGGGAAGAGTTCGTCGACCGGGACGTTGTGCCACATGCTTCCGGCGACGGCGAAGCCGCTGCTTGCCTCCGTCTCGCCGGAGTCCCCGGCGAGCCAGCTCCCGGCGGCGGCACCGCCGATGAGGCCCACGCCGAGAACGAGACAGACCGCGGCGGCCACGGCCTGGGAGCGGACCCGCCGTCCGAGCGGGTGCGGCCGGCCGTTCTCGTCGTACCCCTCGGGCCGCGCGAACGTCACGACCGGCCGGCCGGGGCCGGAGGCACCGCCGGGTGCCACGGGAGGGCTCCAGGAGAACGCGGGGTCGGGGGTGCCCGGGCCGAGGTGCGCGACTGTGGCCCGCCCGGAGCCGTACGACTCCTCGGCACCCGGACGCGGAGCCGGAACCCATGCGCCGTCCCGCTCCGCACGGAGCGGGGGCGCGGCCGGCCGGGAGGGGACGACCGGGGGTCGCGTGACCGGGGGGACGGTCGGCTGTGCCGGTGCGGATGCCCGTACGGGGGCCGGGCCCGGACGGGTCGTCGTCTCCGGCGGGTTCTTGGGGCGCGCGTCGGTACGGAGGGTGTCCGTGTGGACCGCGGCGGGGCGCTGCTGCCGGCCGGGGCGGTCGGGTCCGTGCGCGGGCTGCGGTGGCACGGTGGCCGGACCGTTCGGCGAGGTGGCCGGGGACGGTGTCCCGCGGCCCACGGCGGGCGGGGTGTCCGGAAAGCGGGCGGACGCCCTCGGCGGGGGCGGTGCCGCTCCGTCCGTACCCCTACCCGCACCTGTACCCGCCGGTCCGCCCTGGCCGCTCCGACCGCCGGCGCCGAAACCCGGGAAGGAGGGCCGGGGCGGTGAGGACGCCGGGGAAGAGAGGGCGGGCACGGGTGCGTCCCCCGCGTCGCCCTCCGCTCCGCCGGTGTCGGCGGACGGTGACGCGGCCGGCCGGCGCACGTCGAACGCGCCGGTTCCGCCGGAGGTCCGTCCCTTGGGCTGCACCGGCGCGGTGCCGTTGGTCCCGTTCGCCGCTCCCCCGGTGGGCGTCGTGCCGGAGGTCCCGCGCGGACCGGTGCCGGTGCCCGGCCGCCACCGGTCCGGCTCGTGGGTGTCGTCGGCCGGCGGGTGGGGCGGGCGCGGGGGCGTGGACGGCGGCGGAGGGGTCGCGGGGCGGGGAGGGTGGGGGGCGCGCTGCGCTTCCGTGCTCATGCACCCCCCGTTTCCTCGTGCCCGGACCGTTTCCTCGTGCCCGGACCGTTTCCTCGCCGCGGGCCGGTGTCTGCCGCCGGACCCGGTACGAAGCCGTCCCGGGCACAGATACCCGCACGGGAGGAGCATCATCCCGGCACGGGCCTTTGCCCGGCGTGGGCCGCCGGACGTGCGCGTCACTCTACGGCGTGACACCGGCCGAACGGGAACCAGTCCGCAGGCCCGCGGCATCTGCCCGGAACGTCCCCCTACCCCTGCGGCAAACCCTTCTGGCAGGCTGCGTCCATGACTGTGCGCGCCTCCGACCGGGCCCGTTACGACCAGGCCACCGCCCACCTCGACGCCCCGCTCGCGATCGCCGATCTGGACGCCTTCGACGCCAACGCGGACGATCTGCTGCGCCGGGCCGGCGGGAAGCCGGTGCGGGTGGCCAGCAAGTCCGTGCGCTGCCGCGTCCTGCTCGAACGGGTGCTCGCCAGGGACGGCTTCGCGGGCATCATGTCGTTCACCCTTGCCGAGTCCCTGTGGCTGGCCCGCTCCGGTTTCGACGACATCCTGCTCGCCTACCCCTCCGCCGACCGCTCCGGTTACGCCGAACTGGCCGCCGATCCCAAGCTCGCCGCCGCCGTCACCGTCATGGTCGACGACCCGGCGCAGCTGGACCTGATCGACGCCGCGCGCGCAGGGGGCGGGGAGGTGGTGCGGGTCTGTCTGGAGCTGGACACCTCGCTGAGGCTGCTCGGCGGACGGGTGCGGATCGGCGCCCGGCGTTCCCCGCTCCGCTCCCCCGCGCAGGTCGCCGAGTCGGCCCGCGCGGTGGCCCGGCGCCCCGGGTTCGAGGTCGTGGGGATCATGGCGTACGAGGGTCATGTCGCGGGGGTCGGAGACGCGGTGGCCGGGCAGCCGCTGCGGTCCCGGGCCGTACGGCTGATGCAGGCCGCCGCCCGGCGGGAGATCGCCGCGCGGCGAGCGGCGGTGGTGCGGGCGGTACGGGAGGTCGTGCCGGGTCTGGAGTTCGTCAACGGCGGTGGCACGGGCAGTGTGCAGTACACCGCCGAGGAGGACGCGGTCACCGAGATCGCGGCGGGTTCGGGGCTGTACGTACCGCGACTGTTCGACAACTACACGTCGTTCACCGGGCGTCCGGCGGCGCTCTTCGCCCTGCCCGTCGTACGGCGGCCGGGCGTGGGCGTGGTGACGGTGCTCGGCGGCGGTTATCCGGCGTCCGGCGCGGCCGGCACCGACCGGCTGCCGGTGCCGTACCTGCCCGAGGGGCTGCGCTACGACCCGCAGGAGGGACCCGGCGAGGTCCAGACACCGCTGCTGGGCTCGCCGGCCGACGATCTACTGATCGGCGACAAGGTGTGGTTCCGGCATGCCAAGGCGGGCGAGCTGTGCGAACGGTTCGACGCCCTGCGGCTGGTCGAGGGCGGCGCGGTGACGGACACCGTACCGACGTACCGCGGCGAGGGCATGACTTTCCTTTAGCCCGCCCCGGCTGGCGGGGCCCGGTCCGCCGCGGGTCGGGGGATGGGGCCGACGCTGTTGCCCACACCGCCGCCCGGGTCAGCGCCGCCGACCGCGCGGATGCCCTTGGTGATGCGGTCCATGTCGGCCGGGGGCGGTGCGCCGTCGCCCGCTTCGAACACGTAGCGGACGACGATCGGGGCCCCGGTGCCGACGGTGGAGGGGAAGACCAGCGACTGCACGTACCCGCCGGGGCCCTTGCCGGTCGTCACCCGCCAGCGGACGTAGTACCCGGCGCGGCCCGCCACCGCGACCGGGCCGGACTTCAGGACCGTGTGGGACTCGATACCGCCGTAGGGGCTCTGGTCGAGGGCGTCCTCCTCGAAGGCGTCCTCGGCCGCGTCAAGGATGTCCTCCTCGGCGAGCAGTTCGGGCGAGGTCTCGTCGGTCGCGGTCACCGTGCGGGAGATGACGAGGCCGTGACGGCAGACGCTGCCCTCGCCGGGGCAGTCGTGGATGCCGGAAGTGGTCATGACGACGTCGTCCTGGCTGACGTTCTTTGGCCGGACCCAGCCGTCGAGGAGCGGGAAGGTGACGCCGTTGAGCTGGTCCTCGACGATGTCCGGGTCGTCGGCGGAGGGCTCGGACGCCGATACGGAGGCGGACGGCGCGGGGCCGCCGTCGTCCGGTGAGAGGGCGGAGGGCGCGGCGGACGAGCCGGTCCTGGTCCCCGGGTCGCCGCCGTCGTCGCCCAGCAGCACCGCGCCGGTGACGATCGCGGCGACGAGCACGGCCGCCGCCGTGACGAGGGCGACCGTCCGGGCACGGCCGCCGGGGGCCTCCGGGATGCGCCGGTGCTCGGTCCAGGCCGTGCCGTCCCACCGGCGTTCCAGGTGCGGGGCATGCGGGTCGGGGTACCAGCCGGGTGCGGGCTTCATGCTCATCCGAGCACTTTAGGACGAGGACCGGCGAAGCCCGCCTCCGTCCTCACAACTCGTCCGCGCCCGGGACGGGTTGCCGTCCCGGGCGCGGGCGGCGGCGTCCGCGTCGGGTGGTGGCGAAAGGTGCGCGCGGGGCGGCGGACGGCAGGCGGCGCGCGACGACGGGCCCGGCGGCACGCGCGGCGTGCGCCGGGCCCGGAACGGCGGCATCCGTGGCGGACGACGGGGCCTAGGTGACTGGTGTGACGTACGCCCCCGAGATGCCGCCGTCGACGAGGAAGTCGGTGGCGTTGACGAAGGAGGAGTCGTCGCTGGCCAGGAAGGCGACGGCGGCGGCGATCTCCTCGGCCTCGGCGAACCGGCCGAGCGGGATGTGCACGAGCCGGCGGGCGGCGCGCTCCGGATCCTTGGCGAACAGTTCCCGCAGCAGCGGGGTGTTGACCGGGCCGGGGCACAGCGCGTTGACGCGGATGCCCTCGCGGGCGAACTGCACGCCGAGTTCGCGGGACATGGCGAGGACGCCGCCCTTGGACGCGGTGTAGGAGATCTGGCTGGTCGCCGCGCCCATCCGGGCCACGAAGGACGCGGTGTTGATGATGGAGCCCTTGCCCTGGCGGCGCATGTAGGGGATCGCTGCCTTGCAGCACAGGTAGACGGAGGTGAGGTTGACCTCCTGGACGCGCTTCCAGGCGTCGAGTCCGGTCTCCAGGATGGAGTCGTCGTCGGGCGGGGAGATACCGGCGTTGTTGAAGGCGACGTCGACGCTGCCGTAGGTGTCGTGGGCGGCTGCGAAGAGGGCCTCGACCTGCTCGGAGTCGGTGACGTCGACGTGCACGAAGACGCCGCCGGTCTCCTCGGCGGTCGCCCTGCCGCGCGCCTCGTCCACGTCGCCGCAGACGACGTGGGCGCCCTCGGAGGCGAGCCGACGGGCGGTGGCCAGGCCGATGCCGCTGCCCGCTCCGGTGACGACGGCGGTGCGGCCGGCCAGGCGGCGGCAGATGATGTCCTCGGTCGCTTCGCTCACTGTGCGGGGCCCTCCGTGCCTTCGGTGCTCTCGGTGCTTGATGTGCTCGCGCTGCTCGCCGTACCTTCGGTGCTGATGAAGACGTTCTTGGTCCCGGTGAAGGCGGCCAGGGCGTCGGGGCCGAGTTCACGGCCGAGGCCGGACTGCTTGAACCCCCCGAAAGGCGTCGAGTAGCGGACGCTGGAGTGGGAGTTGACGGACAGGTTCCCGGCGCGGACGGCGCCCGAGACCCGCAGGGCACGGCCGACGTCCCGGGTCCAGACCGAGCCGGACAGGCCGTACTCGGTGGCATTGGCCAGGCGGATCGCATCGGCCTCGTCCTCGAAGGGCAGCACGACGGCGACGGGCCCGAAGACCTCCTCGACGGCCACGCGCGCGTGCGGGTCGACACCGGTGAGGACGGTGGGCGGGAACCAGAAGCCCGGGCCGCCCTCGGGGGCCTTGCCGCGGATTTTGTCGGCGTCGTCGGGGACGTAGGAGCGGACGCGGTCCAGCTGGGCCCGGGAGATCAGCGGGCCCATGTCGGTCCGCTCGCCGGCCGGGTCGCCGACGACGACGGACTCGATCGCGGGGGCGAGAAGGCCGAGGAAGCGGTCGTACGCCGAGCGCTGGACGAGGATGCGGGTGCGGGCGCAGCAGTCCTGGCCGGCGTTGTCCAGGAAGGACATGGGGGCGGTGGCCGCGGCGGCTTCGAGATCGGCGTCGGCGAAGACGATGTTGGGGCTCTTGCCGCCGAGTTCGAGGGTGACCGGCTTGAGCAGTGCCGCGCCCTTGGCCGCCACCCGCCGGCCCACGGCCGTCGAGCCGGTGAACACGATCTTGGCGACGCCGGGGTGCTCGACGAGCGCGTCGCCGGCGACCGGCCCATGGCCGGGCAGCACCTGGAACAGCCCTTCGGGCAGACCCGCCTCCAGGCCGAGCCGGGCCAGGCGCAGCGCGGTGAGCGGGGTCGTCTCGGCGGGTTTGAGGAGGACCGCGTTGCCTGCCGCGAGGGCCGGTACCGCGCCCCAGGCCGCGATCGGCATCGGGAAGTTCCAGGGCGCGATGACGCCGACGACGCCGAGCGGTTCGAGGAACGTGACGTCCAGGCCGCCGGCGGCCGGGATCTGCCGGCCGGTGAGCCGCTCCACCCCCCCGGCGGCGTAGTCGAGCAAATCCCGGACGTTTCCGGCCTCCCAGCGGGCGTTGCCGAGGGTGTGCCCGGCCTCCCGGACCTCGAGGCGGGCCAGTTCCTCCAGGTGCTCGTCGACGGTGGCGGCGAACCGGCGCAGCAGCCGGGCGCGGTCGCCGGGGCCCAGGGCGGCCCAGGTCGTCTGCGCCCGCGCGGCCGCTGTGACGGCGGCGTCGACGTCGGCCGCGGAGGCGGCGGGGACGGTGGCGACGGTCTCTTCGGTGGCGGGGTTCAGTACGTGCAGCTCGGCGGTCAGCGACACGTCGGCGGGCAGTGCGTCGGGCAGCGGCAACGGGGGCCTCACATGCGTTCGAAGGAGCGGCGCAGCTCCCAGTCGGTGACCGCGGCGTCGTAGGCGTCCACCTCGACGCGCGCCATGTTGAGGTAGTGCGCGACGACCTCGTCGCCGAAGGCCGCCTTCGCGATGCTGCTGTTCTCCCACAGTTCGGCGGCTTCCCGCAGGGTCGTCGGAACGCGCTCGAAGCCGGCGGCGTAGGCGTTGCCCGGACAGGGCTCGGGCAGTTCAAGACCGTGCTCGACGCCGTACAGCCCGGCCGCGACCATGCCCGCCACGGCGAGATGCGGGTTGACGTCACCGCCGGGCAGCCGGTTCTCGAAGCGCAGGGAACGGCCGTGGCCGACGACGCGCAGGGCACAAGTGCGGTTGTCGTGCCCCCAGGCGACGGCGGTCGGCGCGAACGAGCCCGGCTGGAACCGCTTGTAGGAGTTGATGTGCGGGGCGTAGAGCAGGGAGAACTCACGGAGCACGAC
Source organism: Streptomyces sp. KMM 9044 (assembly GCF_024701375.2). Taxonomy (NCBI): domain Bacteria; kingdom Bacillati; phylum Actinomycetota; class Actinomycetes; order Kitasatosporales; family Streptomycetaceae; genus Streptomyces; species Streptomyces sp. KMM 9044. Next base: position 6,154,588 of record NZ_CP113910.1, on the reverse strand, counting down.
GAGCTGTCCGGCGAGGAAGTGCCGCATGACGTCCGACATGGAGTCGGGGTCCTGCGCTGAACCCGGCATGGCGCTGGTGGTGCCGTCGAGGCCGGCGAGGGAGAGGTGGATGTGGCAGGAGTTGCCCTCGCGTTCGTTGTACTTGGCCATGAAGGTGATCGACACGCCCTCCTGGGCGGCGATCTCCTTGGCGCCGGTCTTGTAGACGGCGTGCTGGTCGCAGGTGACCAGGGCCTCGTCGTAGCGGAAGGCGATTTCGTGCTGGCCGGGGTTGCACTCGCCCTTGGCGGACTCGACGGTGAGGCCGGCGGCGGCCATCTCGTTGCGGATGCGGCGCAGCAGGGGTTCGATCCGGCCGGTGCCGAGCACCGAGTAGTCGACGTTGTACTGGTTGGCCGGGGTGAGCCCGCGGTAGCCGGCGTCCCAGGCCTGCTCGTAGGTGTCCCGGAAGACGATGAACTCCAGCTCGGTGCCGACCTGGGCGGTGTACCCGAGTGCGGCCAGGCGCTCCAGCTGGCGGCGCAGTATCTGGCGGGGGGCGGCGACGACCGGGGAGCCGTCGGCCCAGGCCAGGTCGGCCACGACCAGGGCGGTGCCCTCGTTCCACGGCACGCGGCGGAGCGTGTCGAGGTCGGGGAACATGGCGAAGTCACCGTAGCCGCGCTCCCAGGAGGACATGGCGTAGCCGTCGACGGTGTTCATGTCGGCGTCGACGGCCAGCAGGTAGTTGCAGCCCTCGGTGCCGTGCCGGAGCACCTCGTCGAGGAAGAAGCGCGCGGCGAACCGCTTGCCCTGGAGCCTCCCCTGCATGTCGGGGAAGGCCAGGACGACCGTGTCGATCTCACCGCCCGCGACGAGGGCGTGCAGTTCCTCGACACCGAGCGGGGGCGTGGGGTCTGGCACGGGAGAGCCTCCTCGGGCTTCTTCGGACTTCTTCGGTCAGCCAGGAGTCATAAGGTATTGCTGAGAACCATTGCTTGGGAAGGGGGCACGGCCGCATGTCGGAGGAAGAGGACGGCGCGCTCGGTGACGGTCTCGCGCCGGTGCTGCGGCCGGTGCGCGCGGGCAACGGCTTCGAGGAGGCGCTGGAGCAGATCCTGCAGGTGGTGCGGCTGGGTCTGGTGCCGGGCGGGGAGCGGCTGCCGGCCGAGCGGGAGCTGGCGGAGCGGCTGGGGATCAGCCGGGTGACGCTGCGCGAGGTGCTGAAGGTGCTCCAGGACCAGGGCCTCGTGGAGCCCCGGCGCGGCAGGTACGGCGGCACGTTCGTGCTGTCCCGGCCGACGGACGCGGGCGGGACCGAACTGCGGCGGCGGATCGCCGAGGTCGACATCGAGGACGTACTGCGGTTCCGGGAGGTGCTGGAGGTCGGCGCGGCGGGTCTGTGCGCCGACCACGGTCTGTCGGACGCGCGGGCGGCGCGGCTCCGTGGGGCGCTGAGGGGCACACGGGACGCCCCGCTGGCCGGGTACCGCCGCCTGGACACGCTGTTCCACCTCACGCTGGCGGAGCTGTCCGGCTCGCCGACGCTGACCGCGCAGTACGCGGCCGTACGGGCGACGGTGAACGACCTGCTGGACTGCATCCCCCTGCTGGTGCGCAATCTGGAGCACTCGCAGCGACAGCACACCATGCTGGCCGAGGCGGTGCTGGACGGGGACGCGGACGGGGCGCGGGAGATCGCGCGCGAGCACTGCGCGGGGACGGCGGCACTGCTGCGGGGTTTCCTGGCGTGACACCCGGGTGACGGGGCGGTGACGCCGGCGGCCCGGGCGCGGGGCGCGCCACGCGGGCCGGCGCGGGGCTCCGGTGCAGGTGCGGCGGGTGCGGCGGGTGCGGGCGGGCTTCGGCAGGGGCCCTGGACGCGAGGGCCCCGTACGGGGCTTCGTACACGGGTCCGGTGCGAGGGTCTTGCGTCCCGCCGGCCACGCCGGGAGGGTATGGGCCCACAAAGGTCTGGATCCGCTCCATTGCCCGCTTCCTCGTCACCGCCCCCTGGGGAGTCACCCCGTGAGCCTTCCGCCACCACCGTCCTCTCCCTCACCGTCCTCTCCCTCGCCGTCGTCCTCCTCACCGCCCACCGGGGGCGCGGACCACGGCACCGGCGGTGTGCCGGACGACTATCTGGACCGCAGGAAGCTGCGCCGCGGCAGCGCCGGCTGGATGCTGCTGACCGGTCTCGGCGTCGCGTACGTCGTGTCCGGCGACTACTCGGGCTGGAACTTCGGCCTGGCCGAAGGCGGTTTCGGCGGTCTGGCGATCGCCATGGTGCTCATGGGCACCCTGTACGTCTGCATGGTCTTCGCGCTCGCCGAGCTGTCCTCGGTCCTGCCCACCGCCGGCGGCGGCTACGGCTTCGCCCGCCGGGCGCTCGGCCCCTGGGGCGGTTTCCTCACCGGCACCGCCATCCTGATCGAGTACGTCCTCGCACCCGCCGCGATCTCCATCTTCATCGGTGACTACGTCGAGTCGCTGGGCCTGTTCGGCCTCGAGTCCGGCTGGCCGGTCTACCTCGCCTGCTTCGTGGTCTTCATCGGCATCCACCTGTGGGGCGTCGGCGAGGCGCTGCGGTTCAGCTTCGTCGTCACCGGGATCGCCGTGGCCGCCCTGATCGTCTTCGCGCTGGGCGCGCTGCCCTCGTTCGACGCGTCCTCGCTCGACGACATCCCGGTGGACGCGTCGTCCTTCGGCGCGAACTCCTGGCTGCCGATGGGTCTGCTCGGCATCTGGGCGGCGTTCCCGTTCGGCATGTGGTTCTTCCTGGGCGTCGAGGGCGTACCGCTCGCCGCCGAGGAGACCAGGGACCCCGCCAGGACGCTGCCGAAGGCGATCCGCTGGTCCATGGGCATCCTCGTGGTCCTGGCGGTGGTCACCTTCTTCGCCGCGGCCGGGGCGCGTGGCTCGGCCGCCGTGCAGGACGCGGGCAACCCGCTGGTGGAGGCGCTCCAGCCGGACGGTGAGGCGACCGTGCTCAGCCGGATCGTGAACTACGCGGGGCTCGCCGGCCTGGTGGCGTCGTTCTTCTCGCTGATCTACGCCGGGTCCCGTCAGCTGTTCGCGCTGTCCCGTGCGGGCTATCTGCCGAGGTTCCTGTCCCTCACCAACCGCCGCAGGGCCCCGTACCTCGGACTGCTGGTGCCCGGCGCGATCGGCTTCGCGCTGGCCGCCGGCACGGGCAACGGCGCGCGCATGCTGAACGTCGCCGTCTTCGGCGCGACCATCTCCTACGCGCTGATGTCCCTGTCGCACATCGTGCTGCGCCGCCGCGAACCGGAGCTGCCGCGGCCGTACCCTACGCCGGGCGGGGTGCTGACCTCGTCGGTCGCGCTGGTGCTCGCCTGTGCGGCGCTGGCGGCGACCTTCCTGGTCGATGTGACGGCTGCGTTCATCGCGCTGGCGGTGTACATCGTGGCCGTGGCGTACTTCGGCCTGTACAGCCGCAGGCATCTGGTGGCGAGGGCACCGGAGGAGGAGTTCGCGGCGCTGGCGGCGGCCGAGGCGGAGTTGTCCCGGGGCTGACCGGACCGGCGTCGGAGACAGAGGAGCAGAGCATGACGGCCAGGCCGCTGATCGGCATCAGCACGTACGAGGAGTCCGGGGTCCGGTGGGGCGCGTGGCAGATGGACGCCGCGCTGTTGCCCATCGGGTATCCGCGGCTCGTGCAGCGGGCCGGCGGACTGGCCGCGATGCTCCCGCCGGACGCGCCCGAGCAGGCCGCCGCGACGGTGGCCCGGCTCGACGGGCTGGTCGTCGCGGGCGGGGCCGACGTGGAGCCGGTCCGCTACGGCGCCGAGCCCGACCCGCGCACCGGGCCGCCCGACCGTGCCCGGGACACCTGGGAACTCGCCCTGATCCGAGCGGCGCTGGACCGCCGCGTTCCGCTGCTCGGGATCTGCCGGGGCCTGCAGTTGCTGAACGTGGCCCTGGGCGGCACCCTCGTCCAGCACCTCGACGGCCACCGGGGGGTGCTGCCGGGGGTCTTCGGCCGGCACCCGGTCAAGCCGGTGCCGGGCACGCGGTACGCCGACGCCGTCCCGGAGGAGACGTCCGTACCGGCCTTCCACCACCAGGCGGTGGACCGTCTCGGCGAGGGCCTGGTCCCGTCGGCGTACGCGGCGGACGGGACCGTGGAGGCGGTCGAACTCCCGACGGGTGCATGGGTCCTGGGCGTGCAGTGGCATCCGGAGATGGACGAGGACCTGCGGGTGGTACGCCATCTGGTCCAGGCGGCCACCCCACCGTGACCCCTTCCGCGCGGCACCCGGTGCCCGGCGCGCCGGGTGCTCAGCCTCGGGTCAGGGCCAACAGGTCACGGGCCGGGCCCGTGGGGCGGTGGCCGGTGGGCCAGACCGCGCGCAGGTCGCGGGCCAGGGCGATGCCGTCCACGGGGACGCGGATGAGGCGGCGCATCGCCAGCTCCTCCCCCACGGCCAGTTCGCTGAGGACGGCCGGGCCCGCGCCGCTCACCGCGGCGGCCTTCACCGCGGTCGTGGAGGACAGTTCGATCAGCGGGCGGGCCAGGCCGCCCAGCGCGGTGTCCAGGACCTGCCGGGTGCCGGAGCCCTTCTCGCGCAGGATGAGCGGGGTGGTCGCCAGCTCCTCGGCGGCGAGCGGGCGACGGCGGCGGGCCCAGGCATGGGACGGCGCCGTCACCACGATCAGCCGGTCGTGGGCGATCACCACGGAGTCCAGGCCCGTCGGCACGGTCAGCCCCTCGACGAAGCCCACGTCCGCCTCGTCCGTGAGCAGCCGCTCCGCGACCGTCGCGGAGTTCCCGGCCAGCAGGGACACCGCCGTGTCCGGCCGCTGCGCACGCAGCGCGAGCAGCCAGCCCGGCAGCAGGTACTCGGCGATCGTCATGCTCGCTGCCACCCGCAGCCGTGAGTCCCTGCGGTCCCGCAGTGCCTGCGCGCCGGCGTCGAAGGCCTCCGCGGCCTCCACGATCCGCCGTGCCCAGTCGGTGACGAGCGCTCCGGCGTCGGTCAGGCGCGATCCGCGCGGTGAGCGGTCCACCAGCGCCACGCCGAGCTGCCGCTCCATGGACCGGACGCGGCTGCTGGCCGCGGGCTGGGTGATGCCCAGCTCGCGCGCCGCGCCGCCCAGGCTCCCGACCCGCGCCACCGCCAGCAGCAGCTCCAGCGCCCCGAGGTCCGGCACCCGGTGGGCCAGGGTCCCCGTGGTCACAGGCCGCTGTCCCGCGTGGTCGTCCGTCGTACTCATCACGCCAGCCTATGCCGCGCGGTGCTATCGGCGGTCTGCCGCTCGCAGTTCCCGGGGCAGCACCGCCGCCGCCTCGGCCAGCGACGGCCCGTACCAGGTGAGGTGCCGGCCGCCGACCAGGGCACAGGGCAGTCCGGGAAAGGCATCGGGGCCGTCGTCGGCGGTGAAGCGGTACGGCTCGTCGGGCAGCACGACGAGGTCCGGGGTCTTCGCGCGCAACGCGTCCAGGGGTACGCGGGGATAGCGTTCCGGATGTCCTGCGTACAGGTGGTCGATGCCGAGGCGGGACAGCAGGTCGCCGGCGAAGGTGTCGCGGCCCAGCACCATCCAGGGCCGCCGCCAGACCGGCACGACCGCGGTCCGGCGGGCCGCCGGGGCTGCCACGGCCTCCCAGGCGGCTTCGGCGTCGTCCAGCCATCGGGTGCGGGTGCTCACGCCGCACGCCGTGAGCACCCTTGCCAGCTCGCCGAAGGCCTGGGGCAGCGTCCGTACCTTTGTCACCAGGACCTCGAGGCCCGCCGCGCGCAGGCCGTCGAGGTCGGGGGCGCGGTTCTCCTCCTCGTTGGCGATCACCAGATCGGGGGCGAGGGCGGTGATCCGGCCGACCTCCGGGTTCTTCGTGCCGCCGATCCGTACCACGTCCAGTCCGGCGGGATGCGTGCACCAGTCGGTGGCGCCGACCAGGGTACCGGGAGCGGACAGCGCCACGGCCTCGGTGAGGGACGGGACGAGGGAGACGATCCGCACGGAACTCACCGGCGGGGCTTGTCCCGGACCGCCTCGATGTGCTCGGCGACGGCGACGACGACCAGCCGGGTCTCCGCGACCGCGGCCCGCCACCGGTGCCGGACGCCTCCGGTGAGGTACAGGGTGTCGCCGCGGCCGAGGCGGTAGGCGCGGCCTTCCGCCTCGACCTCCACGGCACCGTCCGCGACGTACATCAACTGGTCGTTGCGGAAATGGAATTCACGCCCGGCGTCGTGGTCGCCGGTGAACTCGGAGGCGTGCATCTGGTGATGGCCCCGTACCAGGGACCGGACACGAGGTTCCGGCAACTGCTCGGTGCCCTCCGCGCGGACGACGTCGACACTGCACGCCGGGTCGGCGGCGGCGAGGAGTTCCACGGCGGTGGTGCGCAGGGCGTCGGCGACCTTCTCCAGGGAACTCTGGCTGGGGCGCGCGCGCTCGTTCTCGATCTGGCTCAGGAACGGGACAGACAGGCCGCTGCGCTGGGCCACGACGGCGAGCGTGAGATCGAGCGTGCGACGGCGCCGCCGCACGGCCGCGCCCACGCGCAGTGGCTGTTCTTTGTGGTCGCCCATCGCTTCGGCGCCCTCCTTCGCCTGTCGTCCCGTGCCTGTGCCCGCATCCGTGCCCCGTGGTCCCGGCGCACTCCTCCTGTTGGGTTGTCTGCACCCTACGCATGTTCGGCAGACCGTTCAGGCGTCTGTCACGTCGTCGTCCCGCGGGACCGCACACAACCCGCAGTTCACGCCAGCCGATGCGCGAGCCCTCCGGTGCGCCGTGCGCAGGACGCAGGGTGTTTCCGCCATTGTCCCCCGAAGAGGGGCGGGAGGTCACGGCGAAGGCCCGGAGGTTCGGGGTGGGCATAGCACTGTGTGATTGGCCGGATTCCTACCGTGTTCCCGTTCGGTGTGCGCCCGTTGTGACGCTGCGCCCGTTACGGGCCGCGCGCCCCGTCCGCTTCGGGCGTACATGCCCCGAGGGGCGGGCCCGGCCCCGCTGTCAGGTGCGGGGCCGGGCCCGCCCCTCGGGAAGCGAGCGGTGCCGGTGATCGCCGCGGTGACCGGTGATCGCCGCGGTGACCTCGGGCGTCACTGCGGGGTCATGCGTCCCACCACGTCCGGGTGCTCCTCGAGCCAGGCGGCGACGGCTGCCTCCTCCTTGCCCTGGCCGCGGTCCTTGATCTCCTTCTCGAGCGTGCCGAGCTCGTCCTCACTCATCCTGAAACCCTTGATCCACTTGGTGAGTTCGGGGTACTGCCCGGGAAACGCCTTCTTCGCGATGGTGCGGATGGTGTTGCCCTCGCCGAAGAGCTTCTTGTCGTCCTTCAGCTTGGTCAGCTCGTACTCGCTGTACGACCAGTGCGGGGACCAGAGGGTGACCGCGATCGGCTCCTTCTTGGAGTAGGCGCGCTTGAGCTCGGCCAGCATCGCCGGCGTGGAGCCGTCGACGACCTTGTACTCCTCGTCCAGGCCGTATCCCGGCAGGACCTTGTTCTTGAGCAGGTCCATCTCGCCGGTACCCGGTTCGATGCCGACGATCCGCCCGTCGAAGAGGTCCGCCTTGCCCTTGAGGTCCTCGAGGGACTTGACGTCCTTGACGTACGAGGGGACGGAGACCTCCAGCGAGGTCGGCTCGTACCAGGTGCCGAGGTCGACCAGTCTGTCCTTGCTCTGGTCCCAGAAGTTCTTCTGGGCATACGGCAGCCAGGCGTCGAAGTTGAGGTCGATGTCCCCACCGGCGAGGCCGGTGTAGACCGGGCCGACCTCCATCTGCTTCAGGTTCATCCTGTAGCCGCGCCGCTCGAGGACGTTCTTCCACAGGTAGGTGATCGCGATGTCCTCCTCCCAGGGGAACCACGCGACGGTCAGCGGGCGCTTCGCCTCGGCCGGGGTGGCGGCGGAACCGGACTTCACCGGGGCCAGCTTGTCGACGACGTCCGGGTTGTCCTTGAGCCACGCGCGGACGGCGTCCTGCTGCCTGCCCTTGCCGGCCCTGTTGATCCCGGCCTCCAGGCTGGTGAGTTCCTCCTCGCTCATCGAGAAGTCCTTCAGCCACTGGCCGGCGGTGGGGTTCTCGGCGGTGAAGCCCTTGCGCCCCAGGGTGTGCACGGCGTCACCCTCGCCCCAGGCGCCCTTGGGGTCCTTGAGCTTCTTCAGGTCGTAGTCGCTGTACGCCCAGTGCGGCGACCAGAGCGTGACGACGACCGGTTCCTGCTTGCCGTAGGCGCGCTTGAGCTCGGCCAGCATCGCCGGCGTGGAGCTGTCGACGACCTTGTACTCCTCGTCCAGGCCGTATCCCGGCAGGACCCTGTCCTTGAGCAGGCCCATCATGCCGGCGCTGGACTCGATGCCGGTGATCTTCCCGTCGAAGGTGTCGGCTCTGCCCTCGAGGTCCTCGAGGGAGTCGAAGTCCTCCATGTAGGCGGGCACGGCGAGTTCGAGCGTCGTCTCCTCGTACCAGGTGCCGAGGTCCTCGAGCTTGCCGCCGTACTTCTTCCAGTACTCGGCGTGGGTGGTGGGCAGCCACGAGTCCGTCTGGAAGTCGATGTCGCCCTGCGCGAGCGCGGTGTAGAGCGGGCCGGCGTCGAACTGCGTGGCCTCGACCTCGAAGCCGCGCCGCTCGAGGACCTCCTTCCACAGGAAGGTGGAGGCGACGCCCTCGTCCCAGGGGATGTAACCGATGGAGATCTTCTTGCCGTTGCCGACGTTCCCGGCGTCGGCAACGGTGTCGGTACCGCCGCTCTTGCCACTGCCGCCGAAGACGCCCATGCCGCCGGCCACCAGGGCCAGGACGACGACACCGATCACGGCGACCTGCGGGCGGGGCCGGTAGGACCAGATCTTCAGTCCCTGGGCGGCGCGGGCCCTGGCGGCGGCGCGACGGCCGAGCGGGGACACCTGGGTGCCCAGGGCACTGGTCATGCGGTCGAGATAGATCGCCAGGATGACGATGGCGAGGCCGGACTCGGCACCGAGACCGATGTTGAGCTGGCCGATGGCCTCGATGACCGCACCGCCGAGGCCGCCGGTGCCGACCATGCCGGCGATCGCGGCCATGGACAGACCGAGCATGATCACCTGGTTGACGCCCGCCATCACAGTGGGCAGCGCCAGCGGCAGCTGGACGCGCAGCAGCGTGTTGCGGGGCGTGGTGCCGAACGCCTCGGCCGCCTCCACGAGGTCCTTGTCGACCTGGCGGATGCCCAGCTCGGTCATGCGCACGCCGGGGGCAAGCGCGAAGATCAGGGTGGCGACGATGCCGGGGGCGGGGCCCGTCCCGAAGAAGAGGATCGCCGGGATGAGGTAGATCATCGCGGGCAGCGTCTGCATGAAGTCCAGGACCGGCCGCACCAGGGCGCTGACCCGGTCCGAGCGTGCCGCCCAGATACCTACGGGCACTCCGATGACCAGCGCGATGAGGGTGGCCACGAGGACCAGTGACAGCGTCACCATCGAGTCCGCCCACAGTTCCATGGAATCGATGAAGGCGAATCCCAGGAAGGTGAGGACACCGGCAAGGGTGCCGCGCAGCCAGAAGGCGATCACCGCGAAGATACCGGCGAGCAGCAGCGGCTCGGGGGCCTGGAGGACGGCGTTGACGCCGTCGTAGGCACCGGTGAAGACGGCCTTGAAGAAGTCGAACAGCCAGGTCACGTTGGCGAGCAGCCAGTCGACACCGCTGTTGACCCATTCGCCGAGCGGGATCCTAGGCACGGGCCATCACCTTCTCGCCCTCGCCGCGCGGGGAGTCGCAGGTACCGGGGGCACCCTCCTCGTCACCGATGGAACCGACGAGCCGCTGCCGGGGCACGACGCCGATGACCGTGCCCTCGCCGTCGAGGACCGCCACGGGGTGCGCCGCACGGGCACTCATCGCGCACAGGTCGGTGAACGGCGTCTGCGCCGTCGCGGTCTCGCACGTGCAGTCGGCCTCGTCGCCGCGCACCTCGCGCTCCATCACGGCGCCGGCGGTCAGCACCCGGGAGCGGTCGACGTCCTGGGTGAAGGAGGCGACGTAGTCGTTGGCCGGGCGGATCAGGATGTCCTGCGCGGTGCCGATCTGCACGATACGGCCGTCGCGCATCACCGCGATGCGGTCACCCAGGCGCATGGCCTCGTTGAGGTCGTGCGTGATGAAGACGATCGTCTTCTTCAGCTTCTTCTGCAGCTCCACCAGCTGGTCCTGCATGTCGCGGCGGATCAGCGGGTCGAGCGCGCTGAAGGACTCGTCCATCAGCAACAGGTCGGCGTCGGTCGCGAGCGCGCGGGCGAGGCCCACACGCTGCTGCATGCCGCCGGAGAGCTCGTCGGGCCAGGACCGCTCCCAGCCGGCCAGGCCACACAGGGCGAGCGCCTCGTCGGCGCGGCGTTCGCGCTCGGCGCGGGGCACGCCCTGCACTTCAAGACCGTAGGCGGCGTTCTCACGAACGCTGCGGTGCGGGAACAGCGCGAAGTGCTGGAAGACCATGCTGATCTTCCTGGAGCGGACCGCGCGCAGCTCGCGGTCGGACAGCGCGGTGAGGTCCTCGCCGTCGAAGCGCACCACTCCGGCGGTCGGCTCCGACAGGCCGTTCAGCATGCGCAGCAGAGTGGACTTGCCGGAACCGGACAGGCCCATCACGACGAAGATCTCGCCGGGCTCCACGGCGAACGAGGCGTCGATGACGGCTGCCGTCGTGCCGCGGGCACGTAACTCCTCACGGTCGGTCTCGTTCTGGCGCAGTCTCTCGACCGCCTGGCCCGGTCGTCTGCCGAACGCCTTGTAGAGGTGTTCGGCCTCTAGCCCCATCCTCCGCACGTCACTGGTCTGAGTGACGTCTGTCGGGCTGGCGCTGGTCAGGACAGGTTGATTTCCAGCAGGTCGAGGAGGTGCAGCTGCACGCCGCGGGTGATGTGGAGTACTTGGGGCGTGCAGTTGCCGGGGCTGGTGGCCAGGTCGAGTTCACCGAGGTGGTAGAAGATCATGCGGGCGGTGGGGCGTTCGCGGCGGTTGTCCGGGTAGAGGCCGGTCATCCTGCCGTCCGGGCTGCCATCGCGTTCCAGGGCTCGGCGTACCTGTCGTTCGATCAGGCTGTAGACCAGCAGGGCGAGCATGAGTACGTGCAGCAGCGCGGCGATGCGTTTGTTGCCGTGGAGGAAGAGCGGCGCGACGGCCAGGGGGCCCTTGAGTTCGCTGTAGCGGCGCTCGACCTGGGGCTGGCCCTTGTAGGCCAGGAACACCGCGGCGGCGTCGGCTTTGATGGGGTCCTGGTTGGTGATCAGTGCGTACCAGCCGTCGGCGTTGGCCTGGATGTCGAGCACGTCCTGGTCGAAGTGCCAGGTGAGGGCGGGTTTCCCGTCGGGGCCGTCGGTGATGTGGGTGCGCAGGCAGTCGGTGACGCGCCGCTTGGCGGCGATCACCCCGATCTTCGCGGAGACCTTGTCGCGGGTCGGGTAGTAGCGACTGCCGGCCAGCCGCGCGAGCTTGTCCAGGTCTTCACGGGCCTTGGAAAGGCGTTTGTCGCGGGCCTTGGCCTGCGCGAGGGCGTTGCCGGCGCTGTGGACCAGGATGCGGCGCACGGTGATCGGCGGGTCGCTTCTGCGTTTGCCGGTCAGGGTGTGGGTGTCTTCCAGGACCCGGTAGTCGGGGCGGTCCATGGTGGGGCGGTCGGCCACCCGCACCGGGACGTAGTCGACTCGCTCCGCGGTGGCGGGGTCGAGGGCGGCGAACACCGCCGTGTCGGTGGCCGAGGCCGCGAGCGGTGCGATGAACTCGACCTGCGCGCCGGACAGCGCGGTGAGGTTGTCGTAGGAGACCAGTTTGCTGTCCCCGATCATCAGGAAGCGCTTGACGGCGGCGGTCTTCTGGAACCGCGCCATCGCCGAGACCACCTGGGTGATCTCGCCGCTCTGGCCGGAGACCGCGGTGGCCAGCAGGGGGATGGCCCCGTCCGCGCTGATCCCCAGGCCGGCCTGGATCTGCTTGAGGTCCACCCGCCGGTCCTTCGGGTGCCCGTAGGCGACCGTGGGATAGTCCGGGTCCTGGTCTTCGGGGTCGAAGGCCCCGGTCAGCGACATCGAGGTCATGTCCCAGTGCAAGGTGGCGGTGTCGATCCCGAACTCGCAGATCGCCCGGGCGGCGATCGATCCGGTGATCTCGTCCAGGTGCGGGGCGATCGCGTCCAGGGCGCGGCCGAGCCGGTCGTCGTTGAGCAGCCCGGGATCGAGCTCCATGACCTCCTTGACCGCCCAGGTCCGGGCCCAGTCCTCCACACGGACCAAAGGCCGGGGGCTGGTGAGCCGGTTGGCGACCAGGGCCTCGATCACCTCGCCGTGCGTGGCCAGCGCCAGATCCCGCACCGGACACAGCCCATCGACGGTATCGGCCACCCGCAGTCGATGCAGAAACTCCGCGACCACGGGCAGAGCGCCCAGACGCTTGGTCACCACCTGCGTCACCACCGCACGCATGCGCAGCGGGCCACGCTCACGCCGGACAGCGACACGGCGGGCAGGAGGCGGAGTCATCAACATGCTCAGACAACACCGACACCCCGCCCACCGTTACGGCCCACCAGCGGATTCAACCGATACCGCTACGCGCGGAGGATGGGTCTAGCCTGGATGACACGCGTACCTCTTGTCTCGACGGCAATGAAGAGGAGTTGAACTCGCAACGGGCATCGCTCCGGGGCCGCGCCTCCCCCCTTTCGTCCACCCCAAACACAATCGTGTCCTGCGTCACATCCAAGCCGTGTCGTGCCGTGCGCGGCGCGTGACGGGCCGGTGCTGCCGGGCGGCTGCCGGGCCCTGTCGGTGGCGTACGGCATGATGCGGAGCGTGACCGGACGACTGATGCTCCTCGATACCGCTTCTCTTTACTTCCGGGCCTACTTCGGCGTCCCGGACTCCGTCAGGGCCCCGGACGGCTCGCCGGTGAACGCCGTGCGCGGGCTGCTCGACTTCATCGACCGCCTGGTCAAGGACCATCACCCGGACGAGCTGGTGGCCTGTATGGACGCCGACTGGCGCCCGGCGTGGCGGGTGGAACTGATCCCCTCCTACAAGGCGCACCGCGTGGCCGGGGAGCGCCCGTCGGGCCCCGACGAGGAGAAGGTGCCCGACACTCTGTCTCCGCAGGTGCCGGTCATCGAGGCCGTGCTGGACGCCGTCGGTATCGCGCGCGTGGGCGTCGCCGCGTACGAGGCGGACGACGTGATCGGCACGTTCACGGCGCGGGCGCGCGGCCCGGTGGACATCGTCACCGGGGACCGTGACCTGTACCAACTGGTGGACGACGCGCGCGGGGTGCGGGTGCTGTATCCGCTCAGGGGCGTCGGCACGCTCCAGATCACCGACGAGGCCGTGCTGCGCGAGAGGTACGGGGTGGGCGGCCCGGGGTACGTGGATCTGGCCCTGCTGCGGGGCGACCCGAGCGACGGCCTGCCGGGCGTACCGGGAGTGGGTGAGAAGACGGCCGCCAAGCTGCTGGCCGAGTTCGGCGACCTGGCCGGGATTCTGGCGGCGGTCGACGATCCGCAGGCCAGGCTCACCCCGACCCAGCGAAGGCGCCTCACCGAGGCGGGCCCGTATCTGGCGGTCGCCCCGAAGGTCGTGCGGGTCGCGGACGACGTCCCGATCCCGGAGGTCGACACGGCTCTGCCGCGGATGCCGCGCGACCCGGAGGCCGTACGGGAACTGGCGGCCCGCTGGGGTCTGGGCGGCTCCCTGGAGCGGCTGCTGACCACCCTCGCACGGGAGGAACACCGCCGGTGCGCCGGGTGATCAGGGAACGGGAGTGTTAACTTAGGTATACCTAACCGAGTGACAGGGAGACCCCATGGCACAGCGACCGGGACGCCAGCCGCGCAAGCCCCACTCCGGGCAGGTGCTCCGCACCGAGCGGCTGACCCCGCACATGCAGCGGGTGGTGCTGGGCGGTGAGGGCCTGGCCGACTTCACGGCGGACACCTGCACCGATCACTATGTGAAGCTGCTGTTCCCCGCCGAGGGCGTCACCTACCCCGAGCCGTTCGACATGCAGCGGATCCGCGAGGAGTTCCCGCGCGACCAGTGGCCGGTGACCCGGACGTACACCGTGCGCCACTGGGACGCCGGGCAGCTCGAGCTGACGCTGGACTTCGTGATCCACGGTGACGAAGGGCTGGCAGGCCCCTGGGCCCGGCGGGTCCTGCCGGGCGAGACCGTGTTCTTCCTCGGCCCCGGCGGCGCCTACGCCCCCGACCCTGGCGCCGACTGGCATCTGCTGGTGGGCGACGAGAGCGCGCTGCCCGCGATCGCCCGGTCGCTGGAGGCCCTGCCGAGCGGGGCCAGGGCGTATGCCTTCGTGGAGGTCGAGGGGTCCCGGGAGGAGCAGAAGATCGACTCCGAGGTGGCGGTCACCTGGCTGCACCGGGGGGATCGTCCGGTCGGCGAGGCTCTGGTGGAGGCCGTGCAGGACCTGGAGTTCCCCGAGGGCCGGGTGCATGCCTTCGTCCACGGCGAGGCGCACTTCGTCAAGGAGCTGCGCCATCTGCTGCGGGTCGAGCGGCAGATCGCGCGCGAGGACCTCTCGGTCTCCGGCTACTGGCGGCGCGGCCACAACGAGGACGGCTGGCAGGCCTCGAAGCAGGAGTGGAACGCACGGGTCGAGGCGGAGCAGGAGCAGCCGGAGTCGGCGGCCGCGGCCGGATGAGCCGTCGCCGGGCAGCCACCGAGTCACCCCTGGACCGCATCTGAGGCGCGGCCACAACGAGGACGGCTGGCAGGCCTCGAAGCAGGAGTGGAACGCACGGGTCGAGGCGGAGCAGGAGCAGCCGGAGTCGGCGGCCGCGGCCGGATGAGCCGTCGCCGGGCAGCCACCGAGTCACCCCTGGACCGCATCTGAGTCGTCCTCGGACCACCACTGATCCGCTGCCCCGCCCGAGCCGGCATCCCGGCCGGCACACGTGACGGCGCCGGTCGGGTGAACCCCGGCCCCCGCGCCGCGGCGGGCGGCGTGGCGCGGTGTCCCGCCCCCGCCCGTTGCCCGAGGATCCGGGCGCGTGACAGTCACCTTCGAAGAACTCGTGGCCAAGCAGCGTGCGGCGGACGAGGCGCATGTGCGCGTGCGCCATCTGCGGAAGACGTACGGATCTCCCACGGGCACCAAGTGGAGCAGCAGGCAGACCACCACATGGGAGACGGCCTGGCGGGCCTGGCGCGACCTCGCCCGTGACGTCCAGGTGGCGGTGAGCGAGTTCGCGCGGGCCGAGGGAAAAACGCGCCATGCGGTCGAGGCCGAGGTCAGGCGGGTGGTGCGGCATGAGGAACAGGGCGGGGCGGAAGCGTAGCCTCGACCTTCGTGACCCGCAGACGCAGGACCGTCCCGCCCTCCCCGCTGCCGCAGCGCGACGGTGTGGACCCGGTGCGGGTGCGGCTGCCCGGCGCGGGGGCGTGGGCCACCGTGCGGGACCATCTCGTGGCCCGGCTCCCGGCCGGCTCCGGTGTCGTCGACGCCATGTTCGACGCGGGACTGATCGTGGGCGCGGACGGGCGGCCCGTGCCGGCCGACGCCCCCTGTGTGCCAGGACTGTTCGTGTGGTTCCACCGGGAGCTGCCGGCCGAGGTGCCGGTGCCGTTCCCGCTGGAGATCGTGTACCGGGACGAGCACATCGTCGTCGCCGACAAGCCCCACTTCCTGGCCACCACCCCGCGCGGCAGCCATGTCGCCGAGACCGCGCTGGCCCGGCTGCGCCGCGAGCTGGATATCCCGCTGCTGGGCGCCGCGCACCGTCTCGACCGGCTCACCGCCGGGCTGGTGCTGTTCACCGTGCGGCCGGAGGAGCGGGGCGCGTACCAGACGCTGTTCCGCGACCGGCTGATCCACAAGGAGTACGAGGCCGTCGCGCCCCACGATCCGGCGCTCACCCTGCCCCGGACCGTGCGCAGCCGGATCGTGAAGGAGCATGGAGTGCTGGCCGCCCGCGAGGTCGAGGGCGAGCCGAACGCGCTCAGCCGGGTCGAGCTCCTGGTCCACCGGGCCGACGGCCTCGCCCGGTACCGGCTGGTGCCCGGCACCGGGCAGACCCATCAGCTGCGGGTACACATGAACGCCCTGGGCGTGCCGATCCTCGGCGACCCCCTGTATCCGGAGGTGACCGGCCCCGTCCCGGCCGGTGACTTCCGGCACCCTTTGCAACTGCTCGCGCGGGCATTGGAGTTCACCGACCCGGTGACGGGGGCACGGCACCGGTTGCGCAGTGGCCGGACGCTCACGGCGTGGACGTCGTACGAGGACTGGGCCGCGGACGACCGTGCCGACGGCGACCGCGCTCCAGACGGCCGGACCGCCGAGGCGCGGACCACCACGGCCCGGTCCGCTGCTCACGGGCCGCCCTCAGCCCCCCTCGCCTCTGGCCAGTAGCCGCGCCACCAGCGCAGGAAGCGCTGCCAGACGCCCGGCGCGGGCCGGTTCCGCAGGGCCGGCGGCGGCCGGTGGTTCGGCCGACCGGGTTGCCGACTCTGGACCCGGCCGTGACTCCGGTGTCCCGTCCGGCTCCACGGGCCGCGGGGCGGGGACGTCGTGGTGCCCGAACGGATCGGGGCGGGTGGTGGACGGCGGTGCCGGCTCCCCCGGTGCGGAGCTGCCGACGTGCCAGTCGCGGCGCGGGGCCGTCGGCTGGGCGTCGTGGTTCGGCCGCTCGGTGATGTCCTGCGGCGGCCTGGGCGTGAACCGACCGGCAGCTCGCCCAGATGACGTGAGGCGATCGGCTCGGTGTGGCGCAGATCCTCGGCGTCGACGTCGAGTTCGAGGTCGGACAGCCGCATCAGCAGCACGTCGACGCCGGTCTCGGCGATGGCACGCCCGATGTCCTGCCCGGGGCACTCGCGCGGACCGCCGCTGAAGGCCAGGTGGGAGCGGTTGCCCTGCAGGTGGGCGGTCGGGTCCGGGCGTACCCGCAGGTCCACGTTGACCGGGCCGGGGCGAGCAGCAGTCCGTCGCCCCGGCGGATGCGCCGGCCGCCGAGTTCCGTCTCCTGTTTGGCGAAGTAGGCGAAGATGGTGCTGAACGGCGGCTCGCACCACAGCAGTTGCTCCACGGCCTCCGGCACGGTCATCTGGCCGGCGTTGAGCTGGGCCCGGAAGCGCGGAGCGACGAGCACCGTCCGCAGCACGTTGGCGAGGAGGTTGGCGGTCGACTCGTAGGCGGCGATGAGCACCACCCGCAGGTGCTCCCTGACCTCGTCGTCGGTCAGTCCGGCCGGGTGGGTGGGTGGGTGGGTGGGTGGGTGGGTGGGTGGGTGGGTGGGTGGGTGGGTGGGTGATGAGATGGCTGGCGAAGTCGTCCTGCGGTTCCAGCCGGCGACGGGCGGTGAGCCGGCCCCAGGTAGAGCACCAGCCGTTCGGTGATCTTGACGTGGCTGAAGTCCATGGCCACCGTGGTGGCCGTCTTCGACGCGGAACCGAAGTTGTCGTCGACTCCGACGCCGGCCTGGGGCATGGTCTCCTCGGTGGTCAGCGGTTTGATCTCACTGACCGACCCGGCCATGGTCGTCTTGCCGACCCCGAAGCCACCCACGATCACGATCTTCGCCGCGGCCTCGGCCGTGTGCGGCAGCCGGCCCTCGGTCCGTGGGCCCGGGACTGTCTCAGAGCCTTTGGAGTCCATGCATCACCGTTTCGAGAAGGGAACGGTCGGGGAGCGCCTTCCGGACGATCGGGGAGCGCGCCTGCACCAGTTCCGCCGCCAGCATCTCGGTGAGCAGTACGGTCACCACGCCGAACGGCAGGCTGAGGCAGGCCGAGAGTTCGGCCACGGACAGGGGGGCGGCACAGAGCCGGAGCAGTGCCGCCTGCTCCGGCGTGGCGGAGCGCGGGGGATCCTCGACGCGCGCCACGATCAGCGTCACGGGGTCGAGGTCCGCGCGGTTCCCGTCCGCGCCGGTGACGACGTACAGCCGCTCCGGGTTGGGCCGTTCGTCCTCCGTCTTGTCCGTGGCCGGTGGCGGAGGAGGGGCCTCCTGCGGAGAGCGCCTCTGACGTTGCGGAGGAGTCATACGGTCGTCCCGTTCCGGCGGGGCGGGCTGGTGAGGTGGGCGCCGATACGGACGACGAGGTCGCGCATCATGGCCCCCGTCCGCCCGGGTTCACAGGTCATGTCGGAGAGCACCGCGAGATAGGCGTTGGCGCCGGCGGCCATCAGGTAGAAGTAGCCGCCGTTGATCTCGATGACCACCATTTTCATTTCGCCGTCGCTGCGCGGAAGTTCCCCGGCGACGGCACCGGCAAGGCTCTGCACGCCGGCACAGGTGGCGGCGACCCGGTCGGCGGCGACCGGCTCGCCGCCGAAGCGGGCGATGCGCAGGCCGTCGGCAGAGAGCACCATGGTCATATCAGCATGGCCGGCAGCAACAGCACGCACGCGGAGGGAAGTTCACGTCGACCGGGTGGGGACTGGACACTCACCCTGTAGGCCTCTGAAAACGAATCGGCTGGTGGTCGGGGACGTGCGGGTGGGGACGGACCGGGAAATCGCGGGACCCATCCGCACAACAGGGAACAGGCGCACGAATTCACCCCAAAACGGTGCGCTGCGGGCGGGCTTAGGCCGACAGGATCAACGTCGTGCCATCTTCGGCAAGTGCCGGAAACGACCCCTGGGGCAGGGAGTGCGCTCGAGCCCTTTTGCACGCGCGGAGTCCATTCGCACACAATCGGTGACGGCGCATGGATGTGCGAAACTCACTCACTGTGAAGGGTGAAGTACGCGGCCGACGGCCGCGGAATCATCCGGTCCTGTTGCCGGCGGGGCGCTGGGGGGGGCGCGGAAGCCCGGCGCGCACCGAGCGCGCCGGGCTTCACCGGTGGGGGACGGGCCGGACCCGTCCGCCGTCACCCCACGGACGAGTAGGCCACCACTCCGCGCAGCAGTCCGTCGACCGCCTTGCGGGCGTTCTTCGCGACCGTGGAGCCCTCCACCGCCGGAGCCGCGGCCGAGATCTGGCCGAGGACGTCGATGACCTGCTTGCACCAGCGCACGAAGTCCCCCGCCGGCATCTCCACCTCGCGCAGCACCTCGTCGAGGCCCTTGCCGGATGCCCACATGTAGGCGGCCCAGGCGAAGCCGAGGTCGGGTTCACGCTGGCCCACACCCTCGGTCTGGGTGATCCGGAAGTCCTCCTCCAGGGCGTCCAGCCGCCCCCAGATGCGGACCGTCTCACCGAGCGCGGCCTTCGCCCCGCCGGAGGGCACCTTGGGCACCACCGCGTCGTCGCTGACCCGGGCCTCGTACACCAGGGCCGAGACACAGGCGGCGAGTTCGGCCGGGCCGAGCTGCTCCCAGACGCCCTCCCGCAGGCATTCGCTGGCCAGTAGGTCGAGTTCGCCGTACAGCCGGGCGAGCCGCTTGCCGTGCTCGGTGACCTCGTCGCCGCGCAGGTAGTCCAGCTCGGTCAGCAGGGCGACGATACGGTCGAAGGTACGGGCGATGGTGTTCGTCCGGCCCTCGATGCGCCGCTCCAGCTGCTTGGTGTCCCGCCGCAACCGGTGGTAGCGCTCGGCCCAGCGGGCGTGGTCCTCCCGGTCGTCGCAGCCGTGGCACGGGTGGGCACGGATCGCCTTGCGCAGCCGGTCGATCTCCCGGTCGTCGGCCGCCTGGGAGCGCCGCTTGCGGTGCCGCTCCGGCTCGATGTGCCCGGCCTTGGTCCGCAGCGCGGAGGCCAGGTCGCGGCGGGACTGCGGCGAGCGCGCGTTGAACGACTTCGGGATCCGCATCCGCTCCAGCGCCTCGACGGGCGCCGGGAAGTCGATCGACGCCAGCCGCTTGACCTGCCGCTCCGCGGTCAGCACCAGGGGGCGCGGCCCGTCGTGGTACTCGACGCCGCGGTGGCCGCCCGCACGGCCCGCGGGCAGGCCCGGGTCGAGGACCAGCGCCAGCCCGGCGTACTTGCCTGCGGGTACGTGGATGATGTCGCCGGGCTTGAGCTTCTCCAGGGCGACGGCCGCCTCCGCGCGCCGCTGGGCCGCGCCCTGGCGGGCCAGCTCCGTCTCCCGGTCCTTCAGGTCGCGGCGCAGCCGCGCATACTCCTCGAAGTCGCCGAGGTGGCACGTCATGGAGGCCTGGTAGCCCTCGAGGCCCTCCTCGTTGCGCTGCACCTGCCGCGAGATGCCGACCACCGAACGGTCCGCCTGGAACTGGGCGAACGACGTCTCCAGCAGCTCGCGCGAGCGGTGCCGGCCGAACTGCTCGACCAGGTTGACCGCCATGTTGTACGACGGCCTGAAGCTGGAGCGCAACGGGTAGGTGCGGGTGCCGGCCAGCCCCGCGAGGTGCTCGGGGTTCATGCCGCGCTGCCACAGCACGACCGCATGGCCCTCGACATCGATGCCGCGCCGGCCGGCCCGGCCGGTCAGCTGGGTGTACTCGCCGGGGGTGATGTCGGCGTGCTGCTCGCCGTTCCACTTGACAAGCTTCTCCAGCACCACCGAGCGGGCGGGCATGTTGATGCCCAGGGCGAGGGTCTCGGTCGCGAAGACCGCCTTGACCAGACCGCGGACGAACAGCTCCTCGACGACCTCCTTGAACGTCGGCAGCATGCCCGCGTGGTGGGCCGCTATGCCGCGCTCCAGACCCTCCAGCCACTCGTAGTAGCCGAGGACGTGCAGGTCCTCGGTGGGGATGGAGGCGGTGCGCTCCTCGACGAGGGAGCGGACCTGCTCCCTCGCCCGGTCGTCGTTGAGCCGCAGCCCCGCGTACAGGCACTGCTGGACGGCGGCCTCGCAGGCTGCGCGGCTGAAGATGAAGGTGATGGCGGGCAGCAGGCCCTGGGCGTCGAGCCGCTCGATCACCTCGGGCCGGCCCGGCGTCCAGACCCGCGTGCGCTGTCTGCGTTCCCGCTCCCGGTCCGCCTCGCGCATGTTCCGGCCGCGGCGCCGGTCGCCCCACGCCGGGCGGGTCGCCTCCATCCGGGCCATCCGCGTGAGGTCGGGGTTGACGGCCTTCTTCTGGCCCTCGCCCTCCTCGAACAGGTCGTAGATCCGGCGCCCGGCGAGTACGTGCTGGAACAGCGGCACGGGCCGGTGCTCGGAGACGATGACCTCGGTGTGGCCGCGGACGGTGTCCAGCCAGTCGCCGAACTCCTCCGCGTTCGACACCGTCGCCGAGAGGGACACCAGGGTCACCGACTCGGGGAGGTGGATGATCACTTCCTCCCAGACGGCGCCCCGGAAGCGGTCGGAGAGGTAGTGCACCTCGTCCATCACCACGTACCCGAGGCCGAGGAGCGTCTGCGAGCCCGCGTACAGCATGTTCCGCAGCACCTCGGTGGTCATCACGACCACGGGGGCACCGGAGTTGACACTGTTGTCGCCGGTGAGCAGGCCGACCTTGTCGGCGCCGTAGCGGCGGCACAGGTCGGCGTACTTCTGGTTCGACAGCGCCTTGATGGGCGTCGTGTAGAAGCACTTCTTGCCCTGTTGGAGGGCCAGGTGGACGGCGAACTCGCCGACGATCGTCTTGCCCGAGCCGGTGGGCGCGGCCACCAGCACGCCCTTCCCCGCTTCGAGCGCCTGGCAGGCCTCGATCTGGAAGGGGTCGAGGCCGAAGTCATACATCTCGCGGAAGGAGGCGAGTGCGGTGGCCTGCTCGGCAGCGCGCCTGCGTGCTGCCGCGTACCGCTCGGCCGGTGAGAGGTGCTCTGTCATCGTGCTTTCGAGCGTACCGGGCCGCGCTGACAACAGGACGATCATTATCCGGATCCGGGAGCGGACGCGGCCCCTCGGGGGCCCACGACCCGCACCGCGCCGCGTACGCAGCTCGCGGTCAGCGGCAGGGGCCCGAGCGGTTCGCCGTCCGCGTAACCGGTGACCTGTTCGGCGGTCGGCTCCACCCGCGACGCCCGGAACACGCTCACCTCGGGCCGGCCGACGTGTGTTCCGCGGTACACGGTGGGAAAGATCCGCAGCGCGGCCCGGCCGCAGTCGCCGACCGCCGTGACGTCGAACAGCCCGTCGGTGAGGTCGGCACCCGGACAGATCCGCATGCCGCCCCCGTACGAGGCTCCGTTGCCGACGGCGGCCAGCGTCGCCTCGGCCTCGCGGACGTCGCCGTCGTCGAGGGTGATCCGGTACGGGATCGGGCGCAGGGCCGCGAGTGCGGCGACCACGGCGAGGTCGTACGTGAAACGCCCCGCGGGCAGGCGCATCCGGTTGCCGCGGTCGTTGACGCGGGAGTCGAAGCCGGAGGCGAGGACGGTACCGAACCGGCGGCCGCCGGCCCGACCGAGGTCGATGTCGCGTACCCGTCCGCACTTGAGGGCGTCGGCGATCATCCGGCCGGCCGCGGCCGACTCCTTCAGTGGCATGGCGAGTGAGCGGGCGAAGTCGTTGCCGGTGCCGACGGCGATCAGGCCGAGCGGGGTGCCCGTGCCGACGGCGATCAGGCCGAGCGGGGTGCCCGTGCCGACGGCGATCAGGCCGAGCGGGGTGCCCGTGCCGACGGCGATCAGGCCGAGCGGGGTGCCCGTGCCGACGGCGATCAGGCCGAGCGGGGTGCCCGTGCCGACGGCGATCAGGCCGAGCGGGGTGCCCGTGCCGACGGCGATCAGGCCGAGCGGGGTGCCCGTGCCGACGGCGATCAGGCCGAGCGGGGTGCCGGTGCCGACCACGACCTGCAGGGCCAGGTTCGCCATGCCGTCGCCGCCGACGGCGACCAGGGCTCCGGTGCTCTCCTCGACGGCACGGCGCGCACGGCCGCGCGCAACGCGCAAGCGGCCGGCCGCGCCGCTCGGACGCCCCGGCCGCGACCCGCGGTGGGGTTGGCGAAGAGGGTGATCTCGCTGGTCACTCCGTGCCCCTACGAGCCTCCGCCCGGTCTTCAGGTCACGTCGTCATAACCGTTGACCCGGTCTGTGCTCGCCTGCTCGGGCAGGGCACGCCTGGCCGGCACGGGTTCGGCCTCGCCGATGTCCTCGGGGGTGAGGTCCAGGTCGGAGGCCTCGTCGTCGGCGGGGCCCATGGCCTCCAGACGGCGCCTGCGGCGGTCGTTGAACAGGGAGACGCCGACAGCCAGGAAGTACAGGATCCAGATCGGTCCGGCGAGGGCCATCATGGTCAGCGGGTCGGTGCTCGGCGTGGCCAGGGCCGCGAACAGCGTGATGCTCATGATCATGCCGCGCCACCAGCCGAGCATGCGCTTGCCCGTCAGCGCCCCGGTGAAGTTGAGCATGATCAGCAGCAGCGGCAGCTCGAAGGAGAGCCCGAAGACGATCACCATGCGCGTGACGAGGTCGAGCAGGTCGTCCAGCGGCAGCAGGTTGTCGACGCCGAACGGGGTGAACTCGATGAGCACCTTCGCCGTCGTCGGCAGCACCCGGTAGGCGAAGTAGCCACCGGCGAGGAAGAGCGGGAAACCCGTCGCGACGAACGCGTAGGCGTACTTCTTCTCGTGCTTGTGCAGGCCCGGCGCGACGAACGACCACAGCTGGTACAGCCAGACCGGCGAGGCCAGGACGACACCGGCCATCAGGGAGACCTTCAGCGCCAGGGTGAACGGCGTGAGCAGACCGTTGATGGTGATCTGCGCGCAGGGGTCCTCGTCGCGTGCCGAGGCGGCGAGTTCCTCGAAGGACTTCGCGCAGCCGACCGACTTGAGCACCGGGTCGGTGAAGAAGTTGATGATCTCGTTGTAGAAGAAGGCCGCGCCGATCGTCACCAGGACGATGGCCAGCAGCGCCTTCGCGAGCCGGTTGCGGAGTTCACGAAGGTGCTCCGCGAGGGGCATCCGCCCATCGGGATCCCTCTCCTGCTTGCGGGCAGACTTGAGCAACCCACGTTCCCATCTCGTGCGGCGGGCCGGACGGCGTCCGGCCCTGCGTCAGCGCTTGGTCGTGTCCGTCGGCTCCGTGACCGGGCGGGAGCTGGTCACGTCACCGGGGGCGGCCTGGATGGTGCGCTGCGCCGGGGAGTCGTCGCCGGGGGCCGGCGGGTCGGCGGGGGCGGAGGACTTGTCCTTGTCCTCCTTCATCGCCTTGGCCTCGCTCTTGAGGATGCGGGCGGACTTGCCGAGCGACCGTGCCATGTCCGGAAGCTTCTTCGCGCCGAACAGCAGGATGATGACGACGAGGATGAGAATGATCTCGGGAGCTCCGAGCCTTCCGAACATTTCTTTACCTTCTCACCGAGGCTGCTGGGGTGCTGTCCTGTCCGGCCGTTCGGACACGCGTCCGATGACCACGCTGTCAGCGATCGTAACGCTAAGGGGTGAACATAGGGCAATCCCCGTGCGTACTCCCGTCCGCGATCCGGGCCTCTTTCTCCGGGCCGCGGTCAGCAGCGTACCCGCCCGGGTCGGCAACCCGACAGGACGTGCGGACCCGGGCGGCCGTTCCGGATCGAGTCAGAGCGTTTGTGCGGAGCGGGCCGCGCCGACGGCCGCCCGCTCCAGGTCCTCCGCGGCCCGGCCGATACGGCCCGCCGAGTCCGCGACCTGTCTGCCGAGCCGCTCCGCCTCGACGAAGACCCGTACGGCGAACACCCCGAGCACCACGAGCCCCAGAAACCCCACAGCAATCGCGAACATCGCCCAGAACATGGGGCGAGCCTAGACGGTCCCCACCCGCGCGGAACGCCCGGCACCCGGGAAGGGAACCGCGGGGCGCCGGGGCACGAGCCGGGCGGCCTCTACGCCGTCGAGTGCAGCCGCAGGGTGCTGACCCCGCCGCCGGTGAGGAGTTCGACGACCCGCTCCCCCGCCGGCTTACGGACCGCCGTCTCGCACGCGGGGCAGGTGAACGAGTAGAAGGTGGTACGGCTGCTGGCCCCTATGACCAGGCGCAGCGCGCTCGCGCCCAGCTCGAAACGCCCTCTGCAGTCCGGGCAGCCCGCCCGGAACACGACGGGCGCCACGCCTCTCATCCCGGAGAACGCGGACGCCACCGTCATGCCGCGTACTTCAGGGGTCGGTGCTCCAGGGGTCGCCGACTTGCTCACAGTCCTCGCTCCTGCCTGTCGTCCTGCCCACCCCGGACCGCGCACACCGTGTGCGGCCCGCTCATCCGGCCGTCCCGGCGCCGTCGTACGCCGCCAGCGCCTCGCGGGCCGCCCGCCGGGCGCTGTCCGCGAGGTCGTCCGGTGTGACGATCCGGCCGTCCCGCCCGAGCCGCAGCGCCAGCCGCTTGAGCGACGTCGGGTCGGGTGTCCGCAAGGTGATACGCAGCCCGCCGTCCGGCAGCTCATCCGCGCTGTCGTGCGGGTAGTACTCGGCGACCCAGCGGCCGCCCGGCCCGACCTCAACCACGACCTCCGGATCCTCCGCCGCCGGCTGCATCAGTCCTTCCGACAGGTCCCGCAGTTCGACCTCGGGCGGCGCGGACGGCTCGTCGAGGATCCTGATCTCGGCGACCCGGTCGAGCCGGAAAGTGCGGCGCGCCTCGGAGCGGCGGCACCAGGCCTCCACATAGGTGTGCCCGACGCTGACCAGGCGGATGGGGTCGATCTCGCGCTCGCTGAGTTCGTCGCGGGCGGGCGAGTAGTAGCGGATCCACAGTCGGCGGCGCTCGGCGATGGCCCGGTCGACGTCCGCGAAGACACCGCCCTCGGACTCGAAGGTCACCGACAGCCGGGCGCTGGCGCCCGCCGCCTCTCCGGCCGCGGCCTCCACCTTGGCGGTGGCCCGCAGCAGCGCCTGCCGGTCGCTCTCGCGCAGTCCGGGCAGGGTGGTCACGGCGCGCGCGGCGACCAGCAGCGCGGTGGCCTCGTCCGCGGCGAGACGGAGCGGCTCCGCGGCCTCCGCGCCGAGCGCGGCCGGGTTGTGCCACCAGATGCGCTCCCCGTCGGTGTCGATGTCCAGCAGGTCGCCGCCGCGGAAACTGGTGCCGCACATGGGCAGCACGTCGAGGTCCGAGACCAGCTCGTCCTCGGTGATGCCGAAGGCGCGCGCCACGTCCTCGATCCGGGCCCCGGGACGCTCCCTCAGGTAGGTGACCAGGGAGAGCATCCGCCGGGTCTGGTCGATGGCGTTCACTGGCCTGACCGGTTTGCCTGCCACGTTCTTGTCCCGTCCCCCTCAGCCCTTGGCCACGGCGCGCAGCCGGTCCACCACGTCGGCCCGCAGCCCGGCGGGCTCCAGAACCACCACGTCCGCCCCGAACTCCACCAGCCAGGCGTCCAGGCCGTGCCCGTACGGAATCTCCAACTCTTCCCAGCCTCCGCCGAGTTCCCGCACCGACGTGGCCTTCGCCCGAAGGGGGTACCCCGCGTCGGTGCGCAGCCGGATCCGCGCGGTGCGCTCCGCGCTCTCCCCCGCCCAGCTCGCCACCGTCTCGCGCACGGTGACGACGTCCGGCACCGGGGCGGTGCAGGGGGTGCCGCGCGAGCGCACCTTGCCGGTGATCCGGGACAGCCGGAAGACCCGCTCGGCGCCCCGGTCGCGGTCCCAGCCCGCCAGGTACCAGTGGCCGCGCCAGCACTCCAGCGCCCACGGCTCGACATGGCGCGGTTCGGGCTGCGCGGCGTTGGCCTTGCGGTAGTGGAAGACGACGGAACGGCGGTCGCGGCAGGCCAGCATCAGCGGTTCGAAGGCGGCCTCGTGCACCGGGATGCGCGGCTCGAGCGCGCTGTGGGCCCCGTACGGGTCGACGTCCTCGGGCAGTCCCGCCGCGCGCAGCTTCTGCAGAGCGCCACTGGCCGCTCCGGCCAGTCTGGCCTGCTGCCACACCTTGGCCGCCAGCCCCAGGGCGGCGGCCTCCTCGGCGTCGAGGGTGATGGGCGGCAGACGGTTGCTGTCCCTCCGGGCCAGATAGCCGACCTCGCCCTCGAGGTTCTCCACCGTCTCGATGACGAGCCCGAGTTCGCGCAGATCGTCCTTGTCGCGCTCGAACATCCGGTTGAACGCGTCGTCCGAGGCCGCCTCGAGGTAGGCCTCGACGGACTCGCGCAGCTCACGCTTGCTCAGTGGCCGCCGCGTGCCCAGCAGGCACAGCGCCAGGTTCATCAGCCGCTCGGCCTTGGCAATGGCCATCGACGCCCTTCGCCTCCTCATACTGCTCAGTCCGATGACCGTACCGCCCCGTGGTGGCGCGGCAAAAGCCGAGGGCCCATGCCCGGACAGGCATGGACCCCAGGTGATCGAGTCCGGTCACAACCGCGACATGACGTCGCACGGGCAGCCGATCTGCGGTCGGGCGAGTGATCAGACCCCGAGCAGGTCGACCACGAAGATCAGCGTCTCGCCGGGCTTGATCGCCGGAGTCGGGCTCTGGTCGCCGTAGGCCAGGTGTGCGGGGATGGTCAGCTGGCGACGGCCGCCGACCTTCATGCCCTGCACGCCCTGGTCCCAGCCCTGGATGACCCGGCCGCCGCCCAGCGGGAAGCGGAACGGAGCACCGCGGTTCCAGCTGGCGTCGAACTCCTCACCCGTGCTGAAGGAGACACCGACGTAGTGGACGGTGACGGTCTGACCCGCCTGCGCCACCTCTCCGTCGCCTTCCCAGATGTCCTTGATCTCGAGGTCCGCCGGGGGCTCGCCGCCCGGGAAGTCGATCTCGGGCTTGTCGATGCTCACGTCTAACGCTCCTGCTTGTCTACGGAAAGGCGAACACACACAGTCTTACATCACACGCGGTCACAACTTGGCGAGGATGTCGACCGAGAAGACCAGCGTGGAGTCCTTCTTGATGTCACTGCCCTGCGGCGGCGTGTCGCCGTACCCAAGCTCCGGCGGGATGACGATGAGGACCCGGCTGCCGACCTTCTTGCCGGTCAGCCCCTGCGCCCATCCCTTGACGACCTGCTGAAGCGAGAACGAGGTCAACTGCCCCCGCTCGTACGTCGAGTCGAACTCCTTGCCGCCGTCCCACAGGACGCCCCTGTACTGCACGAGCACACTGTTGTCGGCGCCGACCTCCTCGCCGTCGCCCTCGAGGACGTAGCTCGACACCAGCTTCGTCGGGGCCTTCGTGTCGGGCACCTCGATGGAGGGCGCCTCACCGTCCGTGTTCGTGCCGACCTTCGGCAGGTCGACGTTGTCCTGAGCGACCTCGCTGCCCTCGGCGGAACTCCTCGCGTTGAACGTGTCCTGCACGTCCACCACGAACACCAGCGTGTCGGTGCCCTTGATCCCCGCCTGCTCGTTGCCCTGCGTGCCGTAGCCCCAGGTGGGCGGAACCGCCATCTGGACCCGACTGCCGGCCTTCTTCCCCGTCAGCCCGTACCGCCAGCCGTCGATGATGCTGCCCTGCGCCAGCTGGATCGCCAGCGGGGCCTTGCGGTCGTAGGAGTTGTCGAACACCTTCGCGGTGCTCCACACCTGGCCCAGATAGTGGGCCACCACGAAGTCGTTCTCGGCGATGGCCTTGCCGCCGCCCGCGATGACCGTCTTCACCGCGAGGTCCTTGGACGGGTCACCGCTGCCCTTGGCCACGGTGGGCTTCTCACCGAACTTCACGCCCTCGGTGATCGCCGGCAGCGGACCGTCGACGATCTTCGGCGGGGGCGCGGCCGACGCGTCGGGCGCGGACGGTGAGGCACTCTCGCTGGCCTTGCTCGAATCGGACCCGCCGTCGCCGCACGCGGCGAGGGCGGCCAGTCCAGCGGGTACGGCAATGAGAAGTGAGCGTCGGCGCACGGTGGGGCCTCGTAATCATCGATCGTGTCGGTGGCGTCCGCGCAACTCTACGGCGTGAGAAGGGCGCCGCACTGAGTAACGTACGGCGCCCGTGTGGCGTTCCGCTGTTCGGGAGAACCGCAGAACGACGCGTCTCACATACCGGCGATCAGCTTCTCCACCCGCTCGTCCACCGCACGGAACGGGTCCTTGCACAACACCGTCCGCTGCGCCTGATCGTTGAGCTTGAGGTGCACCCAGTCGACGGTGAAGTCCCGCCGCTGCTCCTGCGCGCGGCGGATGAAGTCACCCCGCAGCCGCGCCCGGGTGGTCTGCGGCGGAACGGACTTGCCTTCGAAGATCTTCATGTCGTTGCAGATCCGGGCGGCCTGCCCCTTCTTCTCGAGCAGGTAGTACAGACCACGACGGCGGTGGATGTCGTGGTAGGCGAGGTCTATCTGCGCGACCCGCGGATGCGACATGGTCATGTTGTGCTTGGCCCGGTACCGCTCGAGCAGCTTGTACTTCATCACCCAGTCGATCTCGGTGCCGATACGGTCGAGGTCCTCGGCCTCGATCGCGTCCAGGGTGCGGCCCCACAGCTCGAGCACCTGCTCGACCGTGCCGGTGCGGGTGCCGCGGCGCTCGCAGAAGTCCAGCGCCTTCTCGTAGTACTCCCGCTGCACCTCGAGGGCGGAGGCCTCACGGCCGCTCGCCAGGCGGACCTTGCGGCGGCCCGTGATGTCGTGGCTCACCTCACGGATCGCCCGGATCGGGTTCTCCAGCGTGAGGTCACGCATCACCGTGCCCGCCTCGATCATGCGCAGCACCAGATCGGTGGCACCGACCTTGAGCAGCATGGTCGTCTCGGACATGTTCGAGTCGCCGACGATGACATGGAGCCGGCGGTACCGCTCGGCGTCCGCGTGCGGCTCGTCACGCGTGTTGATGATCGGCCGGGACCGGGTCGTCGCCGACGAGACGCCCTCCCAGATGTGCTCGGCCCTCTGGCTGACGCAGTACACCGCGCCACGCGGCGTCTGCAGCACCTTTCCGGCGCCGCACAGCAGTTGGCGGGTCACCAGGAACGGGATGAGGATGTCCGCGAGCCGGGAGAACTCCCCGTGCCGGGCCACCAGATAGTTCTCATGACACCCGTACGAGTTACCCGCCGAGTCGGTGTTGTTCTTGAACAGGTAGACGTCGCCCGCGATTCCTTCCTCGTGCAGGCGTCGTTCGGCGTCCACCAGGAGTCCTTCGAGAATGCGCTCCCCGGCCTTGTCGTGGGTGACCAGCTCGGTCACGTTGTCGCATTCGGGTGTGGCGTATTCCGGATGCGAACCCACATCGAGATAGAGGCGGGCACCGTTACGCAGAAAGACATTGCTGCTACGGCCCCATGACACGACACGGCGGAAGAGGTACCGCGCCACCTCGTCAGGAGACAGGCGGCGCTGTCCCCTGAACGTGCACGTGACGCCGTACTCGTTCTCCAGCCCGAAAATGCGGCGGTCCATGACTGAACATTACGCCCGATCCCGCGAACCCAAACGGGGTTCGACGGCACGGTTCGGATCATTTTCCGAACCTGCCGCAACCAGGGCCCCGCCTGCGGGAACCGCCAATACCCTTCCGGTCGACATCAAAACCAGCAGAGCCGCGCCACCCGCGACAGCCGGGATCGCGAAACCCCCCTGCGCGCCGCCCGCCTCGACCACCGGCCCGGCCAGGCCCGTTCCCACCGACGCGCCCACTGTGAACGTCGTCACCAGCCACGAGAACGCCTCCGTGACCGTGCCCGCCGGCGCGTGCCGGTCGATCAGCACGAACGCACACGCGATCGCCGGAGCCAGGAAGAGACCGGCGACCACCGCGAGCAGGGTCATCGCCACCGGACCCGGCGTCAGCGTGAGCGGCAGATAACACACCGCCAGGAACGCCACCAGCGCCTGCAGCCGCCGCGTCGGCTCCCCCGCCCACTGGCGCGCCCCGTAGGCCGTGCCGCCGGCGAGCGCGCCGAATCCCAGGCCCGCCATCAGCCAGCCGTACACGTGGGCACCGCCGTTCTCGTCCCCGTAGGGCACCGCGGCCACGGTGATGGATCCCATCGCGATGCCGACGAACAGGAAGGCGCCCAGCAGAGCCAGCAGCCCCGGCGAGCGCAGCGCGCCCAGCCAGTGCGCCGCGCGCGGCGCCGACCGCCACGCGCGCGAGGGTTTCGACACCACCACGGACAGGGCGCCCAGCACTCCCAGCCCGTTCAGCACCAGCAGGGCGGCCTGCGGCGACCACAGCGACGCGCACACCGTGACGAGCAGCGGCCCGACGGTGAACATCACCTCCTGGGCCACCGCGTCCATCGCGTAGGCCCGGTGCACGTGGTCCTCACGGTGCAGCACGGAGGACCACAGGGCCCGCAGGCCGCCCTCCAGCGGCGGCGTGAACAGCCCCGCGGCGGCCACCGCCCCGTACGCCACCGCCCTCGGCTCGATCCCCGCGAACGCGAAGGCCGCCATCGCCAGCGCCGACAGCACCGCGGCCGGCAACTGCACCAGCGGCTGACCCCGCAGGTCCACCAGCCGCCCCAGCACCGGCTGCCCCACCGCGTTGGCCACGCCGTACACCGCCGCCAGAGCCCCTGCCAGACTGTACGAACCGCCCTCCGCGCGGACGAACAGCACGATCGCGATGGCCGCGGTCGCGTTGGGCAGCCGGCCCACCAGCGTGCCCACCAGGAGCCGGGTCGCGTGCCGCACCCGGAGAATCTCCAGGTATCCCGTGGCCATGCGGCACCCTCCATTCACCCGTCGAGGCCTCTCGGAACCTAGACGTTGTACGTATAACCTCGGCCCTCATACGTACCATGTCCGCTGTTCACCAGTCCAGACGGAGTCCAGTCGAAGGAGCGGTCCCACGGTGGCCCGAGCCCAGACCCGCCCCACGAGCCGGGACGTCGCGCAGGCAGCCGGCGTCTCCCAGGCCGCCGTCTCCCTCGTCATGAGCGACAAATGGCGCGGCCGCGTCTCGGAGACCACCGCACAGCGCGTACGCGAGGCGGCGCACACCCTCGGCTACCGCCCGAACCTGGCCGCCCGCAACCTGCGCCTCGGCCACACCCGTACCGTCCTCCTGGTCGTCCCCGCCCTCACCACCGAGTTCTTCGCCGGCGTCTACACCGGGGCTGCGCGCGTCGCCGCCCGGCACGGCTTCGGCGTTGTCCTCTACCCCTCCCCCGAGGGCATCGGCCCCGCCCGCAACCCCTTCGCCTCCGCGCAGGCCGCCCTCGACGGCGTCATCGCGTCCTCCATGGCCGCCGACGCCCTCACCTCCATCCGCGGCGACCAACTCCCCCTGGTCATGCTGGACAGTGACCCCACGAGCAACCCGGACGCCGCGACCGTCAACCTCGACATCGCCGACGGCGTCCGCCAGATCACCCGCCACCTCCTGGACCTGGGCCACCGCGACTTCCTCCACCTGGCGGCCGGCATCCCCTCCTGGACCTTCGACGTCCGCGCCCGCGAACTGGCCGCCCGCCTGGCCGCCGTCCCCGGCAGCACCCTGCGCACCGCCCGCTCACCCATCTCCATCCAGGGCGCCGTCACCGCCGCCCACACCGCCCTGGCCGCCCCGGGCCGGCCCACCGCCGTCGTCTGCGACGACGACCAGCTCGCGGCCGGCGCCTACAAGGCGGCCCGCCGCCTCGGCCTGCGCGTCCCCGACGACCTCTCCGTCACCGGCCTCGACGACCTGGCCCTGGCCACGGCCCTCGACCCGGAGCTGACCACGGTCCGCCTCGACGCGGAGCTCTTCGGCGAACGCGGCATGCAAGCCCTCCTCGCGGTCCTCGACCACCGCACCCCCGAAGCCGGCGACATCCCCGTCCACCTGGTGACCCGGGGCTCGACGGCCCCGCCCGGCACGCGCCCCTGACGCACCAGGTCCTGCCCGGCGGAGCGGAGGCGGAGGTGACCGGCGGTGTCCTTCCAGCCGGGGCCGGCCGGGGCCGGTGCTTGCAGCTGCAAGGCGGAGGACGAAGTACGCGCCGGACCCCGCCCTCCGGCACGATCCGCCGAGCAGGCCGGAGGGGGACGCCCGCCCGCGCCGCGGACGCGCACCCCCACCGGGCCTCACAGACCCGCCACCTCACCCGAACGAGCCGGGCATCGGCCGGTTCTACTCCTTGCCCTCCGGAGCGCCTCCGGCCTCGTCCTCCGCCTGCACATCGGCCTCCGCCTCGGACGCCGTCTCCGCGCCGTCGGCCGCCAGCAGCCGCGCCAGCTGCCGGCCGGTGATGCGCTTGAACTTCCGCTGCTGCGGCCGTGTACGGTCCAGCACGGCCACTTCCAGCCGCTCCGCGGGAATCTCCCGCTCACTGCCGTTCGTGTCCCGCGACAGCGACTGCACCGCCAGCGCCAGCGCCTCGGCCAGCGTCATGCCGTCCCGGTGCCGCTGGTCCAGATAGCCGCTGATCTGCTCCGCGTTGCCCCCCACCGCCACCGAGCCGTGCTCGTCGACGATGGAGCCATCGTGCGGCAGCCGATAGATCTGGTCGCCCTCCGGGGTCTCACCGACCTCGGCCACCACCAGCTCCACCTCGTACGGCTTCTCCGCCGCACTCGAGAAGATCGTGCCCAGCGTCTGCGCGTACACGTTCGCCAGGCCCCGGGCCGTCACGTCGTCCCGGTCGTAGGTGTAACCCCGCAGATCGGCGTAGCGCACACCGCCGATCCGCAGGTTCTCGTACTCGTTGTACTTGCCGGCGGCCGCGAAGCCGATCCGGTCGTAGATCTCGCTGAACTTGTGCAGCGCACGGGACGGGTTCTCACCGACGAACACGATGCCGTCGGCATACTGCAGCACGACCAGACTGCGGCCACGCGCGATGCCCTTGCGGGCGTACTCCGCCCGGTCGGCCATCGCCTGCTGGGGTGAGACATAGAACGGCGTCGACACGGGTCAACCGTCCCTTTCTGTCGAAGTCACTGGATGGAGGGCCGTCACCGGCGAACCGCGCCTACAGCAGCGCGGCGCGCGGACCGTCGGGCTGCTCCAGCCGCCGCTCCAGCACTGCCCGGGCGACCTCGGACGCCTCGTCCTCGGAGAGCCGACGGAAGCCGTCCTCGGTGATCACCGTGACAATCGGGTAGATCCGCCGGGCCACATCGGGACCGCCGGTCGCCGAGTCGTCGTCCGCGGCGTCGTAGAGGGCCTGCACCACCAGGGTGGTCGCCTCGGCCTCGCTCAGATCACCCCGGAAGAGCTTCTTCATGGCATTGCGCGCGAAGACCGACCCGGAACCGGTGGCCGCGTACCCCTGTTCCTCCGAACGCCCGCCCGTGACGTCGTAGGAGAAGATCCGCCCCTTCTCCCTGTCCACGTCGTACCCGGCGAACAGCGGGACCACGGCCAGCCCCTGCATGGCCATCGCGAGGTTGGAACGGATCATGGTCGACAGCCGGTTCGCCTTGCCCTCCAGAGACAGTTGCGCGCCCTCGACCTTCTCGAAGTGCTCCAGCTCCAGCTGGAACAGCTTCACCATCTCCACGGCGAGTCCCGCCGTGCCGGCGATGCCCACCGCCGAGTACTCGTCCGCGGGGAACACCTTCTCGATGTCCCGCTGCGCGATGACATTGCCCATGGTGGCCCGGCGGTCACCGGCGAGCACCACCCCGCCGGGGAAGCTCACGGCCACGATCGTGGTGCCGTGCGGCGCCTCGATCACACCCTGGAGCGGCGGCAGTTGCCGCTTCCCCGGGAGCATCTCGGGCTGGTGCTCGGAGAGGAAGTCCATGAAGGACGACGAACCAGGCGTCAGGAAGGCAGCTGGTAGACGCCCGGTGCTACGAGTGTTGGCTTCCACGCGATTCCTTCCACGTAAGCAGCAGCCCGCCTTATGGCATCGGGCCGATCCTTGAACTGCCCCAGCGCGGCATTGCAGCTGAAGCACAGTACGCCACGGACCCTACCCGTCCCGTGGCAGTGATCCACCTGTGCGGCCGGGGCGGACGAAGCAGGTGCGGCGGGCGCCTCCTTGCGAGGCGATCGGTTCGTCGCGCTCGGCCTCGGTGATGCCGTACCGGTGCTTCAGGCGGTCCTGCCATTCCCGGACCGCCCCACACGCCTTGCAGCGCGTCGGGAGACCGTCGGACGCGTTCGCGTCACGGTGCCACTCGCTGCGCGGTCCGGTCCCGCCGCACGTCCGGCAGAGCCTGTGTCCCGCCGGGACGTCCACCTCCTCGCGCACGGTCTTCCCCATGGCCCCCCGGCGGCGCCGGGGGGCCATCACGTCGATTCCTGTCGCGCGCGGACACAGCCGCGGGAAGCTCACGTGTGCACTTCCCGCACCGCTTCACCCTCGACTCGCCAGCCACCCTTCCCCCCGACACCTTTGGTCCAAAGGAGAAGCGACCAGGCAGGGCTTTACTGCCCACCTTTTTGCACGAAGCTTCGCACGAAATCCTCGGCATTGGCCTCGAGCACATCATCGATTTCGTCGAGGACGTCGTCCACGTCGTCGCTCAGCTTCTCCTGGCGCTCCTTGAGGTCTTCCGATGCCTGCGCCTCGGGCGCCTCCTCGACCTCCTCCGAGGAACGCGTCGCCTTCTGCTGTCCGCCGCCGGTGTCCTTGGTCGCCATAACCCTCACCCCGCTCGGTTCGACGTTCTTGATCAGACCCTACAAGCAGGATCCGACATGGGCCCCGCAGTTCCTCCAACGTACGGCGGCCACTTCGATGATTCCCTTTCGCCGGACTTTCCACCCTGTCCGGCGGCCCGGCCGTGTGAATCGGCTCAGTTGCCCGACAACACCCTGACCAGGTCTTCCGCCGTGCGGCAGCGGTCCAGGAGCTCCTTGACGTGATTACGCGTTCCGCGAAGCGGTTCCAGGGTTGGGACCCTCTGGAGCGAGTCCCGGCCCGGCAGGTCGAAGATCACCGAGTCCCAGGAGGCCGCCGCGACGTCGTCCGCGTACTGCTCCAGACAGCGTCCGCGGAAGTAGGCGCGGGTGTCCTCCGGCGGCTTCGTGCGGGCCCGCTCGACCTCGGTCTCGTCCAGCAGCCGCTTCATGCGGCCGCGGGCGACGAGACGGTTGTAGAGCCCCTTGGCGGGGCGTACGTCGGCGTACTGGAGGTCGACGAGGTGCAGCCGGGCGGCGTCCCAGTCCAGGCCGTCCCTGCGCCGGTAGCCCTCCATGACTTCCCGCTTGGCGACCCAGTCCAGCTCGCCGGCCAGGCTCATGGGGTCGTTCTCCAGACGGTTGAGGGTGTCCTCCCAGCGGGTCAGGACGTCCTTGGTCTGGTCGTCGGCGTCGGCTCCGTACCGTTCCTCGACGTACTTGCGGGCGAGTTCGTAGTACTCCATCTGGAGCTGGACGGCGGTGAGCGTGCGGCCGCTGCGGAGCGTGACCAGCCGCTTGAGGGTGGGATCGTGGGAGACCTGGTGCAGCGTCCGTACGGGCTGGTCGACCGCGAGGTCCACGGCGATGAAGCCGTCCTCGATCATCGACAGGACGAGCGCGGTGGTGCCGAGCTTCAGGTAGGTCGAGATCTCGGACAGGTTCGCGTCGCCGATGATCACATGGAGCCGGCGGTGCTTCTCGGCGTCGGCGTGCGGTTCGTCGCGGGTGTTGATGATGGGCCGCTTGAGCGTGGTCTCGAGGCCGACCTCGACCTCGAAGTAGTCCGCGCGCTGGCTGAGCTGGAAGCCGTGTTCGTGGCCGTCCTGGCCGATGCCGACGCGTCCTGCGCCGGTGAACACCTGGCGCGAGACGAAGAACGGGGTGAGGTGGCGGACGATGTCCGAGAAGGGCGTCTCCCGCTTCATCAGGTAGTTCTCGTGGGTGCCGTAGGAAGCGCCCTTGTTGTCGGTGTTGTTCTTGTACAGGTGGATGGGCTGCGCGCCCGGCAGCGCCGCGGCCCGTTCGGCGGCCTCGGCCATGATCCGCTCGCCGGCCTTGTCCCAGAGGACGGCGTCGCGGGGGTTGGTGACCTCGGGGGCGCTGTATTCGGGGTGTGCGTGGTCGACGTAGAGCCGCGCACCGTTGGTGAGGATGACGTTGGCGAGGCCGATGTCCTCGTCGGTGAGCTGGCTGGAGTCGGCGGCCTCGCGGGCGAGGTCGAAGCCTCGCGCGTCCCGCAGCGGGTTCTCCTCCTCGAAGTCCCAGCGGGCTCGGCGGGCCCGGTGCATCGCCGCCGCGTAGGCGTTCACGATCTGGGACGAGGTGAGCATGGCATTGGCGTTGGGGCGGCCGGGGACGGAGATCCCGTACTCCGTCTCGATGCCCATTACTCGCCGTACGGTCATGCGGCCCTCCTTGCTCGGCGGCGTCCCCGGTCGGGGGCACTGCTGAAGTACCGCTGGCGCTCCGGTGCGTGTGCGGTGCCCGTCCCCGCACTGTGCGACTCGGCGGTACCGAAGAGCCTAGAACGCCTTTGCGCTGGTGGGGAGATCATTTGCGTCATTGCTGCGTTCCGCTGGCGACTGCAGAAAACAGTCGGCTGCGGGTACCCACCGAGGGCACCCGCAGCCGCCCTGCTTTTTACAGGTACTGACCGGTGTTTGCCACCGTGTCGATGGAGCGTCCGGTGTCCGAGCCCTGCTTTCCGGTGATGAGGGTGCGGATGTACACGATCCGTTCGCCCTTCTTGCCGGAGATCCGGGCCCAGTCGTCGGGGTTGGTGGTGTTGGGCAGGTCCTCGTTCTCCTTGAACTCGTCCACGCAGGCCTGGAGCAGGTGGGAGACGCGGAGGCCCTTCTGGCTCTTCTCGAGGAAGTCCTTGATCGCCATCTTCTTGGCGCGGCCGACGATGTTCTCGATCATGGCGCCGGAGTTGAAGTCCTTGAAGTAGAGGACTTCCTTGTCTCCGTTGGCGTAGGTGACTTCCAGGAAGCGGTTCTCCTCGGTTTCGGCGTACATGTGTTCCACGGCGGTCTGGATCATGCTCTGGACCGTGACGTCCCGATCGCTGCCGTGCTCGGCGAGGTCGTCGCCGTGCAGCGGGAGTCGCTGGGTGAGGTACTTGCCGAAGATGTCCTTGGCCGCCTCGGCGTCCGGACGTTCGATCTTGATCTTCACGTCGAGCCGGCCGGGTCGCAGGATGGCGGGGTCGATCATGTCCTCACGGTTGGAGGCACCGATCACGACCACGTTCTGCAGGCCCTCCACGCCGTCGATCTCGGCGAGGAGCTGCGGGACGATCGTGTTCTCCACGTCGGAGCTGACGCCGGAGCCGCGGGTGCGGAAGAGGGATTCCATCTCGTCGAAGAAGACGATGACGGGGGTGCCCTCGCTGGCCTTCTCGCGGGCCCGCTGGAAGACGAGGCGGATCTGCCGCTCGGTCTCGCCGACGTACTTGTTGAGGAGCTCGGGGCCCTTGATGTTGAGGAAGAAGCTCTTGCCGGCGGCCACTCCGGTCACTTCGGCGACCTTCTTGGCCAGCGAGTTGGCCACGGCCTTGGCGATGAGCGTCTTGCCGCATCCCGGGGGCCCGTAGAGCAGGACACCCTTGGGCGGACGCAGTTCGTGCTCCTTGAACAGGTCCGGGTAGAGGTAGGGCAGCTCGACGGCGTCGCGGATGGCTTCGATCTGGTTGCCGAGGCCGCCGATCTGCTCGTAACCGATGTCGGGGACTTCCTCGAGGACGAGCTCCTCGACCTCGCTCTTGGGGACGACCTCGTAGACGTACCCGGAGCGGGGTTCGAGCAGGAGCGCGTCGCCGGGGCGGATGGTGACGCCCAGCAGCGGCTCGGCGAGCCGGACCACACGCTCCTCGTCGGTGTGGCCGAGGACGAGTGCTCGTTCGCCGTCCTCGAGGATCTCCTTGAGGGTGACGATGTCGCCGACGCGCTCGAACTCCATGGCCTCGACCACGTTGAGCGCTTCGTTGAGCATCACTTCCTGGCCACGCCGGAGCCCGTCGAGGTCGACGCCGGGGCTCACGTTCACCCGGAGTTTTCTGCCGCCGGTGAAGATGTCGGCGGTGCCGTCCTCGTTCGCCATGAGGAAGACCCCGAAGCCGGCCGGGGGCTGTGCGAGCCGGTCGACCTCCTCCTTGAGGGCCACGATCTGGTCGCGGGCCTCGCGGAGCGTGCCGGCGAGTCGTTCGTTCTGGGCGGACACGCCGGCCAGGTTGGTCTGCAGCTCGACGATCCGCTCTTCGAGAATCCTCGTGTGTCGCGGAGAGTCGGCGAGCTTGCGGCGCAGGACGGCGATCTCCTGCTCGAGATAGGCAATCTGCCCGGCCGGGTCCTCGGACCCGCGTCCCGGGCGGATGCCGCGGTTCATGTCGTCGTCGTGGGCTGCCACGGTCCTCACCTCCTCCAAGGGGAGCTGGACGCTTCCAGACCCTACCTGGGCGGGTGTCGATTGAAACCCCTAGATCACAAAGACGGTCGGGGTGTGTCCGATCTTCACCCTTGCGCTCTCCCTCACGCCAGGGGAATACCCACCGAGGGTGACGGGAACCCCGGCAAAGGTAGGGTCGATGTGTTCAACACCCGTCGGAGCTGGCCGGATTCCCGTGCGGCCCGACACATGGGACCGGGACACCGGGAGACGTCAGGAGAGATGAGCGTGCAGCAGGAGGCCGGAGCCGAGGGCGAGGACCTGGAGGTCTGGATCGACCAGGACCTGTGTACCGGCGACGGCATCTGCGCACAGTACGCGCCCGAGGTGTTCGAGCTGGACATCGACGGGCTGGCGTATGTGAAGGGTCCGGACGACGAGTTGTTGCAGGCCGCGGGGGCGGCGACGCACGTGCCGCTGCCGATTGTCACGGATGTGGTCGATTCCGCGAAGGAGTGCCCGGGCGAGTGCATCCACGTGCGTCGGGTGGCGGACGGCGTGGAGGTGTACGGCCCGGACGCCTGGTGACCGGTTCCGTACCACTCGTCACCCTGTCCGCTTCCTCACACGCGCTCCGGTGCTCCGGAGCGCGTATGTGCGTGCACCGGGACGTGCTCTTCGGGTTCCGCGTGGTCTGCCCGTGCCCGGTTCAGACGCTCCGGGCGCCGGAGGGCTCGGACTGGACGAACGCCCCGTTGTCCCAGTGCCACTTCACGCTCGTGCGCACGTCGGGGCAGCAACGGGGTACGTCGGGGGACGAGTAGCCGAGGAGTGCCGCGGTGATGTCGCCGTCACGCACGGCGAAGTCGTCGACGTTGGTGCGGTCCTGGGGGTCGACGAGGGTGGCCACGACGCGGGGCGTGGCGGCTCCGGCGGCCTGGGTCAGCACGTACATGCCGTCGGGCGGGGTACCCATGGAGGCGTCGCAGTGGACGGCCGCCACCGTCTCGGGGCGGCCGTCGCCGTCCAGGTCGCCGGCCGCGTGCTTCTTGACCACCACGTCCGCCGGACCGCACTTGAGCGGGAACTCCACGGCCGCCGGGTCGGGCGGTGCCGTGTGCGCGGGGGCGCTCTTCGTCTCCGGGGCGGGCGTCTGGGCCGCCGTCGCGGCTCTGGGCTGCATCAGGGAGGAGAGCGCCACCACGCCTGCGACGGCCGTGGCGGTGGCGACCCAGTGGATCGGGCGGGTGTGCGTGTGCGCGAGCTCCGGGACGGCGGATGACTGCACGAGGAGTGTCTCCTGTGAGAGCTGTGCCGGTGGGGTGGCCAGCATCGTGCCACACGTCACAGTGCGGGGGAACGGCGGGGTGTGCGGTGGTGACGGGGAGGCACCGTCCGATGCCGTCGCGTCAACACGGGAGCGCCGTGGCGCAGTTCCCCGTGTGGGCGGGGAACTGCGCCACGGCGCTCGTGCGTTGACGCGACGGCGGGCCGTGTCAGCGTGCGGTGCCCG
Organism: Streptomyces sp. KMM 9044; assembly: GCF_024701375.2. Taxonomy (NCBI): domain Bacteria; kingdom Bacillati; phylum Actinomycetota; class Actinomycetes; order Kitasatosporales; family Streptomycetaceae; genus Streptomyces; species Streptomyces sp. KMM 9044. The sequence continues at coordinate 6,114,264 of NZ_CP113910.1, read as the reverse complement.
CGTCGGCGTTGGGCCCCGAGTAGTCCTCGCCGTAGGCGCCCTTGGCGGGGCGGCGGCGGCGCATGGGGGGCTCCACGCCGTCGGCGAGGCGGCGGGCGGTGAGCAGGAAACCGGTGTGGCCGATCATCCGGTGGTCCGGGCGGACGGCGAGACCTTCGACGTGCCAGTTGCGGATCATCGATTCCCAGGCGGTCGGCTCGTTGAAGGAGCCGATCTCGCGGATGGACTCGACGGTCCGGGCGAGCTGGGTGGTGGTCGCGACGTAGCAGCAGAGGATGCCGCCGGGGACGAGGGCCTTGGAGACGGCCTCCAGGCATTCCCAGGGGGCGAGCATGTCGAGGACGACCCGGTCGACCTCGGTGTCGGACAGGTTGTCCTGGAGGTCGCCGACGGTGAGCTGCCAGGCGGGGTGCGGGCCGCCGAAGTAGCGCTCCACGTTCGCCCGGGCGATCTCGGCGAAGTCCTCGCGGCGTTCATAGCTGTGCAGCATGCCCTGGTCGCCGATGGCGCGCAGCAGGAAGCTGCTGAGTGAGCCGGAGCCGACCCCGGCCTCCACCACGCGGGCGCCGGGGAAGATGTCGGCGAAGGCGAGGATCTGTCCCGCGTCCTTCGGGTAGACGACGGCTGCCCCACGGGGCATGGACAGGACGTAGTCGGGGAGCAGGGGGCGCAGCGCGAGGTAGGCGACGTTCCCGGTGGTGCGGACAACGCTGCCCTCGGGTGCGCCGATCAGCTCGTCGTGGGGGAAGGAACCCTTGTGGGTGTGGAAGTTCTTCCCGGCCTCGAGCGTGAACGTGTAGTGGCGGCCCTTGGGGTCGGTCAGCTGTACCTGGTCCCCGACCTTGAAGGGCCCGCGGCGGCGGGCGGCACCGGTCGGTTCGGACATGTGAGCAGCCTACCGGTCCCGACGCGGGCCGCTGACCACCCCGGGGGTACGGGGGAGGGCAGCGGGGGGCGTCAGGCGGGGCGGGCCATGGCCTTGACGAAGGCGCGCTCGACGTCGGCCGCGGACAGGACGCCGTAGATCTCGCCGGTCGCCTCGACGACCAGGTACTCGGTGGCGGGAGCGGCCCGCAGGGCTTCGAGGAGCTCCTCCCCCGCGAGTTCGGCGGAGACGCGCATGCCGTCGGTGAGGTCTTGGGCGAGCCCGCCGACCGCGACCCAGGGGCGACGGTGCTCGGGTACGCCGACGATGGCGGCCTCGCGCACCAGGGACAGCGGGGTGCCGTCGAGGTCGACGACGACGAGAGCGCGGGCTCCGGCGACGTTGGCGCGGCGCAGCGCCTCGGAGAGGGGGGTGTCGGTCTCGACGGGCACCGCGCGGCGGGTCAGGGCGCGGGCGCGCAGTTCCGGCAGGTGCTCGCGCAGGCGGGCCATGCGCAGGCTGTTGCCGGCGCCGGTCCAGATGATCGCCGCGAGGATGGCGGCGAGCAGGGCGTCGAGGACGGTGTCCATGCCCACGCTGTCGGCGGCGTCGGAGCCGAGGGCTCCGGACTGGGTGAGCAGGGGGAGGCCGATCAGGACCGAGATGGCGAGGGCGCGGCCGACCCAGGCGGCGGCGACGGTGCCGCTCATCGGCTTGCCGGTGATCTTCCAGACGACCGCGCGGAGCATGCGTCCGCCGTCGAGGGGGAGGCCGGGCAGGAGGTTGAAGACGGCGACGATGAGGTTGGAGATCATCAGGCCGGCCAGCAGGACGCCGGGCACGGAGCCGGGGTCCACCGCGAGCAGTCCGAGGTAGAACAGGCCGGACAGGACGAGGGAGAGCAGCGGTCCCACGAAGGCGAGCACGAACTCCCGTCCGGGTGTCTCGGCCTCCTTCTCGATCTCGGAGACGCCTCCGAAGAACTGGAGCTGGATGCGGCGCACCGGGAGCTTGAAGCGGAGGGCGGCCAGTGTGTGGGCGAGTTCGTGGACCAGGACCGAGGCGTAGAAGGCGACGGCGAAGAACAGTGAGACCAGGTAGCTGGCGGCGCCGAGTTCGGGCAGCACTCGGTCGATCTGACCGCCGAAGACCCAGGTGATGAGGATGGCGACGAGGAACCAGCTGGGGGCGACGTAGACGGGCACACCGAACGGGCGCCCCATCAGCAGTCCTCCGCGCCTCTGCTGCTCCGGCGGGCGCCGCGGTACGGCTTCCTTGCCGGGCGCCGCGTGGGCGTGGATGCGGTCGGGGTGCCGCTGAGGCTTGTGGAACGGGTCGGGCCGGCGGGACTGGCCGGGGTCGGTCCGGCGGCCGGCGTGGCCCTCAGGCGCGTCGCCCTGGGCGACGCTCTCGTCCGGGCTCCGCGGGTCACGGTTCACCGCAGGCCGCACCGGGGCGGAGTGCTGCCCGGGTGTTCCGTTCCGAGCCGTGCTCCCGGTCTCCGCCGGGGTGCTGCGGGTCTGTGACACACCGTTTCCGGAGCTCGCCGGAGTGTGCTCGGCGGGCGGCGCGGCAGTCCGGCCGTCCACACCGTCCGCACCGTTCACGTTGCCCCCGTTGCCCGCATTACCCGCATTACCCGCATTACCCGCATTACCCGTGTTGCCCGCATTACCCGCATTACCCGTGTTGCCCGTGTTGCCCGCATTACCCGCATTACCCGTGTTGCCCGTGTTGCCCGTGTTGCCCGTGTTGCCCGTGTTGCCCATATCGTCGAAGGTGTCCGAGGTGGTCGGGGTGGGCTCGGCCGGGCCGGGGCGGTCTCCGTCCGTGGAGGGTTCGCCCACCGGGGACCCCGCGTGGCGCTCGGTCGACTCGTCGTTGCCGGAGCGCGGCTGCCCGCGTCCGCCGCTTGCGTCCACCGGTGTCCCCTCGTCGCTGCGTCTCCCGCGCCTGCCGGACGGGAGGGTCTCGAGTCGATGGTATGCGGCCCTCGCCGCACGTTTCGCCTCGGCACCCCTCGCCGTTCCCCTCCGTCACCGCGCCTGCTCCCCCTCTCCTTCCCCTTCTCCCCCTTTGGTCACCCTGCCGTGTGCGGTCACTGTCGGTGCCGGGCCGTAAGGTCGTGGACATGGAGACGAGCACCGGGGCCGCGGGGCGGTCCGAGAGCATGCCTGTCGTGGCTGCGGATGCGCCGGTCACGGCCGGGGAGGCGGCAACGGGAGGGGACACGGCGATGGCGACCGGAGCCACCGCGGCGCCTGCCGCGCGGCCCCCCGCGCCGCCCGCCTCGCTGTCCCCGTCGCGCGCCGGTGACTTCATGCAGTGTCCGCTGCTGTACCGGTTCCGGGTCATCGACCGGCTGCCGGAGAAGCCGAGCGAGGCGGCGACGCGGGGCACGCTGGTGCACGCGGTGCTGGAGCGTCTGTTCGACGCTCCGGCCGCCGAGCGCACCGTGCCGCGGGCGAAGGCTCTGGTCCCGGGGCAGTGGGACCGGCTGCGGAAGTCGCGTCCGGAGGTCGTGGAGCTGTTCGCCGAGGATCCGGAGGGTGAGCGGCTGGCGCGCTGGCTGGCGGAGGCGGAGCAGCTGGTGGAGCGCTGGTTCAGCCTGGAGGATCCGAGCCGCCTGGAGCCCGCCGAGCGGGAGCTGTTCGTGGAGGCCGAGCTGGATTCCGGGCTGCGGCTGCGCGGCATCATCGACCGGGTGGATGTGGCTCCCACCGGCGAGGTGCGGATCGTCGACTACAAGACGGGCAAGGCACCGCGGCCGGAGTACGCGGAGGGCGCGCTGTTCCAGATGAAGTTCTACGCCCTGGTGGTGTGGCGGCTGAAGCAGGTGATCCCGCGCCGGCTGCAGCTGGTGTACCTGGGCAGCGGGGATGTGCTGACGTACGACCCCGTCCGCGCGGATCTGGAGCGCGTCGAGCGCAAGCTGCTGGCGCTCTGGGAGGCGATCCGGCAGGCCACGGAGACGGGTGACTGGCGGCCTCGCCCCACCAAACTGTGCGGCTGGTGCGACCACCAGGCGCACTGCCCGGAGTTCGGCGGCACTCCCCCGCCTTATCCGCTGCCGGTGCGGACGACCGGGCCCGCCGTGGGCTGAGATGCCCCCGGACCCGGGCGGGACAGGGGACGCAGGGCAGAATGAGGGTGGACTAACGAAGGAGACTTACGTGGCCATCCGCGTCCTACTGGTCGATGACCAGCCGCTGCTGCGCACCGGCTTCCGGATGATTCTGGAGGCCGAGCAGGACATCGCGGTCGTCGGCGAGGCCGGGGACGGCCTCCAGGCCCAGGATCAGGTGCGGGCGCTGCAGCCCGATGTGGTGCTGATGGACATCCGCATGCCGCGGATGGACGGTGTGGAGGCGACCCGGCAGATCACCGGCCCCGAGCGGAACGGCCCGGCGAAGGTCCTGGTTCTGACGACGTTCGATCTCGACGAGTACGTGGTGGAGGCGCTGCGCGCGGGCGCCAGCGGCTTTCTGCTGAAGGACGCCCCGGCCAACGAGCTGGTGCAGGCGATCCGTGTGGTGGCCGACGGTGAGGCGATGCTCGCCCCGAGCATCACGCGCCGGCTGCTGGACAAGTACGCCACGCATCTGCCGTCCGGTGACGAGCCGGTGCCGGACACGCTGCACACGCTGACCGACCGTGAGGTCGAGGTGCTGAAGCTGGTGGCGCGGGGACTGTCCAACGCGGAGATCGCCGCGGACCTGTTCGTCAGCGAGACGACGGTGAAGACACACGTCGGTCATGTCCTGACGAAGCTCGGACTGCGCGACCGGGTGCAGGCCGCGGTGTACGCGTACGAGAGCGGGCTGGTGTGTCCGGGGGCGCAGTAGCGCCCACCCGCCGGTACGACAGACTCCGAGGGCGCCTGTGCCTCCCGGCTTGCGGGAGGCACAGGCGCCCTCGGAGTACGCGGGCCCGGTCCGGGTCCTTGTCGTGTCAGCCGCTCACGCCGCGTCCCAGCTCCCACAGCTGGAGCGAGGAGGAGGAGTTGACCAGGTACGCGGTCCCGATGATGTCGTCGTGCGCGGCGACGTACTGCTTGCCCTGCCACAGGGGCAGCACGGGCACGTCCTCGGCCACGATGTCCTGGATCTGGTTCAGGCTGTCGGCGGCGGACAGCCGGTCGGCCTGACGGCGGGACTCCGGGATCAGTTCCTTGCGGATCTCGGAGTTGGCGTACGGCGAATTGAGGAAGTTGTCCTCGTCCAGGAACGGCGCGATGAACGCGTCGGCGTCCGGGAAGTCGGGGAACCAGCCCATGCCGTAGACGTCGAACTTGCCCTTCTGGCCGTCCGGCCGGAAGGTGTCCCAGGCCGCGCCCTTGATGTCGGTGTCGAACAGGCCGCTGTCGTTGAGCTGTTCGCTGAGCTGCTCGAACTCCGCCTTGGTGGCGGGACCGTAGTGGTCGGTCGTGTAGTGCAGCGTCATCTTCACCGGGGTGGTGATCCCGGCCTCCTCCAGCAGCTCGCGGGCCTTGGAGACGTCGGGGTCGCCGTACTTGTTGAAGAACGCGTTGGAGTGACCGGTGACGGACGCGGGAACCAGCGAGTACAGCGGTTCGGCCTGGGAGCCGTAGACCTTGGCGACCAGCTCGCTGCGGTTGACGGTCTGGGCCATGGCCTGGCGGACGGCCTTGGTCTCCACGCTGGGGGCCTTGGTGTTGAAGGCCAGGTAGCGGATCTCCAGACCCGGCGACTCGACCAGGTCGACGGCGCCCTCGGAGGCGTTGGCAAGCTCCTGGATCTGCTCCGGCGACATGCTGCGGGTCATGACGTCGATGTCATCGGCCTCGAGTGCTTCGCCCATGGCTTCGGCGCTCTCGTAGGAGCGCATCTCGATCTTGTCGTGGCCGACCTTCAGGGAACCCTTGTAGAAGGGGTTCTTGGCATAGGTGACACTGACCAGTTCACCGCCCTCAACCTTGGTCTCGAAGGTGTACGGGCCCGACCCGTCGATCTCGAACCCTTCGCGCAGCTTGTCCCTGTCGTAGGAGTCCTCGGGAACGATGCCCGCGACCGGGGTGGACAGCTTGTACGGGAAGGTGGCGTCCGCCGACTTGAGGTGGAAGATCACCTCACGGTCGCCCTGCGTCTCGACGGTGTCGATGGTGGACAGCAGCGCGAACACACCGCTGTCGGACTGCACGGCGAGGGCACGGTCGATGGAGTACTTCACATCGGCGGCGGTGATGGAGTCACCGTTCGAGAACTTCAGGCCTTCGCGCAGGGTGCAGCTGTACCGCTCGTTGCCGGAGTCGGTGAAGCCGCAGGTCTCGGCCGCCTCGGGCACCGGTTCACCGTCGCCGCGCGGCTGGATGAGCAGGGTCTGCAGGGTCTGGCGCAGGATGTTCCAGGTACCGATGTCGTAGGCGTACGCGGGGTCGACCGGCGCGGGCGCGTCCTCCGTGGCGGTGAACCGGTCCGTGGTGCCGACGACGATCGCGTCGCCGCCGCTCCCGCCATCGGTGTCGCCGCAGCCGGCGAGTACCGGCGCGAGCAGTCCGATCGTGGCCGCCAGCACCAAAGTCTTGCGGTTCATGCTCGAGTTTCTCCAGAGCTGTCGACTCCGTGTATACGGCATACAGGGGGTGGTGCTACCGATCACGGGGATGGGGGCGATGTTCTCGCGACGAGATTAGTCCGCACCCGCGCGAAGGAGCGCCGCGGCCGGAGTTGAGCCTTCATCACGGAGTGGAACCGGGCGCGAACGCACCGGCGAACGTCGGCACGGCAAGATTGGTGCAGTGATCCACCAATCAGGACACAAGGGCACGCGAAGGCTTGCCGAAATAGGGCGGACAGCACATGATGACCTCCCTGTCGAGACTCTGAAAAGTGGTGAACATCACACACGAAATCCGGCCCGGCGGGACCGGAATTCAACGTTCGGTAGCCGTCCGAATTCCTTGGGGCACCCTCCGGGGCGGCCGGGGCACGAGCCCTTGGAATTCCTGCGCTTACGTCGCTCCACGCTCGGTGAACCCCTGGCGCACTTCCGTCATCAGGCCGTGCAGAAAGGTGAGGTCGACGGCTTCCAGCGAGGGGACGACGGTTCGCCTGGCGGCCGCCTCGATCGGAGCCGCCGAGGGCACCGCGACGACGTGGCAGCCCGCGGCCTCGGCGGAGGCGACACCGGTCGCCGTGTCCTCTACGACGGCGCACCGCAGGGGGTTCACGCCGAGTCCGACGGCGGCGGCCAGATACGGGTCGGGGTGCGGCTTGGTGCGCGGGACCTCGTCGCCGGCGACCGACAGTGCGAAGTGCTGGGGTCCCAGCGAGGTGAGCACCCGGTCGATGATGCGCCGGTGCGAGGCGGAGACCAGGGCTGTGGGGATGTCGTACTCGGCCAGCTCTGCCAGCAGCCGGGCTGCGCCGGGCATGAGCGGCAGGGTGTCGGCGATACGCTCCTCGAAGCCGTCGTTGAGCAGCACCGCCAGTTCGGCGAGGGGGATGTCGGCCCCGGTCGCCTCGATGAGGAAGCCCGCGCTGCGGGTCATGGGGCCGCCGACCACGACGTGGCGCCAGGAGTCGTCGAGGGTGTGGCCGAGGGAGGCGAACACCTCGACCTCGACGTCCCACCAGAAACCCTCGGTGTCGACCAGGGTGCCGTCCATGTCCAGGAACACGGCCTGGAGGGGGGATCCTCCGGCCGCGCGGGGCCCCCGCGGTCTGCCGGACCGGAGGGACGGGGAAAGGGCGCCGGGCGCGGGAACCGTACTGGTCATCCACATACCTCCGTCTAAGGGACGATCAGGCCGGTTCCCCTGAAGGGGAACCGGCCTGCGGTGGACCGACCATTGTACGTCGTGCGCGCCACGACCGCTTCCGGCGCCTCATGGCCCCCGGCGTGGGGCCGTGCCGTGAGGCGGTGCAGGAGCAGGCGCAGGGGGCGTCGGCCGCCCCCCTCGGGCCCGTCCGGCGGATCGTGCCGGACAGAGCCTGCAGGGTCAGCGGGCGTTGAAGTACTTGGCCTCCGGGTGATGGATCACAATGGCGTCCGTGGACTGTTCAGGATGCAGCTGGAACTCCTCGGACAGGTGGACGCCGATGCGCTCCGGCCGGAGCATCCCGGCGATCTTGGCGCGGTCCTCCAGGTCGGGGCAGGCGCCGTAGCCCAGTGAGAAGCGGGCGCCCCGGTACTTCAGGGCGAACATGTCCTCCATCACGGCCGGGTCCTCACCGGCGAACCCCAGTTCGGAACGCACGCGCGCGTGCCAGTACTCGGCGAGCGCCTCGGCCAGTTGCACGGACAGCCCGTGCAGCTCCAGGTAGTCACGGTAAGCGTTGGCCTCGAACATCCGCGCGGTCTCCTCGCCGATGCGGGAACCGACGGTGACGACCTGGAAGCCGACGACATCGGTCTCGCCGGACTCCTCCGGGCGGAAGAAGTCGGCCAGGCACAGCCGGCGGCCGCGACGCTGGCGGGGGAAGGTGAAGCGGGTGCGTTCGTTGCCCGCGTCGTCCAGGACGATCAGGTCGTCGTCCTTGGAGACGCACGGGAAGTAGCCGTACACCACGGCCGCCTCGAGCAGGTTGTCCGTCTGGAGCCGGTCCAGCAGGCCGCGCAGCCTGGGCCGGCCCTCGGTCTCCACGAGTTCCCCGTACGTCGGCCCGTCGCCGGCGCGGGCCTGCTTCAGGCCCCACTGGCCCTTGAACAGGGCACCCTCGTCGAGCCAGGACGCGTACTCCTTGAGCTGGATGCCCTTGATCACACGGGTGCCCCAGAACGGGGGTTCGGGGACCGGGTTGTCGACGGAGACGTCCGAGCGGAGGTGACCGGCCTCGGGGCGCTCGTCGATCTCCACGGTGGCCGCGCGGACCCGGCGCTGCTTCCGCTCCGGCAGCTGGGCGCCGGGCACGCCGCGCTTGATGCCGATGAGTGCGTCCATCAGGCGCAGGCCCTCGAAGGCGTCGCGGGCGTAGCGGACCTCGCCCTGGTAGATCTCGTGCAGGTCCTGTTCGACGTAGGCGCGGGTCAGTGCGGCGCCGCCGAGGATCACCGGGAAGTCGGCGGCCAGGCCGCGCTGGTTGAGCTCCTCCAGGTTCTCCTTCATGATCACTGTGGACTTCACCAGCAGTCCGGACATGCCGATGACATCGGCCCGGTGCTGAGCGGCGGCGTCCAGGATCGCCGAGACGGGCTGCTTGATGCCGAGGTTGACCACGTTGTAGCCGTTGTTCGACAGGATGATGTCGACCAGGTTCTTGCCGATGTCGTGGACGTCGCCGCGGACGGTGGCGAGCACGATGGTGCCCTTGCCGTCCTCGTCGGTCTTCTCCATGTGCGGTTCCAGGTGGGCGACCGCGTTCTTCATCACCTCTGCGGACTGGAGCACGAACGGGAGCTGCATCTGGCCGGAGCCGAACAGCTCACCGACCACCTTCATGCCGCCCAGCAGCGTGTCGTTGACGATGTCGAGGGCCTTGCGGGTCTCGAGCGCCTGGTCGAGGTCGGCCTCCAGGCCGTTTCGCTCGCCGTCGATGATCCGCCGTTTGAGGCGCTCGTCCAGCGGCAGCGCGGCCAGTTCCTCGGCCTTGCCGGCCTTCAGGGACTTGGCGGTGGCGCCCTCGAAGAGCTGCATGAGCTTCTGCAGCGGGTCGTAGCCCTCGCGGCGCCGGTCGTGGATGAGGTCGAGGGCGGTGGTGACCTCCTCCTCGCTGAAGCGGGCGATGGGCAGGATCTTCGACGCGTGCACGATCGCCGAGTCCAGTCCGGCCCTGACGCATTCGTCGAGGAAGACGGAGTTGAGCAGGATGCGGGCGGCCGGGTTGAGGCCGAAGGAGATGTTCGACAGTCCCAGGGTGGTCTGCACCTTGGGGTGGCGGCGCTTCAGCTCGCGGATGCCCTCGATGGTGGCGATGCCGTCCTTGCGGGACTCCTCCTGGCCGGTGCAGATGGTGAAGGTGAGGCAGTCGATGAGGATGTCCTCCTCGTGGATGCCCCAGTTGCCGGTCAGGTCGTCGATGAGACGTTCGGCGATCTCGACCTTCTTCCCGGCGGTGCGGGCCTGGCCCTCCTCGTCGATGGTCAGCGCGATCAGCGCCGCTCCGTGCTCCCCGGCCAGCTGCGCGACGCGCGCGAAGCGGGACTCGGGGCCGTCGCCGTCCTCGTAGTTCACCGAGTTGACGACCGCCCGGCCGCCGAGCTTCTCCAGGCCGGCCCGCAGGACGGGGACCTCGGTGGAGTCGAGCACGATCGGCAGGGTGGAGGCGGTGGCGAACCGGCCGGCGAGTTCCTCCATGTCGGCGACACCGTCGCGGCCGACGTAGTCGACGCACAGGTCGAGCATGTGCGCGCCCTCGCGGATCTGTTCGCGGGCCAGTTCCACGCAGTCGTCCCAGCGGCCCTCGAGCATGGCCTCGCGGAACTTCTTGGAGCCGTTGGCGTTGGTGCGCTCGCCGATCGCGAGGTACGAGGTGTCCTGACGGAAGGGCACGCTCTGGTAGAGGGAGGCGGCGCCCGGCTCCGGCTGGGGGGTGCGCTGGGGTGGGGTGACGTCCCGCACGCGTTCCACGAGTTGGCGCAGGTGTTCGGGGGTGGTGCCGCAGCAGCCGCCGACCAGGGACAGGCCGTAGTCGCGGACGAAGGTGTCCTGGGCGTCGGCCAGGCCCTCGGGGTCGAGCGGGAAGTGGGCGCCGTCCTTGGTGAGGACCGGCAGGCCGGCGTTGGGCATGCACAGCAGGGGGATACGGGAGTGCCGGGTGAGGTAGCGCAGGTGCTCGCTCATCTCGGCGGGGCCCGTGGAGCAGTTCAGGCCGATCATGTCGATGCCGAGCGGCTCCAGGGCGGTGAGCGCTGCGCCGATCTCGGAGCCCAGGAGCATGGTGCCGGTGGTCTCGAACGCCATGGAGGCCAGTAGCGGCACCTCGACGCCGGTCACCTCCATGGCGCGGCGGGCGCCGAGGACCGAGGCCTTGGTCTGCAGGAGGTCCTGGGTGGTCTCGACGATCAGCGCGTCGGCACCGCCCGCGAGCAGGCCCTCGGCGTTGGCCTGGTAGCCGTCGCGGATCGTGCCGTAGCCGATGTGACCGAGGGTCGGCAGCTTGGTGCCGGGTCCGATGGAGCCGAGTACCCAGCGGGTGCGGCCGTCGCGCGCGGCGTGCTCGTCGGCGGCCTCCCGGGCGAGGCGGGCGCCCGCCTCGGAGAGCTCGTGCACACGGTCGGCGATGTCGTACTCGGACGCGGCGCTGTGGTTGGCGCCGAAGGTGTTGGTCTCGACGCAGTCGACTCCGGCGTCGAAGTACTCGGAGTGGACCGAGCGGACGATGTCCGGGCGGGTCAGGTTCAGGATCTCGTTGCAGCCTTCGAGGTTCTCGAAGTCCTCGAGCGTGGGGTCCTGCGCCTGGAGCATGGTGCCCATCGCTCCGTCGGCGACCACCACGCGGGTGGCGAGGGCCTCTCGGAGCGCGGCCACACGGGCCCGGCTGTCGGGGGAAGGGGTCAGCGGCAACGAGGCCATGTAAAGGGCTCCCTCAGGTGCGACGGCTGTCGGCTTTGCGGCTGCCCGGAACGATCCCCGATGGAGCCTCCCGGGCAGGGGCACGCCGCCAGGGTATCGGGGACTGCGCCCCGATGTTCCGGGCGTCCACGGGGCGGACCATGATGGCGGGGCCCGGAATGCCCCGCGTACGGGTGAAGGAGCGGATCAGGCCACGGATCACGGCCGATGACGGCGGACCGTTGGCGAGAGGCCGACACCGAACGGTAGTGTTCGGCATTGCCGAACAGTGGCAGCGTCGCGGGGCGGCGGTCGGAGGGGACGGAGGCAGCACGGGGATGGCACGGAACATCCAGTCGCTCGAACGGGCGGCAGCGATGCTGCGCCTGCTGGCGGGCGGCGAGCGGCGGCTCGGCCTGTCGGACATCGCCTCGTCGCTGGGCCTCGCCAAGGGGACCGCCCACGGCATTCTGCGCACCCTCCAGCAGGAGGGCTTCGTCGAGCAGGACGACACCTCCGGGCGCTACCAGCTGGGCGCGGAACTGCTGCGCCTGGGCACCACGTATCTCGACGTGCACGAACTGCGGGCGCGCGCCCTGGTGTGGACGGACGACCTGGCCCGCTCCAGCGGCGAGAGCGTCTATCTGGGTGTGCTGCACCAACAGGGCGTACTGATCGTGCACCACGTGTTCCGGCCCGACGACAGCCGACAGGTCCTGGAGATCGGGGCCATGCAGCCGCTGCACTCCACGGCCCTGGGCAAGGTGCTGGCGGCCTACGACCCGGTGGCCCACAGCGAGGCGCTGGAGGCCGACCGCAAGGCGTTCACCGACCGTACGGCGTGCGACCCGGAGGCCTTCGAGCGGATCCTCGACCTCACCCGCGCGCGCGGATACGCGGCGGACGTCGAGGAGACCTGGGAGGGCGTGGCCTCGGTCGCGGCCCCCGTCCACGACAGACGGCGCATGCCGGTCGGCGCGGTCGGCGTCACGGGCGCGGTGGAGCGGCTGCGGCAGGACGGCGAGCTGCGGCCGGAACTGATCGCGGCGGTCCGCGACTGCGCCCGCTCGGTGTCGCGGGACCTGGGCGCCCGGCGCTTCTGAGCGCGGCGCGGACAGGGCCGGCACGACCGGCACGCAGGAGACCCCGGGCCGGGGCGCCGCAGGGCGTCCCGGCCGTCGTCGCACCCCCGACGGACAATTGAGACATACCACTGCGGATCGAATACCATAGATCGACATCCCGGGACCATCGATAACGATCGCGCTTCCGGCAACCAGACCCTTGACGCGCAGGCAGAGCAGAGAAAGACTCCCGTCCATCGGTCGGCATTGTCGAACACTTACCGGCAATACGCGTTAGAGTGTGACAACGCCAAAGGCCGACATCGCTCTCATCTCTGAGGGCGCCAATCCCCGGCGGGACCCGGGGGTCGGCTTCCCTGGACGAAGGACAAAGGAGTCGCGGGTGTCCAGCTCCGACATCTTCATCGGCGAGACCATCGGTACCGCCATACTCATCCTGCTCGGCGGCGGCGTGTGTGCCGCCGTGACCCTGAAAGCTTCCAAGGCCCGTAACGCCGGATGGCTCGCCATCGCCTTCGGGTGGGGCTTCGCCGTCATGACGGCCGTGTACATCTCGGCTCCACTCTCCGGAGCCCACCTCAACCCGGCCGTGACCGTGGCCCTCGCCATCAAGGACGGCGACTGGAGCAACGTTCCGGTCTATTTCGCCGGAGAGTTCCTCGGCGCGATGCTCGGCGCCGCCCTGGTCTGGCTGGCCTACTACGGCCAGTTCCAGGCACATCTCACCGACAGGGAGATCGTCGGCGACCCGGGCACGCAGGCCGACGTCAAGGCGGTCGAGGCCCAGGAGAAGGGCGCAGGCCCGGTGCTCGGCATCTTCTCCACCGGCCCGGAGATCCGCAACGCCGTGCAGAACCTCGCCACGGAGATCATCGGCACCTTCGTGCTGATCATCGCGGTGCTCGCCCAGGGCCTGAACGACGAGGGCAACGGCCTCGGCGTGCTGGGCGGTCTGATCACGGCCCTCGTGGTCGTCTCCATCGGTCTGTCGCTGGGCGGGCCGACCGGTTACGCGATCAACCCGGCCCGTGACCTCGGTCCGCGCATCGTGCACGCCCTCCTGCCGCTGCCCAACAAGGGCGGCTCCGACTGGTCCTACGCCTGGGTCCCGGTGGTCGGTCCGCTGATCGGCGGCGCGATCGCGGCGGGCGTCTACAACCTCGCCTTCGCCTGAAGGTGACTCCGCCGCCGCAGAACCCCCAGTCTTGTAGAAGCGCCGTACGCACAGCCCCGTAACCAAGGAACCTCCAGGAGCACACAGTGACCGACGACCACACCGCCGGCATCGCCTCCCACGGCCACGGTCCGTTCATCGCCGCCATCGACCAGGGCACGACCTCGTCACGCTGCATCGTCTTCGACCGCGACGGCCGCATCGTCTCCGTCGACCAGAAGGAGCACGAGCAGATCTTCCCCAAGCCGGGCTGGGTCGAGCACGACGCCACCGAGATCTGGACCAACGTCCGGGAAGTCGTCGCCGGCGCCGTCGAGAAGGCCGGCATCACCCGGGACGACATCAAGGCCATCGGCATCACCAACCAGCGCGAGACCACCGTGCTGTGGGACCGCAACACCGGTGAGCCGGTCCACCACGCCATCGTCTGGCAGGACACGCGTACCGACGCCCTCTGCCGCGAGCTCGGCCGCAACGTGGGGCAGGACCGTTTCCGCCGCGAGACCGGTCTGCCCCTCGCCTCCTACTTCGCCGGCCCCAAGGCCCGCTGGCTGCTCGACAACGTCGAGGGCCTCAAGGAGCGCGCCGAGGCCGGCGACATCCTCTTCGGCACCATGGACACCTGGGTCATCTGGAACCTGACCGGCGGCGTGGACGGCGGCAAGCACGTCACCGACGTCACCAACGCGTCCCGCACGATGCTGATGAACCTGCACACCATGCAGTGGGACAAGAAGATCGCCGAGTCCATCGGCGTGCCGACGGCAATGCTGCCCGAGATCCGTTCCTCCGCCGAGGTCTACGGCGAGATCAAGGGCGGGAGCCTGGGCGACCTGCTCGGCGGCATCCCGGTCGCCTCCGCGCTCGGCGACCAGCAGGCGGCCCTGTTCGGCCAGACCTGTTTCGCCGAGGGCGAGACCAAGTCGACGTACGGCACCGGCACCTTCATGGTGATGAACACCGGCGACAAGCTCATCAACTCCTACAGCGGGCTGCTGACCACCGTCGGCTACCAGATCGGCGACCAGAAGCCGGTCTACGCCCTCGAGGGCTCCATCGCCGTCACCGGTTCGCTGGTGCAGTGGATGCGCGACCAGATGGGTCTGATCTCCACCGCCGCCGAGATCGAGACCCTCGCGCTCTCGGTCGAGGACAACGGCGGCGCCTACTTCGTACCGGCCTTCTCCGGCCTGTTCGCCCCGTACTGGCGCTCCGACGCCCGCGGTGTGATCGCCGGCCTGACCCGGTACGTCACCAAGGCGCACATCGCGCGTGCCGTTCTGGAGGCCACCGCCTGGCAGACGCGGGAGATCGCCGACGCCATGACCAAGGACTCCGGCGTCGAGCTGACCGCCCTCAAGGTCGACGGCGGCATGACCTCCAACAACCTGCTGATGCAGACCCTCGCCGACTTCGTGGACGCGCCGGTGGTGCGCCCCATGGTCGCCGAGACCACCTGCCTCGGTGCCGCCTACGCCGCCGGCCTCGCCGTCGGCTTCTGGAACAACACCGACGACCTGCGCGCCAACTGGCGCCGGGCCGCCGAGTGGACCCCCCGCATGGACGCGGAGATCCGCGCCCGTGAGTACAAGAGCTGGCTCAAGGCCGTCGAGCGGACCATGGCCTGGCTCGAGGACGAAGACTGACGAGGAGCAAGACCCGCCATGACCACTCAGTCCACCCTGCAGTCCGTGCCTGCCCTGGGGACGCACCCGGCTTCCAGCTCGAACCCGAGCCGGGCCGAGACCCGGGAGCAGCTCTCCAAGGCGTCGTACGACCTCCTCGTGATCGGCGGCGGCATCCTGGGCATCTCCACCGCCTGGCACGCCGCGCAGTCCGGCCTCAGGGTGGCTCTGGTCGACGCCGGCGACTTCGCCGGCGCCACCTCCTCCGCTTCCTCCAAGCTTCTCCACGGCGGTCTGCGCTATCTGCAGACCGGCGCGGTGAGGCTGGTGGCGGAGAACCACTTCGAGCGCCGTGCGGTCTCCCGTCAGGTGGCACCCCATCTGGCGAATCCGCTCACGTTCTACCTCCCTGTGTACAAGGGCGGGCCGCACGGCGCGGCGAAGCTCGGAGCAGGTGTCTTCGCGTACTCGGCCCTGTCGGCCTTCGGTGACGGTGTGGGCCACCTGCTCTCCCCCGCCAAGGCCGCGCGGGACGTGCCGGAGCTGCGCACGGACAACCTCAAGGCCGTGGCCGTGTACGGCGACGACCAGATGAACGACGCGCGGATGGCTCTGATGACGGTCCGCGCAGCGGCCGAGTCGGGCACCGTCGTCCTCAACCACGCCGAGGTGACCGGTCTGCGGTTCACCAGGGGCCGGGTGACCGGTGCCGAGCTGCGCGACCGGCTCTCGGGCGACGAGTTCGGCGTCGACGCCCGTCTGGTGCTGAACGCGACCGGGCCCTGGGTCGATCACCTGCGCCGGATGGAGGACCCGAAGGCGGCGCCGTCCATCCGTCTGTCCAAGGGAGCGCACCTGGTCCTGAAGCGGACCTCCCCGTGGCGGGCCGCGCTGGCCACGCCGATCGACAAGTACCGCATCACCTTCGCCCTCCCCTGGGAGGACATGCTGCTGCTCGGTACGACCGACGAGGAGTTCGAGGGCGACCCGGCGGACGTCGCGGTCACCGAGAAGGACACCGCCCAGATACTCGACGAGGCCGCGTTCTCCATCCGCGACCAGCAGCTGGACCGTGACCTGGTCACGTACTCCTTCGCGGGCCTGCGGGTGCTGCCGGGCGGCCCCGGGGACACCTCGAAGGCCAAGCGCGAGACGGTCGTCAGTGAGGGGCGCGGCGGCATGCTGTCCGTCGCGGGCGGCAAGTGGACCACCTTCCGCCACATCGGCCGCACGGTGATGCGCAAGCTCCAGGAACTGCCCGGCCACCCGCTGGGCGACGCCTTCGAGCCCGTCGCGGCGCTGCCGAGCAAGCTGCCGCTGCCGGGGGTCGCCAACCCCCGCGCCGTCGCCCACCGGCTGCTGGTGGACGGCCCCGCGCCCGGCCCGCGCATGGGCGCGGACACCGCCCGGCACCTGGCCACCCACTACGGTTCGCTGGCCTTCGACATCGCCCGGCTGGCCAACGACGACCCGGCGCTGGCCCGGCGCGTCCACCCGGACGCCCCGGAGATCTGGGCGCAGGTCGTCTGGGCCCGGGACCACGAGTGGGCCGAGACGGTGGACGACGTGCTGCGTCGCCGTACGACGCTGACGATCCGGGGTCTTGCCACGGATGAGATCCGCGCGGAGGTCCAGGGCCTGTTCGACAAGAGGTGACCGCGCGGTCACCGGTCCTCCCGCGCGGAAGACGGTGCCGGGAAGGGGCGGCTTCGGACAGGTCCTGCGGATCTGTCCGAAGCCGCCCCTTCCCGGCGGTGGGACCG
The DNA here is from genome assembly GCF_024701375.2 of Streptomyces sp. KMM 9044. Lineage (NCBI taxonomy): Bacteria > Bacillati > Actinomycetota > Actinomycetes > Kitasatosporales > Streptomycetaceae > Streptomyces > Streptomyces sp. KMM 9044. The sequence goes on along the minus strand of NZ_CP113910.1, from coordinate 6,097,299 downwards.
CCCCGGAGAGCTCGCGCCGGAGGGCCCGCTGCCCCGGAGACACCGGACGTCTGGTCCGTAGGGGATCCGCAGGGAGGCCGGGATGGCAGTCACCGACGAAGCGACAGGGAAGATCAGGGGGATGATCGTCTCCGGCGCGCCGCGTCCCGGCGACCGGCTGCCCAAGGAGAGCGAACTCGCGGCCGGACTGGGGCTGTCGCGCAACTCCCTGCGGGAGGCGGTGCACGCGCTGTCGCTGACCCGGATCCTGGACGTGCGGCAGGGCGACGGCACGCACGTCACCAGCCTGGATCCACAACTGCTGTTGGAGGCGCCGAGTTTCGTCGTGGCCTTCCACCGGGACGACACGGTCCTGGAGTTCCTCGCCGTGCGCCGCATCCTGGAGCCGGCCGCGACGGCCGCCGCGGCGACCCTGATCAGCGAGCGGGAACTGGGCCTGCTGTCGGAGCAGTTGGACGGGCCGGGTCCCGAACCGTCGGTGGAGACCCTGATGGCCGCCGATCTGGATTTCCACCGGGGGATCGTGCGGGGTTCGGGCAACTCCGTGCTCCGTTCCCTGCTCGACGGTCTGTCAGGTCCCACCACCCGGGCCCGCGTCTGGCGAGGGCCCACCCAGGAGGACGCCGTCGGCCGGACCCTGCGCGAGCCCCGGGCTGCGGGACCGGGACACGGAGGCGGCGCGGTCACGGGCCACCGTCCACGTCGCGAGCGTCGAGCAGTGGCTGCGGTCCACGCGGTGAGAGCCCGTCGTCCGAGCCGTGAGCCGGACCGTTCCGCCCCGTGAGCGGGTGGTTTCGCGGGACAGCTCGGATCGATGCGGGGTGTCTCCCGGTCTCCGCCGGGGCAGAGTTGGGGCATTCCCCCGGTGAGGGGGCTGCGGGCACTCCCCCGGCACGCCGTAAGGTTGGGGGGTACGCGAGGGCACGTCGGAAGGAGGCACTGGGTGATCGAGCTCGAGGGGGTTCCCGAGCTGGTCGACCCGGTCATGGTGGCCGCGTTCGAGGGCTGGAACGACGCCGGCGACGCCGCCTCCACCGCGGTCGCGCATCTGGACAGGGAATGGAAGGGCGAGGTGTTCGCGGCGCTGGACGCCGAGGACTACTACGACTTCCAGGTCAACCGGCCCACGGTGTTCATGGACGGCGGCGTCCGGAGGATCACCTGGCCGACGACGCGGTTGTCGGTGGTCCGGGTCGGTGGCGACAAGCCACGCGATCTGGTGCTGGTCCGCGGGATCGAACCGTCCATGCGCTGGCGCTCGTTCTGCAACGAGCTGCTGGGTTTCGCCCACGAACTCGGGGTGGAGCTGGTGGTCGTCCTGGGCGCCCTGCTCGGTGACACGCCGCACACCCGTCCGGTCCCGATCAGCGGGACCACGTCCGATCCGGACCTGGCCCGCCGCATGGACCTCGAGGAGACCAAGTACGAGGGACCCACGGGGATCGTCGGCATCCTCCAGGAGGCGTGCACGCACGCGGGTGTCCCGGCGGTGTCGCTGTGGGCGGCGGTCCCGCACTACGTGTCGCAGCCGCCCAACCCGAAGGCGACGCTGGCCCTCCTGAACCGGCTGGAGGACCTGATCGACGTGCGTATCCCGCTGGGCGAACTGTCCGAGGACGCGCGCGCCTGGCAGGTGGGCGTGGACCAGCTGGCCGCGGAGGACAGCGAGGTCGCGGAGTACGTCCAGTCGCTGGAGGAGGCCCGGGACACGGCCGAGCTGCCGGAGGCGTCGGGCGAAGCGATCGCCCGCGAGTTCGAGCGCTACCTGCGGCGCCGTGACGGCTCGTCCGGCCCGCCGCAGCACGGCGGCCACGCCACGGCCGACGGCGGGGACGGCGCGTCGTTCCGGCGGGACACCCCGGGCAGCCGACCCCGCCCACCGAAACCCCCCAACCCCCCCAAACCCCCTAAACCGGACACGGACGGCGAGGATTCCTCGGAGGACTAGAGAACTCGGCGTGCGGTGGTGGGGTGCCCCGTCGGTGGACGGGGCACCCCACTGTGTTTCCGGGCGGCCAGGTCCTGTCGCCTACAGCGCCACGCCGAGCAGCGCGTCCACCGCGCGGGAGACGATCCCGGGCGCGCCGGCGTCCGTGCCTCCCTGCCGCTCCTGGGTCACGGCCCAGCGGTCGACGGCGGTCAGGGCCGCCGGGGCGTCCAGGTCGTTGGCCAGGGCTTCGCGGATCTCGTCCACGAGGACCTCGACGGAGGGGCCGTCGGGGCGGGAGACGGCGGCCCGCCAGTGCCCGAGCCGGGTCACGGCGTCCTGGAGGACCTGGTCGGTCCATTCCCAGTCGGCTCGGTAGTGATGGGAGAGCAGCGCCAGCCGGATCGACGCCGGATCGACGCCGTCCTGCCTCAGCCGGGACACGAAGACCAGGTTGCCCTTGGACTTGGACATCTTCTCGCCGTGCAGGGCGACCATGCCGGCGTGGACGTACGCCTTGGCCATGGGGAACTCGCCGGTGAGCACCTGGGCGTGCGAGGCACCCATCTCGTGGTGCGGGAAGACCAGGTCGGAGCCGCCGCCCTGGACGTCGAAGCCCATGCCCAGGTGGTCGAGGGCGATGGCCACGCACTCGATGTGCCAGCCCGGACGGCCCCGGCCCAGCGACCCGCCGTCCCAACTGGGCTCGCCCTCACGGGCGGCCGACCAGAGCATCGGGTCGAGGGGGTTCTTCTTGCCCGGACGGTCCGGGTCGCCGCCGCGTTCCGCGGACAGCAGCCGCATGGCGGCGGACTCGAGATGCGAGACCTGCCCGAAATGCGGGTCGGCCTCGACCGAGAAGTAAGTGTCGCCCTCGAGTTCGTACGCCGCACCGAGGTCGCACAGCCGTTCGACGAGCGGGACGATCCCGGGTATCGCCTCCACGGCACCCACGTACCGCCGCGGCGGCAGCATCCGCAGGGCCGTCATGTCCTCGCGGAAGAGCTGGGTCTCCTGCTCGGCGAGCGCGGCCCAGTCGACGCCGTCCCGCTCGGCCCGCTCCAGCAGCGGGTCGTCGACGTCGGTGACGTTCTGGACGTAGTGGACCTGCCGCTTGGTGTCGAGCCACACGCGCTGCACGAGGTCGAACGCGTTGTACGTCGCCGCGTGTCCGATGTGGGTGGCGTCGTACGGGGTGATGCCGCAGACGTAGAGACGGGCTACGGGGCCGGGGTCGAGTGTGATCGGCCCCCCGGTCGCGGTGTCGTGAATCCTCAGGTCGCGTCCCTGACCGGGCAGGGCGGGGACCTCGGAAGCGGGCCAGGCATGCATGTTCTGAGCGTAACCGGACCATGGTCCAGGACACGAACCGGAGCAGGCCGGACGACCGGGAAGGCACTCTTGCGCGTCACCGCCGAAGATGCAGGGGGCGTACGCGCGGAGAGTGCGGGGGCTGCCCCGGCTCGGTCCGGGCGGACTCGGGCCGGATCCGAACCACCGGACCCGGATCGGACCGAGGGCTCGATGCAGACCGGTGAGCCCGGGTCACACCGGCGGCCAGGGGATGGCCGGCCACTCACCACCGGGTACCGGATGGGTGCCGGTGGTGAGGAGGGATGCCACGCGCGCGCGTGTGGCGTCGATCTCGGCGGGGGTGATGTGCGGAGCCAGCGAGGCAGCCAGCGGGCCGCCCTCGGCGAGGGCCTTCCCGAGGGCCTCCAGGACCTCGCGCGCCTCCTCGGTCAAGGGCTCTCCCGCCCAGCCCCACAGCAGGGTGCGCAGCTTGTCCTCGGCGTTGAAGGTGATTCCGTGGTCGATGCCGTGGAGCCGGCCGTCCCGGGTGGGCAGGAGGTGCCCACCCTTGCGGTCGGCGTTGTTGATCACCGCGTCGAGCACGGCCAGCCGGCGCAGTCGCGCGTCGTCGGCGTGCACGAGCAGCGCGGTGCGTCCCTCGCCCACCTCGGCGAACCCGATCGCCTTCCAGCCGGGTCCGGGTTCCTCCCGGTCGACCAGGGCGAGGAGTTCCGCGTCCGGGGCGGTCTCGATCCACACCTGGCACATGCCCTCGCCGTGCGGCCCGTCCCGCAGCACGGTGGGCGGCACCAGTCCCCAGCCGGTCGCCTCGGACACCAGGTACGCCGCGACCTCGCGCCCGGCGAGCGTCCCGTCCGGGAAGTCCCACAGGGGCCGCTCCCCCGCGACGGGCTTGTAGACACAGGCGACCTCGCGGCCCTCGTGGGTCACGGTGCAGTACAGCGCCGCGTTCGACGCCTCACGGATGCGTCCGCGCACGGTCAGCTCGCCCTCGGCGAGCAGCAGCACCGCGGCGGCAGGGTCGATGGGGTCGGCGGAGTCGTCGGTGGTCACGCTCCGCGTCGGTATCCGTTCTGCCGTGGACATACGTGCCCTTCCGGGTCGAGGGGGAGGCTGCACAGCGGGCACGGTGGCCGGCCCGCGTGGACGACCTCGAGGGCACGCTTGGCGAACGCGCGGGCCTGGACGCCGGTGAGCCGGACCCTGAGCATCGGGGGCCCGTTCTCCTCGTCCTGGAGCAGCCGTTCCTCCGCGTCGGCGAGGTCCTCCTCGGATTCGGCATCCAGTTCGACGAGCGCCTGCGCCTCGACGACCATGCACTCCTCCTCGCCGTCCCAGGCGAGCGCCATGGTGCCGACGCGGAACTCCTCCTCCACCGGGGCGTCCAGCGGGGCCGTGTCGGCGATCTCCGTCGGTGCCACGGCGGGCACGGCGGCGTTGCCCCCGCTACGGCGTACGACCTCGTCGAGGAGTTCGTCCATGCGCTCGGCCAGGGCGGCGACCTGGGTCTTCTCCAGGGCCACGCTGGTCACCCGGGAGCCGGCTGAGGCCTGGAGGAAGAACGTACGGCGCCCTGGCAGTCCGACCGTACCGGCCACGAAACGTTCCGGTTGGTCGTAGAGGAACACCTGACGGGACACGTCCTGTCTCCATTGAGAGTTGTGGGTACCTGTATCCGCGGCACTGCCGCGACGGCTTCACCCTACTGCGGCCCACGATCACGGTGCGCCCGCGCCGCCGCCCACCGTGGCGTCGGCGGCGGGCGGCTCGCCCTGGGGGGCCAGGGCGGCGAAGTCGCCGGTGTCCCCGAGCCGGACGAGGTAGGGGCGCAGTCGTGTGTACCGGATCGCGGTGATGGAACAGGGATCGACGGAAATCCTCTGGAAGAGGTCGAGATGAAGTCCGAGTGCTTCGGCGACGAGGGACTTGATGATGTCCCCGTGCGAACACATGAGATAGACGGCGTCACCGCCGTGGTCGCGCTCCACGCGCGCGTCCCACTCACGTACCGCCTCGGCGGCACGTGTCTGCATCGCGCGCATGGACTCCCCGCCGGGGAAGGCGGCGGCCGACGGATGGGCCTGGACGACCTCCATGAGGGGCTCGTCCTTCAGCTCGGCGAGCTTGCGGCCCGTCCAGTCGCCGTAGTGGCACTCCCCGATGCGGTCGTCGGTGTGGGCGGTGAGGCCGGGCCGGGCCTCCAGGAGCGGCCGGATCGTCTCCTGGCAGCGCTGGAGAGGGCTGGCGACGACCTCGGAGAGGGGCAGGGCGGCGAGCCGTCCGGGCAGGTCGGCGGCCTGTGCGGCCCCGCGTTCGTCGAGGGCGACGCCGGGCGTCCAGCCGGCGAGCAGGCCCTCGGTGTTGGCGGTGGATCGTCCGTGCCGGACCAGGAGCAATGTGGGCATGCGGCCCAGGGTAGGCGTACGCGCGGGTGTGTGGCCGGGCGCGTCGCGAGGTGCGCCGCCCGGTGCGGTGGGGCCGGACGCGCCGGCCGGCCGGTGAAGGGAGCGCGTGCTCTGTGAGCGTCGACTGTGCCGTCTACCGGGAGGGGCACCGGACGGAGGGGCCCGGCGACTTCTCCGGCGCACTGGAGGAGGCCCGGGCCTCGGGCGGCTTCGTGTGGATCGGGCTGCACGAGCCGACGGAGGACGAGTTCGGCCTGGTCTCCCAGGAGTTCGGGTTGCATCCGCTGGCGGTCGAGGACGCCCTCAAGGCGCATCAGCGGCCCAAGCTGGAGGTGTACGACGACTCGCTGTTCATGGTCCTCAAACCGGTCGCCTACGAGCCGGACAGCGACACCGTCTCCAGCGGCGAGGTCATGATCTTCCTGGGTGACGCTTTCGTGGTGACCGTCCGGCACGGCGAGGGCTCTCCGCTGAACGCCGTACGGAGCCGGCTGGAGCACGAGCCGGAGCTGCTGGGGAAGGGGCCGACGTCGGTGGTGTACGCGATCGCCGACGCGGCCGTCGACCACTATCTCGACGTGGCGACCGAGCTGCAGACCGACCTCGAGGAGCTGGAGGACGAGGTCTTCAGCCCGGACGGTGCCGGTGCGCGGCACACCGCGTCCCGGATCTACACGTTCAAGCGGCAGGTCCTGGAGTTCCGCCGGGCGACCGGGCCGCTGACGCAGCCGATGGCGCGGCTGGCGGGGCCGGGCGCGTTCGGCGCGGCGGTGCCCTTCGTGTCCAAGAAGGCACGGCCCTTCTTCCGTGACGTGCACGATCACCTCACGCGCGTGAACGAGTCCGTGGAGAACCTGGACCGGCTGGTGTCGGACATCCTCTCGGCGCATCTGGCCCAGGTGAGCGTCCGGCAGAACGACGACATGCGGAAGATCTCCGCGTGGGCGGCGATGGCCGCGATCCCCACGCTGCCGACGGGGATCTACGGCATGAACTTCGAGCACATGCCGGAGCTGCGGTGGGAGGGGTCCTATCCGGCGGTGATCGTGGCGATGGCCGTACTGGAGGTGCTGCTGTACCGGCTGTTCAAGCGGCGAGGCTGGATGTAGCGGGCCGCGGACCGGAACAGGGGGCGGCAGGCGGGACGCGGCAGGCGGTGCGGCCGCGTCCCGCTTCGCCGGTGGCTCAGGCGAACCCGGGTTCCGGGCTCGCAGGGCCGCCCAGGGCGTTGCGGCGGTCCGGCATCCTCAGCGAGACCATGCGGCGCCAGCCGCCCAGGCGCTCGTAGACGTACACCGCGTGGATACCGGTCGCCAGGAGGGCCGCCCTGGCCCGGGACCAGCCGAGGATGCGGCCCATCCGGTCCGTCACGGCAAGGCTGACGTCCCGGTGGACACGGATCTCCGCGAGCGCGCTCGCGCGCAGGGTGCGCTGGATGGCGCGGCCGTGTCCCTCGGAGGCGAAGCGCAGCAGCTCCTCGTGGCAGTAGGCGAGGTGGCTGTCCTCGTCGTCGGAGATCATCCTGACCGCGCGGCCGAGGTCGGGGTGGTCACAGAAGTGCTTGCGGAGCAGTTCCATCTGCTCGGAGGCACGCTGTTCGGTGACCCGGCTGTGGACGAGGTAGGTGACGATGTCCTCGACGGTGAGCGGCTCGTCGTGCCTGAGCCTGTCGTGCGCCAGGCCGATGCCGCCGCGCTCGAGGAGCATCGTGTAGTCGGTCTCGGGCGGGACGGGGACGGGCCGCACACCGCGCTTCTTCATCAGCGCGGTGAAGATGCGGCCGTGCTTGTCCTCGTCGGCGCCGTGCCGGGTGATCTTGGGGGCGAGCGCGCTCTGGGACGCGGGGACCAGCGCGGCGATCCGGGCGTTCTCCCAGCCGCCCTGGGACTCGCCGCTGGCGGCGATGGAGCAGAACAGCGCGAAGGACTCGTCGTTGCCGAGGATCTCCTGGAACAGACTCTTGGCCGAAAGCATCATGGTCCCCTCTCCGCAGGGATTCCGCACGTTCCGCAGTGCTGCGGTCACCGGCCGAGGTCCGTGGCGCTCCGTGGTGCCCGCGGTGGTCGGAAGCGGCCCGCAAAGAAAGAGTCAAATGCGAGGAGGGGCGCACGGCAACCGGAGCGGCGGACAACTGCGCCGAAGAGGGGAGGGACGAGGGGACGCCGGGGCGTAACCGCGGGGGACGCCGGGCGTTGTTGTGGGTGACGGCCGTGGCGGGGAAGACCTCCGAGCCCCCACCACGGCCGTGGCACCTTCGCTGCTGTACCGGCGGTACTACGCGAGACCGGCGCGCTCCAGGGCCTCGGTGCCGGCGCGCAGCGACACGAGTCGCTCGTCGAGGGTGAAGCCCGCCGGGGCGAGGGTGAGGGTGGTGACCCCGGCCGCCGCGTAGGCCTTCATCCGGTCCGCGATGCGGTCCACGGAGCCGAGGAGCGTGGTGGAGTCGATCAGGTCGTGCGGTACGGCCGCGGCGGCGCCCTGCTTGTCTCCGGACAGGTACTTGTCCTGGATCTCGGCGGCCTCCCGCTCGTAGCCCATGCGACCGGCGAGCTGGTGGTAGAAGTTCTGCCGGCGGCTGCCCATACCGCCGACGTACAGCGCGGTGTAGGGGCGGAAGGTGTCGGCGAGGGTGGTGACGTCCTTGTCGTCGCCGACGGCGAGGGGCAGGGTGGGACAGATGTCGAAGCCCTCGAGGGTCTTGCCGGCCTTCTCACGGCCTGCCCTCAGGTACGTGACGGCGGTGTCCTCGAGGTGGTCGGCGGAGGGGAAGATCAGCAGGGCGCCGTCGGCGATCTCGCCGGTCTGTTCGAGGTTCTTCGGGCCGATCGCGGCGATGTAGAGGGGGATGTGCTCGCGCTGCGGGTGCACGGTGAGCTTGATGGGCTTGCCGGGGCCGCCGGGGAGGGGCAGCGTCCAGTGCTCACCGTCGTGGGTGAGGCGCTCGCGCGTCATGGCCTTGCGGATGATCTCGACGTACTCGCGGGTCCGGGCGAGCGGCTTGTCGAACTTGACGCCGTACCAGCCCTCGGAGACCTGCGGGCCGGAGACTCCGAGACCGAGGCGGAACCGGCCACCGGAGAGGGAGTCGAGGGTGGCGGCCGTCATCGCCGTCATCGCGGGCTGGCGGGCCGGGATCTGGAAGATGGCCGAGCCCACGTCGATGCGTTCGGTCTGGGCGGCGACCCAGGTGAGCACGGTGGCGGCGTCGGAGCCGTAGGCCTCGGCCGCCCAGCAGACCGCGTACCCGAGGCGGTCGGCCTCCTGCGCCACGGCGAGGTTGTCCGCGTCCATTCCGGCACCCCAGTAGCCGAGGTTGATCCCGAGCTGCATGGCCGTCTCCCCTTACCGATCAGTAACGTCGCTTGTGCGGAGACCTTATACCGCGAGGGCCGAAGGCGGCGGGCGGCGGCGCCCGCCGCCTTCGGCCGGGCGGGGCCGGGGCGGTTCGGTGCCTGGGGAAATCCGTCGTCCACAGGTACCCACACCACAAGGTCTGGCCAGTAATCTCGGCGTCCATGGAGCAGAGGCATCTCGGCCGTACCGGCCTGCGCGTGTCCCGGATCGGCCTCGGGACCCTGACCTGGGGTCGGGACACCGACGAGCACGACGCCGCGGACCTCCTGAAGACCTTCCGGGAGGCGGGCGGGAACCTCGTCGACACCGCCGACGTGTACGGCGACGGGGAGGCCGAGTACCTGCTCGGGCAGCTCATGGGCGGGCTGGTGTCGCGCCGTGACCTCGTCATCTCGACGAAGGCCGGGAGCGTGCCGGATCCGGACCGCAGGGTCGACGGCTCGCGCGGTCATCTGCTCTCCGCGCTGGACGCCTCGCTCGCGCGCCTGGGCACCGACCACGTCGACGTGTGGCACATCCACTCCTATGATCCCGCCACCCCGCTCGAGGAGACGCTCCAGGCCCTCGACATCGCCGTCGCCAGCGGGCGGGCCCGCTACGCCGGGGTGTCCAACTTCTGCGGCTGGCAGCTGGCCAGGGCGGCGACCTGGCAGCTCGCCGCGCCCGGCACGCGGTCCCGGCTCGCAAGTACCCAGATGGAGTACTCGCTGCTCCAGCGGGGCGTGGAGCGGGAGGTGCTGCCGGCCGCCCTCGACACCGGGATCGGGCTGATTCCCTCGTCGCCGCTCGGGCGGGGCGTGCTCACCGGCAAGTACCGGGGCGGCGCCGTGCCGCCGGACTCGCGGGGAGCCTCCGAGCATCTGGCGCCGTTCGTGGAGCCGTATCTGGACGACACGGCGAGCAGGATCGTGGACGCGGTGACGACGGCGGCGGACGGGCTCGCCGTGACCGCGCTCCAGGTGGCTCTCGCATGGGTGCGGGACCGGCCGGGCGTGACCGCCCCCGTCGTCGGCGCGCGCAACGCACAGCAGCTCGCGGCGGCGTTGTCGGTGGAGGCGCTTAGTCTTCCTGACGAGATCTGCCGGGCGCTCGACGACGTGTCGGCGCCCGTGCACCGCTATCCCGATCACGACTGGAGCACGCTGTGAGCACGGAGCCGCCCGAGGCCACGGAGGACGCCGAGCCGGGTACGCCGGGCGAGGCCGCGGACACCACGGACGCCTCTGCGGAGACCCCGACGGAGCCGGGGAACGCGGCGGCGGAGGGTGAGCAGGCGCCCGGGGCCCAGCAGGTGTCCGAGGCCGAGGCCGAGTTGCTGGCGCAGCGGGCCGAACGGGAGCGGATCGAGCGGCGGAAGGCGGAGCGGCAGGGGCCGGTCGAGGCCGGCGGCAAGCTGAGCGGCACGGCGGCCGATCTGCTCGCCGCCGTACGGGCCGTGGAGAGCGGCGAGAAGCCGGTGGCCGAGGTGTTCGAGGAGCCCCGGCCCGCGCCACGGCGGCCCGTTCCTGAACCGGTGCGGCCGGCGCCGTCGGCGACCGCCGGGCAGGCCCCCGCCCCCGACGCGGTCGCGGCCGTGCGCGGGGTGCTCGCCCGGGGCGGCGCGCCCGCAGGGCTCGCCGTGCGGGCGGCCGGTGTGCTGGGTGAGGGGGCCGCGCAGGCGCTGCGGGACGATCCCTGGCTGCTGTTGCGGGTGACGGGCGTGCGGCCCGAACAGGCGGATGGTTTCGCCCGGACGCTGCTCGGCGGCGAGGCGGGGCCAAAGGACGGGCGGCGGGAGCGGGCGGTCACCGGGTGGCTGCTGGAGCAGGCCGCGGAGGCGGGGCACACCGCCCTGGAGATGTCCGTGCTGACCTCGGCGCTGGCACGGCAGGGGGTACCGGATGCCGAGGAGGCCGTGCGGGCCGCGGTCTTTGAGGGTGATGTCCTCGTCTTCCAGGACCCGCTGCCCCAGGCGGGTGCCCCGGCACCGCAGCGAGCCGGCTCCGGGAACGGCGAGGACGGGGCGGACGGCGCGGAGGGGACGGACGACGCGGACGAGGAGCGGCCCGTCAGGGTACTCGTGGGGCTCGAGCGGTATGCGATGGCCGAGGAGAGCCTCGCCGACGGGTTGGCCCGGCTCGTCAACTCCGCTCCCGAACAGGGCGGTTCGGGTACGGAGTGGGAGCGGGCCGCAGCCTCGGCGGGCGGCTCCGCGGGGGAGTTGATCCGCGCGGTCGCCGGTCACGGGCTGGTGCTGCACACGGGCGGGGAGGCGTCGCTCGCCGAGCCGGCGGCCCTGCTCCGGGCGGCGCACGGTCTCGGGCTGCGCGCCTGGGCCGCCGCCCACACCCCCGTCGGGCGTACCCGGTTCGCGGCCCTGCTCGAGGCCGCCACGGCCGGGGACACAGGCACAGGCACGGGCACAGGCACGGACACAGGCACAGGCACGGGCACAGGCACGGGCACGGGCACAGGCACGGGCACGGGCACAGGCACAGGCACAGGCACAGGCACAGGCACGGGCACAGGCACGGGCACGGGCACAGGCACGGGCACAGGCACAGGCACAGGCACAGGCACAGGCACAGGCACAGGCACAGGCACAGGCACAGGCACAGGCACGGGCACAGGCACGGGCACAGGGGATGCGGATGCCGAAGCAGACGTGGCGGAAGAGGCCGGGCCCGAGGGCCCCGAAGTCGCCACCGTCGCCGGGATGCTGTCCGGTGCCGAGGGGCCGGGGCGGGACGCCGACGGGGCGCTGCTGCTGGACCTGCTCGTCGTGCTGGACGCTCCCCGGCTGGACGTCGAGGCGGCCGCGCTGGTCACGGAGTCGCTGCCGGACGGCGCCCGGCTGCTGCTGGCCGGGGACCCCGGGGTGCTCTGGTCCGCCGGTCCCGGTCGGGTGTTCGCCGATCTGCTGGCGGCGCGCGCGTGTCCGCAGGTCGCCTCCCGGCGGCCGGATCCGGGGCCACTGGGTGAACTGGTCTCCGGGATCGGGGTCGGTGAGCTGAACCAGGTGGCGGCGCCCGGCAAGGAGGTCGTCATCGTGCCGGTGCGGGACCCGGGCGAGGCCGTGCACCGGACGGTGCAGCTCGTGGTCGACTCGGTGCCGCGCGCGATCGGGGTAGCGGCGGAGGAGACGCAGGTGATCACGCCGGGGCACGGGGGCTCGGTGGGTACGCGCGCGCTGAACGCGGCGTTGAAGGAGCGGCTGAACCCGGGACCGGGACGCTTCGGCGGGTTCGACCCGGGCGACCGGATCGCCTACTCCCCCGTCCGGGGGCGTACGATGCCGGGCCGGGTGGTGAAGGCCGACGCGGACGGGCTGCACCTGTCCTGCGCGGGCGAGGCCGTCGTCGTACCGCAGGAACGGGTGGAGCAGTCGGTACGGCACGGCTGGGCGCTGACGGCGCACCAGGCGGCCGGTGGCCGGTGGCCGGCCGTGGTCGTGGTGCTGCCCGGCGATGCCGTACAGGCGCTGAGCCGGCCGTGGGTGTACACGGCGTTCAGCAGGGCGGACCGCCACCTGTCCGTGGTGCACGGCGTGGAGCAGGCCCTGCCGCGTGCCGTGGCCGAGGTGGCGGCGAAGCCCCGCACGACCCGGCTTCCGGTCCTGCTGGCACCACAGGTACCGGCACCGGCCGGCTGACCGGGGACACCACCCGTCACGGTGACCGCGGTGGCGGTGTCGCTCCTGCCGCCGTCACCGGTCCCGTGGGCCCGGCTCGGGGCGTGATCAGCGGTCGGCGTCGAGGGCCGGTACCGGCCCGTCCTCGAGGTCGAGGTCGTCGTCGAGGACGTCCGCCTCGTCGTCGGGATCTTCGTCGAAGACGGCGCTGACGTCGAAGCGGCACACGACCTGTGCCGGGTCCGCCTGCTCGAAGGGTGCCTCGAGCCATTCACCGGCTTCCGCCGGTTCGTCCGATGCCGTCACCCAGAGTGTGGAGTCTCCCTCCTCGAGGCCGAACTCCTTGTGCCGGGAGGCGATCTCGTCCGGTTCGTACTCACCGAACAGGAGGCCGAGCGCGCCGTGGACGGTGCCCGGGGCGCCGGACGTGCCGGAGCCCTCGTCGTCCGCCGCCTCGATCCGCTGGGCGTGCGCCAGCAGCCGCCGCGGCTCCGCGACGGCGTAGTCGCGACGGATCAGCACGCTGAGCGCGCTGGGCTCCTCGGGGCCGGTGTAGGGCGGCAGGGCGTCCTCGGCCGCGGGGATCTCGAAGGGGGTCACCTCGTCGTAGCGGTCGTAGAGCAGTTCGTCGTACGCCTCAGCGGCCCCGGCCAGCTCGTTGAACGCCTCGTAGACGGCCGGGTCGTCCTCCCCCGACCGGCGTTCGACCGCGGCCAGGTGGCGGTCGAGCGCGGTCTTGACCGCCTCGGCGGCGGCGCGTACCTCGGCAGCGGTGGGCTGCGCAGCATCAGACATAGTGCAGACGCTATCCGTACCGGGGCCCAGCCCGCACAATAGATGCGATGCCGGAATACGAATTTGTCGACGTGTACGTACCGCGTGGGGTCTCCCGCAAGGAGGCGGCCCGTCTGCTGACGGATCACGCGGAGTACGGTCACTGGGAGTTGGACCGTCTGAGCCTGCTGCGCGACGGGAGCCGCAAGGTGCGGCTGCGCCGGCGGATCATCCGCCAGGTACGCGCGACCTGGTGAGTCCGGGCACCCCGTCGGCCGCTGCGCCCTCACCCACGGAGCGGGCACCGGCGCAGCCGGGCCCGCTCCGTGCGGCCGTTTCCGGCCACTGTCGCGGCCGGTGTCACGCTGCGGCTCGCGCCTTGCGGTAGAGCACCACACCGGCGAGCAGCGCGCCCGCCCCGGCCGGCAGGGCGAGCCCGATCGGCAGCTCGCTGCCCGTCGCGGCCAGTTCCACGTCGCTCTGGGGCAGGGCGGCGGAGTGGGTGTCCGGCTGGTTGCCGGGCGCGGAGCCACCGGGCGCGGAGCCACCGGGGGCGGCCTCGCCCGGGGTGGACGGTGTGCCCGGCTCGGCCTCGCCGGCCTCGCCGGGGTCGCCGGGGTCGCCGGGCCGGCCGGGGTCGCCGGGCCGGCCGGGCGTCTCCTGGTTCGCGGAGCCGCCGTTCGCGCACTTGTTGCCCAGGGCCGCGTTGCCGACACCGATGACGTCGACGCTGTTGCCGCAGACGTTCACCGGAATGTGGACCGGTGCCTCGACGCGGTTGCCGGACGCCACGCCGGGCGAACCGGCGGTGTCCCCGTCGGCCTGCGCGCCACCGTGGCCGCTCGACGCCGAACCGCCCTGGTGGGCACACGCGTTGCCCACGGACGGATTGAGGACGCCGACGACGGAGACCGTGTTTCCGCAGACGTTGACCGGCGCGTGCACCGGCGCCTGGACCGAGTTCCCGGAGAGCACGCCGGGCGAGCCCTTGGCCGTGCCCTGCGCGTCGGAGTCGGCGTGCGCGAGTCCGCCCGCGGCGGCGATCACACCGGACGCGGCTGCCACGGTCATCAAACCCTTACGGGTGGCCTGTCGCATGTACTGGTTCCTGCCTTCGACAAGTACCGGGAAGGGTGTTCCTGGGATTCCATGAATTCCTGGGATTTCTCGGACTCACGGACTCCCTTCCCGGTGTTCGGGACGTACGGGAAAACCGGTCGGCCCCGGAGCGCGTGGCGCGCACTGCGGGGCCGACAGGATCAAACCCTGAAAGGGCGTGCCCTAATGGGCGAGGCACAACGTCACTGGTTGACGCAGGTGTTACCGAACGCGGGGTTCAGCAGCCCGATCACGGAAACCGTGTTGCCGCAGGCGTTCACCGGGATGTGCACCGGGACCTGGACGACGTTGCCCGAGGCGACGCCCGGGGACTTCACGGCGGCGCCCTGGGCACCGGAATCGGCGGCGGCCATGCCCGCACCCGCGAGAACCAGTCCACCGGTGGCGGCGGCGACAGCGACGACCTTCTTGATCATTATTCCTCCTCGTTGGCAATGCGATCCACATCAGCGGGTCACATCACGGGTAACGAGAAGGAGGTAATGAGGCTACGAGCTTATCGTCGCATTCACTCTTCCCAGCTAAATCCGTACGTCTGTCCGATGAGGGAAGGGGTCGCTCAGGACGCGTCCAGGAACCGGTCGAGCACCCGGACACCGAACTTCAGGCCGTCCACCGGCACCCGCTCGTCGACCCCGTGGAACATGCCGGCGAAGTCCAGCTCCGGCGGCAGCCGCAGCGGGGCGAAGCCGAAGCAGCGGATGCCGAGCGTGTCGAAGGACTTGGCGTCGGTGCCGCCGGAGAGCATGTACGGCACCGCCCGCGCGATCGGGTCCTCGGCACTGAGGGCGGTCTGCATGGCGTCGACGAGCCGGCCGTCGAAGCCGGTCTCCAGCGCCCGGTCCGCGTGCACGTCCTCCCGCTTCACGCGGGGGCCGAGGATCCGGTCGAGGTCGGCCAGGAACTCCTCCTCGTGTCCGGGCAGGAAGCGGCCGTCGACGTGGGCGGTGGCCTGGCCCGGGATGACGTTGACCTTGTAGCCGGCGCCGAGCATGGTGGGCGCCGCCGAGTTGCGCAGGGTGGTGCCGATCATGCGGGCGATGCCGCCGAGCTTGGCGAGGGTCTCGTCCATGTCCTCCGGGTCGAGCTCGGTGCCGAGGGCGTCGGAGAGCTCGTCCAGGAAGGCCCGTACGGTCTTGGTGACCCGTACCGGCCACGTGTGCCGGCCGAGCCGGGCGACCGCCTCGCTGAGTTCGGTGATCGCGTTGTCGTCGTTGGTCATCGAGCCGTGGCCGGCCGTGCCGTCGACGGTGAGCCGCATCCAGTGCATGCCCTTCTCGGCGGTCTCGACGAGGTACAGGCGCAGCTTCTCGTTGACGGTGAAGGAAAACCCGCCGACCTCGCCGATCGCCTCGGTGACGCCCTCGAACAGCTCGGGGTGCTCGCGGACCAGGTGCTTGGCGCCGTAGGTGCCACCGGCCTCCTCGTCGGCGAGGAAGGCGAGGACGATGTCGCGCGGGGGCTTGCGCCCGCTGCGCAGCCGGTCGCGGACGACCGCCAGGGTCATCGCGTCCATGTCCTTCATGTCGACCGCCCCGCGCCCCCACACGCATCCGTCGGCGATCTCACCGGAGAACGGGTGGTGGGTCCAGTCGTCGGCGTTGGCCGGCACGACGTCGGTGTGGCCGTGGATCAGCAGCGCCGGCCGGGAGGGGTCCTCCCCCTCGATCCGGGCCACGGTGGAGGCGCGGCCCTTGTGCGACTCGAAGATCTGCGGTTCGAGCCCCACCTCGGCGAGCTTCTCGGCGACGTACTCGGCCGCCCTGCGCTCGCCGGGGCCCGAGTGGTCGCCGTAGTTGCTGGTGTCGATCCGGATCAGGTCGCGGCAGAGGTCCACGACCTCGTCCTCACCGGTGACGCCCTTGGCCGTGCCGTCCGTCGCGCTCACGTGGTTCCTCCCGCTGTCACTGCACTCTTGTCACTGCACCCTGTTCCCCGCACGCCGTCACTGCTCGTGGGTCTCCCCTCATCCTCCCCCCTGCGCGGCCCCGCCCCAAGACCGGACCCGGCCCGTCGCACGGCGTCCCCCCGGGAACGGGGCACACCCGGGCCGGGCACCCGCCGGGGGTGATCGGCCACCCCGGAAAGCCTGGTAATGTTTACGTCGTCGCTGCGGGGGAAACCCGCGCGTCAGACACCTTGTCCGGGTGGCGGAATGGCAGACGCGCTAGCTTGAGGTGCTAGTGCCCTTTAACGGGCGTGGGGGTTCAAGTCCCCCCTCGGACACCAGCAAGATGAAGGAAGGGCCCTTGGTGACCAAGGGCCCTTCATCGTTTCCCGTAGGGCTGACGGCTTTCCCGCGGGCAGACACGACCAGGTCAGGTCCCAGGCAGAAGAGCTGTGCGAACCTCCAGGTCACGCAGCAGAGCGAGAGCCTCGGACTCGTCCGCGAAGACGTCTTCGGCACCGGGGGCGAGCGCCTGGTGGAACATGGCGTGGACGACGTCCGCGGTCGGCTGTTCCCAGATGGTGGCCGCGCAGTCCGCGGCGTCCTCGAGGTCACCCTTGTCGACGGCGACGCGCCATTGAGCCCTTCCCGGTAAGCGGTGGTTGCTCACTGCGATCGCGATGCCGGCACTGTCGGCCTCCACCGCCTACCGCTACCTCCACCTGCGGATCAGGGATCCCGTGGTCGTTGGTGCTGGCCACCCGGGCACTACTCCTTCTCCGCCCTCGACTCAGCGAATCATCCGGTATGCCCGACCCGGCCTACTGTGACAGAGAGGGGGTCGAGCGGTACCCGAGGTACACCACACCCCTCGGGCCCTGGCCCAGGCGGCCATCCAGCCGGAAGCCGCCGATCCGCCTGGGATCACCCGCCCTGAGCGGCTGCAGCACCGTTCCCCCCACACTGTCCCGACCCGAGCGGACAAGCGAGGTCATCAGCGGCTCGGTTCACTGTTCCTGCACATCCGGAGACTGGCCCTTCCTCGCGGACGCAGTGGCCACGGGCGGGCTGCAAGATGTGTCGGGCGAACCGGGTCAGACCTCGCCACCGGGGCACGCTGCGAAGCCGGTGAAGGCCGTCCACGCGGCGGGAGTCACAGTGAGCGCGGGGCCAGTGACGATCTTTGAGTCACGGACGTGGACGGCCTGTCGCGAAGCGGCCACTTCTACGCACTGGCCGCCCTCGGCACCGCTGTAGCTGCTCTTGAACCACCGCAGGTCCTGGGCCATGGGCGTGATCCCTCGGGCGTTCATAGCTCCCTCAGCAACTTCTCGATGTAGGCCAGAGACTCACACGGGGTGAGGGCCTGCGCACGGATGATCCCATAGCGGGCAGCAAGTGCGCGGACCTCTTCGCGAGAAGTCACCAGTGTGCTACGTCCTTGCGCTTCTGTGTAGCCGAACTGCTCTCCTCCCTTGCAGGAGAACACCGTGAACCCGCCGTCCACGCCCGCGTTGTCCTCACGATCGAGCGGCATGAGTTGCACCTCAACGTTGCGCTTCTCTCCAATCAGAAGGATCTGCTCCAACTGCCCCCGCACCACGGAGGTTCCACCGAGTCGCCGCAGCAGTACGGACTCCTCCATGACGAAACTGAACAGAGGAGCCGGCCACTTGTTGAGGATTTCCTGGCGAGCCAGACGCGCCGCTACCCGCTCTTCAATCGTCTCCTCCTTCAGGAGCGGTCGGCGCATGCGCAACACCCCACGCGTGTACTCCTCCGTCTGCAGGAGGCCGTTGACCATGTGGGTGTCGTACACCTGCAACTCGACCGCCTCGGCCTCCAGTCGCGCCGCATCCCGGAAGAACGCCGGATACCGCGCCCGCGCGACCTCTTCCTTCATCGCCCGCAGGACGCCCCCGGCGTCCAGTACCTCGTCCGCCTTGTCGATCAGCTCGGGTTTGGGGATGCGCCGGCCGAGTTCGACCGACGTGATCTGGTCCTCCCCGTAACCGAGCCGGGACCCCAGCTCTCTCCGCGTCAGCCCGGCCCGCTCCCGCAGGAGCCTCATCTGCCGCCCGAAGCACCGCAGGAAGCTCGCCCCGTCGTCCTGTTCCACCATGCCCGCCGCCTCCGGCACCTCATCACCCACGGTTCTGGTACGCGGCCGTACAGGACGGAACCGTGTACGCAGCGCGATGTTTCACGCTACGCGCAGTGACGAATGGCTGGCCCCCCGAACGCCCACACGTTCCCTCGTACGAGAACTCGCCTCTGTGTGTACGCACTTGGCGACCACCTGTACAGCCCCAGCCAGTACAGGCGTTTCCGCTGGTCAGCGCCGTATTGCCTTCGGCAGGCTCACCGCCATGAAAACCTCGGACACCACCACCGCCCAGGCGCCGGAAGTCCCGGCCTCCCCGCACGAGTTCGCCATGCAGTTCACCTCCACCCCACGCGGTGCCCGTCTCGCCCGGCGTCTCGTCTCGCACCGGCTCGACCAGTGGGGGCACCCGTACGACTCCCCCGTCAACGAGACCCTGACCCTGATCGCGGCCGAACTCACCTCCAACGCCGTGCGGCACGGTCACGTCCCCGGCCGGGACTTCCACCTCCGGCTGACCGCGGCGCCGGAGACACTCCGCATCGAGGTGACGGACACCCGCAGCGAGCAACGGCCACCCTCGTCCGTCCATGAAGCGCCCGGTGACGCGGAGTCGGGCCGGGGACTGCTCCTGGTGGCCCGGCTGGCCACCCGCTGGGGCACTAACCCACGGCCCTCCGCACCCGGCAAGACCGTCTGGGCGGAGCTTTCTCCGGCAGCCGCCTGCCCGACCGCCCGGCTCAGCGCGCCGACTTCTCCGGACGTACGGTCTGGCGGTTAGGAGCACGGAGCTCCGCCTGGTCCCGGCGCATTTCCCGGTAGAGGTCCGAGATGCGGGACTTGGCAGCGTCCGTGCGGGAGAGGTCGCCCTGCCGGACGGCCTCGGTCAGCCCTTCGCCGGCCTGGCGGATGCGTTGTTGCAACGCCGGGTTCACGCCGTTCTGTGAAGCGAAGGCCAAGGCGCTCATCACCTGGTAGACGTCCTCCCCCAGGCGGCTTCGCATGGCCATCACCTTCAGGGCGATCTTGTGTCCCCGGTCGAAGTCTCCGGCCTTGCGCGTCGTCTGCAGCTCGTTGCGGTGGTGCCGCATCGCCTCCAGATCCTCCGGCCGGCACGTCGCGCTCACCGCCACCGGTGAAGGTGGCGTCCTGGCCGAGCAGGGTCATCAGTACGGCCGGCCACCGCGTCCACGCGCCGTCCGGTCCCGGGCGGGGCCTGCTGTTCCGCCGTCCCGTCGTCCGGTCCGCCCCGGGGATCGAGAGCACCGAGAAGACCGCCCAGACCCTCGCGCCGGCTGTGGTCGTCTCGTCCCGGACCCCTGCGGTCAGGAGCTGGACGGGCGAACCGGCCACCAGGAGCCGCACGGGGAGCGGCTGCGCCGACGATCCCTCAGGTCCGGCGAGTGTGTCGGCCCAGCGCTGCATCCGGCCGCGGCAGCGTGCCCGCTGCTCAGGGGGGACGCAGGGCACGGCAACCGCGCCGTCGACGACGGGCGCAGCTCCTGCGCTCCGGGCCCCGGAGGCGACCGGACAGAATGAGCACCATGACCACTCGTTCCTGCCCCTGCGGGCTCCCCGAGACCTACGAGGCGTGCTGCGGGCGCTTCCACACGGGGGCGGCCGCCGCGCCGACCGCCGAGCGGCTGATGCGGTCGCGGTACTGCGCCTTCGTACGGCTGGACGCCGGTTATCTGCTGCGGACCTGGCATCCGCGGACGCGGCCGGAGCGGATCGACCTCGATCCCGGGATGCGGTGGACCGGACTGGAGATCCTGGAGGCGGCCGCCGGGTCCGCCTTCCACTCCACCGGGACGGTGACCTTCCGGGCCTCCTACCGGGGCGGCTCGCTGCACGAGCGGAGCCGCTTCGAGCGGGTGGACGGGGCATGGACGTACCTCGACGGGGAGTTCCCGGGCTGAGCCCGCCCGCCCGGCTCCCGCTCACCCGACCCCGCTCAGCTGCCCCCCGCACAGAGGGCTCCCGCCCACCGGCCCCGCCCGTCCCCCCTCGTTCCGGACCGCCGTTGA
This sequence comes from Streptomyces sp. KMM 9044, assembly GCF_024701375.2. Taxonomy (NCBI): domain Bacteria; kingdom Bacillati; phylum Actinomycetota; class Actinomycetes; order Kitasatosporales; family Streptomycetaceae; genus Streptomyces; species Streptomyces sp. KMM 9044. The sequence goes on along the minus strand of NZ_CP113910.1, from coordinate 6,076,777 downwards.
CAGAGCGGAACGCTGTTCCGTATCGTAATTGGAACAGCGTTCCGCTTATCGGCATGGCCGGAACCGGACGCTTCCGACCGCCTCGACCACCGTCGGCCGCACGCGAGCGGGCGCCGGCGCCGGAGGCCATCGAAAGGGAACCCCCGCATGAGTACACCGACCTCCCCTGCCCGCGCAGCCCTCCCCGCCCCCGCCCCCGTCTTCTCCGTCAGTCCGGTGGTGGTACCGGCTCCCGGCCGGGCGGTGGACCTGGAGGTCCGGGTCTCCGCGCCCGTGGCCGGGGGCGGCCTGCCGGTCGTCCTCCTCTCGCACGGCCAGGGCTACTCGAACCACCTCTCCTCGCTGAACGGCTACGCTCCGCTCGCCCACTTCTGGGCGGCGCACGGCTTCGTCGTCGTCCAGCCGACCCATCTCAGTTCGAGGACACTGGACCTGGACCCCGCCACGCCCGGGGCGCCCCTGCACTGGCGGTCACGGGCCGAGGACATGACACGCGTCCTCGACGGGTTCGACGCGATCGAGGCCGCGGTGCCGCAGCTGCGCGGGCGGGTGGACCGCGAGAGCGTGGCGGTGGCCGGGCACTCGATGGGCGGACACACCGCGAGTCTGCTGCTGGGCGCCCGGCTCACCGATCCGGACGACGGAAAGGAAGTGGACCTGACCGATCCCCGGATCGGGGCGGGGGTGCTGCTCGCCGCACCCGGCCGAGGGGGCGACGCCCTCACCCTCTCCGTGGCCGAGAACCTGCCCTTCTTCCTGACCACGGACTTCTCCGGGATGGCCACGCCCGCGCTCGTGGTCGCCGGCGACCGGGACGACTCCGCCCATCTGACGGTCCGCGGTCCGGGCTGGCACGCCGATCCGTACACCCTCGCGCCGGGACCGAAGTCGCTGCTCACCCTGTTCGGCGCGGAGCACGGGCTCGGCGGGATCTCCGGTTACGACGTCGCCGAGACCACGGACGAGAACCCCGCGCGGGTCGCCGCGGTGGCGCGGCTCACCTGGGCCTACCTGCGCAGCCGGTTCCGCCCGGGGGACCCGGCCTGGCAGGAGGCGTGCGACGCGCTGGCGGCCGGCCCCGACCCGCTCGGCCGAGCCGAGTCCAAGTAGGCCGGCCGGGCCGGCGCGGCGGACCGGGCGAGGCGACGCCCCGGCCCGGTCACGGTCACGGTCACGGTCACGGTCACGGGGCCAGGGTGTCCAGTTCCTGGAGTGCGCCCACGGTGATCTCGCGGGTCAGTTCCTCCGCGCGGGCGGCGTCGCGCTCGCGGACCGCTTCGGCTACCCGGACGTGCAGGGTGACCGCGGCCGGGTCGGGGTCCTCGAACATCACGTCGTGACGGGTGCGTCCGGCGAGGACCTCGGCGACGACGTCGCCGAGGCGGGCGAACATGTCGTTGCCGGACGCGGTGAGGATGACGCGGTGGAAGGCCATGTCGTGGAAGAGGTAGCCCTCCAGCCGGTGGCCGCGCGAGTGGGCGACCATGCCGAGGGCGCACTCGGTGAGTTCGGCGCACTGCTCGGCGGTGGCGTTGCGGGCGGCGAGTCCCGCCGCGACCGGTTCGACGGCCGAGCGCAGCACCGTGAGCGAGCGCAGTTGCCGGGGGCGGTCCGCGCCGGCCAGCCGCCAGCGGATGACCTGGGGGTCGTACACGTTCCAGTCGCGGGCCGGGCGGACCGTCACCCCCACCCGGCGCCGGGACTCGACGAGGTGCATGGACTCCAGGACGCGCACCACTTCACGCATCACGGACCGCGACACGTCGAAACGCTGGGCGAGTTCGTCGGTGCGCAGCACGCTGCCCGGCGGGTATTCGCCCGCTGTGATCTCGGGGCCGAGGGTGTCCAGTACGCGGCCGTGCAGACCCCGGCCCGTGGTGCTCATCCACTCAGAGTACGGGGCGGATCACAGGTTCCAAAGGTCAGACTTATGTGTCACACCCCCTTGTATTTGTCTTACCTTTGAGTTTCAGTTGCCTCGACATCAGGTTGTCGACGACGACAGCAGACTGTGAGGCAGCGATGAACATCCCCCATGTCGTAGTGGTCATGGGCGTCGCGGGCACCGGCAAGACCACCATCGGTCCCCTGCTCGCGGCCCGGTACGGCGTCCCCTACGCCGAGGGCGACGACTTCCACCCCCCGGCCAACGTCTCCAAGATGTCGGCGGGCACCCCGCTCGACGACGACGACCGCCGGCCCTGGCTGGACGCCATCGGCGGGTGGGCGCACGGACGGGGCGGCCTCGGCGGCGTGGTCAGCTGCTCGGCGCTGAAGCGGTCGTACCGCGACCGGCTGCGGGCGGCCGCGCCCGGCGTGGTCTTCGTGCACCTCACGGGTGACCGTGCGCTGATCGAGGACCGGATGTCGCACCGCGAGGGGCACTTCATGCCCACGGCGCTGCTCGACTCCCAGTTCGCCACGCTCCAGCCGCTGGAGCCGGACGAGCGCGGGGTCGCCGTGGAGGTCACGGGCAGCCCCGAGGAGATCACCGAACAGGCGGTCGCCGCCCTCGCGGACCTCTCCGAAGCGGCCTCCTAGCCCCCGCCCGGAGCAGCCGGCACCCGGTCCGGCCTTCTCTCCGGTTCCCCCCACTCCCCCGCTCCCCCCACTCCCCGTACTCACAAGGGATTCACCGTGACCAGACTCAGTGTCGAGCTGCTGGCAGCGGACGCACCCGAGCCGATCACCTCGGCCGGCCACGCTCAGCTGGGCATCGCCGTCCTGGCGGGCATCGCCGTCATCGTCGTGCTCATCACCCGCTTCAAACTGCACGCCTTCCTGGCGCTGACCATCGGTTCGCTGGCACTCGGCGCGTTCGCCGGGGCGCCGCTGGACAAGGTCATCACCAGTTTCAGCGCCGGGCTCGGTTCCACCGTCGCCGGTGTCGGCGTGCTCATCGCCCTCGGGGCGATCCTCGGCAAGATGCTCGCCGACTCGGGCGGCGCCGACCAGATCGTCGACACGATCCTCGCCAGAGCCAACGGCCGCACCATGCCGTGGGCGATGGTGCTGATCGCCTCGGTGATCGGTCTGCCGCTGTTCTTCGAGGTCGGCGTCGTGCTGCTGATCCCGGTCGTCCTGATGGTCGCCAAGCGCGGCAACTACTCGCTGATGCGGATCGGCGTCCCGGCGCTCGCCGGCCTGTCCGTGATGCACGGGCTGGTGCCTCCGCACCCCGGCCCGCTGGTCGCGATCGACGCGCTCGACGCCAACCTCGGCGTGACGCTCGCGCTGGGCGTGCTCGTCGCCGTCCCGACGGTGATCATCGCCGGTCCGGTCTTCTCCACGTACGCCGCCCGCTGGGTGGACGTCCCCGCCCCGGACCGGATGATCCCTCAGCGCCCCTCCGAGGACCTGGAGAAGCGTCCCGGGTTCGGTCCGACGCTGGCGACCATTCTGCTGCCGGTCGTGCTGATGCTGGCCAGGGCCCTGGTGGAGATCGTCGTCGACGACCCGGAGAACGGCGTTCAGCGGGTCTTCAACGTCATCGGCTCCCCGATGATCGCCCTGCTCGCGTCCGTGCTCGTCGGCATCTTCACGCTGGTCCTGCCCGCCGGGTTCAGCAAGGAGCGGATCTCGGGACTGGTCGAGAAGGGCCTCGCCCCGATCGCCGGCATCCTGCTGATCGTCGGCGCGGGCGGCGGCTTCAAGCAGACCCTGATCGACTCCGGTGTGGGTCGGATGGTGCTCGACATCTCCGAGGACTGGTCGATCCCGGCCCTGCTGCTCGGCTGGCTGATCGCGGTGGCGATCCGGCTGGCGACCGGTTCCGCGACCGTGGCGACCATCTCGGCGGCCGGCCTGGTGGCACCGCTCGCGGCCGACATGTCGACCCCGCACGCCGCTCTGCTGGTGCTCGCCATCGGTGCCGGCTCGGTCTTCTTCAGCCATGTCAACGACGCCGGTTTCTGGCTGGTCAAGGAGTACTTCGGGCTGAGTGTCGGCCAGACCGTCAAGACCTGGTCGGTCATGGAGACGATCATCTCGGTGGTCGCCGGGGCGCTGGTGCTGCTGCTGTCGTTGGTCATTTAGCCGGTCACCACGCCGGCCGTCCGTCCTGTGGTCAGGGACGCCACAGCGGATGCTCGCGCCGTGCCCAGTCGCGGTCGACGGTGCCGGTGCGCATGCCCCGCCGGGCCTCCGGGTCGGCCAGGGCCATGCCGATGTGGCCGGCGAGGACGATGCCGAGGGTGAGGGCCAGCCAGTCGTGGACGAAGGTCGCGCCGGTGCGCCACACCAGCGGGGTCAGGTGGGTGAACCACATCATCAGACCGGTGCCGAGCATCACCAGCGTGGCGCCGGCGGTCCAGGCCGCGTAGATCTTCTGTCCGGCGTTGAACTTTCCGGCCGGCCGCTGCGAGGGGCGTCCGTCGCGGCGCAGCGCGGCCCGCAGCCACGTGCGGTCGTGCGGGCCGAAGCGGTTCAGCCGGCCCAGGTCGGCGCGGAAGGCCCGGGAGAGCAGTGCGGCCAGGACCGGTACCGGCAGCGCGAGCCCGGACCACTGGTGGACGGTGACCACCAGGGCGCGGCGTCCGACCAGCTGGGCGAGCGGGGGGACGTACAGACAGGCGGCGGTGAACACGCAGAGGCCCGTCAGCGCGGCCGTGGTGCGGTGCGCCCACCGCGCGGCGCGGGTGAAGCGCGGGACGCCGGTCGTGGTGGCGACGGCGGTGGGCGGCAGGTCAGTCCGTGGGTTCATCGTCGCGTCCGTTCGAGCGGCCGACCCAGGCGTCGGTGTCGTAGCCGCGCTGCTCCCAGTAGCCGGGCTCGACGTCCTCGGTGACGGTGATGCCGGAGAGCCACTTGGCCGACTTGTAGAAGTACATGGGGGCGACGTAGAGGCGGACCGGGCCGCCGTGGGCGTGGCCGAGGTCCTCGTCCTGCATGCGCAGGGCGACCAGGACGTCCGCCCGGCGGGCCTGGGCGAGGGTGAGGCTCTCCGAGTAGGCGCCGTCGAAGCAGGTGAAGCGCACCGCGCCGGCCGTGGCGCGCACGCCCGCCGCGTCCAGGAGGCGGGACAGGCGTACCCCCTCGAACGGTGTACGGGGCACCCGCCAGCCGGTGACGCACTGGACGTCGCGGACCATGCGGGTCTGCGGCAGGGCCGACAGGTCGGCCAGGGTGTAGGAGGCGGGACGGTCGACCAGGCCGTCGACGGTGAGGCGGTAGGTCCCGGCGTTCTTCCGCGGGACGGAGGAGGTGACGGAGTAGTAGCGGAAGCCGCCGCCGTTCGGGAGCAGGCCGGTCAGGCCGGTGGGGTCCTTGTCGGAGGCCCCGGCGAGGAAGGACTCCAGTCCGCGCTGGAGTACGGGGGCGGCGGCCACGCCGAGGGCGCCGAGTCCGAGGGTGCCCAGGAGGACCCGGCGGCCGACGGGCCGGCCGCGGCCGTCGGGCGTCTCCTCGTCGGGCGGTGTGCGTGCCGCGAACCGCTCCCGGCCGTCCGGCCGCTCGTGCGCCGCGAACCGCTCCCGGTCGTCCGGCCGGTCGTGCGCCGCGAACCGCTCCCGGTCGTCCGGCCGGTCGTGCGCCGCGAACCGCTCCCGGTCGTCCGGCCGGTCGTGCGCCGCGGGCCGTTCGCGGTCGTCCGGCCGGTCGCGTGCCGCGGGCCGTTCGCGGTCGTCCGGATGGTCGCGTGCTTCCGGCCGTTCGGGGTTCACCGTGCCATTCGAGCACCCGTGCCCCCGGTGGGGCCAGGGGTCGCGGGTGCCCGTCAGACTTCCGTAAGGCGGCCGGCCGTGCGGACCGCCCGCCCCGTCCGTGTGGGCCTACGGTGTGCGCTCGGCCTCCTTGTCCAGCTGGAACGCCTCGTTGCCGAGCCCGATACGGGCGTGTGTCCCGGGGGCACGGAGACGCAGGACCAGGCCCTGGACCAGGCCGGCGACGAGGGCCAGCCCGATGATGCCGGGCAGCAGCAGGCTCAGGGCGGAGTCGGGGCCGGTGCCGACGAGCACGTCGAAGTCCTTGACGGTGTAGCCGGCGATCACGGCCAGGGCGAGGCCGGAGAGCGCCGAGGTGACCAGCCGCCAGACCTGGGCGCCCGCGGCACCGCGGCGGACGAAGAAGACGACGACGGACAGCGAGGCGATCGCCATCAGGACGATCACACCGAGGGCGCCGACGTTGCCGAACCAGGTGAACAGGCGCAGGACGGGCGCGGTCGGGTCGCCGGCCGGCTTGTCGTCGGTGAGCGCGAAGGCGACGACGAGCACCGCGGCGATGCCCGTCTGGAGCAGCGAGCCGGTGCCGGGGGCACCGCTGGTGCCGGTGGTGCGGCCGAAGGCGGCGGGCAGCAGGCCCTCGCGGCCCATGGCGAAGGCGTACCGGGCGACGACGTTGTGGAAGCTGAGCATCGCGGCGAACATGCCGGTGACGAAGAGGACGTGCAGGACGTCCGTGAAGGTGCCGCCGAGCCGGGACTCGGTGAGGAGGAACAGCAGTCCCGCGCTCTGCTCCTGCGAGGTGACGACGATGCCCGCGGGACCGGTGGCGACGGTGAGGGCCCAGCTGCTGATCGCGAAGAACACGGCGACGCCGGTGACGGCCAGGAACATCACGCGGGGCACCAGGACGTGCGGCCTGCTGGTCTCCTCCGCATACACCGGGGCCTGTTCGAAGCCGAGGAAGGCGGCGATGCAGAAGCACAGGGCGGTGCCGACACCGGCGCCGGTGAGGGTGTCCGGGGCGAAGGCGTGCAGCGACAGCCCTTCCCCGCCCGGATCGGCGATGGCGGCGACGTCGAAGACGACCACCAGGAGCACCTCGACGACCAGCAGGACGCCGAGCACGCGCGCGTTGACGTCGATCTTCAGCCAGCCCAGCGTGCCGACGGCGGCCAGGGCCACCAGCGACGGTGTCCACCAGGCGACCTCGAGGCCGGCGTAGGTGGCGAGGAGCCCGGAGACCTCGAAGCCGAAGATGCCGTGGATGCCGACCTGGAGGGCGTTGTAGGCGACCAGCGCGACCATCGCGGCGCCCGCGCCGGCGGTGCCGCCGAGGCCGCGGGAGATGTACGCGTAGAAGGCGCCCGCGTTGTGGACGTGCCGGCTCATCTCGGCGTAGCCGAGGCTGAAGAGCACCAGTACGACGCCGAGGAGGACGAAGAGCAGCGGCTGCCCGACGATGCCCATCACCGCGAATGTGGTGGGCATGACACCCGCGACCACCATGAGGGGGGCGGTCGCGGCGAGCACGGAGAGCAGCAGACCGCCCGTGCCGAGCCGGTCCGCACGCAGGGCGCGCTCCTGTCCCTTGAAGGTGCTGATGCCGTCCGCTGCGGATCTGCTCGTGCGCGAACCGTCCGTCGTCATCGGGAGAACCGTCCTTGCGTCGGGAGTGGTTGCCGTGTGCCGGAGGGAGCGGGCCGGGTGTTCCTGAGCGGTTCGCAGGGGTCGCGCAGGGGCTCATCCGGTGCCGAGGGCGGCGGCCCGTGCGGTACGGAAGGCGGTGAGCGGGTCACGGTCGGGGTACGACCAGGGAGCCGGGGTGACCTTGTCACCGATCCGGTGGAACAGGGCGGCGGCCTCGGCGCCCCGGCCCTCGCAGATCTTGGCGTGGGCGAGGAAGTTCAGGTCGATCAGGCGGCGCGGGTGGTCCTCGTGCTCCCACTCCAGCCACCAGTCGAAGGCGGCCTTCATCACCTGCCGGGCCCGGCGGCCCGCCCAGTGTCCGGAGGCTGCCGGGTCGGCCCGCTCGTGCCCGGCGGCGGCGAGGGCGCGGTAGCGCTCGGCGTGCGCGATGACCGGCAGGATCGCCAGGGGCGAGTCCGCGGGCGCCTGCTCCGCGGACCAGTTGGCGAAGTCGTAGACCTCGTGCAGCGGGTCCCGGCCCGCCTCCACACGGCGTTCGGCGAGCCAGGCGACCACCAGATGGTGTGCGTGATGGTGGTCCGCGTACCGGGAGCGGACCTGCTCGAAGACCCGGACCGCGTCCCCCTCGGCGCCCTGGGCGTACTCCAGCAGGAGCAGGCCGAGCCAGGGAGTGGGGTCGGCGGGCAGCGCGGCGGCGGCCCGGTGGCAGGCCTCGCGCGCGGGGGCGGGCTTCTCCTTGCCGCGCAGGGCGCGCCGCACCTGGGCCAGGGCGAGCAGGACGGCCCCGTCCCCGGAGTCGGGGTCGGCGAGCAGCCAGTCGCGGGCCCAGGCGGCACAGGAGGGTTCCCGGGCGAGCACCGTGATCCGGTGGCCGCGGCGGTCCCAGTCGTCCCCCGTGCGCACCAGCAGCGAGCGGCTGTTCTGCCACCGGCCCTGTGCCAGCGCTGCTCGCGCGGCGACGAGTTCGCCGTCGTCGAGGGCCTCGTCGAAGGTCTGTGCCGCCCGTCTGCGGGGACGGCCGAGGGGAGGCGGGGGTGGGGGCACCGCGGACTTCCTCACGCGCTCTTCCGGTGGCTCGGCCCATGGCGGGCGGTCGGCCCGTACGACAGCGGCCGGATGCCGTCAGCCATGGACTGATCACGGACAGTGAATCGCCAGCCAACAGTTGACGTCAAGGGCACCCGAGGCATTACACGCGTCAGCCGGCGTCACGGGCATGTCGCTTGCCACACGGCAGGTCCTGGGGACCCGCGTGGACGGGCTCGGCGCGGACCCTGCTTCGATGGGTGCATGGCTGCCGCCGACCGTCCCGTGCCCGCCGCCGACGAGATCCTCGACATCGTGGACGAGAACGACCGGGTGACCGGCCGGGCCCCACGCGGTGAGGCCTACGCGCGAGGTCTGCGGCACCGTTGCGCGTTCATCCTGGTCAGGGACGCCGAGGACCGGATCTTCGTACACCGGCGCACGGCGACCAAGCTCGTCCACCCCTCCCTGTACGACATGTTCGTCGGCGGTGTCGTGGGCACCGGCGAGAGCTACGCCGAGGCCGCCCTGCGGGAGACCGAGGAGGAGCTGGGCGTGTCCGGGCTGCCGCAGCCCACGTTCCTCTTCACGTTCCTCTACGACGACGGTGGCAAACGGAGCTGGTGGTCGGCGGTCCACGAGGTCCGCTGCGACCTGCCGGTGAAGCCCCGGGCCGAGGAGGTGGCCTGGCATGCCTTCCTGACCGGGCCGGAGCTGGAGCGCCGTCTGGGCGAGTGGGCGTGGACTCCGGACGGCCTGGAAGCGTACGAACGCCTCAGGGCCCACCGCGGGCAGCCGGACGGCCCGAGCCGGTGAGCCACACCGGCCACGCCCACGTCCCGGCCTCCGGGTAGGGTCGCGGAGTGATCGACTTCATACGGAACGTCCGGTTGTGGTTCGCGCCCCAGGACGTGCGGGAGGAAGGGGATACGCCCGACTACCGGTTCTCCCTGGCGAACGAGCGCACGTTCCTGGCCTGGCTGCGGACCGCGCTCGCGCTGGTCGGCGGCGGCTTCGCCGTGGACCAGTTCCTGCCGGACCTGCGCTGGGGCTGGCGGGTCGGGCTCGCGCTGGCGCTGCTCTCCGCGGGGGTGCTGTGCGCGCTGCGCGCGGTCAACCACTGGGTGCGCTGCGAGCGGGCCATGCGGCGCGGCGAGGACCTGCCGGTGTCCCGGTTCCCGGTGCTGCTGAGCATGGTCGTCGCCGCCGTCGCGCTGGCGATGGTCGTCGTGGTGCTCGCCGGGTGGGACGGATGACCGGGCCGGCCGGGGTGCGGGCGGACCGGGACCCCGGGCTGCAGCCCGAGCGGACCCGGCTCGCCTGGCGCCGTACGACCCTGACGTGCACGGTCGCGTCCGTGCTGGCGGTGCGGACCGCGCTGCACGGCGGGGTGTCGGCCGCCGGGGTGGTTCTGTGCGCGCTGTGCTGCGCCTGCTGGCTGGGGTTTCTCCTGATCGCCCACCGGCGGATCGGCACCCTCGCGGCCACCGGCGCCCCGGCCGGGCCCGCCCCGCAGAACCTCACCGCGGCGGTGCTCTGCATCGCGGCCCTGGCCGTGTGCGGGGCGGCCCTCGTCCTCCGGAGCTGACGACGTACGCGGCCGACGGGCGCCCGGCCCGACGGGCTGCCGGTCTTCCGCCGCCGCCCCGTCCGCCGTCTATCCGTTGTCCGTCCCCTCGTCCACCGTCACGACGATCTTCCCCCTGGTCCGGCCCTCCTGGTTGAGGCGGTGGGCGTCCGCCGCGCGTTCCAGCGGGAACGTCTCGGAGACGTGCACGCTCACGACGCCCCGTTCCGCCAGTTCGGACAGGTGCCCGAGGTCCTGCGGATCGGGGCGGACGAACCAGTAGCGGCCGCCGTACTCCACGACGGCGGGGTCGGTGATCGACGCGAGGCGGCCCCCGGACGCCAGGGCCGTGGCGGAGTCCTTCAGGGCGTCACCGCCGACCGAGTCGAACACGGCGTCCACACCGCCCGGGGCGAGGCCCCGCAGCCGCTCGGCGAGGCCGTCGCCGTAGGTCACCGGTTCCCCGCCCAGGCTTCGGACGAAGTCGTGGTTGCGCTCGCTGGCCGTACCGATGACGCGGGCGCCGAGGTGTGCGGCGAGCTGGACGGCGACGGAGCCGACACCGCCGGCCGCGGCGTGCACCAGGACGGTCTCGCCGCGCCTCACCCGAAGGACCTTGTGCAGCATCTGGTGGGCGGTGAGTCCCACGAGGGGCAGTCCGGCGGCCTCCTCGAAGGACAGGCTGCGCGGCTTGCGCGCGAGGGCGCGCACCGGGGCGGCCACGTACTCGGCGAAGGTGCCGCGGGAGAGGAAGTCCTCGCGCACGTAGCCGATGACCTCGTCACCGGCGGCGAACTCGGGGGCGGCGGCGCCCGGCCGTACCACCACGCCCGAGACGTCCCAGCCCGGAACGACGGGGAACACCGGGCTCAGGATCTGGTCGAGGTGGCCCTCGCGGCACTTCCAGTCGACGGGGTTGACGGCCGCCGCCCGCACCTTCACGAGCACGGAGTCGGGGCCGACCCGGGGCTCCGGCATCTCCGTGAGTTCGAGTACCTCGGGGCCGCCGTACTGTGCATAGCTGATCGCTTTCATGGGTCCGAGCCTTCGCCGTTGCCTCCCGCGGCGCAAGTGGATGACCTGGTCGCACCCGGGGTGCGGACCGATCCCCGGCTCGTGGCCCCGATCACGTTTCACCCCCGCCCTGGACTGCATACCGACTGGTCGGCATCATATGTTCGGTACTGTCACCGGCCCGTAGGAGCGCGTATGAGCCCCGACCACCCGCCCGGACTGGATCTCGACCGGCTGGGCGCGCTGCTCGCCCGGGAACGGCCCGGCCTGGTGAACGGCCCGCTCTCCGGCCGGCTGATCGAGGGCGGCCGGTCGAACCTCACGTACACAGTCTCCGACGGCACCGCCAAGTGGGTGGTACGGCGTCCTCCGCTCGGCCATGTCCTGGCCACCGCGCACGACATGAGGCGCGAGCACCGGGTGATCAGCGCGCTGCACTCCACCCCCGTCCCGGTACCCCGCACCGTCCTGCTGTGCGAGGACGAGGAGGTACTGGGGGCGCCCTTCTACGTCATGGAGTTCGTCGAGGGCACCCCGTACCGGACGGCCGGCCAGCTGGCGCCGCTCGGCCCGGAGCGCACCCGGCAGGCGGTGCTCGGCCTGGTGGACACGCTGGTCGACCTGCACGCCGTGGACCCCGACGAGGTGGGCCTGGCGGGCTTCGGCCGTCCCGAGGGCTTCCTGGACCGGCAGCTGCGACGCTGGGGCAAGCAACTGGACGCCTCCCGCAACCGGGACCTGGCCGGGATCGACGAACTGCACGCCGCGCTCGGCCGGGAGCTGCCCCGCTCCCCCGCACCGGCCGTGGTGCACGGCGACTACCGCCTGGACAACGTCCTGATCGCGAGCGCCGACGGGGGCACCGACTCGATCCGGGCGGTCCTCGACTGGGAGATGTCCACGCTCGGCGATCCGCTGACCGACCTCGGCCTGCTGGTGATGTACGGCATGCCGCTGGGCATGCCCGACTCCCCGGTCTCCACGACCGCCGAGGCCCCCGGGCATCCGTCGCCCACCGAGCTGATCGAACGGTACGCCGCCCGTTCGGGCCGCGACGTCTGCGCGGTCTCCTGGTACACCGCGTTCGCCTGGTTCAAGCTCGCGGTGATCCTCGAGGGCATCCACTACCGCTACACGCTGGGACAGACCGTCGGCCCCGGCTTCGACCGCATCGGCGATCTCGTCCCCGTTTTCATCGAGCACGGTCTGACCACGCTTCGCGAAGGCCTCCGGAAGGGCTGAACCATGGACTTCACGTTCGACGCACGCACCGAGGAACTGCGGGCCAGGCTTCTCGCCTTCATGGACGAGCACGTCCTCCCCGCCGAGCACATCGCCGACGAGCAGCGCGCCGCGCTGGACTCGCCGTGGGCGAACACCCCCGTGGTGGAGGAGCTCAAGGCCGAGGCGCGCAGGCAGGGCCTGTGGAACCTGTTCCTGCCCGACTCCGCGTACGGTGCCGGGCTCACCAACCTCCAGTACGCGCCACTCGCCGAGATCATGGGCCGCTCCCCGCAGCTGGCGCCCACGGCGACGAACTGCGCGGCGCCCGACACCGGCAACATGGAGGTGCTGGCGCAGTTCGGCGACGAACAGCAGAAGAAGCAGTGGCTGGAGCCGCTGCTGGCCGGTGGGATCCGCTCGGCGTTCGCGATGACCGAGCCGGACGTGGCGTCCTCCGACGCCACCAACATCACCACGCGCATCGAGCGGGACGGCGACGAGTACGTCGTCACCGGCCGCAAGTGGTACATCTCCGGGGCGATGCACCCGGACTGCAGGATCTTCATCGTGATGGGCAAGACCGACCCCGACGGGGCGGACATCCGGCGTCAGCAGTCCATGCTCCTGGTGCCGCGCGACACCCCGGGCGTCACGATCAAGCGTGCCATGCAGGTGTTCGGCTACGAGGACCACTACCACGGCGGCCATGCCGAGGTGGTCTTCGACCAGGCGCGCGTGCCGGTGCCGAACCTGATCGGCGAGGAGGGCGGCGGCTTCGCCATCGCCCAGGCACGGCTCGGTCCCGGCCGGATCCACCACTGCATGCGGCTGATCGGCATGGCCGAGCGGGCGATCGAGCTGATGTGCAGGCGGGCCGTGTCCCGTGAGGCCTTCGGCAAGTCGCTGGCCCAGCAGGGTGTCGTGCAGAACTGGATCGCGGACGCGCGGGTCGCCGTCGAACAGGTGCGCCTGCTGGTACTGAAGACGGCCTGGATGATGGACACCGTCGGCAACCGGGGCTCGCACACCGAGATCCAGTCCATCAAGATCGCCACTCCGCGCACGGTCGTCGGCATCCTCGACCGGGCCATCCAGCTGTACGGAGCGGGCGGGGTCAGTCAGGACCACCCGCTGGCCGAGCTGTACGCCGCCGCGCGGACCCTGATGATCGCCGACGGCCCGGACGAGGTGCACCAGCGGTCGCTGGCACGGCGGGAGATCAAGAAGTACCGGTAGGAGGTGCGGACCCGGGGCCCACCGGCCCCGGTGGGCCCTGCTGCGCCTCAGGGGCGCAGGGCGCGCAGCAGCAGGTCGGCGAGGTGGTCGGCGACCTGCTGCGGGGTGAGGGGGCCGTCGGGGCGGTACCAGGTCGACAGGTGGTGGACCGAGCCGAAGTGGTAGTCCACCACCAGGTCGGCCGGGGTGGCCGTGGAGAACACGCCGGCCGCCTGGCCCTCCTCCACCAGCGCGCGGAAGCGCTCGTGGTAGCGGCGGCGCTCGGCCCGTACCTGCTTGTTCTTCTCCGGGCTCAGGTGGTGCATGGAGCGGAAGAAGATCGACGCGTCGTCGAGGTTCTCGATCGTCGTGACCACGACGTCCGCCGCCGCGCCCCGCAGGCGCTTGTCGACCGGCTCGTCGGCGTTCGCGTAGGCGTCCAGACGCTCCTGCTGGACGCGCAGCACGCGTGCGTAGATCTCGTGCAGCAGGTCGTCCTTGGAGCCGAAGTAGTGGTAGAGCGCGCCCTTGGTGACTCCGGCCACCTCGACGATCTCCTGTACCGAAGTACGGTCGTATCCCTGCTCGGCGAAGAGCCGGGTGGCGGCGGCCAGGAGCCGCTGCGGCACCGGGGGCCCGTCGCCGTCCGTCGTCCTGGGCACTTCCGCCACCTGCCTTCCGTGTCACTGCCGGTCGTCGTCACACACTGCTGGTATTGCCGCTCGCAGTCGGCCCGGGGACCCGGTCCGTCCCCGACGGGGATCTTCCCATCCCTCGGCCCCGGCGCGCCGGGCAGGACCGCATCGCGGTACGCGGGGCCTCCCGCGCACCGGCGTCACCTGGTGTCGTCCGGCATCACCTGGTGGACTCCCAGTGCCGCTGGATGCGGTTCATTCCGCCGAGCCAGCGTTCCGGGTCGGCGGCGCGGGCCCGGTAGTACTCCGCGACCTCGGGGTGCGGCAGGATCAGGAAGCGGTCCTCGTCGATACCGTGGAACAGGGCGTCGGCCACGTCGTCCGGCTCGATCGCGGTCGGCCCGAGGACCAGGTCGCCCGCGCTGCCGCTGGCGGTGAGCATGTCGGTGCGCACGCCCTGCGGGCAGATCGCGTGGACTTTCACTCCACGGTGACGGTACGTCAGCGACAGCCACTCTGCGAAGGCATAGGCACCGTGCTTGGTGACGCTGTAGGGGGCCGTGCCGATCATGGTGAGCAGTCCGGCGGCGGAGACGGTGGAGACGAAGCGGCCGCTGCCGCGCTCCAGCCAGTCCGGGAGCAGCGTGTGCGCCGCGCGGACGTGGGCCATGACGTTGACGTCCCAGGAGAGTGCCCAGCCCTGCTCGTCGAGCGGGTCGCCGGGTCCCCCGCCGTCGCGGCCGACGCCGGCGTTGGCGCAGTAGACGTCGATCGTGCCGCCGAGCGCGTCCCGGGCGTCGGGGACGACGGACGAGGCGTCGCCCGGGAGCGCGATGCCGCCGATCTCGTCGGCGACGGCCTTGGCGCGGTCGGCGTCCAGGTCGTTGACGACGACCTGGGCCCCCCGGCCGGCGAAGCGGCGGGCGAGTGCCGCCCCGATGCCGCCTCCGGCTCCCGTGACGACCACCTTCGCACCCTGTACGGCTTCCATCATCGGCTCCTTCGGCGCGGCTGCCCGGTTGCTCCTCGGCCACGTGACCGCAGGGCCACCAGCCGTCCCGATCGCTCGGCGCGTCGTCGTGCGACGCGACGCACCGCGCCAGACTAACCGGTCGGTATGTCGGGTGGAAGGGAAAGGGAAGAGCCGAACGGCGGCGGCCCGGCTCGTTCCCCGGACGGTTCACGCGCGTTACCGTGCGTGAACATGACATCGGGAGCGATCGCGGAGGTCACGGTATGAGACTGTCCAGACGGAGCCTGCTCGCCACCACCGCAGCCACCCTCGCGACTGCCGCCGCGGCGGCCTCCCGGGGACAGGCCGAAGGGCCCGCGGGATCCGGTCCGGCGGCCCCGGCGGGCAAAGGGCGCGGCCTGCGCACCGGCTTCGAGCAGCTCTTGGCGGACGGGTACGCGCCGCTCGACGGGGAGCGCGTCGGTGTGGTCACCAACCCGACGGGCATCACCCGGGACGTGCGGCACATCGTCGACGTCATGCACGCCGACGACCGCGTGGACCTGACCGCCGTGTTCGGCCCCGAACACGGCTTCCGGGGCACCGCGCAGGCGGGCGGCTCGGAGGGCCGCTACAACGACCCGGCGACCGGGCTGCCCGTCTACGACACGTATCTGAAGAGCGGCAGGCCGCTCGCCGACGTCTTCACCGCGTCGGGCGTCGACACGGTCGTCTTCGACATCCAGGACGCGGGCGCCCGCTTCTACACGTACATCTGGACGCTGTACGACTGCATGGAGGCGGCGCAGCTCGCGGGCAGGCGGTTCGTGGTCCTCGACCGGCCGAACCCGGTGACCGGGCGGGCCGCCCTGGGGCCCGTGCTGCACCCGGAGTTCGCGACGTTCGTCGGGCGGCAGCCGATCGCGCAGGCGCACGGGATGACGGTGGCGGAGCTGGCTCGGCTGTTCAACGGCGAGTTCCTGACCGAGCCGGTGCGCCTGGAGACGGTACGGATGTCGGGCTGGCGGCGGTCCGACTTCTACGACGCCTCAGGACTGCCCTGGGTACCGCCCAGCCCCAACATGCCGACGCCCGAGACGGCCCTGGTGTACGCGGGGACGTGCCTGTTCGAGGGCACCAACCTGTCCGAGGGGCGCGGGACGACCCGGCCGTTCGAGCTCCTGGGCGCGGAGGGGATCGACGGGCGCTGGGCGGCCGGGGCGAACGGGCTGGATCTGGCGGGCGTGCGCTTCCGTGAGGCGTACTTCGCGCCGACGTTCTCCAAGTTCCGGGGGAGGACGGTCGGGGGTGTGCAGCTCCATGTGCACGACCGGGAGGCGTTCGATCCGGTGCGTACCGGGGTGGGCCTGCTGGTGAGCGCGAAGCGGGCGTGGAGCGGGTTCGCCTGGCGCCCGGATCACTGGATCGACCAGCTCACCGGCTCCGAGCGGGTGCGCACGATGATCGACGCGGGCGCGGACACGGACGAGGTGGTGGCCGGCTGGCGGGAGGGCCTGGCGGCGTTCCGGCGCACGCGACGGGAGTACCTGCTCTACCGCTGAGCCCGCCTCGGGCGGCGGTGTGTGCCGATGTTCCACCGCTGCCACCTGCGCGGACACCGCCCCCGCGGGGTTCCTCGCAGACCGCGGGGTGTTCAGGGGCGCGATCGGCACGCATAACGCCGCGGTCTTCAGGAACCCGTGGAGGCCGTGGAGAGTTCTCTGTCTGTCGGGGTGGTGCGCGCGGTACGCCGCGGCACGGGGCTCCCCCCCGACGGGAACCGGACTGTCGGGACGTTCCCGCCGCGCAGGGGAGCGGGCTGCCCGGGCAACCGCCTGGACAGCCGCCGAGGGCCGGGGCGGCGAGGGAGGCGGCCACGGACATGACCATGGAACGGACCACGGGGACGCCGTGGGGGACCACGGCTGAGGCACGGGGCACGGGAGTTGGCCCACGGCTCCGCGCGACCGGCCGGGGAAGGCCGCGGAAAGAGGGATGGAGCCGATTCGCTTGTCGATACGTCTACTCGACGACGTCCGTTCGACGACGCCGAAGTGACCGGATTACAGGTGCAGGTGTGACGGAGGTGCACGACGATGGCCGGTTTCCGAAGTCTGGCGAGACAGGTCCGGGATCCGCGGTCCGATCTGGCACTGCGGCGCTATTCGCTGCGCAAGTGCCTTGAGCGGTTCGCTCCGTACGGGCACAGGGCGACCTGGGACCATCTGTGCGCGCGTGCCGGATTCGACCCCGAGGACCGCTCCGTCGACCCGGCGCGGCTCGTGGCCGCACTGGACGAGTTGGAGGAGGCCCGCGCGGTCTGGCTGGGCTACGAGGGGGAGTTCGCCGAGCGCCGCAGGAAGGAGAAGCACGGCGGCCTGCGCAGGCCGGGCAGTGTGGACGACTGGCACCGGCTGACCTGGGGCGGTTTCGGCGTGGCCTGGTGCGACGACCCGCGGGTGCATCCGCGGGAACCGCTGGCCGAGGTGCTGCGGCGGTTGATCGCCGCGCTGGAGCGCGAACCGGGTGACGCCTGCCCCGTGTGCCGGGGGGAACGGCTCAGGTGGCGGTACGACCTGGACCACGAGCCGTCGGCGGGACCGGTCTGCGCGGACTGCGGAATCCTGGTGCCGCGTCCTGTTCTGACGACCGAGGCGCTGGCGGACGCCAGACGGTCGAAGCTGCTGGTGTCGGCCTGAGAGGTGTGGGGGTGCGCCGGGGATGCCGTGCCCCCACCGTCACGTGATGGCTGTCACGCGGTGCCGGCACCGGCCTGTGGGGCGCCCGGCCCGGCGGGACGTTTCCCGGCGAGCAGCCGTGAGCCCGTCAGACGGCCGCCGAAGACGTCGTCCGGGTTGGACAGGACACAGGAGTCGAGCGACAGGCAGCCGCAGCCGATGCAGTCGGTGAGGCGGTCGCGCAGCCGGTTGAGCTGTTCAATGCGCTCGTCCAGCTCCGCGCGCCACGCCTCGGAGAGGCGGGCCCGGTCGTCCCGCGGGGGAGTACGTTCCTGGGGCAGTTCGGC